>JAZLJA010000063.1:0-10339 GCA_045617625.1 Oscillospiraceae bacterium | reverse complement strand
TATATCGAAAGTTTTGGTCAAGCTTTTTCAAAAGCTTGCGGGTTCTTAGGGCAGAGCCCTAAGTCGTGCTCCGCAGAGCGCGAAACACTCCATCGTCCCAAATAATCAGGAGGGTGTGGGAACCCTATTAAGGGGTTCCCACCGCCCTAGCTGTAAGGCACAGAGCGGAATCGAATTTCAAAGCAGTTGAGCCTGCGGCGAATGTAATGGGGGCTCCGTCCCCAAACCCTGCCAAAAAGGGTCACTGACCCTTTGGAATCCTATTATATACGGCGTCTATATCGAAAGTTTTGGTCAAGCTTTTTCAAAAGCTTGCAGGTTCTTAGGGCAGAGCCCTAAGTCGCGCTCCGCAGAGCGCGAAACACTCCATCGTCCAAAATAATCAGGAGGGTGTGGGAACCCTATTAAGGGGTTCCCACATACTATCTCCCCAAACTGAAAAGACCGTCCTGCGCAATACAGGACGGTCTTTTTGTGGTTTCACATAAGATTCAAAGGGATGTATCTCAGCACTTTTCGCGGTTGAGCCATGCTGCTGCGAGTTCCAGTGCATCATAAAGCGAATTTTTCTCGCTCTGCTGGGTGATTGCCTGCATCGGATTGAGGCTCTTATCTGTTTTCATCAGATAGCACTTGATTGCAGTTGCAGTCGGAACATCGTTCTGCGTTTCCTCTTTGAGGACATTCATCATCACGACAAACGGGCTTGCCATGCTGCCGTAATAAATGGTCTTGCCGCAGCGCACCACGGGTCGGGATTTATAGGTCATGATTTGTTCGCTCATATCATTCGCCCCTTTTCTGATTTTCGGGACTTACCATGTCATGATAAAGTCCTTGTCGGTTTCGTCATACATCTTCATATTCGTAATGAGTGTCTCCACATAACTCTTACGGCATTTGAAGACGATTTCATCATCGACGGCAATATATGCTTTCATGCCGCCTGCATCATAGAACTTGAAATCATAGGTTCGTTTGCCGTCCTGACGTTCCAGACGCACCGCTGCCATCGGCTGAGCGGGGGGAGTAACATCCTCCAGCACCAGATCCTCGGCAGCCGCCTTCAGCAGATAGGTGTACAGCACACGGAACCGCTCGGTTTCGGTTGTCTCGCCGTTGAGGGTGACGACATAATCATCGTCAGAGGAACCGCTGCCCTTGAAATCGAGCGTCAGATCGCCGGCGGTATAAGTCAGTCTGCCGATATCCCAGACATAGGTCTCAACGATCATTTTCGAGGTCAGATCCTCGGGCTTCATGTCGTCATAGATGACGCCGTTGGGTGAAAAACCATAGATGCATTCGATGCCGTCATAATATGCATAGTAGCGTGTTTCGGTCAGACCGCCGTCCAGCTGTGCCTCATAGGTATTGCCCATACGGAACACGGCTTCGGTCCCGTCGTCAAGATTCATTGTCACGCGGACAAACGGATCATCAAGTCCGGCTTTCGCCATATCCTCCTCAGTGGGGAACGGTGTCAGCACCTCAACGGCAGTCAGACCGAACATCCCGTGTGTCGCATCGGCGGATTTTTCCGCATTGAGCAGGCAGCGCACGGGTTCTTCCATGATGTGAACCGCCGAAGAACCGCCCGTTGCGGTCAGATGATAGGCATCATCATACTTGAACACGAAATCGTAATCCAAATCTTTCCGTTCCACGCGCACCTGTTCCACGATACGCTCATCGTCATCAGCCTGTTCTTCTGTCAGCTGCGTGCCGAGATAGAACAGCATATCATACTGATAAGGCTCCGCGTTGTTCAGTGCCACGACATACACGGTTTTCTTATCGTCTGCCGTGCAGAAATACGTTTGCGAACCGTTGGGTGCATTGTTTCCGAGCAAAAAGCAAATATCGTCAGAGCCGTCCACCTTCATGGTGACTTCGATCGGCTTGTCGAGCCCGTACTTTGCCAGATCACTTTCGGGCGTATCGGTCTGCACGGTATCGCTTGTGGAAAGATAAGCGTTTCGGGTGGCAAGGGTACGGATCGTGATGGTATTCATCGGGAGCTTCTCATAGCCTTCGAGATAATAGTTTGCAACATCCTTCATATAGGTGTTGCCGTCCATATCCGTATCCTCGACCTGTTCCATTTTACGGTTGACGGTATAAGTTTCGCCATCGGGATGCTTGACGATGATTTTGCTGATATCATCGCTTTCCACATCCCAAAGCTCCACACAGTTATCCGCAGGCGCAGAGGATTCCTCTGTGCCTGTGGGTTTTGTGAGTTCCAGAACGGCAAGCCCGCCGCCCAGCACCACCAGCGCGCCGCAGCCCGCGATGATGCCTTTGACTGTTCTGTTCATCCGTTTCTTCTCCTTATCACGATAAACGCGCCAAGCAGTGCGACTGCCAGCGGCAGCACGAAGATCACAACTGTACGGACTGTGCTGACCTGACCGTCGGTGACGGTGATGGTCGTATCGTTCAGCGATTTCTCAGCAATCGTGATCATATTCTCCTTGCCTGCCAGACCATTCATCAGCGTGACAAAATAGTCTGCGTTGTAATACGAGGAGGAGCTTGCGACATAGTAATCGAGCATCCACATCGAACCGAACGCCACAACGGTACTGGTGACTTCCACATTGTCGATGAGGAAGTTCTGTGTGCCGTAAACGGCGAGGTCAAAGGTGCCTGTTTTCGCAGATGCCTGATCAAAGCTGTCCGCATCTGCGCCGATCGGATAAAGGAATGCGGTATCGGAAGATTGCAGCAGCGGCACGGTGGTTCTGCCGGAGTTCATCTCATAGAGACGTTCGATCGGGCGGCACAGCGGAGCGATGACCGGAAGCTTGCTGCCCATTGCTGCGGTGTTATACTTTTCATCAGCCGCCACAGTTGCGATCGGGATCTGCTGCATCATGCCGAGTGCAAGGTTGACATACTGCGCCTTGGAAGCATCGCCCTCGTAAGCGATGTTGTCGCTCACGGCAAGGCCCCATGTCGCAAGGAAGTCGTCCAGCTTGGGTGTTTCGGTCTGATAGACGCTTGCGAAGTAAACAAGCTGTTTGCCGTACTTGCCGTCGTTGTTGAGGAATTTGTTGAGCTTGTCGATCTGTGCCTCGGTCAGATCGTTATACGGCGCACAAAGCACAGCCATATCGTAAGCTGCGGGGCTCAGTTCATCGGTGGCGATGTCCAGTTCGGTGATCTGATAGTTGTTCTTTTCGAGCAGTTCGTTGATACGCTGCACACTGTATACTTCGTACTGATAGCTGATCTGCTCGCCGTTCGCCTTGTCGATCACAGCCACGGAGACAGGGTTCAGGTCAGTGACGCCCATGATCGCGGAAAGCAGCGATTTCTCACCGACAAAAGTATAATCATACACATACTGATACGTGGTATAGTCGATCGACTGATTGGTGCGGATGATCTCATTGAACGGCACCACGCGCTGCAAATCGCCGCTTGCGACCACGACGTCGCCCTGTGTGAATTCGCCGTTATAGTTTTCGGTGTACTTCTTGACAACGTCAGGATTCTTGGTCAGGTCAACATACTGCACCTTGATCTTGCCGTTTGATTCCGCCTTGAAGCGGTTGAGCGTCTCAGCGACCACCTTCAGCTTGGTGTTTTCAAGGAAGTACTTCTCCTCTGCCATCACAACCATGTCGATATCGGAATTCAGTTGATTGAGATATCCCACAGTCTCGTCGGAGATCTCATAAAGTCCGCTGGAAGTGAGGTCGATATTCCAGTTGAAGCGGTCATCGAGCACGCCGCAGATGATGTTGATGAGAACGATCACGGCGATCACCACCACAGTGATGATTGCTGCCAGTGCGCCGTACTTGAATTTCTTTCTGCGCTTGACCTTGTTGAGCGCACGTTCCTTTTCTTCTTCCGGCGTGCGCATCCGCTTCTGCTTTTTATCAGCTTTTGCATCTTCAGCAGGGTTTTCCACATCCGCCGCGATGATTCCGGCAGCAGCTTCTTCGAGCACCTCTGCGGTCTCGTCGATGACCTCTGCGGTTTCCTCATCGGGCTGCGGGGTCAGATTCTTTTCATCATTCTTGCTCATATCCGATGTCCCTCCTTAACTCCAGCGTCTGCGTTCAAACACGCGGATGGTCAGATAGTTGAAAATCACAGCGACGCTGAGATAGAATACCACGGTCGAGACATTGAACAGACCGCAGGTGATGGCATAATACTTGGTATAGAACGAAAGTGCGCCCAGCAGATCAGAGATCCAGTCCACAGTGACATAGCTGCGGATGGCATCCAGCAAAAACAGTGCCATGAGAGAGATCAGGGTGAGGATGAATGCAGCGATCTGGTTTTCCGTCAGTGCGGAGACGAACACGCCCACCGCAATGAACGACATACCGAGCAGCAGCAGTGCAAGGAAATTGGAAAATACAATGCCCCATTCCACGGTGCCGAAAGCACTCAGGATCAGCGCATAGAGGAGTGTGACGCAAAGTCCGATGGTATAGAGGGTGACAGCGGCAAAATACTTGCCGAACACGATCTCGCCCAGACTGACGGGCGCGGTGAGAAGTCCCTGTTCGGTTTTCTGCTTTTTCTCCTCAGAGAACAAACGCATGGTCAGAACAGGGGTGAGGATCACGCAGATCAGGAACAGGCTCTGGAACATACCCGCCATATCCGAAATGCTCGGCATCAGGCAGGAAGCATAGAAGAAGTATCCTGAAAACATCCAGAATACCGCAAGGAAGCTGTATGCGATGCTCGATGTGAAAAACGCACCGATCTCGCGTCTGTATATGGCACCCATTATTCATTTTCCTCCTTATCCGTTGTTGCCGCCGAAGCTTCTGCGGCATCCGCCTTATCCTGCGGATTTTCGATGACAATGCCCTCGCCCTGTGTGATCTTCAGGAACACATCTTCGAGGGTCAGTTCTGCGGATTTCAGAGAAAGCAGCGGCCAGTTATGTTCGCTGACAATACGGAACAGGTCATAGCGGATATCCTGTCCTGCCTTGGCTTCCAGTTCGTATTCAAACACGCCCTTTTCGCGCTCCATGTCGGCGCGGCAGTATTTGATGCCGTCGATGTTGCGCAGAGCCTTGACGATCTCCTCGCGGGGGCCTGCGATGCGGGCGATGATGCGGTGATCCGTCGAAACATTCTTGGAAAGATTATCGGTGGTGTCGTGGGCAGCGATCTGACCGTGGTTGATGATGATGATGCGGTCGCAAACTGCCTGAATCTCGCTCAGAATGTGAGACGAAAGAATGACGGTGTGATTTCTGCCGAGTTTCTTGATGAGTGTGCGGATCTCAAGGATCTGTTTGGGGTCAAGGCCGACTGTTGGTTCATCGAGGATCAGCACAGGAGGATTGCCCACCAGTGCCTGTGCCAGACCAACACGCTGCTTATAACCTTTGGAGAGGTTTTTGATGATGCGGTCCTGACGGTCGTCGATCTTGCACAGCGTCATCACCTCGTTGAGATGCGCCTTGCGGGGCAGCTTGCACTTTTTGAGGTCATAAATATAGTTGAGATAGCCCTTGACGGTCATATCGACATACAGGGGCGGGATCTCAGGCAGATAGCCGATAAAGGATTTTGCCTTGATGGGGTTCTCCAGAATATCGACGCCGTTGATCAGCGCCTGTCCCGAGGTTGAGGAGATATAGCCCGTCAGCATATTCATTGTGGTGGATTTACCTGCGCCGTTCGGGCCCAGAAATCCGAGGATCTCGCCGTCCTCAACGGTAAAGCTGATGTCATTGACGGCATGATGCTCACCGTAGTGCTTCGTTAAATTCCGCACTTCAATCATTGCATTCATTCCTTTCCAATCGTTGTGACTGCCTGACAGTCACTGAATAAATTTATTTTACATATCGGATGTGACAGCTTCGTGTCAGCGATACGAAAACTATTCAAATCTCGTATGAGAGCAAGGCTTTGCGCTGCGCGGTATCCTTTCTGATCTGCGCGGTCAGTGCCGCAAGGCTGTCAAATCGGTGTTCCGTGCGCAAAAACGCACAAAGCGACACCCGCAGGGGCACGCCTGTCAGCTCGCCTGAAAATCCGAGCAAATGCGTTTCCGCAACGGGTTCGACATCGCCGCTGCGTTCCACGGTCGGGCGCAGTCCGATGTTTGTGATGGAAGGATAAACCGCGCCGTGCAAATCGGCAAACGACGCATACACGCCGAATTTCGGAACACACTGTCCGTTTTTCATCGCCTGATTTGCCGTGGGGAATCCCATCGTTCTGCCAAGCTGTCTGCCTGTCACCACGGAGGATTCGATGCAGTAATCATCGCCAAGCAGCCTGTTTGCCGCCGTGATGCTGCCTGCCTCGAGAAGTCCGCGAATCCTGCTTGATGAGATCGCCGTTCCTGTTTCATCGCAAATTTGCGGCACGATCTCAACAGTAAATCCGAGCATTTCGCCGAAATGCCGCAGGTCATCGGCGGAGCAGGAAGCCCCGTTTCCAAACCGATAATCCGCGCCGCACACGACAACATCCGCATGAAGCTGCCCTTGCAGGATCTCCCTGCAAAACGAAAATCCGTCCATCCGGCAGAGCTCTGAAAAATCGGGAGCGAGCACCGAAGCCGCGCCGCATTTTTTCAGCAGATTCGTCTTTTGTGCAGTCCCATAGAGATATCTGACCGTGTGTCCCTGTTTCTGAGGAATTGTCTCCGCCGCAAAGGTCACGGCATGGCAGATGCCCAGCGCATTCGCCCTTGCCAGCACGCTGCGGTGTCCCAGATGCACACCGTCAAACAATCCGAGTGCTGCTGCATTCACCGTCATGGGAATGCTCACCTCTCAAAATTCTTGAATACCCGCAGTACGCCCTCGGTGAAATCCGCCTCGGAAAGCCCGATGAATTCCCCTTCCGCGCCGTACACACGATACCGCGCCGCGTCCTGCGAAATATGGTTGACCCGCTGCAGATCAAGCTTCACACCGTTTCGGTACATCCTTGTCTGTGCCGCATTGAGGTGCAATGCGGGCAAATCGACAAACAGCTGCTCCGTGGGGATCAGCAAAGAATCTATGGAGTCGTTTTGCATGGCTTTCTCGATTTCAGTGAAGTCATGGCACTGTGCGAGCGTCAGCCCGCAGGCAGCCGTGCGAATCAGTGATGTCATGATACATCCGCAGCCGAGCACCTGCCCGATATCGTGCAGCAGCGTGCGGACATAAGTGCCCTTGCCGCACACGATCTCCATCGAGCCTGTCCCGTTTGTTTCGTCAAAATCCAGCAGATGCATGGAAAACACCGTGACAGGTCTTGCAGGGCGTTCGATGACCCTGCCCTCGCGAGCCAGATCATAGAGCCGTTTCCCGTCGATCTGCACCGCAGAAAACATCGGCGGCACCTGAAGGATATCGCCCTGAAACTGCGGCAGCACAGCCAGAAGTTTCTCTTTCGGCACATGAAATTCATGTGTTTCGAGCAGTTTGCCCGTAGCGTCCTGTGTATCCGTCACTTTGCCGAATGCAAAGCCCGCCACGTAAGTTTTTGTTTCATTCGGGAGAATGTCACAAGCCTTCGCCGCACTTCCCACAAGAATGGGCAGAACACCCGTTGCCATCGGGTCAAGCGTCCCCGTATGGCCCAGCCGCCTGATGTGCAGGATTCCGCGCAGTTTGCCGATCACATCAAACGATGTGAAGCCCTGCGGCTTGTGCATTCCGAGAACACCGTTCAGCATTTTTCAAGCGACTTTTCCGCCGCCGCGATCAGTGCCTTACAAGCTTCCTCAGCAGGCACCGATGCCTCCAGAGAGCAGCCGCCTGCTTTGATATGTCCGCCGCCGCCGAATTCTCTGCAAACCGCCGACACATCAGCCTGTTCGCCGCCGCGCATGGAAACGCGATAGCTGCCGTCCTCCTGCTGCTTGACGAGAATCCCGATCTCCACGCCGCGAATCGACATCGGCAGATTCGGCATTCCGTCCATTTCCTCGCTGGTCACGGAGAATTTCTGCATCCAGGTATAGGGCACATAGAGCAGTGCCACCATGCCGTCATCTGAAAGCTGCACCGACTGCATCAACTGCGATTCCATACGGATTCTGCCGGTGGATTTCAGATCGAACAGTTCACGGTTCATGCGGGCATAGGGCAGATTCGGATACTGCCGCTTGATCTCGGCGATTGCCGCAAAGGTTTCCGCCCCTGCATTGCTGAACTTGAAGCATCCCGTATCCGTTGCGATGCCGACATAAAGACAGCGGGCAAGCTGTTCGGTCAGCGGGATATGGTTTTCGTGCAGCAGGGAGAAGATCACCTCACAAGCCGCCGAGGCGTCGGGATTCCAGAAGCTTTCCAGTGCATATTCGGTATTGGAGATATGGTGGTCGATGGAAAGCACCACCTCACAATCCGGATACAAATCGTTCAGACCGCCGAGCAGTCCCCTGTCTGCCACATCCACCGCGACAAACTGTTTGGGTTCAAACGACTCAAACGCAATATCCTCTGTGAGAAAGTGATAAGTTTCGGGAATTTCATCCGCACAGCAGACACGGGAGCGTATGCCGAACGAACGCAGCAGCAGATGCAGCCCATAGCCGCCGCCGATGCAGTCTCCGTCGGGAGAACGGTGAATCAGGATATAGACATCTTCCAGAGATTTTAAACGTGTGAGTGTATCTTTGGCATTCAGCGTATTCATCATCCATCTCCTTTCAAGTCCGAGAACCGAACCGACAGCATCTCCACTCCTCGCCGCCGATTCGCTGAAACATCGTTTGTGGGGTATATTATCAGAACAGATCGTCAAAATCGTCTGCATCCGCAGCAGCATCTTCAGCTGCGCGGGCAAGGTCGGCGGGCGTACCGCCGTGAAGCCCCAGACCGTTGAGTTTCTCGCTGATGTCCGCCGCATAGGCGATGGAGTCATCGGCGATGAAGTGCAGCTCGGGGGATTTTCGCAGTCCCAGACGGGAAAACAGTTCTCTGCGGATATAACCCGAAGCAGAACGCAGTCCTGCGCAGGAGGTTTTCGCCTCCTCGATGCCGTTCATGCTGGAAACATAGATCTTGCAGTGTCCCATATCGCCGGAAAGTTCGGCGCGGACGATGGACAGCATCGGGGCAATGCGGGGGTCTTTCAAAGTCGGCAGGATGGCAGTCAACTCGCGCAGGATATCCTCCTGCACGCGGCCAATCTTAAAGCTTGCCATATCCGTGCTCCTTTCTGCGGCAATTCCGCACCCCTTCCCGTTCAGACCGTGATGGTGCTGTCGGGGTCGGGGTTATAGTAATCGCCGGTGGTCTCAGTCTCGTTGAAGAATCCTTCTTCATCGAAGATTTCTTCCTGTTCTTCTTCGTTTACGTCGATTTCACCTGTCACGATGCGCTTGACAGTATCAAAAAACATCAGGTCGATCGGGCCAAGTTCTTCCCAGGCAAGTGCCTCGTTACAGTACTGGATCATGTCAGCAATGCTCATTCTCTGATGTTCCACAGATATACCTCCGTTCCTTTTCGCGCAGGGTTTCCTCCCCTGCAAATATCATATATATTTTATTCCTCGCGGTACTCCTCGACGGTGTAAGCCTCGAAGATGTCGCCCTCCTTGATGTCGGCATATTTTTCGAGCGAAACGCCGCACTCATAGCCGCTTGCCCCTTCCTTGACATCGTCCTTGAAGCGGCGGAGAGAGTCGATCTTATCATCGGCGATAATGATGCCGTCACGCACCACACGGATCTGGTCGTTTCTCGTGACCTTGCCGCTGAGCACGTAGCAGCCGGCAGCGGTTTTGCCGCTGATATGCCAGACCTGACGCACCTCGATGCGGGCGTGTTCGACTTCGCGGAATTTCGGAGCCAGCATACCCTTCATAGCGGTTGTGATCTCCTCGATCGCATCATAAATGATACGGTAGAGGCGGATATCCACGCCGTCGCGGGCAGCGGTATCGGCAGCAACGGGCATCGGGCGCACGTTGAAGCCGACGATGATCGCATTGGAAGCGGTTGCCAGCATGACGTCGCTTTCCGAGATCGCGCCGACCGCGCCGTGAATGACCTTGACACGCACTTCGTCGTTGGAAAGCCGCTCCAAAGACTGTGTGACAGCTTCCACAGAGCCCTGCACGTCTGCCTTGACGATCAGTGCCAGCTCTTTCATTTCGCCCTCTGCGATCTGCGAGAACAGGTTGTCGAGCGTGACCTTATGATAGCTGCGGAACTGTTCCTCTTTTGCTTCATGTTTTCTCTGCTCAACGAGTTCTCTTGCAAGGCGTTCATCCTCAACGGCATTGAAGATATCGCCGGCACTCGGCACTTCCGCCAGACCTGTGATCTCCACAGGCACCGAAGGCCCTGCCTCCTTGACGACCTTGCCCTTATAAGTCGGATCGTAGCCATG
>JAZLJA010000062.1:0-25973 GCA_045617625.1 Oscillospiraceae bacterium | reverse complement strand
TGTCCGTTCATCATTTCCTGCACAAAGCCTTCCTGTCTGCCGACGGACTGCTGCTGCCGCATAAAATATTTCGCGGAGCCGCCGCCGATCTTGCCCGAGACCAGCAGCATGAACACCACGCCGACCATCACGACGAGCGTCAGCCACACACTGAAATAGAGCATGATCGAAAAGACAAACAGCACGATCGCACAAGACTGGATCAGCTGCGGCAGCGACTGCGAAACCAGTTGGCGCAGCGTGTCGATGTCATTGGTGTAATAGCTCATGATGTCGCCGTGTTTGTGCGTGTCGAAATAGGAGATCGGCAGATCCTGCATCCCATCGAACATGGTGCAGCGCATTTTGTTGAGGAATCCCTGTGTCATATACGCCATGAGCTGCTGATAAATGGTCAGGGAAATGATCGAAAGGATGTAGAGAACCACCAGTATGGTGATCTTGGGCAGAATAACGGTTTTGGCGGTATCCCAGTCGCCCGTTGTCATGAATGTTTCGATATCCGCTGTGACCTTTTGCACAAACAGCGCAGGCACCGAGGATGCCGCTGCCGAAAACAGGATACAGAATACGGTGACAGGCACGAGCACAGGATAGAACTGATACAGCATTTTGACGATGCGTTTCAGCGTCTTGAACGCATCCAGCGGTTTGCGCGGCGCACCGCCCTTCATATTATGCGGCATCGTCATCACCTCCCGTGGTCTGCTGCTCGAATACTTCGCGGTAAATTTCACTTGACTTTAGCAAATCATCGTGTTTGCCCATTGCTGAGATCCTGCCGTTGTCCATGACCAGAATCAGGTCCGAATCCTGCACCGATGCGATGCGCTGTGCAATGATGATTTTCGTCGTTTCAGGAATGAATTTTTTGAAGCCTGCACGGATCAGGGCATCGGTTTTGGTGTCAACGGCACTGGTGGAGTCGTCAAGAATGAGGATCTTGGGCTTTTTGAGCAGCGCACGCGCAATGCACAGACGCTGTTTTTGTCCGCCCGAAACGTTGGTGCCGCCCTGCTCGATCATGGTGTCATATCCCTCAGGGAACGACATGACAAAATCATCTGCCTGCGAAAGCTTGCAGGCTTCCACAAGTTCTTCGTCGGTTGCCTGCGGATTGCCCCAGCGCAGGTTTTCTTTGATCGTGCCCGAGAACAGGACGTTCTTTTGCAGCACCATCGCAACGCTGTCACGGAGCGTCTGCAAATCGTAATCACGGACATCGACGCCGCCCACTTTGACCGTACCCACCGAGGTGTCGTAGAGTCTTGCAATGAGCTGCACGAGCGTGGTTTTGCTCGAACCCGTGCCGCCGATGATACCCACTGTCATGCCCGATTCGATGTGCAGGTCAATGTCGCAGAGCGCGTAATTCTTCGCAGCCTCTGAATATTTGAAGCTGACGTCGGTGAAATCCACGGAGCCGTTTTCCACTGCCATGACGGCATTTTCAGGATTGGAAATGGCAGGCTTTTCATCCAGCACTTCGCACAGGCGGCGAATGGATTCCGCGGACATGGTCAGCATCACGTAGATCATGGAAAGCATCATCAGCTGCATGAGGATCTGCATACCGTATGTCAGCATTGCAGAGATCTGTCCGACGTCGATGGTCTGACCCATGTTGGAAATGACCAGCTTGGAACCGATCGTCAGGATGAACACCATGTTGAAATACACGCAAAGCTGCATGATCGGACCGTTGCAGGCGACAATGCGCTCTGCCTTGGTGAAATCTTTGCAGATGCTTTCTGCGGCGGTGCCGAACTTCTTCTTTTCGTATTCTTCACGCGAAAAGCCCTTGACGACACGCATTCCGCGCACATTTTCTTCGATGGATTCGTTCAGGCGGTCATATTTCTTGAACACGCTGCGGAATGCGGGCATCGCAAAATGTGCGACGGTCAGCAGACCTGCTGTCATGAACGGAATGACGATCACGAATGTGGTGGCAAGTTTGCCGCCCATGATAAATGCCATCGTGAAGGCAAAAATGAGCATCAGCGGCGCACGCACTGCAATTCGGATCAGCATCATGAATGCCATCTGCACGTTGTTGACATCGGTGGTGAGACGTGTCACAAGCGATGCCGTGGAAAATTTGTCGATGTTCTGGAATGCGAATGTCTGCACTTTGGAAAAGACATCGCGGCGCACATTTTTTGCAAAGCCCGCCGATGCCTTCGCACTGGTCACACCCGCTGCCGCGCCGCAGCACAGCGATGCGACTGCCATCAGCACCAGAATCAGCCCCACGCTCAGAATGGATGCAATGTCTGTGCCGCGCTTGACGCTGTTGACGAGATTTGCTGTTACAAACGGAATGATCGTTTCGATCACCGCTTCCAGCACGATGAACAATATCGTGAGGAATGTGGCTTTTTTGTATTCCCGCACACATTTGAATAATGTACGAATCATAAGGGAAGATACCTCCAGTTCAGGTTGCTAGATTTTGAAGCATTCTCTGCAAATAGCCCTCAAGCCGCTCGACTTCATCCTCCGAGAAACCGTCAAGGATTTTTTGCTCGGTTTTGAGGTTATCCATGCGGATCTTGAAAGCAAGTTCTTTCGATTTGTCCGTCAGGACGATTTTTTTCAGTCGGTCATCCATGAACACTCTTTCGCGTCTGACAAGCCCCGCATCCTCCATTTTTGCGAGCATTTTCGAGGTTGTTGAGCGTCCGATGCCGAATTCGCGCTCCAGATCACGCTGATAGATATTTTCCTCCGTGTGGTCAGAGAGATACGCGATGATCCAACCGTGCGTGCCGCTGACGTTTTCCACCTCCTGCTTGATCGGCGATTTGAAATAGCATTTGCGGATGGCGTTGGTCAGCATACAAAGCATTTTGGTCACGATGATCTTCTCCTGCATTCTGTTCACCTCCTGATTGTTGACAGTCAAACAGTTTCCAAATAAACATTATACGACACTTTGCAATAAATGTCAAGAGCGAATTTGTAAGTTATTCCCAATCAAAATGAGAATTATTTTACATTATCTTGCTGCCGAAAGATACATCTTGCGGATATGTCAAAAAGAAAGCCTAATTGCATAATTAGCAGAATGACGGTTTTGGAAACGCTTTTTGTTTGAAAATCAAGTTAAAACTGTGATTTTCACCAAACAAAATGTTACATTTTGAACAATGAGAATAAAGAAGCCGCATTTTTAATATGTCAAAAGCGTAGAATCAGGGGGGGATATCTTGACGTTTTTGCTAGTTTGTGTTATAATACGACCATAGAAAAAAACAGCATTCCGCAAAAGCATTACATATCAGGGAAGATTATTGTGTTTACAGAGTGGAGGTTAATTGAATGAAAGAAAAAGAACACAAAATCTACGCTTCTGCGTGGATTTGGGGTTTCTGTGCTGTCGCTTCGGCAGTATCTATGGTAATCTGTATGTTCTGATTCAAATGAAGCAAAAGCTCCGACGCATTGCGCTGCGTCGGAGCTTTTTGTTTTTTGTGGGCTGCGGTGTCAATCTGTGTCGATTCTGCATAGACTATATCAGCCTTTCTATCACGAAAGGCAGCAGAAAGGAGAATGTCATGGAGACGGTTTTCACAGTCAATTCCGAGACATATGCAGAAAAAACACGGCGGCTTCTTCAACGCAGCCGCATTCGGTTTCGCGTGGTGCGCACCACGACATCACAGGGCTGCACCGCAAAATTCTTCGTCATGGGCGATGCCGCACCAATCTTTTCGCTGCTGCAAGCCAACCGCATCCCCTATCATCAGGGCGGCTGACGCACGAAAGGAGTGACGGCATATGCCGAAAAACTATGTATCTGCGCCGATTTACTTTGACAACGCTGCCACCACTTATCCCAAGCCGCAGAGCGTTCGTGCAGCGGCTGCGCGGGCAATCGTCAAGGCAGGCGGCAACCCGGGCCGCGGCGGACACCCATTGGCACGGGCGGCAGGGGAGACTGTCTATCATGCACGGGAAACGGCTGCGAAAATGTTCGGCGCAGAACCTGAAAATGTCGTGTTTACGCAGAATTGTACGCACGCTTTGAATCTTGCGATCTGGGGGCTGCTGCATGAGGGCGATCATGTTGTCATCAGTTCGATGGAGCATAATTCGGTGTGGCGGCCCGTCGTCACGATGGCGAAGGCAGGCATCATCACTTACAGCATCGCGCAGATCAGCCCCGATGATGCGCAGACGCTTGCAAATTTTCGCCGTCTTTTTCGCCCGAACACCCGCGCTGTGATCTGCACGCTGGTCAGCAATGTCACGGGGCAGATCCTGCCGTATCTGGAACTGGGGCAGCTCTGCCGTGATGCGGGCATCGCGCTGATCGCTGACGGTGCGCAGGGGTGCGGGATCCTTCCTGTGCGGCTTTCCGATGGTATCACGATTTTGTGTACGGCGGGGCACAAGGGGCTTTACGGCATCACAGGCAGCGGGATGCTGATTTCGGACGGCACTTGTCAACTCATGCCTCTGATGCAGGGCGGTACGGGGTCGCAGTCCAAGTCGGCGCAGATGCCTGATTTTCTGCCGGATGCATTGGAAGCGGGCACAGTGGCGGTGCCTGCCATCGCAGGGCTGGATGCAGGGATGCGGTTTGTGGAAAATCGCGGAACAGCGTCTATTTTTCAGCATGAGGCTGCGATTTGCGATCGGTTGATGACAGGTTTGGCGGCACGGCGAGGGGTAAAAGTGCTGCGCAGTGCCGTCGGACGCTATGCGCCGCTGGTGTCGTTTGTGCTGGAGGGGGAGGAGCCGTCGGAAACGGCGGAAAGGCTTGCCAATCTGGGATTTTGTGTGCGTGCGGGGATTCACTGTTCGCCGCTTGCGCACGAGACACTGGGGACGGCGACGGCAGGAACGGTACGGTTTTCGCCGTCGGTGTTCAGCACAGTGCAGCAGACCGATGCGTTCTTGCGTGCCTTATAGCTCGATGCGGCGGAAATGATCGTTGGGCGTGAACCCTAAACTCTCATACAGCGGGATGCCTGCATCCGATGCCACCACGTAAAGCTCTCCGCAGCCGTATTCCCGCGCTCTGCGAAGCTGTCGCTGCATCAGTGCCGTTGCAATGCCCAGACGCCGATATTCCGGTACAACAAATACCGAGCTCACCACCGCGATCTTTCCCGTCGGATTCTTATAATACGGCGCTTTGTTGAAAAAGCTGATGCCTGCCGCTCCCACAACGGCATCAGCATCCTCTGCCACCAGATAACTTTGCGAACCGGTCGTCAGAAGCTCCTGAAAATATGCGTAAAGTGCATCGCGGATGTCGCAGGTCGCGTCGGCGTGTTCTTCCCGAAGCTGTGCAATGCGCATCTCCACAAGCGCATCAATGTCAGCGGCAACCGCAGGACGTATAAACCATCTCATATTTTTCCCTTTCTTTCTGTCTGAAATCTTGTGCTCTGATGTGTTTGAAAAATCGGGGAGACAGATGCGGAATGCCGTCGGCAGGGCGGTTTCCTCGGCAAGTGTCTCCTTGCTGACCCATGTGAACTGCTCCGATTTTTCTGTGCATTGCAGATACACGCAGGTCATGTGCCATTCGATATGTGTGAAAATGTGGACGCGGTTTGTGACGGATATCAGCTCATTGGGTTTGCAGTGCCATGATTCCGATGCGGCTTTCAGGGCATCCTGCGGCGAAAGCTTTCCGTCGAGGTGCGGCAGCTCCCAGAGCCCTGCGAGAAGCCCGCGGCTCGGGCGTTTTGCGGTCGCGATCTCATCGCCGCATTGCAGCGTGAACACCGTGTGATACTCGATGCGGCGCGATTTTTTCGGTTTTCGCACGGGAAACTGGTCAACGGTGTTTTCGGCGTGTGCGGTGCAGATCTCACGGCATGGGCAGATATCGCAATGGGGGCTGCCGTTGGGCACACAAATCACCGCACCGAGTTCCATGAGTGCCTGCGTCAGATCACCGCGCTGCGGCGTCTGCACATAAACGCTCCTGAGGGCATCGCGGATGCGGTTTTTGACGCTTTGTTCGTCGGTGCAGCTGTCATCGGCGCAAATGCGTGTGACGACCCGCAGCACATTACCATCGACAGCGGGTTCGGGCAGATCGAAGCAAATGGAGGCGATTGCGCCTGCGGTGTAATCGCCGATGCCCGAAAGTGCGCGGATGCTTTTGAAATCACGCGGAAAAACGCCGCCCAGTTCGTTCATGATGTATTTTGCTGCTTTTGCCAGATTGCGGGCACGGCTGTAATAGCCCAGCCCCTCCCACAGCTTCATGAGACGGTCGTCTGCACACTTTGAGAGGGCATAGATCGTCGGAAGTTCCGATAAAAACCGCAGATAATAGGGCTTGACTGCCTCGACGCGTGTCTGTTGCAGCATGATCTCGGAGAGCCACACATGATAGGGTTCGCGGTCTCTGCGCCACGGCAGCACACGGGCATTTTCACGAAACCACGGCAGCAGCAGCGCGGGCAGCTGTGTCAGCAGTTGTGTTTGATGTTCCGTCATAGGAGGATTCCTCACGAAAATGCTGTGCTGCCCTCGGAGATCGGGGACAGCACATGGAATTGATTCGGTTGGGCTTCAGATATTATAGAGAATATCCGAATAGGACGGGAACGGCCACTGCGAAGAAGGCACCAGCAGTTCCAGTGCATCAGCGGAGGTGCGCAGACGTTCCATCGCGGGGACGACCAGTTTGCGGAAGGCGAGTGCCTGTTCGACATTGCCGTTTTTGCCTGTTGCTTCCGAAATCTGTTCGCGCAGATCGTTGATGGCTTCAAAGAGGCTTTCGGTCAGGTCGCTGATCTGTGACACGAGCGTGTCCTCCACGATCGAGCGGATTCGCAGTTCTGCGAACAGATCGCGTTTTGCCGCGACAGCTTCGCAAAGCTGCTTGGTATAGGAGATACACACGGGGAGAATCTTTTTGCGTGCGATGTTGAGCATGGCTTTTGCTTCGATACACACGGTTTTGCTGTAATTTTCCAGCAGGATCTCCTTACGCGAGGTGATCTCGGCGCGGGTGAGAATGTTATATTTCTCGAACAGTTCGACAAATTCGGGGCGGTCATACTGCATCAGCGCCTCGACGGTGGAGGGGTAATTGGGCAGACCGCGCTGTTTGCATTCGTCGATCCATGCGTCACCGTAGCCGTTGCCGTTGAAGATGATATCCTTGTTTTCGCGGATGGTGCGCACGAGCAGATCTTTGAGCGCAGACCGGAAATCATCGGCTTTTTCGAGTTCGGTGGCAAATTCGTCGATCTCGTAGGCGAACAGGGTATTCATCATGAAGTTGCAGCAGGAAATGGAATCTGCCGCGCCCAGCATACGGAATTCAAATTTGTTGCCCGTGAATGCCATCGGGGAGGTACGGTTGCGGTCGGTGGTGTCTTTGCGGAACTGCGGCATGGCATCGACGCCGACATTGAACGACATTTTGCCGTGCCAGTCAAGCGGTTTGCCTGTTTCGACGGCTTCCAGAACGCGTTCCAGATCATCGCCGATGAACACGGAAATGACTGTCGGGGGTGCTTCGTTGCCGCCCAGACGACAATCGTTGCCCGCAGAGGCGGATGCCAGACGAAGCAGGGGGGCAAATTCCTTGACGCCCTTGAGAATCGCGCACAGCACCAGCAGAAACTGCATATTATCCTGCGGGGTGTCGCCGGGGTCGAGGAGGTTTTGACCGTCATCGGTGGTCAGCGACCAGTTGTTGTGCTTGCCCGAGCCGCTGATGCCGCTGAACGGTTTTTCGTGCAGCAGGCAGACAAGCCCGTGCTTCAGTGCGATTTTTTTCATCAGTTCCATGGTGAGCTGGTTGTGGTCGGCAGCAATGTTGGAGGTGGTATAGACCGGAGCCAGTTCGTGCTGTGCAGGTGCGACCTCGTTATGCTCGGTTTTTGCGTAGATGCCCAGTTTCCAGAGTTCCTCATCCAGTTCACGCATGAAATCGGAGACGCGCTGTGTCAGGTTGCCGAAGTAATGGTCATCCATTTCCTCGCCCTTGGGAGGCATGGCGCCAAACAGGGTTCTGCCCGTGAGGATCAGGTCTTCACGCTGATCATAGGCATTTTTGTCGATGAGGAAATACTCCTGCTCGGGACCAACGGTGGTGGTCACGCGCTGGACTTTGTCGTTGCCGAACAGCCGCAGCAATCTGACAGTCTGCTTGGAGACGACTTCCATCGAGCGCAGCAGCGGGGTCTTTTTATCCAGCACCTCGCCTGTATAGGCGCAGAATGCGGTGGGGATGCAGAGGGTTCTGTCCTTGATGAACGCATCGGAGGTGGGGTCCCATGCGGTATAGCCTCTTGCCTCGAAGGTGGCACGCAAGCCGCCGGACGGGAACGAGGATGCATCGGGTTCGCCCTTGATGAGTTCCTTGCCGGAAAATTCGAGGATGACGCCGCTGCCTGCGGGGGTCAGAAACGCATCATGTTTCTCGGCGGTGACACCTGTCATGGGCTGAAACCAGTGTGTATAGTGTGTGCAGCCCTTGGAAACCGCCCAGTCCTTCATCGCACTTGCGACGACATCTGCGGTGTCCTTCGGCAGCGGGGTACCCATGCGCTTGGTGTTCATGACGGCTTCATAGACCTTATGGGGCAGGCAGCCGCGCATGGTTTCTTCGTTGAACACATTGCACCCGAAGTACTCATCGGGGCGTTTTGCGGCAGAACTGCCGCAGTTTGCATCAAAATCTTGCATTTGTTCCTCCTTGTGTCGGGCTGCAAATGCCCGACGATCCATACCTATCTATTATAGCAGACTTTTCGGCAGAAATCAAGCCCCGAAACAAACAAAATGCCGCCAATGAAAAAATTTTCATCGGCGGTATTTTGCTTTCTATATGAGAGGGATTAGGGGACGTAAGAAACCGAAGTGATCGGGGCGGTGGATTTGATGGAAAGGGTGATGTTTGCATAGCCGTATCCGCCCAGCGAACCATTATATCGGAAGTTGGCATTCGGGGTAGAAAATGTGACCAGCGAACAGTTACCGCCCATGACGGAAATGCGCTTGAAGGAGCCGTTCAACCCGCAGCGGATACCGAAATTGAATCCGTTTGCGGCGGCAGAACTGTCGTTATAAAGCTGAATGCTGACAGTGGTCACGTAGTAATCCTCCACCTGTTCACAGTTTTTGACATACGCAGCTGCACAGCCGACGTTCGGGCGCACAGGAGCTTTTGTGGTTGTCACTGTGGTGGTGGTTGTCATCTTTGTTGTTGTTGTGACTTTCGTGGTCGTTGTGGTAGCTTTTGTGGTGGTTCTGGTTGTGGTAGTCGTTGCTTTTGTCGTTGTTCTGGTGGTTGTGGTCGTGGCTTTCGAGGTGGTTGTTCCGGTTGTGGCGTTCGTTGCTTTTGTCGTTGTTTTTGATGTTGTGGCGGGTGTGGTACGTGTGGTGGTTGTGCGGCTTTCCTCCTCTGTTTTTTCAGATGCGGAAGATGCCGTCGTGCGTTCGGCGGCGGATGTTGTGGTGGTCACGCTTGTTGAAGATGTTGTGGTTTTCTCCGTGGATACAGTGGATGGTTTGGAAGCCGCAGGGGTGGATTTGGTGGTGCTGCTGCGGCTGGCATCCGCCTCAACTTTGGATGTGACGGAACTGCTGGTGCTTTTGGGGTCATTGTCCTCTATGGGAGCAGTATCGGAAACGGATGATTCAGCGGCAGGCTGACGAATTGCGTCATCCTTGTGATTGCCGAACTGAATGCCGCCGATGATCGCTGTTGCCAGAATGGCACCCAGCACAATAAAAACGGAACTGCGTTTTCCGATTTTTGCGATTTTGGAAAGGGTATCGCCCGAACGGGGAACACCCAAAGCTTTTCGCTGGTCTTTCATGAAGGATTCCGTGGCACGATCAAGGTTATCAATGTCCGAAAAATCCTCTCGAAGCCACTTATTCATCGAAATCCCTCCTTGCATGAACTTGGGCTTGCGCAAGGTGATGAATGCTTCGTTTGGCTGTGCTGCGAGGATGTGCTGCAATGTTGCGGAAGATTGACTGAGCGGGCACAAAAAGGCTCTGCTTTTGTTCATCACTTTGGTTTCAGTATAGCATAATCTTCACAAAATGTCAACGAAATCGGGCTTCGATTGAGAAACTTTGGATAAAATCACAAATTCCATGGCTTTGTCCTGTGTACTTTGACAGCGCAAAAACAGCTTGACGAATACAAAAAATCATGCTATACTGTAAGCAGATATGTGCAAAACAGCAAGGAGGTGCGCCAATGAGATATACAGGTGCAGAAATCGTTACAAAAGTGTTGGCAGAGCAGGGTGTGCGCACATTATTCGGCTATCCCGGGGGACAGGTTCTCCCGATCTACGATGCTTTGCGGCGATGCAGGAGCATTCGTCACATTCTCACCGCCCACGAACAGGGAGCGGTTCATGCCGCCGACGGATTTGCAAGAGCCTCGGGAACAGTGGGCGTGGTGCTTGCCACTTCGGGTCCCGGCGCGACCAACCTCATCACGGGGCTTGCCGCCGCCTATGCCGACTCGGTGCCGATCGTGGCGATCACGGGCAACGTGCCGCGCAGCCTTGTCGGGCGCGACGGCTTTCAGGAGGTCGATACATGGGGGCTTTCGCTGCCTGTGACGAAACACAGCTTTCTCGTGCAGGACATCGAAATGCTTGCCCCGACTTTGCGCCGCGCGTTTCAGATCGCGGCAAGCGGCAGAAAGGGCCCTGTGCTGGTGGATATCCCGAAGGATATTCAGCTTGCACGCTGCGGATATTCACTTGCTGTGCCTGCGTCCATCCCGCCGATGCAGCGTGCGACCGATGAGGAGCTTGACGCGGCGGCACAGCTTTTGTCAGGCATTCACCGTCCGTATGTTTACTGCGGGGGCGGTGTGGTGCAAAGCGATGCAGGTGCGCTTCTTGAAGCATTTGCTGAAAAAATCGACGGTGCAGTGGGCTGCAGCATGATGGGGCTTTCCGCCGTTCCCGACAGCAATCCGCGCAAGCTTGGGATGCAGGGAATGCACGGCAGATTTGCAGCATCGGCAGCGATGGAGGAGGCAGACCTGCTCGTGGCACTGGGCGTGCGGTTTTCGGACAGAGCACACACTGTCAAGGGCAGAAAGATCCTGCACATTGACATTGATGCCGCGGAGATCGGCAAAAATGTGGAGGCTTACCTCGGACTTTGCGGCGATTTGCAGGATACGCTGACGCGTCTGCTGCCGCGGCTGGAACAGCAGCATCACCCCGCATGGAAAAACCGCATTGCGGAACTGAAAGCGGAGGAAACACAGAATCTTGCAGAATACGAATCGTCGATGCACCCCGCAAGGCTGATTCGGGAAACTTCCGAGGCACTGCCCGATGCGGTGTTCGTCACCGATGTGGGACAGCATCAGATGTGGGCAGCACAGTGCTGCAAATTATCTGCGCCGCGCACATTTCTCACGAGCGGCGGACTGGGCGCGATGGGCTATGGTCTGGGGGCGGCGATCGGTGCATCGCTTGCCGCCGGAAAGCGTGCGGTGCTGTTCACGGGCGACGGTTCGTTCGGCATGAACTGCACGGAACTTGCTGCGGCGGTCACAGAACGGCTGCCGATCACCGTGGTGGTGCTGAACAACAGCAGTCTGGGCATGATCCGTCAGTGGCAGGATGCGGCATATGAGGGGAAGCGTTTTGCATCTGCGCCAAACCGCAAAACCGATTTCGTAAAGCTTGCAGAGGCTTTCGGCGCAAAAGCGGCGCGGGTGACAGCACCCGATGAAATGTCGGCGGCTCTGGAACGTGCAAAAAATCTCCGCACGCCGTTTGTCATCGACTGCCGCATTTCGCCTGAGTGGAATGTCATTCCCATGCTGCTGCGCCCCGATGAACCCGTCGAACCGCCGCGTAAGAAACGGATAAAAGCGCAGTCTGAAAGCCGAAATCGGCATTGACTTTTTGCATTTGGTCTGATAGGATATATCATGAGACAGAATCTCAAAACAGAAAGGGAGGAAAATGAATACTATGAAAAGCAAGAGAATTATTCGGCTGTTTGCCGCCGCGGCTGTGGCGGGCGGCATGACTGCCGCCCTGCCGCTGCACGGCTTTGCCGCCTATGAAGCAAGAGAAGTCGGTGTTTACGGCGATTTGGACGGCAGCATGAGTGTGGACAGCACCGATGTACATATCCTTGCGGATTATCTTCGGGTTCCGGGCAAGGAGATCAGCGGCGAATATGCAGACATCAATCACGATGGGGCAGTCAACGCCGTGGACTTGACGCTCATCAAGCGGTTGGTGCTGACAGGCGCAGAGCGTGAGGTCAAAACCGAATTGGTGGAGGTGGAGGAGAAACCCATTCAGGCACCGATTCAGGAACTGGAACCCTCACTGCCATCCACAGGCGATGTGCAGGTGCTGATGTTCACTGTCAATTTCCCCGACTGCAAATTCACTGAGGGCTATACGACGGAGCAGGTGTGGGAGATGTCATTCGGTCCTGAGGACAAATCCTGCTCGGCATATCCGCTGGAGAGCATTTCGGCGTATTACGAGCGTGCATCCTACGGCAGACTGCATGTTCACGGCGATGTGTTTGAATACACCGCAAAGAATGGGATCGACTATTACGTAGACAATACGGATACACTCGTGGAAGAAGTGCTCGGTGCCTTTGATGCGCAGCTTGACTATAATAAGTATGACGTCTCGGGCGACAAGGAAATGGATACGCTGATTCTGGCACTGCCCGGCAGCGCGGATCAGGACGATTGGTGGCCTGTGTCGGGCGGCTATTACGGCAGAAGACGCTTTGACAATGTGCGGGCAAGCAATCTGCTGATCGGCGGCTGGTCGCTTTCCGACCGCGAGGGCTTCAATAACACATGGATCCACGAGATGGGGCACGGCATGGGTCTGCCGGACTATTATAAATATGAGAATTATAAGCAGGGCGACCAGTTCGGCTTGAACGGCGATGCCGGCTGGACGATGATGGATGATGCCTACGGCGATATGACCTGCTTTGACAAGCTGATGTACGGCTGGTACAATGAAGATGAGGTGTATGTGTACGACGGCACGACACATGAATTTACGCTGGAATCCTCACAAAAAGCACCGAACTGTATTCTCATTCCGCTCAAGAGTGACGAGGGGTATTTCTCCGAATATTTCATGGTGGAATATGTGACGCATGAGGGGAACAACTCGACATGGTGGCTGTTCAAGGAGGGCGGCATCAGAGTGCTGCACTGTGCGGCGGAAAAAGTTGAGGGCTATTGGGGCCCTGAGTTCAAGTACAGCAATTACGGGAAATATTATGACACGAGCAATGAAAAGCAGCGCGTGCTGCGGCTTGTCAATGACGGCAATGGATTTTTCGGTGACGGCGATGTCGTGAATTCAACATTCAGCAATTTCATGTGGTATGACGCATGGGGATACTCGACGGTGGAACCGAATTTGCAGATTACACTGACGAAAACAGGCGACACGTTCACGGTGAAGATTGATTGAACAAAAGCTTATCGGCAGCGCAATACGCTATCGTCTCAACAAAACAGGAAGGTCGGGAACGCTATGAATGGGTTCCCGACCTTCCTGTTTTGTTGGAAACGAAAAGAGTGTTTCGTGCTCTCCCTAAGAACCTGCAAGCCTTTGAAAAGGCTTGAGCGAAACTTTTATAATGGTCGCCGTTTATATTATGGGATGCCAAAGGGATGCTATCCCTTTGGCAGGGGGTGGAGACAGCGTCCCCATTATCAATGCGCCGCAGGCACAACTGTTTATCATTCCAGAAGATAATGCAGCATTCGCTCAGGACACTCCAGAAATTCTTTCGTCACCCGATATTGCTCCGTCTCCGTATATGCCACCCTGTCAATGCCGCGCTCCGATAACTCCAGTACCTCCGAATCCGGACACGCAATCAGCATCGGCGAATGCGTTGCAATCAAAAACTGCGCCCCTTGCTCCGTCAACTCGTGGATATTACACATCAGCGTCAGAATCCGCGACGGCGAAAGCGCCGCTTCCGGCTCATCCAGAATGTAAAATCCCTGCCCGCGAAATCGGTTTTCCACCAGCGCGAGAAAACTCTCCCCGTGCGACTGCTCATGCAGCGACACCCCGCCATATCGATCAAGAATGGGCGGATATTCGTTCGCAATCTCATCCACATATCCTGCGACATTCCAGAAACTTTCCGCCCGCAGGAAAAATCCGCCTTTTGGGCGGCTGATGCCTTTTGTCAGCAAAAGCTGTGTGTGCAGCGCGGAATAGTCATCGTTTGTGGAAAAACAGAAATTCAGCGTGCCGCCCTCAGGATTGAATCCCATTGCAATGGCGGCGGCTTCCAGCAGCGTCGATTTGCCCGAGCCGTTTTCGCCCACAAAAAATGTGATCGGCTTTCGCAGTTCGATCGGATGTCTGCGCAGACTGTTTACAGCGGGCAGTTTGTCGGTATAATCGGGGAGAACGGCATTGGGTTTGAGGGCGATCTGCCGCAAAAACAGAGATTCATCCAAAGGGGTCACGCTCCTTTCACGCGGATATACCTTTATGATAGCATATCTGCGTGAATTTTGCAAGACCTCATCCGAGACTCAGTGCCGCGAAAATGCTTTCACTGCGGATGCCTCCTGCGCGGGAGAAAAGCCATCGGAAAGCCGTTTTGCCAAGCCTGCCGCGATCGGCACTGCAAAGCTGAAACCAAGTGCGGTGAGCAATGGTGTGCGATGCAGCGGACAAGTCGCAAACACGGTCTGCATCGGCGGGAAAAACAGCGCGGCAGCCGTCACCAGCACGGATATCATCACGGCGGCAATCAGCTTGCCGTTGGAAAAATATGGTACGGAAAACAGCGTGCCTTCTTCGGTTTTGCACTCGAACACATGAATGAGCTGCGAGCAGATCAGCGTGACCAGTGCCCCTGTCCGCGCCGCTGACAGATCGCCGCCCGTCAGGCGCAGCACCGTGGTGAACGAACCGAGTGTGGAAAGCGCGATGAATACGCCGCGAAACACGATGCGTGAAAGAAGCCCGTTTGCGAAAAAGCTTTCGTCGGCGGCACGCGGGGGCTTGCGCATGATGCCGCGTGAGGGCGGCTCTAAGCCCAGTGCAATGGCAGGCAGACCATCGGTGGCAAGGTTGACGAGCAGAATCTGTGTGGGCAGCAGAACCATCGGCAGCCCCATGAGAATGCCGAGGAACATCGTCAGCACCTCACCGATGTTGCACGCAAGCAGATATCGCACGAATTTACGGATATTTGCATACACTGTGCGCCCCTGTTCGACTGCCGCAGCCAGCGTGTCAAAACGGTCATCCAGCAGCACGACATCTGCTGCCTGCCGCGTGACGTCAGTGCCGTTTTTGCCCATTGCCACGCCGATATCAGCCTCTTTGACCGCAGGTGCATCGTTGACGCCGTCGCCTGTCATCGTCACGATCCTGCCCTTTGCTCGGTATGCACGCACCAACCGCAGTTTGTGGGCAGGGGTCACACGGGCAAAAACGCCGTAATTTTCAAGCACCTGCGAGAGTTCCGTATCACTCATCGCATCCAGCTCCGCGCCTGTCATCGCATGGCTGCCGTTTGGGATTCCTGCAAGCTGTGCCACTGCCGACGCGGTTTTTACATGGTCGCCTGTCAGCATGACCACCCGAATGCCCGCACGCACGCAATCCGCGATCGCTTGTTTTGCCTGTGGGCGCGGCGGGTCGAGCATTCCCGTCAAGCCGAGAAACACCATGTCGCGGTCAGGCTCCGCAGAGGTCGCAGATACGTCTTTTTCAGCAAACGCAAGCACACGCAGTGCCTCGCCTGACCATCGTTCCGCCGTCTGCACGATCGCCGCACGACGGTCGGGTGTCATGGGCACGATATGTCCGTGTTCGCGGCAGAATGCACATGCCCCAAGGATCACATCCACTGCGCCCTTGCGGTAAGCGGTCAGGGCAGGAGATTGGTCGGCACGGCAAAACACCGTCATGGAGCGTGTCTCGCTTTCAAACGGGATCTCATGCACCATGCAAAAGCGGGTCATGGCATCGGCGGTGACGCTGCATTTCGCGGCGGCAACCAACAGCGCGATTTCTGTCGGGTCACCCACAACATCCCACTCGTCCGATGATGAACTCCTGCCGCGCTGTGATGATGAATGTTTCGTATTTTCACTGATTTTCGCATGATTACACAGCACCGCGCATCGCAGCAGCGGCAGCAGGTCGGGGAGCGAACGCGGATTGCACACACTGCCGCTGCAGGTCACTTCACCCGCGATTTGCCAACCTGTCCCCGATATCGACAAAAAATCCGTGCCTGCGAGCATTTTCTGCACGGTCATTTTGTTCTCGGTGATGGTGCCTGTCTTGTCGGAGCAAATCACCGAGGTGCAGCCAAGCGTTTCGACGGCGTGCAGACGGTTGACCAACGCGCCGCGCCGCAGCATTCGCCGCACGGCAAGTGCCAGCGCGATGGTGACCGTCGCGGGCAGACCTTCGGGGATGGCGGCAATGGCGATGGTGATGCCTGTCATGAGCATTTCAAACACGGGCTCACCGCGTAAAATGCCTGCACCTGCGACTAAAATACACACCGCAACGCAAATTGCCGCCACGACTTTTCCGAGTTCCGCGAGCCGCTTTTGCAGGGGCGTCTGATTGTCAGCCGCCTCAGTGAGCATTTGCGAAATTTGCCCCATTTGCGTGGATTTTCCAATCGCAAGCACATCGCAGTCAGCCGCCCCGCGTGAAACCGATGTCCCTGCGTACAGCACATCTGCTCTGCCGATGGCGTTGTCGGGGGCGGGGTGACGGGCGGTGTCGTGCGGTGATTTTGTCACTGCGCCCGATTCGCCTGTGAGAATGGCTTCGACGGCACAGATGTTTGCGCCTGTGAGGATGAGTGCATCGGCGGGCACGAGGTCGCCTGCTTCCAGGTGAATGCGGTCGCCGCAGACGAGCTGTTCGGCGGGGAGGATTTGCAGTTTGCCGTCGCGCCAGACATGGGCGGTGGGGGCGGTCATTTCGCGCAGGGCAAGGAGAGTTTTTTCGGTGCGGTATTCCTGCACGAAACCGAGCAGCGCGTTGAGCAGCACGATGACGGCGATGGTCAGGGCGTCGGCATATTCGCCGAGAATTGCGGAAACTGCTGTGGCTGCGAGCAAAATCATCACCATGACGTCGCGGAACTGGGTGAAGAAAATGCGGATGGGATGTGAGCGCGGCGGTTCGGCGAGGGTGTTGCTCCCTGATGTGCTGCGGCGGCGCTGCGCTTCTTCGGATGTGAGTCCAAACATGGGTGAGGCACGCTCCTTTCTGTATCACCATATGACGCAGCGGGGCGAAATATGCCGCAGGAGCGAAAAGCGCCCATCACAAAAGTCTCCGCAAGCATACGAATCATCCCGCGAAGCGCAACAAAAGTTTCGCGGGATGATCCGCAGACTTATGGAAACTTGTGTGATGGGACGCTTGGCAATACATTTATAATACCAGATGCACCAGAAATGCGCATACCCACGCAACAGCACATTGCCCCGCCACGATCATGACAGCCCACTTTTTCCCAAGTTCTCGCTTGATCGCTGCGATTGCTGCCACGCACGGCGTATATAGCAGACAAAACACCAGCAGTGCCCCCGCCGCCGCCGTATCCAGCACCGTTTTGACCGACACACTCTGGAACAGCACCGTCAGCGTGGAAACCACACTCTCTTTCGCAATGAATCCCGAAATCAGTGCCGTGACGCACTCCCAGTTTCCGAATCCCAGCGGCTTGAAAATCGGCGCGATCAGCCCTGCCGTCACTGCGAGAATGCTCGACTGCGAATCTTCCACCACCGAAAGCCGAAAATCAAACGTCTGCAAAAACCACACGACGATCGACGCGACGAAAATCACCGTGAACGCCCGCTGCAAAAAGTCCTTTGCCTTTTCCCACAGCAGATGCAGCACGTTTTTTGCTCCCGGCAGACGGTAATTCGGCAGTTCCATGACAAACGGCACCGCCTCGCCGCGAAATACCGTGCTTTTGGATAGCAATGCCACCAGAATTCCCGTGAGAATGCCGAACAGATACAGCCCCACCATGATAAGTCCGCTGTATTTCGGGAAAAAGACCGATGTGAAAAATCCGTAGATGGGCAGTTTTGCGGTACAGCTCATGAACGGTGTCAGCATGATGGTCATTTTGCGGTCACGCTCTGAGGGCAGTGTGCGGCTCGACATGACCGCAGGCACCGTGCAGCCGAATCCGATCAGCATGGGCACGATGCTTCGCCCCGAAAGTCCGATCTTTCGCAGCAGCTTATCCATCACAAACGCCACTCGCGCCAGATATCCGCTGTCCTCCAGCATTGAAAGGAAGAAAAACAGCACCACGATGATCGGCACAAAACTCAGCACGCTGCCCACTCCGCCGAAAATACCGTCGATGACAAGCGAATGCAGCACCTCGTTGACCCCGATCTTTGTCATTCCTGCATCGACGAAATTCGTCAGCACCGCAATGCCCGATTCGAGAATGCCCTGCATCCATGCGCCGATGACATTGAACGTCAGTCGGAACACCAGCCCCATAATGAGGATAAATGCGGGGATCGCCGTGTATTTTCCTGTCAGCACGCTGTCGATGCGGCGGCTGCGGAGATGTTCTTTGCTTTCCTTTGGTTTGACCACTGTTTCATCGCACAGTGCCTTGATGAACGAAAACCGCATATCTGCGATTGCCGCTGCACGGTCAAGTCCGCTTTCCTGTTCCATTTGCAGGATGATGTGGTCGATCATTTCGCATTCGTTCTGATCCAGTTTCAGCGATTCCAGCATCAGCGTGTCGCCCTCGATGAGCTTGCCTGCCGCAAACCGCACGGGAATATCCGCTGCTTCGGCATGGTCTTCGATCAGGTGCATGATGCTGTGCAGCGCACGGTGGACTGCACCGCCTTTTCTGTTTTTATCGCAGAAATCCGTTCTGCCGGGGCGTTCCTGATATTGTGCGACGTGCAGGGCGTGGGCGACCAGTTCATCGACGCCCTCGTTTTTCGATGCCGAGATCGGCACCACGGGAATGCCGAGCATTTCCTCCATTTCGTTGATGCGGATGGTGCCCCCGTTGCCGCGTACCTCATCCATCATGTTGAGGGCAAGCACCATCGGAATATTTAGTTCGATGAGCTGCATGGTGAGATACAGATTCCGCTCGATGTTGGTGGCATCCGCGATGTTGATGATGCCTGTTGGCTTTTCTTCGAGGATGAACTGCCGCGACACGATCTCCTCGCTTGTATAGGGCGAAAGCGAATAGATTCCGGGCAGATCGGTGACAAGGCTGTTTGCTTCGCCGCGGATGGCACCGCTTTTCTGATCGACCGTGACGCCCGGAAAATTGCCGACATGCTGATTCGAGCCCGTGAGCTGATTGAATAATGTGGTTTTTCCGCAGTTCTGATTGCCTGCCAGCGCAAAAGTCAGCTTTGTACCTTTCGGCAGCGGGGTCTCATCCGCTTTGACATGGTAAATGCCGCCCTCGCCAAGCCCCGGGTGATGCGTTTTTTTATGCGGCTTTACAGCGTCATCGGCAGCCGATTCGGCAGGGGATTCCAGCGGTTCGACCTCGATCTGTGCGGCGTCTGCGAGCCGCAGTGTCAGTTCGTAGCCGTGGATGCGCAGTTCCATCGGGTCGCCCATCGGGGCAAATTTCATCAGTGTGACCTCCGCATTCGGAATCACGCCCATATCGAGAAAATGCTGCCGCAGAGAACCCTCGCCGCCCACGGCAGTGATGCGCGCCGTTCTGCCGATTTCCAGATCTCTGAGTGTCATGGAGATGCTCCTTTCGTCAAGTTTGCATTGGCTAACTCATTCTGATTCAAAAAGTTAGCCGATGCTAACCTACACTTATTATACATCATGCATCGAGATTTGTCAAGGGGAAAATGCCAAGCACGCGATGCTGCACATATGGTTTTTCTGTTTTTTGCGATTTTTGCATTGAAAATAAATTATCGTTGTGCAGATTGCCACTCGTTGCACATCCCGTGGTGTTCTGATGAGATGTTCCGGAAAGTAAGGGCAAAATCTTCGTAAAATCGAGGAAAATCGTGTGGTTCACGGCGTTGGGAGATTGCTTCAAAAATAGTATAAATCTCTTTTAGAATGGTATGTTTCAATTATCTGAGATTCATTTTATCCAGATTTTATGAAAACTGTGCATTGTTTTTTGATTTTGAATGTGCTACACTGTACTCTATGGGAGTGCCTGATAAAAAAGAACGGCATTCTCCATGCGCGTGATTACTTTCACTTTGTTTTGAGGGGGAAATCACAACAAACTGAAAGGAAGAATCTAACACATGAAAAGAAACCAAATCGCGGCTTATGTGATGGCTCTGTCGATGCTTTCCGCTTCGATGAACCCGATCATGACCGCAACCGCAGCGGATGAAATCTTCCACACCACATTTGAGGACGGCCTTGACAGTTGGGATGCCCGCGGCAGCGCAACCGTAGCCCGCACAAACGATATCGTGAATGCAGGCTCCTATGCGGTCTCCGTTTCGGGCAGAACCGACAGCTGGAACGGCATTGCACGCTTTCTGGACAGCGCAAGCTTCACCGCAGGGCAGGCTTACAGCTTCAGTGCAATGGTGTATCATGCAGGCACAGGGACCGAACACTTCAAGCTGACACTCCAGTCAGGCAGCGGAATGTCCAACGAATATACTTCCGTCGCGGAAGCGGACGTTCCCGCAGGCACCTGGACACAGCTTGCAAATACCTCGTTCACCATCCCGAGCGGTGCAACCAACCTCGTGCTCTACATCGAGACAGAGGGCACAAAAACCGATTTCTTCGTTGATGAACTGATCGCTGCAAAAGAAGGCACCGTCATTCCCGGCGGCAGCTCACCTGCTCAGCCGACCAATCGCGGTGATGTCAACGGAGACGGCAAGATCAACAGCGATGACGCCAGAATGCTGCAAAGCTATCTGCTTGCCAAGTCTGCATCCCTCGCAAACGCAGGCAATGCGGATATGAACAGCGACGGCATCATCAACGGCGCAGATCTGACTCTGGTCAAACGCTATGTGTTCGACCCGCCCGCGACCACCACGACAACGACCACCACAACCACCACAACGACCACCACCACGACACAGGGCGGCGGCAAAAACCCGACGGAATATATGGCTGAAGTGAGAAAAACTGCGAATGCACAGGCTCCGAACGGCATTACCGGCAAGTCCTCTGCACAGGGCAAAACCACGCACTTCACTTATCACTCTGATTTTGCAAACCGCGATAAAGGCGCAAATGTCTGGCTGCCCCCCAACTATACCGAAAGCAAAAAATATCCTGTCGTGTACTGCAACCACGGCATCATGGGCAGCGAAAATGATATGATGGGCATGGGTGTGCCCGAGATCGCAGCCAACCTCATGGCAAACGGCGAAGCGGAAGAATTCATCATCGTGTTCCCGCAGATGTATACCAGCAAGTCATCGGCAAACCCGAGCGGCATCAACATCGAAAGCTGCAAAGGCTATGACGACTTCGAGTATGATATCGCTGACAGCCTGATGCCCTATATCGAATCGCATTACAGCGTCAAGACAGGCAGAGAGAACACCGCGATCTGCGGCTTCTCGATGGGCGGCAGAGAGTCGCTCTACATCGGCTTGGTGCGTGCGGATCTGTTCGGCTATATCGGCTGTGCGGCACCTGCGCCGGGCGTCACTCCCGGTCAGGATATGTTCATGACGCACCCCGGCTGCATGCAGGAAAGCGAACTGAAATTCACCAAGGATAAGCCGTTCCTGCTGATGATCTACGGCGGCACCAATGACAGCGTCGTCGGCACATTCCCTGAGCAGTATCACAATATTCTGACCAAAAACGGCGAGGACCATGTCTGGGTATCCGTACCCGGTGCAGGTCATGACGGCAGCACGGTCACACCTCTGATGTATCACTTCTTCCGCAACATCTTTAAGTGAGGAAGAAAGGCACTGATCTGTACGGTCAGGATACCCCTTCGTCCCGACCGAACAAACGATAAGAACATACACCGTCTGCATTCATCAACCGATGCAGACGGTGCTTTTTATGGTGCAAAATTGGAAAAGTAAACGGAAAATTCATGCGGAGCTGCGCAAAAATCCGCAGAAATGGCAAGAATCCGGCGGGCTGACTTGACAAACCCGTGAGAACGTGCTATAATACCGCTTATACTATGTAATTTGTCGGATTGTGACACGACGCCCCACTGACCGAAAGTTCTGCCCTCGGCAAAGGCTTTCGGCGTTTTTATGTCAGAATGCCGACCGCCTGAAAGGAGCGTTGAAGTCCTGATGAAGATTTCTTATCTCCCCGCGGTGCGCGTCAATGTGGAAACCAAGGATGGCAAACCCGCGTTTTTCGTGCTTCGCCCCTATTCCGCCATTCCGATGGAGGAACTGCTGCCCCGCGCTGAACAGAATGAAGTCGGCTCACTGCAGGAACTCGGAGAACGGTATTATTTCGGGTTCGGGGTGGAGAAGGATTACGAAAAAGCACTTGCTTATCTGAAAAAAGCCGCGGAGCTTGGCGCACAGGATGCGCAGTATCTTGCCGCGGAATGCTTCCGCTGCGGATATGGCACGAAACAGGATCCTGCCGAATATTTCACACGCATTCAGGATGCGGCGGAAAACGGTTCGTGGATGGCAATGTTCAATCTGGCGGCTGCTTATCGTGAGGGCATAGAACCCTGCGACGGTTTCGGCGTCGATGCCGACCCAAAAAAGTGCTTTGATTGGAGTCTGGAAGCGGAAAAATCAATCCGTGCTTACTGGGCTTTTTATAATGCACGCAACTGCGTCGATTTTGTGGAAACCAAGAGCCGTCTGCTCAAAGCCTATTATCAGGCGGGCACACAGCTTGCGGCACATTATGCGGAGGGCTTGGGTGTCACGAAAGACCTGAACAAGGCACTCTACTGGCTCAAACGCACCAAGAAATTTGTCGGCACGGCACTGGGCAAACAGGATGTGCCGCTCATCGACAAGCAGATCGACGAGATGAATGCCCGCATTCAGGCGGAAACACAGAATTTGTAATCCCTGCACGGCAACGTGCTGAAATTCAGATTGGAGGCTTACACTTGGTTCGCAATAATTTGCGCAACATCGCGATCATCGCACACGTTGACCACGGCAAGACAACTTTGGTCGATGAAATGCTCAAGCAGAGCGGTGCGTTCCGTGAAAATCAGACTGTCGCAGAACGCGTCATGGATTCCAACGCCATTGAACGTGAACGCGGCATCACCATCCTTGCGAAGAATACGTCGATCATGTATAACGATGTCAAGATCAACATCATCGACACCCCCGGCCACGCCGATTTTTCGGGCGAGGTAGAGCGCGTCCTCAATATGGTGGATGGCGTGCTGCTGCTTGTGGATGCGGCGGAAGGCCCCATGCCCCAGACACGTTTTGTGCTTTCCAAGGCACTGGAAATGGGACAGAAGATCATCGTGGTGGTCAATAAGATCGACCGCCCCGATGCAAGACTCGATGAGATCGGCGATGAGGTGCTGGAACTGCTGCTTGACCTCGATGCAAACGAGGAGCAGCTCGAAAGCCCGATCTTGTTCTGCTCCGGCAGAGCAGGCACGGCTTCTCTGAGCCAGTATGAAACCGGCACGGATCTGAAACCGCTGTTTGACACCATTCTGAGCTACATCGACCCGCCCACGGGCAATGAGACAGGCCCGCTGCAAATGCTCGTTTCGTCCATCGACTATAATGAATACGTCGGCAGAATCGGCATCGGCAGAATTCTGCGCGGCACCGCGACGGTCGGTCAGCAGGTGCAGGTGGGCAACTTCCACAGCGACGAAAAGCCCAAGAGCGCAAAGCTTGTCACGCTGCTTCAGATCGAACAGCTCCAGCGTGTGCCCACACAAACCGCAACTGTCGGTGATATCGTGTGGATCTCGGGCATTGAAGATATCAACATCGGTGACACGATCTGCGCATCGGGCAGCTTTGATCCCATCGACTTCACCAAGATCAGTGAGCCGACCGTCGAAATGACATTCTCTGTCAACGACAGCCCGTTTGCAGGACAGGAGGGCAAATTTGTCACTTCCCGTCAGCTGCGTGAACGCCTTTACCGCGAATTGCTCCGCGATGTGTCGCTGCGTGTGTCGGATACGGATTCTACGGATTCGTTCCTTGTCGCGGGCAGAGGCGAAATGCATCTCTCGATTCTGATCGAGAATATGCGCCGTGAGGGCTATGAGCTGGCTGTGTCGCCGCCTCATGTACTATATAAAGAAGAAAACGGCAAACGCTATGAGCCGATCGAACGACTGGCGATCGACGTGCCGGAAGAAAGCGTCGGCGCGGTGATGGAAAAGCTGGGCGGCAGAAAAGCCGAATTGCAGGAAATGCATCCGCAGGGCAGCAGAATGCGTCTGGAATTTCTGGTGCCGTCCCGCGGATTGTTCGGCTATAAGAGCGAATTTCTGACGGACACCAAGGGCGAAGGCATCATGTCGGCAGTGTTTGAAAAGTATGAGCCGTTCAAGGGCGAAATTCCGCGAAGAAACGTCGGTTCCCTGATTTCCTATGAAACAGGCGAGGCAGTCACTTACGGTCTTTATAACGCACAGGAGCGCGGCAGTCTGTTTATTCCCGCAGGCACGCCTGTCTATGAGGGCATGGTCGTCGGCGAATCACCGAAAGCGGAGGATATCGTCGTCAATGTCTGCAAGAAGAAGCATCTGACCAACACCCGTGCAAGCGGCAGCGATGATGCCCTGCGTCTCATCCCGCCGAAGATCCTGAGCCTTGAGGACTGTCTGGAATTTCTGGCGGAGGATGAATTGCTGGAAGTTACCCCGAAAACGCTGCGCATCCGCAAGTCGATTCTCGACAACAACCAGCGCATGAAGAACAAATTCAAGAAATAAGGTATCCCTGCGCGGGCGGCTGCATATCTTTTCTCTGAAAGGGGAGATGAACATGGAGCTGCCGGTGCAAACAAATTACCGCATGGTTGCACAGATGCGGGAGAACGGAAAAACCTGTATTCTCTGGACACCCGAGCGCAGTCAGGGCGCAGCGTGCGAGGAAAATGTCAGGATTGCGGAATTGCTGCGGCAAAGTGTATTTGCTGCGGACGCCGAAGCTGCAGCAAAATGATCGCCGTTTGTTTATTCTTCACAAAAAATCAATTTGATTTTCTACACAAATCGGCTTGGAAATCTCTGCTCTCCACTTGACTTGTGCGAAAAAGTGTGGTAAAATACATTTAGTTAGCTTGGAGGAATTGTCTCTACATTCATTCGAGCAACAAATCACGATATCAATGTGCAGTGCGTTGATATACGAAAAAATCTGAAAGGATTGAAACACAATGAAAACTATGTCTTTCACAAAGATTGCTGCAGTTGTTTGCAGCGCAATGTCTCTGGTCGCTATGTCTGCTGTGACTGCTTCTGCTGCTGACATCAAAGTTGACGGTCAGGATGTAGAAATTACTCTGGATCAGCTGAAAGCACAGAACTACGAAGTTGAGTGGTCTGTCGAAATGTCCGGCAACCCCTCCTACATGTCTTCCGGTTGGAGAGTCACCGTTGGTGAAGGCCTGGAAGTTAAGATGGATGAGGGCGCACCTGCTTATGTTCAGGGCCCTGCTTCTGAGAACCTGAACGCCTTCGTTGACTATGATGCCGCTACCAGAATCATCGGTGTCGGCACCATGGGCTCCCTGAAGAACGCTACCAAGAACGGTAATATCGTTACCTTTACTTTCATTGTTCCTTCCACCGCTAAGGCTGGCGACGTCTTCACTCTGGATGTTGCAGGCGATAAGATCGAGACTGTGACCGATGTTGACTGGGTAGACGGCTTCATCAAGATCGCTGGTGCTGAGACTACTACTACCACCACCACCACCACTACTACTACCACCACTACCACTACCACCACCGAGACCACCACCAACGAGACCACCACTAAGTCGGATCGTAGCCATGTCGTTCTGTGA
>JAZLJA010000061.1:0-25498 GCA_045617625.1 Oscillospiraceae bacterium | reverse complement strand
TACTATCGGATATACTTCGTCCAATGGACGTTTCTGCCAGTCCTCTATCTGCGGGAGAAGGCGATCTGTGATATCTGATACCATACCGTCGCTGACTTCAAAGCCGTATATATCTTCGATAGTTTCGCTAATCTGTCGAGTTGTCATGCCTTTGGCGTACAGCGATATTATCTTCTGCTCAATGCCTGAGATGTCCTTCTGTCGCTTTTTTACGATCTTTGGCTCAAAACTGCCGTCACGATCCTGCGGTACTTCTATTTCGGTTTCTCCAAAGTTTCCGCGAATCTTCTTAGTTTTCTTGCCGTTGCGATAGTCCGGATTGTCGGAACGCTCATATTCCTGATATCCCAGATGTTCGTCCATTTCAGACTCAAGCATTTCCTGGATCGTCCCTCCGAGAAGGTCTTTGAGAGCTTCCTCAATATCCTTTGCCGTCTTGATGTCGTATTCCTCAAGCAGCATTCCTATGATATTCTTCTTTCCTTCGCTCATTGGTTCTCTTTTTCTTCTTGCCATAATAAATCAGCCTCCTGTGATATTAATTCTATTTTACCACAGTTTGCTGATTTTTTACAGACTTTTTTTCAGAGGCTCGAAAAAACATTATGCAAGTTCCTATCTTGCTTCATACAATTCTTATGGTCGTGTAATGATAGTCGAAGTAGTTTCTTTTACTCTCTGTTCATTCTTTTTTTCAACAGCTCTGTTTACCCTTTGACTTACCATCTTGGTTTGTTTTATATATGAAGCGGTAAACAATGCGACAAACAGAACAGCAATAATAATGGAATAATAGGCAGAAATGAAACTAAATTTAGAAGAAAACCTCACGATTATGTCTGTAACGAGAGACACAATACCTAGGGCAATCATTGTACGAAATGTATTGTTCACCTCCGAGAGTAATTCTATTTTTGAGTCTTCTTGTGAACCATCAATATAATCGTTGTAAGAACAATAGTTTTGGCTACAGACTTTTTTTAGGAATGGTTCAATCAGCAACGATCCGATACGGCTGATTATGAGTCCGATGAAATAGAACAAAACCACATCCTGAATAATATGATCGTTGCGCAATGTTATACCGTACAATTTCTGGCACAAGAGGCAATAAACTGCTCCAGGAATAATGAAATTGAAGATATGGTAAGATGAGAGCTTTTCAATGAGTTTGTCCATGCACGATCCTCCTTTTTTTCACACACAGGCGATGACAAATAGAACACAGAGTTGAGTTTTTCTCTGGCGGTGAGCCGTTTGCTGTTATATAGGTTCAGCTCTGCATCTGTTACATCAAATTCAAATCCGAAATCGGATCCACGTAAGAGTACAGTACTGTGGTCGGACTCAGCATCAAAATACAAGTATTTCCCTGGAATTGAGATCTGAGAGTAACTCGCATCCAAACACGAAATGATATAGATCTGACATTCTGGAGGCAAGCCATTTTTTAGATATGATAGTATTTGGTAATTGTGTCCGTACATCAGAAGAATATCCGGTTCCCATGTTGAAAACGGAAAACTCTGGAAAACGATAAAGTCTTTTTCCTCTCCCATAGGAACGAACCAGATGTGGAATACATCGAACAGAAACTGCAAGCGCAGTCTCTGTTCAAATGCTTTTTCTTTGTGCAAGAAATACCTCATCCAATCACTCCGAGAGTTTTTCCTGTTAAAGGTGGAAGCAGAAGTCCTGCCTGTTTCACCGGACTTCTGGTTGCATCTACGTCGATATCTTCACCATTTTTAGTATTCCTCACATTTCTGCCTTTAGTGATAAGATCGTCCGAACCGCCGTTGCTGTTGCCTGTATTATCGGAAACGATGTAGATAATACGGTTATTCTGCCCGACTCTGTCAAAAATCTCTTCTGCTGATATAGGTTTCCCATGATGAGGCAACTGTATATAATCCATAGCACAAAGGTCAAAGCTTTCCAGAATTGCCGCGGGAGTGCAATCTCCGGTAAGCAGCAGGTGCTTGCCCTCAAAGTCCAGTTTGATTTGAACACTGGTTGCGTTGGTAATAGTTTCCTTGTCGATTGTATCTCCTTGCCGATTGTCTAACCCTTTGGCAACTGCTTCGATCATGTAGTCGAAGTCTGGCCCGATAAAATGGACGGCGTCTGGCAATTCATCTGTGTCCTCATAAACGTCCCGCAATTCCACAGTTTTAGATAGAGAGGCGATATTATCGTAAGCAGCTTTGATCTGTTCTCCGATTGACTCCCTGGTATGACGCTTATCATCTATTGCATCAAGGATTTGATCCTTATATTTCAGCAACAGTATTGTGAAAAGTTTGCTGACTCGCCCGGCATCAATCAGATAATGAATACCGCCGAAATGGTCATCATCGTTGTGGGATAGAATCAATACTGCTTGATCTATACCATATTGATCGAGCAACTGAATCACACGTTCGGCATGCTCGACAGATCCGCAATCGTAGATGATTGCTGTGTTGCCATCGATGTAGACGATGCAGTCACCATAGTTTTTAGCTTTGTCCTTATAGGGCTTGGTGCCCAAGACTTTTAACATAGAATTCCTCCTGTCAAATTTTTATAAACCCGATCTAGCACTCAGGGCCCTTAAGTGCCAGCCTAGTAGTATTATAACATGGGGTTTTTGATTTGTCAAGTCTAAATGTGAAAAAATCACATAATCAGAAAAATATTTATTCGTTTTCGGCGTATTTGCGATTGACAAGAACGAAAAAAACGTGTATAATACATAAGAAAGGAGTGCAAACAATGCTGATTAACTTTAAAGTAGCTAATTTTCGCTCGTTTGATGATGAACAGGTTTTTTCAATGGAAGCAGGTAAAGCGCGTGCTCACTCTGACCGCGTCTGTTCTGTCAAGAAATCAAAACTGCTGAAATTCATGGCAGTGTATGGCGCCAACGCTTCAGGTAAGACAAATCTGATCAAAGCATTGGATTATTCTAAGCACATGATCATTCATGGTTTATCGTCAGACTATTCTGAATACTATTGCAAACTCGTTCCTGAAAACGCAGAACGCCCTTCAACATTTGAGTATACTATTGAGCTGAATGGAAAGCAGTATGCGTACGGCATTGCTGTTATATTAAAAACGCGTTCAATCGTGAAAGAATGGCTTTATGAACTGACATACGGAAACAATTATAAAATCATTTTTGAGCGCAACATTTTAGAAAAGAAGTATATTGTAAACTATTATTTTAAGAACGAGTCAATTAATGATCGGCTAGCTATATACGCAGATGATATTAAAGAAGACGATTCTATTCCGTTTCTTTTGTTAATGAACCAGAATAAAGTGTCATTTTACGACTCGTTCCCTGAAGCCAAAGTATATCAGGAAGTATGGAAATGGTTTCGGAATACGCTTAGCGTCAATGCGCCAGATCGCCCGATAACCAATTATACATATATATTAAACTCGGAGAACATCGAACGAATCAGTAAGCTGATGTCCATGTTTTCAACTGGAATATCTGCTTTCAAACTTGTCACCATCTCTTTTGAAAAGATTGCAGCAAATTTCCCCAAGGAGTTGCTTAAAGATATTACAGATCGGTTGATGACGCATCAAAAGGAGCTTGCTTCCAAAGATACAGATAGTGATTATGCCGTCCTTCTTCGCGATTTTAGTGATAACTCGATGTTCATATTACGATTAGATGAGAATGGAGAGGCAATAGCTCAAACATTTCAATTTAATCATCATAAAACAAATGCGTTTTTCTCTCTGAAAGAAGAATCAGATGGAACAGTTCGTTTGCTAGATCTTATCGAAATATTGTTAACTGCCAATGATGAAAAGGTCTATGTCATTGATGAAATCAACCGTCGATTCCACCCTCTGCTGTCCTATAGATTCGTTGAAGAATATCTGAAAATAGCAGCAGATCAACATGTTCAACTAATAGTATCCACTCATGAGTCACGGTTGATGGACTTGAATTTGCTGAGAAAAGATGAAATCTGTTTTGTGAATAAAAGCAAAAACGGTTGTTCCCAAATCTACTCTCTTGAGAAGTTCGGAGAGCGCTTTGATAAGAAAATAGCTACTGCGTATTTGCACGGCGCGTATGATGCTATTCCGCATTTTGATGATAAAAGCGTATAACAAAAATGAGCAGATGGATAGACTAGCTACCCATCTGCTCATTCCACTTTTCGATAAAGCTCATTCTAAATATGGACGCAAATAATTGTTAAAATGATCTACGATTGCTTGATCACCCATTTGTGGTCTCCACATAAAATAGTTTTTGTTGTATTGTGCAAACCAAAAGGCAATCTCTCTGTTTCGTTTCGGATCTCGAGTAATATCGCCTTCGAGAATCACCCAAAAAGGAAGTATTTCCTCATTCCTAATGCCACCGATTCTGCGATATGCTTGAATAAGACCAGGAGTAAAAAGCTTACACATCCTCTCATGTGCATTGCCTCTGCCTGCACTTGGTTCTTTTCCTTCAACCCAACCATCTTGTCTTTTGATTTCTCCATAAAGTGTAATACCCGTTCTTGTATTTTTGATTGCAAAGTCAGGTGATACACCCCAGCCACGCTTTTGTGCGGTTGCCATTGCAGCATCGTCAGGAGTGAAAATTTCTTCAAGTACATTTTCTGGCAAAACGACATTTTCATAGAGATGCTTTAGATCTGTCGGATGTTCGATCAAACGATACTCAGTATTTTCAAAATGGCACCGGAAAACTTGATAAAAGTTATGTTCCGCTACTCCAGCTAAACCGGCTGGACCTGATTCCGTTTGCCAATTTGCTCTTCCCTGCAAATCTTTTCTTGCCATTTTTACATCCCCCTAAATAATTCTTCTAGAGTGACACCCAACCCATTTGCAATCTTCTGAATATTACGAAGCGAAATATTGCGACGTCCAGCTTCAACCGAAGAATAATAAGTACGATCCATGTTGATTTCTAAGGCAAATCTTTCTTGACTGTATCCGGCTTTTACACGCAACTCGCGAATTCTTTTCGCAAATTTACAAACGATCATAATAGTGTCACTCCTTGTACATATAATATCATTGTGTTGCGTTTATAACAACGGACTATAAGTCACAAAACGCTTGACTTTATAATATCGATAGTGTATAATATAGACATCGTTTTTTCAAAGAAAGGGTGTTTCTAATGAGTGAACCAGCGACTCCAGCAGATGTTACTGCGTATTCCATATATAGTGTTGAGCAAAAAAAGAGAACCAAGATAAATCCACTTGAAAGCCTATATCCGCCTTTGCCACGGCAAAAGTATGACATTATTTATGCAGATCCTCCATGGGATTATGGTGGAAAAATGCAATTCGATAAGACCACGATTAAAACAGAAAATATCGGTTTCCAAAAAAAGATTTTTCTCAGTTCTGCGGAATTTCAATATCCTACATTAAAATTAAAACAACTTATGGCACTTGATGTTCCTTCCATTACAGCGGACGATTGTTTGCTGTTTATGTGGACTACCGGTCCACAAATGGCGAATGCAATTTTATTGGGAGAAGCATGGGGGTTTGAATATAAGACAGTCGCTTTTGTTTGGGACAAAATGGTACACAACCCTGGAAGATACACATTGTCACAAACAGAGTTTGTCTTAGCTTTTAAACACGGACGATTCCCTCAACCAAGAGGAGCTCGTAATGTTCAACAAATGTTACAGATTCATCGCGGAAAGCATAGTGTCAAACCTGTTCAAGCGATAGAAGGGATTACTCGTATGTTTCCTGAACAACGAAAAATCGAATTGTTTGCACGAAACAACTACTTCGGTTGGGATAATTGGGGATTGGAAATACCCGACCAGAAGATTCATATTTCAACATTTGGAGAAACAAAAAGTCCTTGTCTCGAAGACAATATTCAACTGCGACTAGCCCAAGACTAAACATTAATCTGTTTTCGTCATCTTGTTTCACCAAAAGTGACAATGGAATCATCGTCTGCAAAACACTGTCCAATGTTTTTTACCAAGAGTTTCTTTCAGCAGGCATTCGTTGTTGCTGCTATGGAAAGCTATGAATCACTCTTTGTGGATCAAAGCGAGTATAAGACAATCATGGGCGCATTAGCTGGTGTGATCTATCGGGAATGCGGAAAAAAGAAGAATAAACGAAAAACCGGCAGGACATAACGTCCTGCCGGTTATTATGTTAATCGTCATCATCATCTTCGTCAAAATCAGCATCGGACGCATCAATCCAATCATCAGGCACATCATCAGGTGAGTATTCTCGAATGACAAGTTCAGCACATACAATCTCATCAGGAGAAGGCAGCGGTTCAACTAAAGGCTTCACCGGCGGATGATCAGACATGGAGTATGGAAAATTATCTTCCCAGCTCATCCATTCATTCAGGGTTATTTCATTGCGATGTAATTTATCTTTCGTTTCTAGCCATGCCTTAATTGAAGATACTAAGGCTGGATCCCCGATTTCAAGAAACGTTCCTTCATTAGTAACAAGCGGTCTTATATTAGTATGTGTTGCTAGCTCAAATAACAGATGCATTATATCTGTATAGTCGGCGATATTGCGAGACCGCAATGCAGCGGGAGATACTTGCAGACATTCTGCCGCTTTTTCTATTTGTGCTTCGGTTATCATTCGAGTTCCGTTTTCAAGATGACGCATTTCAGCTTCAGATACTCCACAGGCTTTGGCTAATTCGGAAGTTTTTATCTTCTTTCTTTTCCGGATAGAACGTATTTTACTTCCGGCAAATTCAACAAATTCCATGTAAAAACCTCCTTGTCTTATGAACGCCCATACGAAAAAGATGGAAATAGCTTGACTGGTCCCTAAAAAGACGATGCAATGTAATTGATACTTTAGAGTATCGAAAACACAAAAATGGATAGAAAGGATGAGAAACATGAAAAGCACAACCAGCGCCCCAGAGTGCCTTACGATTACGATTGATGAGGCCGCAATAATCCTCGGTGTAAGCCGCTCACTGGCCTATTCTTTTATTGAGCAGTCTTACCGTAATAATGGGCCTATAAAGGTCTTGAAAATCGGAAAGTGTTTCCGCGTGCTTAGAAAAAGCCTGTATACGTATATACTCGGCGAAACGGAGGTGTCAGCATAATGGCTATGATTGTACCCAAGGAAAGAAAACGCGGAATTGTATACTACTTGGTGCAGAATCTTCGGCATGAAGACGGCAAAAGGTACCAACACTGGATTCCTTGCGCATCGCCGAGCGATGCAAAGCTGTTATTAAAGACTGTGGAAGCCGCTGAAGCCAGAAATGAAAAATATGAGATTCCGCTGGAATTTCAGATTCTCGGAACTGGTGTCAAAGCTCAGCTGCCTGCATTGGAAGCAGACAATAAAATAACAGTAGAGCAGCTTGTCCTACAATATATTGAACATCACTCTGCGCTTGGTCTTTGGGAGGCCGCCACAAGAGGAATTGCAAACTCTATTAGCAAGAATTACATTTTTCCGTATATCGGATCAAAATTGATTTGCTCGATTCGTACCCGCGATCTGCAAGCCTACTATGACGATTTGCCGAATCATCCAGCTGTTCAGATGCGGAAAAGTGCGAAACCGAAACCAATCAGTAAACGAACAGTACGCGAAATTCATAAGCTTCTGCGTCCGGCATTTGCATACGCAGTTACAATGGGATATCTGGACAACAATCCAGTATTGAATGTCCAGCTGCCGCGTATCGAAAAAAAGAAACGCAAACAGTGGACTTTCGCCGAAGTAAAGCAGGCGTTTCAGTGCTGCGAGGATCCGACGCTTCTGCTGATGCTGAAGCTGATGTTTGCGGCAACGCTCAGAACAGGCGAGCTGACCGGTTTATCTTACGAAGACGTCCATTACAGGTCAAAAGACGGCAAACGTCCTTATATCTCAGTCAAGAAAGAACTTGCCCGACTGAATCAAAAGAATATTGAAAATACAAAAACCGAGGTGTATCTCACTTTCCCGCAGCTTGCACCGAATCAGAAAACAGTAATGGTTCTGAAAAAGCCTAAAACCGCATCCAGCGTGCGCAACATTTATATTCCGGATGAACTGGCGGAAGAACTGAGACAACACATCGCAAGACAGAAAAAGGAAATGGAAAATAATGGCTTTCCGTCCTATGATCTGCTGTTCTGTCATCCGAACGGCAATCCGATCTCAGATTCAACACTCGTCAAGCGGTTCAAAAAGCTGATTCGCGATCATGGTCTGCGTGAAGTTGACCTTTATTCGCTCCGACATTCCGGTGCAACGTACAAACTTACAATGTCACATGACATCAAGGCGGTTCAGGGTGACATGGGCCACACGTCTAGCGAGATGTTATTAGAAATTTATAGTACAATCACAGATGAGTCGCGTCAGGAGCTTGCTGACCATACCGATCAGTTTTTCAAAGCTCTGGACGAAACGGAACAAGACGGACAACAGACAACGAAAAAAACCAATGAAGATGACACAAACACAACGAAGTGATGGCGGAAATGCTGGCGCATTTCGCTTTTCCGAGCCGGCAAACTGCAATTTGCTGGCGGATTTTCAGCCAATGAATACTGACTGCAATCAGTATTCCATCATGCTTGCTGTCGGAAATCTTCGTCATCTGCTCCCCATCCACCATTTTACAGCAACAGCGAAAACGCACACGTTTTCGAGCGTTTTCGCTGCGCTTAAACGTCCCAGACAGGGGTCGAACCTGCGGCAGCCCGCTTAGGAGGCGGATCCTCTATCCAGCTGAGGTACTGGGACATATCTAATAAAATAACAGAAAAGGCAATCGCCCGGTTGATAGTTTAGGAGGCGAACCCTCTATCCATCTGCGCTATTGGGGAATATTCCCCACCCGAGAACAGGTGGGGTTATTTCATTTATGATTGACCACACGCATCGGGCTGCCATCCAGAAACGCACGCACGTTTTCCTCGGCAATTTCAGCCAGACGCTGCCGTGTTTCCAACGGTGTCCATGCAATATGCGGTGTGATGACGCAGTTTTTCGCATTCTTCAGCGGAGTCTCTGCCGACATCGGCTCTTTCTCCAGCACATCGACATATGCCGCTGCCAGATTTCCTGCATTGAGCGCATCGGCGAGATCCTGTTCCACGACAACGCCGCCGCGGGCAGTGTTGATGAGAACAGCGGATTTCTTCATTTTTGCGAGATTTTCGCGGTTGACAATACCCTTTGTGCCCTCGTTGAGCGGGCAATGCAGCGTCAGAACATCGGCGGCTGCAAAGGCATCAGCAGGGCTCACCAGCGGATAGGGACAATCGGCGGGCTGCGTGCGGGTGGAAATCACGACCTGCATTCCAAAGGCATCCGCGATTTTCGCAACCGCCTTGCCGATGCTGCCATAGCCGATGATCGCCAGCGTTTTTCCGCGCAGTTCGCCTGTTGCATACGGGAAATATGAGAAAGTTCTCGACTGTTCCCATTTGCCCAGACGTACATCCATCGAATACAGCGACACGCGCTCGAAGTGGTCTAAAATATACGCAAACACAAGCTGTGCGACGGCATCGGTCGAATAACTGCCTGCATTGCAGACCGTCACACCATGTGCATTTGCCGCATCAATATCCACATTGTTGAAACCCGTTGCCAGCAATCCAACATATTTGAGATTGGGGCACGCATTCATCACCTCATCCGTAATCAGCACCTTGTTGCAGATCACGAGTTCTGCATCGCCAATGCGGGCGATGGTTTCTTCGGGACTGGTCAGCGGATAGACATCAACCGTTTTGGCAAGTGCGCCGAATTTCGCAGGTGAAAGTTCCTCGTGATCGGACATAGTCGCCCAATCGAGGATGACCATTTTTTCTGCTCTCATGCTGTCGGCTCCGTTTCTGCTTTTTCAGCAGCCTGTGCCGCTTTTTTCGCATTTTCCTGCTTTTTGATCTTACGGTACTGCACCGCATAGGTCAACAGTGCAAGCAGCAGCAAAGCCGCCTCGATAATGCCGACGGCATAAAACCACACCGTGCTTGTTTTGTTGACATATACCAACAGGGAAAACGGCACTGCCACCGCAAGAATCAGCTCATACCAATACTTTGTGCGGAAGAATTGCAGCAGGAAGAAAATCCCTGCGACCACTGCAAAAATGATATGTTTCTCCATGCCGATCGGAAAAAGAGATGTGTCCATAGCGGTAAACTCCTTTATTGTTCTGTGGGTTGAAAAGTCGGCGGTTTCGGATTTCCGTCGGCGATTTGCTGAAGAATCGTGCCTGCCAGAAGCAGCCCTGCCGCAGGCGGCACCCACGGCACACTGCCGATGATGGTACGTGCAGGGTGCATCAGGTCGATGTCCTGCGCATCAGAATCAGCGGGTGTCAGCGGTTTTACAGGCGGTTCGTTGGAAAACACCACCTGCAAATGCTTCACGCCGCGCTTTCGCAGCGCAATGCGGATACGTTTTGCAAGGGGACAGCCCGTTGTTTTTTCGATGTCACACACCCGAAATGCCATCGGGTCGAGCTTGTTGCCCGTGCCCATACAGGATAATATCGGGACAGACGCTTTTGCTGCATTTTCAATCAGATTCAGTTTGTCTGCCACTGTGTCGATCGCATCCGCGATATAATCATAATCAGAAAGGGCAAGTTCCGTGCCCGTATAGCGAATCGGCAGTGCCGTGACCTCACACGCAGGGTTGATCTCACGGACACGCGCCGCCAGAACCTCGGCTTTGGGTTTGCCGATGGTACTTGAAAGGGCGCAAAGCTGTCGGTTTCGATTGCTTTCCGACACACAGTCGGCATCCACGAGTGTCAGCCTGCCGATGCCGCCCCGCGCCAACACTTCCGTGACATACGACCCGACACCGCCCAGACCGATCACACAAACATGTGCTGCGGCAAGCCGTGCGACGGCTTCCTCGCCAAGCAGTGCAGCTGTGCGGGAAAATGCTTCCATAGATGCAGAACATCCTTTCGCATTTGGTTTCATTCTTTGCAATTTGTCATTTATAAGTTGTCATACGTTACTATTATAGCAAGTTTTTTTCTCCGCGTCAAGAGATATCGTCATCAGCAGCAGATTTTCTTTGCTGCATGGAGATCACGCGAATCTCAGAGGGGTTGGCGACGCGGAGTTTTCCAAGTCCGCCGCTGACGATCATGGTCGTCTGCCCCATTTGATATCTGCCCTTGTCATATTGCGGGAAAAATTTGCGTTCAGGTGACAGCAGCCCGCCGATCTTCGGCAGCCGCACCACTCCGCCGTGCATATGCCCTGCAAGCACAAGCGGTGCGCCCCACTCGGCAAACGCCTGCATAAACAGCGGATCATGGCAAAGCAGCACCGTTTCGGGCTGACATTCGCCCAGTGCCGCGGTGATGTCGGCGGCGGTAAGCCCTGCAAGTCCGCGATAACCCGACGCACTGCGATAATGCGCGGCAGTAAGGCGCAAGCCCGCAAACCGCACACCGCCCAGCGATATCGTTTCATTCTCCAGAAGATGTACGCCGCAGCGATTCACCATTTCCCGATAGTGCTCCAAAAGATGCGGCGGCAGATCAAGTTCGTGATTGCCGATGCACATCACCACGGGCGCGATGCGGCACAAACCCGCAAGAAGCTGCTCCGCCTCGGTGAAATCGCTCACATCGCGGGAGACAAGATCGCCCGTAATGACAATGTATTCAGGTTTCTGTGCCGCTGTTTTTTCCAGCAAACGGCAGTTATGTGCTCCGAATTGCTTTTTGTGCAGATCTGAAATATGAACCAGTTTCGGAAGATGCGTCAAACCTTCCATGGGAGTGAGGACATCGTTTGTGACATTCAGCAATGCGGTGTTTTCGAGAACCACGCCCATTGCAAAGGCCGTCATACAGCCGATGCCGATCCAGTGACAGGTATTCACCGCGATTCCTCCTCAATCATCACTCAGCCTCGTAAAAGAGCCGATATTTTTTCACGTTGTGCGTATATGCGCTGATGACCAGCCCCACGCAGAGGTACATCGACACCATTGCCGTGCCGCCCGCGCTGAAAAAAGGCAGGGGAATACCGATAACAGGCATCACCTTCAGCACCATGCCCAGATTCATCAGATAGTGCGTAAACAGGATCGCAAACACGCCCATGCAGATGATTCTGCCCATCGTGTCCTTTGTACGGCGGCTGTCACGGAAAATGCGCAGGCAGATCACGCCCATGACGCAGACCGCTGCCACCGCTCCGACAAATCCGAGTGCCTGTGCGATGAACGTGAAAATGAAATCGTTGTGCATTTCGGGCACCTTGACGTAGGCATCCGCCTCAAGCCCCAGCCCGAACAGTTTGCCCGCCTTGATGGCTTTCAGTCCCAGATCCTGCTGATACTCGATGCCGAGCGGATCAGTGCCAGGATGAAACAGCACCAGAATACGGTTGCGGTGAACATCCCCGAACACATAGTTCCAGAGGACATAGCCCACGATGGGGAGCAGTGCCGCGCCGCCCAGCAGATACCAGAACGAAAGCCCTGCCGAGAACAGCATCAGCACAGTCATGGATGCAAACACGATCGCAGTGCCGTAATCGCCCTGCACTGCAACAATGCCCATCGGCACCGCCGCATGAAGCCCGAGCAGCAGCAACTGCAGCGGCTGATTCAGCTTGTCCGCAACTTTGGAGATGTGCAGTGAAAACGTCAGCAAAAACACAAGTTTCATGATCTCGGACGGTTGGATCTGCACAAAGCCGAAATCCACCCATGCGATATCATCCGCGCCATCGCGCCCATAGCCCAGACTGGTGAACGTCAGCGCCGCAAGCCCGAGGGAAACAGGGGCGTATAAAAACCAGAATTTTGCCAGCTTGTGATAATCCATGGCGGCAACGCACACGCAGCCCACCAAACCGATCGACATGGCGATCAGCTGCACAAGCCAGTCGTTGGAATCCACTTTATCCGTGATCTGCTGCTCCCACATGGTGCGCAGCAGCACCACCGAGGTGCCTGCACAGAGCGTCACCAACAAGAGCAGCAAATGGTCAAGCCGCCCGATGAACGCTCCGATTTTTTCAAACAGATGTTTCAAGGCTGTATCCTTTCTTTTTCTTTCCGCAATTTCTATGGTCAAGCCTGCCGTCACATATCGGTGAACATGAAGCTGCTGTGGAAGAAATACCGAAACCAATCCGCAAATGCTTTGACCTCCGCATCGTCGCGGCAGGTGATGGTGTTGTCATAATTAAGCAGTTCAACAGGGTTGCCCTTGTCGTCGATCAGAAAAATGTCTCTGCCCGAAATAAGCTCTTTGGGACTTTGCACCTGCACAAAATCGGTTTTCTGATAGGTCTTTGCCTTTTCGACCATATATCGCAGTGTATTTTGCTCCTCCGCACTCATCTGATTGACAGGGGGCGCGGTCTTTGCATCGTCCAGAATGACATCGAACCAGTTTTTGTTTTCGGTGTCCAGCTTCAGCGATGAACGATACACATATCCGTTTTTGTCGAAATAGTTGACGGTTTTGAGCGCAGCGGCGTCATGATTCTCATAGATCATCACCGCAAGGATGTCCTGTTTCGGCTCTTTCACCGCAGCGGCATCAAACGCAAACGGATAGTCATGGCTTGCTTTTTCGTCCTCCGTCATCTGTGCGACGGCTTCCTCCTTGGAAATGCGCGGTGCAGTGGTCTGCACCTGCTGAGATGCCCCTGTATTCTGCCGCACATAGGGAGTCGTGCCGTCATCCTTGACACAGCCTGCCGCTGCGAGCAGAGTCGCTGCAAGCGTGACAAAAAGACGTATTTTCATGGATTTCATAATAAAGGTTCCTCTTTCCGTTCTCCCGCGGCAAATTTCACGCAGGGAGATTTTCTTTCTGTATGTTTTATCATTATAGCATTTCTGCGAGGTTTCGTCAATGGGCTTTCCGCAGTTTTCACGAGGTTTTCGCGGATTCCTCATCCCCAAATCTGCACGCACAGACGGCGATCAGCACCCGTTTCGCGCCGCATTCTTTCAGCAAATGCGTACATCGCATAAGCGTGCTGCCCGTTGTCAGAATATCATCGCACAAAAGCACGGTCTGTCCTGACAGATCTCTGCCTGTGTGCGAAAACCGTTCCGCGTATATTTTTCGCTCAGCAGCAGTCAGCTGATGCTGTCGGAGTTTCATGCCGTTTTCGCAGAGCAGATCTCCGCGCACCCGCACCGCGATCCGTTTGCCGATTGCTTTCGCAAGCAGTTCACCGTGTGAGAATCCCTGTCTGCGCCGACGTTTTTTCGTCACGGGCACAAAGGTCACGCAGTCGATCTGTGCATCTGCAAATGTCTCGGTGATCCGTGCAGAAAGCTCCTCTGCCGCCAATGCGAGAAATCCTCTGTGACCATCTTTCAGCGCAAGCACGCCTTTTCGCGCCGCCTTTTCGTAGTGATACACCGTCACAAGCCCATCCCACGGATATACAGTGTCAGAGGGTTCATGCGAATACCACGCGTGATTTGCAATTTTCAGCAATGAAAGCTCTGCGCGGCAGTTTTCGCAAACCGATGCATCAAACGGGATGCGCACGCCGCAGCAGTCACAGGTGTTGGGATAGAGCAGATCGAGCAGCCAAAGCACCGCCCGATTCATTCCGCATCCTCCGAAAGTGCGGTGCTTTCAGGAGCAATCGTGCCGGTCATGGTTTGCAGCATCGTGCCGAGACAGGAATCACGCGCCGTGCGGAAATGGTTTTGCACCATATCGCGCACTTTTTTCGGGGAGCCGATGAGAATCAACAGTTTTTTCGCCCGCGTCACGGCGGTATAAAGCAGACTGCGGTAACTCAGACGGTCAGTGCCCTCGGGGAGCATGAGAATGACCGCTTCAAACTCACTGCCCTGACTTTTATGCACCGTCACCGCATAGGCGAGTTCAAGCTGTTCCAGCTGCTCCGCGTTATATCGCACGATCTTGCCGTCAAAATCGACCTTCATGGTCTGTGTGCCCTTGTCGATTTCCGTCACCGTGCCCATATCGCCGTTGAAAATCCCCGCACCCTTCTCGCCGTCCTTGCTCCATTCCATTTCATACTGGTTCTGAGTCTGCATGACCTTGTCGCCCTCGCGGAAGCTGTAAAGCAGGTTTTTGAGGACCATTTTGCCGTATTTCGGCGGATTGACCGTTTCCTGCAGCACCTGATTCAGTGTCACCGTGCCGAGAATCCCCTTGCGCGTGGGTGAGATCACCTGAATATCCGTCTGCGGTGTGAATCCGTAGGCGGCGGGAAGACGCTCTGCATAAAGCGATTTGAGCAGTTCGGTCGCCTGTTTCGCGTCGCGGCGGTCAAAGAAGAAGAAATCGCTTTGTTTTTCCTGTAAATCCGGCAATTCACCGCTGACGATCCGGTGTGCGGAGCGAATGATGCAGCTTTCCTGTGCCTGCCGAAAAATCTCTTTGAGCCGCACCACAGGCAGCTTTTCACATTCGGTGAGCGTGTGCAGCAGATTGCCTGCCCCCACAGACGGAAGCTGGTCTTCATCCCCGACAAGAATCAGGCGGCAGGAGAGCCGCAGTGCCCGTAAAAGCCCCTCAAACAGCAGGGTATCGACCATCGAAAATTCATCGACGATGACCACATCGGCTTTGAGCGGATTCTGCTCATTGTGCTGAAACGAAAGCTGTCCGTTTTCGTCATAATCCGTGCCCAGCAGCCGATGAATGGTTTTCGCATCTCTGCCCGTCAGTTCGGTCATGCGCTTTGCGGCACGGCCTGTCGGCGCGGCAAGCAAAACCGTACTGCCCGCCTTCTGGCACAGATGAATCACACCGTTGAGCGTGGTGGTCTTGCCCGTGCCGGGTCCGCCTGTCAGCACCATGATGCCCCGCGAAAACGCACAGGCGATCGCCTGCTTTTGCAGTGCCGCATAGGTCATGCCCGTTTCCTGTTCCTCTTTGGCTATGGCATCGCGGCAGTCGAAATCTTCGGGGGGCGAAAACGCGAGCATCGCCGCAATACGCCCTGCAATGAAATCTTCCGCATGATAATATTCGCCCAGATAGACATATCCGCAGTCGCCCGCATGATAGACATACAGCAGGTTGTCGTCGAGACAATACTGCATCGCTGCCCGATAAGGCGCCTCATCCACTGCGAGAATCCGCAGTGCAAGTGGCTGAAATTCCGAAAGGCGCATACAGGTGTGCCCCTCCAGAGCCCGCGTCTGCAAGATCCAGCGAAAGCCCGCCGAAAGCCGCCTTACATCGGTGTCGGGGATCTCAAGTGCCTGCGCGAGTTTTTCCGCCTTGCGAAATTCCAGATCAATCCCCGTGCCGCAAAGCCGATAGGGGTTTTCATGGATCAGATCCCATGCGTTGACATCCCATCTGCGATAGGCACGCATGGCGATCGCTGCGGAAATACCGTAAGCCTGCAACTTCGCCATGAGGTTCCGCAGCCCGAAGATCTGCTTTGCCGAGGCGGTGATCTCCTCACATTTCTGCGGCGATATGCCCTTGATACGGCACAGCTTTTCGGGCGTGGATTCGATGACCTGCAATGTGAACTCTCCAAATTCAGAGACAATGCGCTTGGCAAGTGCCCGCCCGATGCCCCTGATCACACCGCTTGCGAGATACCGCTCAATGTTGACGACCGTCGAAGGCAGTGCCCTGACACAGCTTTCCACCTGAAATTGCTGTCCAAACCGCGGATGATTGACATATTCACCCGTGAGTTCCAGTTCCTCGCCGGGTTCCAGTGCGCCCAGTTCGCCCACGATCGTCACCAATGCGGTCTCAGTTTCCACATCCGCGACGATATAGCCGTTTGCCTCGTTGAAAAACAGCACATCATCGACTGTGCCGCGCAGAGAGATCATGGCATCCGCCCCCTTTCACAGAATCGTCAAAACGTATCTTTCATTATACCAAAAAACGCCGAAAATTGCAAGCATCCGAAAAAATCTTGCAAATGGATTGAAAAATGCAAAAAAATATGATATAATAGTACGGTATATGATGCGGCAGATCCCGCAAAACCGAAATCGCCGCAAGTTCAATGAAATGTGAGGATATGACTATGGAAAACCTGATCGCACTTGCAAAATCGCTGGGAAAAGAACTCCAGAAGGACGAACGCTATCTGGCATTTCGTGCCGCTGCCGAGAAAAATGATGCCGATTCTGATTTGCAGAATCTCATCGGACAATTCAACCTGAAACGTCTGGACATCGGCAACGAGGAGGACAAGCCGGAACCCGACCGCGCACGCATCGACGCACTGAATGCCGAGATGAAAGCCCTCTACACACAGATCATGTCGAATCCCAACATGGCAAATTATCAGACGGCAAGAGCCGAATTTGAGGAAATCCTCGATACAGTCAACCGCATCATCGCCATGAGCGCAGCAGGACAGGATCCCGATTCCTATGATCCCGCCGCAGAGCATTCCTGCTCGGGCAACTGCTCCGCCTGCGGCGGCTGCCACTGATCGCACAGCATGGAAGAAAATTTCTCTGTTGAACAGCTCTCCCCGATGATGCGCCAATATCTGCGCATCAAAAAAGAATCGGGAGACGCGATCGTGTTTTTCCGCCTCGGCGACTTCTACGAAATGTTCTTCGACGATGCGGTGCTGGTCTCCAGACTGCTGGAGCTGACCCTCACGGGGCGTGACTGCGGGCTTTCTGCCCGTGCCCCCATGTGCGGCGTCCCCTATCATGCGGTGGAACAGTATCTCAAACGACTGGTGGGGCTCGGCTACCGCGTCGCGATCGTTGAACAGTTGGAAGATCCCGCAAATGTCAAGGGTCTGGTGGAGCGCGGTGTCATCCGTATCGTCACACCGGGCACGCTCATCGAATCCACGATGCTCGACGAATCCAGCTGCAACTATCTGGGTGCGGTGTGGTCATCGGGCGATGAAACGGTGTTTTGTGCCGCGGATATCTCCACAGGTGCAGTCAATCTGCACCGCACGGAGGCAAAAACCGTCAACGATGATCTGATCTCCCTGCTTGACCGCTATCAACCCGCAGAACTCCTGATCTCTGAGGCTTTCCTTGACAGAAAACCCGTCACCGATTATCTCCGCACACGCACGAAATGTATGGTGACAATGCGCGACGACGAATGCTTCTCGCAGCAAAAGCAGCGCGATATCGTGCTGAAGCAATGCTCCGCAGATTCGTTCACGGCACTGGGGCTCTCGGAAACGGGTGCTGACAGCGCGTGTGCCTGCGGATTGTTCCAGTATATCGCGGAAACGCAGTGTGCGCTGGTCGGGCGATTCACGGAGATCACCATTCACGGACAAGAGGGCGTCATGGTGCTGGATGCCAATGCAAGACGCAATCTGGAACTGACGGAGACTCTGCGTTCCCACGAGAAAAAAGGCTCGCTGCTCGGTGTGCTGGATAAAACCGAGACCGCAATGGGCAGACGAATGCTCCGCACATGGCTGGAGCAGCCGCTGACCTCGCCCGCACGCATCATGGAGCGGCTGAATGCCGTCGAGGTGCTGACAAAAAACAGCGTTGCCGCCTCGGATCTGCGTGATTCGCTCGACAAGGTGTTCGACCTTGAACGACTGATGTCCCGCGTAATGTTTCAAAAGGCAACCCCCCGCGATATGAAATCGCTGTCACAAACCGCATTGCAGCTCCCCGCGATCAAGGCACAGCTTGCATCGCTCACGCAGAGCAAGCTTTTGCAGGCACTTGAACAGCAGATCTCGCCGCTTGACGAGATCTCGGAACTGATCGAACGCGCCCTCGTGGATGAACCGCCGCTGCTGCTCAAGGACGGCGGTGTGATTCGGGACGGATTCCACGCGGAACTCGACGCTCTGCGCCACGCGATGAATCACGGCAGTGAGCTGATCGACGAGATCGTGGAACGCGAAAAAGAGCGTACAGGCATCAAAAACCTGCGCACAGGCTATAACCGCGTGTTCGGCTATTATCTCGAAGTCAGCCGTTCTTACTACGAGCAGGTGCCCGATGAGTGGATCCGCAAGCAGACACTCGCAAACTGCGAACGCTATCTCACGCAGGAGCTGAAAAACGCGGAAAACACCATCATCGGCGCGAAAGAAAAGGCTCTTGCACTTGAAGCAGAGATTTTCTCACAGCTGCGGGAATTTCTCGCGGAAAAGCTTGCCGTCGTGCAGCAGACTGCATCGGCAGTTGCACAGGTGGACGTTCTCTGCGCATTTGCGGAAGTTTCCGTCGAAAACCAATACTGCAAGCCCGAAATCGCCGTGGACGGAAAAATTGAGATCCACGACGGGCGTCACCCCGTTGTCGAGCAGATGCTTACGGATACTGTATTTGTGCCGAATGATGTGCTGCTTGACCAGAAAGCCAATCGCCTTGCCATGATCACAGGGCCCAACATGAGCGGTAAATCGACGTATATGCGTCAAACCGCGCTGATCGTTCTCATGGCGCAGATGGGCTGCTTTGTCCCTGCCTCCTATGCGAAGATCTCCGTGGTGGATGCCATTTTCACGCGTGTGGGTGCTTCGGATGACCTGACAGCGGGCGAAAGTACATTCATGGTGGAAATGCACGAAGTTTCTACCATTCTGAAACACGCAACCAAGGAAAGTCTCGTGATCCTCGATGAAGTCGGCAGAGGCACATCCACATTTGACGGCATCAGCATTGCCCGTGCCGTCGCGGAACACATCGCGGCGAAAATCGGGTGCAAAACACTGTTCGCAACCCATTATCATGAACTGACCATGCTGGAAGGGCAGTGCGACGGTGTCAAAAATCTGAGCGTTGCAGTGCAAAAGCACGGTGATACGATTCGATTCCTGCGCAAGATCGTGGCAGGTGCCGCGGATGACAGCTACGGCATCGAGGTGGCAAAGCTTGCAGGACTGCCCACAAAAGTCACAAGCCGCGCAAAGGCGCTGCTGACAGAACTGGAAGCCCAGAGCAAAGCCGAGAAAGCCGCGCACGCCGCAAAACAGGCTGCCGAAGCTCAGGGGCAGATCAGCTTTTTTGCCGACGCCGAATCGCAGGTCATCGCACAGCTTTCCAAAACTCATGTCGGGGAGCTTTCCGATGCCGAATGCCGTGAGCTTCTGCTCGATCTGACGAGCCTGCTGCACACATAAACGCGGTCAAAGGAGTATATATTTTGGATACCGAAAAACAAATTCAAAAAAAGCTTTCAGCGTGCAAACGCGTTGTTATCAAACTTGGCACATCAACGCTGACGCATCCCACAGGGCGCATGAATCTGCGTCGTTTTCACAATCTCGTGCGCGTGATGGCAGATCTGCACAACGCGGGCAAGGAACTCATTCTTGTATCGTCGGGCGCAGTCGGGCTGGGCATCGGCAAACTCGGGCTGCGGGAACGTCCCACGGCAACGCCCGAAAAACAGGCGTGCGCCGCAGTCGGGCAGTGCGAGCTGATGTACCTCTATGACCGCCAGTTCGCCAATTACAGCGTGACGGTCGGACAGGTTCTGCTGACAAAAGCCGTCCTCAATTCCGATGGCGGCACCAATGCAGGCAACTGCATCGAACAGCTTTTGCGCATGGGCATCATCCCGATCGTCAATGAAAACGACACCGTCGCCATCGACGAACTGGAACTTGAGATCGGTGAAAACGATTCCCTTGCGGCGATCGTCGCAGGCATCAGCAAGGCTGACCTGCTCATCCTCATGAGCGACATCGACGGGCTTTACTCGGCGGACCCCCACAAGGATGCCGACGCCCATCTGATCCCGATCGTTGAAAAAATTGACGCCTCGATCGAAAGCATCGCGGGCGGCGCAGGCACCCCGAATGCCCGCGGCGGCATGGCGACAAAAATCTCCGCGGCGAAAATTGCCACGCAGGCTGGCATTGACATGGTCATCGTCAACGGTCAGCGTCCCGAAGTCCTGTATGATCTGTTCGCCGATGAACAGGTCGGCACTCGGTTCCTTGCAAAATAATCTTTTTGGACAGCACTTGGTTCGCCGCGCCTCGCGGAACAGGCAGAAGAATCCAATAACCCCAACGAATATCGGAGGTCATGAATATGGAACTGACACACGTTGAACAGCTTGGTGCAAATGCCAAAGCAGTCGAAGTCACACTGGCATCGGCATCGCCCAAGCAAAAAAATGACGCACTCGCGGCAATCGCCGATGCGCTGATTGCCCGCACTGACGAGATCATCAAAGCAAATGCCGTCGATCTCGAAAATGCCGTGAAAAACAATATGTCGGCATCGCTGCAGGACAGACTGCTGCTGAATGCGGACAGAATCAAGGGCATCGCCGAAGGTGTGCGCAAGCTGATCTCGCTCGATGAAGTGATCGGCAAGGTGGAAGAAGGCTTTGTGCGCCCGAACGGACTGCGCATCCAGAAAACACGCGTACCGCTGGGCGTCATCGGCATCATTTTCGAGAGCCGCCCGAATGTCACCGTCGATGCTGCAACACTGTGCATCAAAGCAGGCAACTGCGTGATCCTGCGCGGCGGCAAAGAAGCTTTTTCCTCGAATGTCTGCCTGACAAACATCATGCGTGATGCGGTCTCTGCGGCAGGTCTGCCCGCCGACATCGTGCAGCTTGTGCAGGACACCACCCGCGAATCCTCGAATCAGCTGATGAAACTCTCGCAGTATCTTGATGTGCTGATTCCCCGCGGCGGCGCAGGGCTGATCAACGCAGTCGCGCAAAATGCAACCGTACCCGTCATTCGCACGGGCACGGGCAACTGCCATGTGTTTGTCGATGAATCTGCTGACCTTGCAATGGCTGTCAACATTGTGGATAACGGAAAAACGCAGCGTCCTTCGGTGTGCAATGCAGTGGAAAGCGTGCTGATCCATCGTGCGGTGGCTGAAAAATTCCTGCCGATGATGAAAGCACAGCTCGATGCGCACAATGTCACGCTGCACGGCGATGCAAATACACAGAAAATCCTTGGCGAATGCGTGCTGCCTGCCAACGAGGATGACTACGCAAACGAATATCTGGATTATCAGCTTGCGGTGAAGATCGTGGACGGCATTGACGAGGCGATCGCACACATTGCGCAGTACGGAACGAATCACAGCGAGTGCATTGTGACGAAATCGCTGGACAATGCGAATCGTTTTCAGCGTGAAGTGGATGCAGCGGCGGTTTACGTCAACGCATCGACACGTTTCACGGATGGCGGCGAGTTCGGATTTGGCGCAGAGATCGGCATTTCGACACAAAAGCTGCACGCACGCGGTCCGATGGGCTTGATGGAACTGACCACCGTGAAATACCTCATCAATGGTGACGGACAGGTGCGATAAAGAAGCAGAAATAAATGGCTTCTATAAGAAAAGCTTTTCTCGATTTTTCCCGACAAAATAAAAGGTCCATGAATACAAAGTATTCATGGACCTTTCCTTTTTAATATAGCAGTATGGTTTAGCGCTGCTCTTGCGGTCGATTGTCAGGCTTGGATTCATCTGTGGCGTTCTGGTTTTCCTGCTGTTTCTCCTGAAGAACCAGCGTAATTTCCATTTCCTGCCCGTTGCGAATGACCTTCACCGTAATCATGTCGCCCGCCTTATACTTGTTTTTGGTGGCATTCAGTTCATCATTGTCCGTGATGGTCTCATCGTTCACGGCAACGATGATATCGCCCTTTTTGATGCCCGCCAGATCAGCGGAACCACCCTCGGCAACCTCATTGACATAAACGCCCATCGGCAAACCATATGCTTTCGAGACCGCCTCCGTCACGTTGGTCGTGGTAATACCGATCTGAGGCTTTCCGCGCACATAGCCGAAGCTGATCAAATCGTTGACGACACTCTTGGCATGGCTCATGGGGATCGCAAAGCACAAGCCCTCAATGCTTGCATCGCCGTAATAGGTGTTGCTGAGCTTCGAGGAATTGATGCCGATGACCTGCCCGTAGCTGTTGATGAGCGGGCCACCCGAATTGCCTGCGTTGATGGACGTATCCGTTTGAATCAGACGCATGGGGTTTTCGTTGACAGTCAATTCACGGTCAAGCGCGGAGACAATGCCCGTGGAAACAGAACCGAACAAATCAAATCCCAGCGGGTTGCCGATCGCAATGACCAGTTCACCGACGCGCAAATCGTCGCTGCTGCCAAATTCGGCAGGCACAAGCTTCTGGTCAGTGTTGATGTGCAGCACCGCAATATCTTCTTCCAGATCATAGCCGATCACTTCGGCTTCAAACTGTGTTTCGCCCTCATAGCATTTTTCGTTGAGGACGACCTGCACTTCCTTTGCCTCTCCGCAGTGATACTGGCTCTCATTATCGAAAATGACATGAGCATTCGTGATGATATAGCCGTCTTCATTCATGACAATGCCCGTGCCCGTACCATTCATTTCGCGCTCGTAGGTCTGGGGCTCGCCAAATCCGAAGAAGGAGTAGGAAGTCTCCTGCGCGACAAACAGCGACGAAACGCCGACACTTGCGGGCATCACCTTGTCCACGATGTCGGGAATGCTCATCGCACCCTCACGCGAAGCAAGTGTCACCCAATCCTCGGCAACTCCCGAAGGCACAAAGCCTTTGGAAGATTCATCCACCACGGCGGAGTCTTCCACTTCACTGATTTCAGAGGGAGTGGTTTTCGTGTCGTGCCCGAAAAATGCCTGAAGCTTCTCGTTTTGCGAGAAATATTTATAGCCCTCCACCGAGCCGACCGACACAAACACGAGGCAGGCAAAAATCCCGAGCAGTTTCAGACCCGTGTGGGAATGCTGCTTTTTGGGCTTTTCCTCCTCAAGACCGTTATAATATCCGCCGCTTGGGGGATTCGATGTGCCGCCGCCATACGGAGACGACGCACTGCGGGCGGAATAATAGCTGCCTGACTGTGCGGCAGAACGATTGTCCACATCCTGGCTGCCGCTTCTGGGCGAATAATAGCTGCCCGACTGTGCAGACTGCGGCATCTGCACGGGCGGCGGTAATATCGGTTCGGGATCAGTATGCTGTGCGGGTGATTCCGGCGCACGATCAAAGCTGTTGAATTCATCATCAAATGTCATGAGAAATGCACCTCTTTCTTTTGCTCCGAGACAATCTAAGAATCTATGTAATCTATTATACGCAGTTATGTGAAAATCATATGATAGAATATGAAAATCCCATAAAAACGCCCCCGATTTCGGCATACCGTGCAAAATCCCGCGAAGAATCTTGTCAGATTTTACAAAAGACTTGCGTTTTCATAAAAAATGTGGTATGATGAAAGCAGTAATCTTGAACGGGGGAAAGAACTATGAAGTTATCCAATCATAAACGCATTGCGCTCTATCTGGCGGTATGTCTCGCAGCCATGCCGCTTGTGGGCTGCGGAGAATCCGTCAAGCAGTTTTTTGCACACGATGGTCCCTACGGACAAAGCAGCACCGCAGAATCTGTTCCGACGGAAACGATATTGCCCGCGGAAACTACCGCGACTTCCGAAACCACCGCATCTTCTGCTGAAACCACGACAACGACCTCTGCCGCGACCGCGGAAAGCACCACAACACCGACCACCGAATCCACTGCACCGATCGCCACAAGCGAAGGCGCACAGGATACCGACACGAAGCTTTTGTGGAGCGAACGCGGACTTGAGATCGTGCCCGTTGACAGCACAGAAGGCTACGGCGAAGAACTGAAGGCAGGCGAAAGCTATCTGAACTGGACACTGCGCGCATTTGACGGCACCGTGTCAGGCAGCACTGTCAACGATCTGCACGCCGATTTCGACTATGATGGCAGTCTTTCGTGCAACGGCATTCTCACCATTCTCCCTGCCTCCGATGCGGACAATCCGAGCGGACTTTCGCTGCGTGTGGACAATCAGGCTGATTTTCCGTATTTCCCTGCGGATTCCCGCGAGCGCGGCAAATTCATTGTGGAAAACAAGGATGAAGTCATTGAAATGCTCGGGCTTGACGGCTCGGAAACCTCAGTTGCCGTCACCATGAGCATCACCAAGCTCCATGTCCATTACAATCCGAACGGCTTTGACACCATCACCGTCACAGCAGCGTCCAAGCGATAACGCATCACTCCCGGATCGAAAAGGAATCTCATCGTATAGCGTGACACCTTTGAACTCGTCACATATATGTATCGCGGCAGCTTTCAAAACGGTATGGAACCCATCCCGCTTTTCCGTACTGTCATCACCCACAAGCAGGCAGTGGCATTCGCAGCAGATCTGCCTGCGATGTACCGTTATTGTCAGGAAGAAATCAGAAGGGATTCCATGCGAGAAAGCTGAATCCTGCGCGACATTCCATCATTTTCACAATATTCTCTTTTGAAAGGATGATTGATTTGGCTCCTATGAATCACGGCGGCGGCGGCAGACCTCCGCATGGCGGCAGTTTTGGCGGCGGAAGACCTGCACACAGCGGTAATTTTGGCGGCGGAAGACCTGCACCGTCTCGTCCTGCATCACCCCCCAGACCTGCACACAGCGGTAATTTCGGTGGCGGAAGACCTGCACCGTCTCGTCCTGCACCGCCCCCCAGACCTTCGCACGCGGCACCGCCTCCACCCAAGTCGGAGGCCAAGCGGTCT
>JAZLJA010000060.1:0-20399 GCA_045617625.1 Oscillospiraceae bacterium | reverse complement strand
TGAAGAAGCTCTCAAAGACCTTCTCGGAGGGACGATCCAGGAAATGCTTGAGTCTGAAATGGACGAACATCTGGGATATCAGGAATATGAGCGTTCCGACAATCCCGACTATCGCAATGGCAAGAAAACCAAGAAGATTCGCGGAAACTTCGGAGAAACAGAAATAGAAGTGCCGCAGGATCGTGATGGCAGTTTCGAGCCAAAGGCATGACCACTCGACAGATTAGCGAAACTATCGAAGATATATACGGCTTTGAAGTCAGCGACGGTATGGTATCAGATATCACAGATCGCCTTCTCCCGCAGATAGAGGACTGGCAGAAACGTCCACTTGACGAAGTATATCCGACAGTATTCATCGATTCTTTGCATGGCGCACCTACGATTCACTGACGCCGACCTGCGATGATTATAACGAATAAAGCAACATAGTACCAAAGACCGTTTCCGAATAGAAAACGGTCTTTCCTTTTCTCCAAAACATTTATACGATTTTTAAGACAGATTTTTCATTGACTTTTCGCCCAAAATATGTTACCATAAAACAAATCTACAAAGGAGCAAACCATATGAAACAAATTCTCGATTGGAATGCCTATCTCAACACTGCGGCACAAACCGTCGCTGAAGGCATCGTCATGCTAAAAAATGAAAACCACGTACTTCCGTTGAATTTACGTGATGAAATCGCAGTCTTCGGTCGGATGCAGCTGCACTATTATAAAAGCGGGACAGGATCGGGCGGCATGGTCAATGTGCATCGGGTGGTCAGCATTCTTGACGGACTCACAGAAGCAGGAGTGCCAATTAACAAGCAATTGCTGAAAATCTATCAGGAATGGGATACCGAACATCCTGAATCGAAAGCAAACGGCTGGGGCAGCGAAGCATGGTCGCAGGATGAAATGCCACTTACGGATGAGATCGCAGAAAATGCAGCAAAAACATCTAAGACAGCAATCTGTATCATCGGGCGCACAGCGGGCGAAGAACAGGATAATTTCGACGGTGAGGGCTCTTATCGCCTCACAAAAGTGGAGCGCGAAATGCTGCAAACCGTCAGACGTCATTTTGACCGCACGGTAGTGTTGCTCAATGTCGGCAATATCATCGACATGACTGACATCGAAAATGCTCGTCCTGACGCAATTCTGTACGTATGGCAGGGCGGCATGACGGGTGGTATTGGGACAGCATCCGTACTGATTGGTAATGTCAGCCCCTCGGGCAAACTGCCTGACACCATTGCCGCTTCCCTTGCCGATTACCCGTCGGATGCACATTTTGGTAACCCCAAACGCAATTTTTACGTTGAGGACATCTACATCGGTTACCGCTATTTCGAGACATTTGCGTCCCAAACCGTGCGATATCCGTTCGGTTTCGGGCTGAGTTACACGACGTTTTCCATCGAAAAAGTCCGTGCGGAACTTGCAGTAGGCATCGTCACCATTGAAATAAAAGTCACGAATACAGGTGATTTTTCGGGCAAAGAGGTCGTACAGGTCTACTGCGAAGCACCGCAGGGTAAGCTCGGCAAGCCTGCGCGGGTGCTGTGCGGATTTCAGAAAACAAAATGCCTTTCGCCGAACGAATCCGTAATTGTTACAATATCTTTTGATTTGGATGTCATCGCGTCATTTGATGATGCAGGTGCAACCGATTTCCCATTCTGTGAGATCCTCGAAAAGGGCGACTATCATTTCTATGTCGGCGAAGATGTACGGTCGGCAAAAGATTTTTTCATGGTAAATGTCTTTGAGGATATGCCGCGGCGTATTTATCGCTCAGCAATGGCACCTGTACTGCCGTTTGACCGTATCAAGCCTCGGGTCACGGAAAACGGCATCACTCTAACCTATGAACCTGTACCACAAATGCAGTACGATGAAGCACAGCGACGCATAGACAGGCTCCCCGCAGAGATTCCATACACGGGAAACAAGGGCATCAAACTTGTCGATGTGCGTGAGAAAAAGGCGTCCATGCGCGATTTTATCGCGCAGCTTTCCGTCGATGACCTGCTCTGCATCGTGCGGGGTGAGGGAATGGGAACACCAAAAGTCACGGCAGGCACTGCGGCAGCATTCGGCGGCATCACCGATGCACTTGCGGCATTCGGAATCCCCTGCGCCTGCTGCGATGACGGTCCCTCGGGACTCCGTCTCGACAGCGGCACAAAAGCGTTCAGTCTACCCATCGACACGCTCCTCGCCGCAACGTTCAACCCGACGCTTGTCCGCGAATTATTCGGTTTCACGGGGCTTGAAATGCGCACCAACAACGTTGATGTGCTTCTGGGTCCGGGAATGAACATTCATCGTCACCCCCGAAACGGGCGTAATTTTGAATATTTCAGTGAAGACCCGCTGCTGACCGGTAAGATGGGTGCTGCGGTGCTTCTGGGTCTCAAAGACAGCGACACATCGGGAACCATCAAGCATTTTTGCGGCAACAATCAGGAAACCAATCGTCATTTCTGCGACAACAACATCTCCGAACGTGCACTGCGTGAAATATATCTGCGCGGATTTGAAATTGCCGTGCGTGAAGGCGGCGCAGATTCCATCATGACGACATACGGCGGCGTCAACGGGCAGTGGACAGCAGGCAGTTTCGACCTGAACACCTTGATTTTACGCGATGAATGGGGCTTTTCCGGCTTCACTATGTCGGATTGGTGGGCGAACATCAATCAGCGCGGAGGATCACCCAATCACGAGAATCTCGCGGCTATGGTGCGTGCCCAAAACGACATATACATGGTCTGTGCGGACACGACCAAGGAACAGGGAAATCTGCGTGAAAGCCTCGATAACGGCAGTCTGACCATCGGTGAATTGCAGCGAAATGCCGCGAATCTGTGTGCTTTTCTGATGCACTCCCCTGCCATGGACAGATTGCTCGGTAAAGCGGAGATCCCTGAAATCATAAATCAGCCTGCCGACATCGAAGATCCACATCTTCCGATCGTGTATTACGATGTCGAAACGGAATTTTCATTACCGATCTCATCACTATGCATGGAAGACGGAAAGCGCAATGTCTTTTCGCTTTGCCTCAAGAATCTGGGCGCATATGAAGTATCGGCAACAGCAGAATCAGCGTCAGAGAGCGGACTGTCGTTGATTGTGCTGGGCAGTCATGCTGCTTCCTTCGCATGGGATAAGCAGGAAGGAAAATGCACGAAATCCAAGAAGATCCTGCTGTTTTCCAATTACACCATCATGCGGCTGTATCTTCACGGCAACCTTTCGCTTTCGGATTTGAAATTCACATTCTTGTATCCGATCAACCCGCAAGATTGTGCAGATTCATAACGCAGTTATCATCTTCTTGCGCAGTTTTCATTACGGCTTGACTTTGTCGTGGCAGATATGATATACTGAAAAAAAGAGATTTTCAAGGAGAATCGAGATAGATAGTAAGGGAAAACGGGCAGAAAAAGAACTGTTTTTTTGGAGGAAAGAGATATGAAATCATCCGCAAAAAGAATGGCTGCCCTTTGTTCCGCAGTCATTCTGTCCGCTGCTGCAATGCGCGAACTTAGTACGCTGCCAATCGCAGCAGCATCGGGCGTGTGCCTCAATGAAGTCTGCACGAAAAATTCCGTTCTCGCCGCTCCCGACGGCGGATTCTATGACTACATCGAACTGTATAATGCGGGAAATACGTCGATTTCGCTTGAAGGATATGGTTTGAGCGATGATTCCGAAAATCCGTTTGCATTTCAGTTTCCAAGCGGAACGGCTATCGCTGCAAAGGGATTTTTAACCGTCTACTGTGGTGTGGATACTCCTGCCGACGGTTTCCTTGCCGCTCCATTCGGGCTTTCCAAAAACGGCGAGATTCTCACGCTCTCCGCCAAAACGGGCATCGTTGAATCTCTTGAAGTCCCCCCCATCGAAGAAGATACCGCTTACGGCAGATGCCCTGACGGTTCGGAGCAATTTGCCGTACTTTCGGAACTGACTGCCGGGAAATCCAACCCAAGCAGTGCAGCTTCGGAGATTGTGGTGACAAAGCCTGCATTTTCCAAAAGCAGTGGATTTTACGCAGAAAGTTTTGAATTGACACTCTCTGCGCCGGAGGGATGCAGCATTTTTTTCACAACCGACGGCAGTGACCCGACACCCGAATCCTCGCGTTATGAAGAACCCATTTCCGTCTTCGACATAAGCAGTGAGCCGAACATTTACAGCAATGAGCGCGATATCGCGGACGGATATACCCCGCCAAAAAATCCCGTTGACAAGGCTATGATCGTGCGTGCGATTGCTGTCGATGCAGAAGGAAGAACCAGCGATATTGCGACAAACAGCTATTTCATCGGCTACACCGATGATGATTTTATCACACAAATGCGTGTGATCTCACTTGTCACCGACCCGGATAATCTTTTTGATTACGAAAAAGGCATTTATGTGTTTGGAAAAGTCTATGACGACTGGAAAGCAAGCCCCGAATATGACCGTGCCGCACGCTCATGGGAGATTCCCGCTAACTTCACGCAAAGCGGCAAAGAATGGGAAAGACCTGCCAGCATGACGGTTTTTGAAGCAGGAACGGCAACGTATTCGGCAGATATCGGGATTCGTGTGCATGGCGGAGCAACACGTTCTGCTGCACAGAAAAGCTTCAATCTATATGCCAGAAGTGATTACGGTGTAAGCAAGCTTGAATACGATTTCTTTGACGGTACGTTGATTTCTGAAGCGACCGGAAAAGTCATTGACTCCTTCGATTCCCTTTCGCTGCGCAACGGCGGCAACGACGAAACCACCAAACTCCGAGACCGTCTCAATCACGAGGCAGTCTCAGACCGCGATATCGGCACACTTGCACAGACCGAATGCGTCGTTTTTCTCGACGGCGAATTCTGGGGCTGCTACAATCTCATGGAAAAACAAAGTAAAGATTACATCGCCGACCACTATGACGTCAAGGCAGGCGATGTATGTCTCATAAAAACCGATGAGTTATCCGACGGCTCTGAGCAAGGCTATGCCGACTACGAAATGCTCAAGGAGTTCGCCAAAACGTCAGATTTCAGCAAACCTGAAGTCTACGAAGAATTCTGCACGCTCGTTGATGCACAGAGTTTTGCTGACTACATGGCGACAGAAATGATTATCGGCAACTCTGATTTCGGCGACAATAACTATTGCTTCTGGAAAACAGAGAAGATCAAGGAAAACAAACCCTACGCTGACGGGAAATGGCGGTTTGTCCTGTTCGACTCCGAATACGGTCAGGGACTTTACGGACAAAGCAATTCGGGGTCGAGTACCTTCAATACGCTCAAACAGAAGAATTGCTGGCTCTCAAAGCTGTTCTTCGGATTACTTGAAAACAATGCTGAATGGCGAAAAATGTTCGTCACAACATATTTTGACCTTTGCAATCAGAATTTCAATCCCAATGCAATGACATCCCGCATCAGTGAACTTATTGACACCTATGTATCACCGATGGCAGCAACTTACGAACGCTTTTCAATGGTCAACACTTCGACATGGGGCGGACATAAGCAGCCCGGACAACAGCAAACACAGCCAACAGTCGATTACGCAACGCCATATCGGAATAACGTCAGCTCAATCACAAATTTCTGGAAACAACGGCAGAGCAATGCGAAATCCATTCTCGTAAATTTTCTCGGCAATCGAGTGCAAAATCAAAAATGCAGCATCAACGTGATAAGCAATCCATCGCAGGGCAGTGTGTACTGCAACACGCTCACCATTGACGACGAAACATGGAATGGCGATTACCTCACAATGTATCCCATTGCACTCAACGCTGAAGGCAAAGACGGCTATCAGTTCGCAGGCTGGAAAATTACGGGTGCAGAATTTGTATCGGGCAATGAATTGACAGCCAATGCTTTGATTCAAGCAGTTGAAAGCAGTGTCACGGTTGAAGCTGTCTATCAGAGAGGAACAGGACTTTCACCGCTTGACGTGCGCAGCTTGCAGCAGTATCTTCTCAATGCCGGAAAGCTGACGACGACACAGGCAGCAGCCTATGACCTCGACAGCGACACCAAACTCACGGTGCGCGATCTTGCATTGCTCAAACGAATAATTCTTGCAGGTTCGTGATACGGAAGACACTCTGAGAACCGCCCAACTTATCAGTAAACAAAAGGACACACCAATGGTGTGTCCTTTCTTATTACGAATTCCCGTTGTTTGATTTTCTTGCCTCAAATAATCGCTTGAATTCTGAGATATACTTCTTTGAAATCCGGATTTTAGTTCGGTCAGCAAGCACGGCTGAAACCGATCGGTCGTGTTCGATCTGATATCCTGCAACCTTTTCCATATTCACCAAAACGGATTTGGATGCACGGTAAAACGGTTTGTTTTCCAGCATTTCTTCCAATTCAAACAGTCTCTTCCTGACCTCAAATTTTCCTTCGCGCATCACCGCAAAAACACGTTTCTCTGCTGCCTCAAAATAATACACGCGCTCAGGATTGACCTTCTGCGTCACGCCATCCCTTGTCACAACAACTGCCAATGACGAAAGTTTATTTTTCTCCACCACAAGGGGCGGAACGATGATCTCATCCTCAGGTTCGTCGAACTCCATGTTTTCACTATGCCGCAGGTTCAGCAGTTCCACACCGATTGCAAGCCGATGCGCAAACATCTTCGTGAAGAACGTACAAACGCTCTCCTCAGCAAATCCCACGGTCATAAATCCATAGATTTCCTTATGGAACACCAGTGGCAGCACCTGCACATTCTTGATACTGCCAAACGAAAATAACGCCATCGGAAAAATATCCCTCGCAGGAAACGACGCTGTTTCTCCATTGAGCAGATAATCTTTCAGAAAGATGCAAACTGCATTCTCATCATTCGGGCGCATCAGGTTCACTCCCACACTGATTTGGTCACGCATCAGATATTTATGATTCTTAATGAACAAAGAGAGTTCTTTTTGCGTTTGCACCTGATAAAGCTTTTCCTCAAACTCACTGTTTCGGAACTCCATATCCGCAGTTTCGGCTTTTTGCAGTGAATCCAGAATATTGCGAACATTTTTTCTTGCCTTTGAACCACAGCCGCAGCTTTCGCCTGTGATCACAGCACTCTCGGTATGTTCGCTGACAGTTATCTCTTTTCCTGTCATCAATGTATAGAGCATAGCTACTGCTTTTTCACCGCAAAGCTTCGTATCAGCGGGAAATGTCGTAATGGAAACCGCAGGATTTGAAGCGTACGCGGCATTGTCATATCCCGTAACAATAATATCCTGCGGTACACTCATGCCATTGGAATACAGATTCTTGATCAAGGCATAGGCGATCTCATCATTCAGGCACATGACAGCATCCGGCTTCGGCATATTCCCACACGCTATTTTTTTCGCCAGTGTTTCGGCTCCCTGAATCCAGTATCCACCGTAAAAAAGCTGATTTTCACCGCAGGGCAGCCCATGCTGTGCCATGACCGCCTTGAAACAGTCGATACGCTCATCAGGAATGTTGCGATCACCGCCCAAAAGACAAATATTGCGGCAATCGTGTGTCTCAATCAGATGTGTAGCAAGCTGCGTAAATCCACTTCTGTAATCCAGATTGAGAACGTGCGGAAATGTATCAGAAGCACCGATCACCACGATCGGGCAACGACATTTTTTCTTCAGCGCGTCTTCAATCGATACAATCAGGTTTTTATGTGTCGCAAAACTGCGTGCAACAAAAATGATGCCGTCATACTTGTCAAAGTCGATCAGTGTATAGACCCATTCCTCCTGATTCGTATATAGTTCGCTCATCTGAGGCATGGAAAAGGTAAACGTGAGGTATCCGAGCATGTTTGCCTGCTTCTGGATTCCGAGTACATAACCGTCATTAAAATCATTTTTGAAATCAGAATAAATGATTGCGATTTTTTGATGTGACGCCACGAAAAGCCCCTCCTGTTGCCAAAATCTTCTTGTTCATTATAACATACACGACATGGCTTGTCAAGTTTCGTCCGCGATAAAGTGGACATTTTTGAGGATGAAATGACCATGTGCATTTCGTCGCAAATTTCATCCACTTCGTCGCGTTCATGTCCACTTTATCCTCAAATATGGCGAGTTCGTCTCGAATTTTGTCCCTCTTGTCGTAAACTATTGCAATATGATTCAACTTATGCTATACTAATTACAGTCCTTCTATACCGGGCATACTTCAAAGGAAGCTTTCATCCTGTATGCCAATCTTCCAGATGCAGGGCGGCACTGCGCTGCACAGCAGTGCCACCTGACTGCATCCACGCAAAGAACTGTTCCCGCATTCTTTCTATTCATCATGTTAGGGTACGGAATCGGCGGCTGAAACCTCCGCCGCTGCGTCCTGATATCTCCCCTGAATGCTTTATCTTCCCAATTTTCGCGTGAGCCGAAACCATCCGCTGTATTACAGCCTCGACAGTTTCGGCGTTTTTTTATTCTGAAGCGCATCGAAATATCAGAATCTTCTTGATTATTGTATATCATGTCCGTTTATCTTTCAAAAATTGAACCGCCCCTGACCGTTTATACGGCGGAGCGGTTCGTATATCATTATTGTGGTTCTGTAGCGTTCTCGACGACACCATATCGTTCGTCATAAGTGTTCTGCGTGAATTCGCTGAAAAAGAATTCTGACTGATTCTCTATGGTCAGTGCAGCAAATTCAGATTTGGTGAGACGGAACGTCAGACAACGGTCATTTCCTTCATGCGATGCACCCTTGATCGTTCCTGCCATCTGCGTCAGATATGCCTGCGCTGCCTTGTCGTAAGCTTTTTGCGCGATGTCAGCATTTTTTGCTGTCTGGATATCCTGTTCCAGCTTGTCGCGCAGGAAATTACCGTTCACCAGATATTTGTCCAGCAGTTCCTGTCCGTAAAATGCCACGGTTTCCTCATACCATTCCTTCGCCCAGCGTATGCCGTCTGGCGTACCTGTCGTATAAAGCGCCTTGCCGTATTTCAATTCATCGCCGCATTTCATCAGCTGCATCAGCTTTTCAGGCAGATTACGTTCATCACTCATTGCAAGTTCATACTCACCAAGCGTTTTTCCCTGATACACGAAACTGTTATCCCATCGGAAAATCGCTTGCAGAACGAACACCTCGTCATCACTTGCCTGATCAAGCTTCCTGCACAGATTTTCACTAACGTTTTTTTCGTTCCAAACACTATAGCCAGCATCCTCCGATTCGTCGACCGTTCGTTGCACCTGCTTTGTCGTTGTGGCTGTCTGCTTTGGCTGCGATGCGGTGCTGTCACTTTCCGTCGTCAGCGTCGGAATTCGGTCAGTCACGGCAGGTTTTGTTGACGGCGCACCTGCTCCGTCTGACATCACGGGTTCCACAGGCGGCAATGATGTGCCGTCAAGCGGAAATGCAATGTCCGCGTCGCCCTCATTCGCACTGACTGACGCGCGAATGTCGAAATCGGAAAGACCATTTGCCACATCCGTGACAAGCATCGCTGAGTCCTCGTCAGCGGCTGTGGTTGTCTCGAAGGTCTCCTCTTTCGATGATTTCTCCGACGATAGCAGTGCCTCCTCGACATGACCGTTGCCACCCCAGATCTTCGCCGCGCCAACGCCACCTGTCACCACAAGACAGGCACACGCTGCGGCAGCCGTCCATTTCTTCCAGCCGATGGGTTTTCTGACAGTTGCAGGCTCTGCGGATTCTGTGATCCATTCAGCATCCACATACTCCATGCTGTCAAGCATTTTGTTTTCTTTCATAATTCAAAGCCCTCCTTTTCCAAGTAGCTTTTGAGGCTCTTGCGGATTCGGAAAAGTGTTGTTTTGACGTTGCTTTCTGTGATGTTCAGCCGCTCTGCGATTTCCGAGACCGAATCCAGATAGAAATACCGCCGCATGAACATGATGCGCTTTTCCTGCGGGAGCGTGCCCAAAAACCTGCCGATTGTTTCTCCGAGCAGCTTTTCATCGAGCACACTATCAACATCGTGTGCCGCCGGCAGGCATAGATTTAGTTCTTCGGTGAGTTCCACCACGAGCCCGCTGCGTTTCAGGCTTGCCCTTGCACGACAGCGGTCGATCGCAATGTGACGCAGGATGCGCACGAGAAATGCGTAGAAATATGTTTTGGGCGAATGCGGCGGAATGAGGTTCCATGCTTCGAGATAGGTATCATTTTCGCATTCCTCCGCTGTCATGCGGTCAGCGGTGATGTGAAATGCGAGTGCACGAAGCTGTGCCCCATATCGTTCTGCGGTATATCGAATCGCTGCTTCATCACGTGTCAGATAGTATTCGACGATTTGTGCATCTTCCAAGTCCGAGCCTCCTTTTCATCGGTTTCTGTAAGGTCCCTACACCCATATAAGCGCAAATCGGATGTCGTTGGTTACACTTCTTCTGCATTTTTCAAAACAAACCTCCCACAACATCAGCGCTGCAGGAGGTTCTGAAGGGCATATGTATCCATCACGATTTCTTTTGGGATTCGTTTTCCGAAGTCTGCACTTGTGCTGATTTTTTCTTCCGAAGTATAAGAAACGCTGCAGCGACAATCACCAACACCCCGGCACTGATGCCGCCCCACACAAGCGGGCTGACTCTCACTGCGTCAGGCTTCATGTCATCAGATGGAGTCGGCTGTGTTGCCACAGGGACGATTTCAGGTTCATCCACCGCAATGACCGCGATATCCGTGCCAATCACATTTGACCACGCTGATGCTTTCCCGTTCAATGCATTACAAACCAGCCGCGCACGAAATTCCACCTTGCTGTCAGCATTCAGATCTTCGCCGTAATATCCAGCCATGCGCCAGCCGCCTTTAAGCCATGAGGGCGATTCGGGATACACCGACTGCCACTCACCGCCGTTCACGCGAATCTGTGTCTCGATCATGTAGGGATCAAAGTTGTTTTCCATTGCAATGAAGTATTTCTGCGCTTCGTAAATGTTACGTGGAATCGTCATGAAATATTGCACATCAAACGAACCCGTATCAAAATTCTCGACGAACTGATATTTGGAAAGCACGGGCGCATCAACAGTTTCGGGCTTGCTGAGCGCTGATACTGTCCCGTTTTTGCCGATCGACGCTTCAGGCGACCATTCACTGAACAGCACATTGCCATCATCCGTCGTGTATTTCCCTGTATATCCATTGATCTTGTAAGTGATGAAATAGCGGTAGCGATAAGTGAATGTGTGGTTTGCCATGTCAATCAGAATATTGTTGCCGTCAGGAGCAGTGACCAGACAAGGCTCCAAGAAATCCAGCCCCTCGCTTTCCTCGGAGAGATAAGCAGGGTAGCACTGTGTGAAGCAGTGCATTTTCGTAGTGTCATCCAGCCAAAAGCAATCATTGAGCTTGAAATTGCTGTTGATGGGATTGCGTTTTTTGCCGTAATCGAGTTTGTCCCAGTCACCTTTTTTGGAAAGCCACGCACCTTCGTCGATTTTTGCATCAATCTGAATGCGCACGCCGTTGATAATTTCCACCCCATAATGGGAACTGAACATCTCCTCGCCTTCGAGAATGACGGCGTTACAGAAGTTATTCAGGTCATCGGTCACATCATAGAAGAAGTTGAGCTGTCCGCACATCTGTGTATCGTCAGGCAGAGTGTCGGTATAGCTGAGATATGGAGCTGCCGGCGGTGCAGTGATCGTGCCTGCGGGGAAAAAAGCCGAGATGAAATCGTTTTCATTTGCCTCCGCAGATACGTGCATCATGCAAAGAGACGAAAGCATCAACCATGCACTCAAAGCCGCTGCGATTTTTTTCATATTTGTATCCTCCGAATCAGATTTTCTCTGTCTCCCCTATTATATCACAAAGCTACTCCGATTGCAATGCCTTTTCAAAGCCGATTTGTGCCTGATTGCATTCTGAATTACAAAAGCTGTGTACCGTTTCTCATTGCGGAAGACTATTTCAATGACATCCTCGTTTTTATCGGTTTTCGCATCGGCAAGCACAAACGTGCGCACCACTTTATTCTCTGTCAGTGATACATACCCAAACACGCTTCTGCATTGTCGCTTCCTCCGTTTCTCACACGTTTTGTTAAGCATATTATCGTAATACAATTCCACAAATTTATCAAGTGATTAAAACAGAAAACAGCCGTGTACCGACTGCATGCACGTACACGGCTGTTTATTTACATTTCGTTTGGAAAGGAAAGTTCCAGCCGCATCATACCGGCATCAATCGACGCCTGAATGCTGCCCCCCATCTGTTTGGTGAGCGTTTGGGCAATCGAAAGTCCGAGCCCTGTGGATTTGCCTGCATTTTCCACGGTATAAAACCGCTGGAACAATTTGCCCACTGTAATTTCATCCAGATCGGCGGCGTGATTTTCAAATGTGATGATGCCTGTCTCCGTAAGCGTGATACACAAATTGCCGTCACTGTATTTTACTGCGTTGGATAGAATATTGGAGAACACCCGTGAAAGTGCCGTTTTGTTGAGTTTTCGTGTCACGTTCGTTTCGCAGATCGTGATCTGTGGAGTGATGGAATGCTCCGTCAGTACGCCATAAAATGCTGAGATGCTTTCTTCCAGCGCATGATTGAGTATTACCGTTTCCAACAGCATCTCCTGCTTTTCGCTGACAGATACGGAATATATCAGCATTTCCTCTGTCATGGCACGGATTATGTCGGTGCGTTCTTCGATGATATCCAGATACTTCGCTGCCTGTGCTGATTTTTCCTCACTGCGAAGCAATTCCAGATAGCCGCAGATTGCCGTCAAAGGGGTACGGAGATCGTGCGAAATGTTTGTGACAGCCTCTCGCAGTTCTCTGTCGCCCTCTGTATATTGTATTTTTGCTGTACGGAATTCTCGCAGAAGCATGTTCATTTCCTCGGCAAGCCGACGCATATCCCGATCACCGCATTGCGTGGAAATGACAGCATTCGTGTCTGATTTCAGCCAAGCGGCAAACTGTTCCCGAATCTCCCGCGCCGAGCGTTTCAACGAATGATTTTTCCACAGCAGCAGAAGTATCACAAACACTGCCGCCCCAAGCAAGCCGTAAATCAAACGAATCCCCCCTCAGTTCAGATTTTTCCTGCAAAACATTCGGATGCCGCCGATGAAAAGCAGAAGCCCGAATGCAAATGTGCGCCACACTGCCATATCCAGATCAAAAATACATTTCTTCTGGACCCGCATACTCGATTCGGTCAATTCCGATTTGTCAAGCGCACAGCCGAAGGATTCGAGATCAAACATTGCCGAAAACGGGTTGACATAATGCTCCAGATAGACAAGCCCTTTGCGGATGCCGTCAGGGAGATAGTAGCTGTTGTTGCAAATCTCCTCTTTCTCTGTATAAGTGTCGTCGTCATTCAGCGTATACCATATATCCATCACCTCTAGCGGCTTGTTGTTCTGAAAATAACCGAGAAACAAAGAAGTCAGCGAATATAATCCAAAGCAAAGCCCAACTGTAACGATCACACCGATCGCCTGATGCGCGATAAGATAACTGAATGTGACTGAAATCAGCGTCACAGCAACATAAAGTCCCAACAATGCGACGATCCATTCCACCGCATATCGGAGCGGAATCCCAGCAAAAAAGAAATTCCCGCCGATAAACCAAGGAAGCATCACCGCAAAATAATGCGGAAGCATCATCACAAGGGCTGCCACAGATTCAGCAAGAAAGACCTGCGGTTTGGTATATCCCACCACAAGTTTATTGCGAATCGTACCGTCCGAAAATTCTCTGCCTGCACAAAGTGTCACAATGCCGATGACTGCCCCCAAGCTGAAAAAAAGCATAAAATCATAAAACGGGCAGTTCATCAAGGGCTGCCCAACATACAATTCTTTCGCTAAATATGCCCAGATGCCGCCATACAACCCGCTGAAAAAACTCAGCAGCATCCCGATCAAGTAAATGACAGAATGAAAATACATACGCATTCGCGCTGCAATCAGATTTTTCATGCTGATACCTCCTCATTTCAGATTTCTGCGCCGAAACAGCACTACTCCCGCACCCGTGACAAAAATACACATGATTGCCGCCGCCAATGCGTCTTTGTAAAGCAATTTTTGCGAATTGACTGCTCGCTGCCGTTCCTCCTCAGGATATTTCAGGCGGACATCCATCCAGTCGTAATGGTAAACATAATACACGGTGTCCAGAGTAAATGTGGAGGAAAGCGGATTGATGAAATGCTCCATTTCAATCAGAAAATGCTGCATTCCTTCCGTATAATACTGATTCGCATAAAAATGTTCCTTTTCCACAGGCGTGCCGTCTTCTTCGCGTTCAATATAAGTATCCCTCATAAATTGCGGCAAGTTGTTTCTGAAATATTCATAATGTATTGCGGTACTGACGCTGCACAGGTATATCATCAGGAAAACCAACGCCGCCGTGATTGCCGAACGGCAAACCAGATAACAGATCGTCACCGTAATCACCGATATCAGACAATAATAGAGCAGCAAAAGCAACACCCACATTGCAGCATCGGCACGCGGAATGGAAGTGAAAAATTTCGTATAGACGATCTGCAGGGGAAGCAGACTAAGAAACCAGATCACACCTGAAAGAATCAGCCCTGTCACGATCTCTGCAAGATAGACCTGCACCTTTGCAGCACCTGTGGCGATCTGATTGTGAATCGTTCGGTCACGGAACTCTCTGCCCGCATTCAGCACGATCAGGATTGCAATTACGACTGCCACGCCGATAAACAGCACCGCGTTTATGGGACAGGTTAGATTCCAGGAGGATATGCCGTATTCTTCGGGGCATCTGCCCATCAGCCAGGCTTCTCTGTCCTCCATATAACCATCTCCACCCATCTGGAGATATCCGAGCAGTACTGCCGAGATGAGAAGGATCAGATAATTCCAGATGCTATGGGTATAACGGTAAAGCCGCGCACGAATCAGATTTGTCATTTTTCACCACCGCCCACCAAATTCATGAAGTAGCTTTCAAGGCTCTCATCTTTTTCCCGCACTGCAAGAATCTCACAGCCCGCATCAGAAAGTGCACTGCTCAGCTTGGTGATATTCGGCTTTGCAAAAATGTCGGCAGTATTGTCATCCAGAACTTCATAGGAAAGCTCCATGCTGTCCAAAACCTGAATAAGCTTTTTTGTGTCCGTGACCTCAACCCGCGTACATTTGCGGCAGGATTGTTCCAATTCCTCTGCACTGATTTCCTTGACGATCTTTCCTTTGTCGATGAATCCGAAATGTGTTGCAAGCTTGGAAAGTTCTTCAAGAATGTGGCTGGAAATCAGAAATGTGATCCGCTTTTCGCGGTTTAGTTTCAAAATCAGTTCACGAATCTCCACGATGCCCTGCGGATCAAGCCCGTTGATGGGTTCATCCAGCACGAGGAAATCAGGATTGCCGCAAAGTGCCACTGCAATACCAAGCCGCTGACGCATTCCAAGCGAGAAATTCCCCGCTTTCTTTTTGCCTGTATCCGAAAGTCCCACCAGTTGCAGAAGTTCCGAGATGCCATCATAACTCGGCATTCCAAGCACGCGATACTGCATTTTGAGATTGTCCTCAGCGGTCATGTTGGTGTAGATCGAAGGTGTTTCAACGACTGCTCCCATACGGCGACGTTGTTTGGCGATATCCTTGTCCGCACTTGAAAAACCATACAGTATGTATTCGCCCTTTGTCGGTTCCTGTAAGCCGCAGATTATGCGGATCAGAGTTGTTTTTCCTGCACCGTTGCGCCCCACAAAACCGTAAATCGCACCTTTCGGCACGCGCATCGTCAGATCATCCAAGGCTTGAAACTTATGGTAGCGTTTTCCAAGTGCATTGGTCTGCAGTATGTATTCCATATCGGAACCCCCTTTTGTTTTGTTGTCTCTATTCTATCACGCAATGGTTAAGAAAACGGTAAAGACAACCGTAAAGAATTCGTTAAGCTTTCCGCATTTTGAAACCGATGCCCCATACCGCCTCAATGTAGTCTTTATCGCCTGCCTCTTTCAGCTTGCGGCGCAGATTGCTGATATGCACTTTCAGGGAACTTTCCACACAGTCAGGGGTATCCACACTGATCTTATCGAGAATGACTGATTTGGCGATTACCTGCGACGGATTGTTCATCAGTAATTTCAGAATCGCATATTCGGTTTTTGTCAGATGCACAGGTTTGTTCCCGACTGACGCAGTATGTGCCGTCAAATCAAGTGTAATCTCCTCATAGCAGAGTGTACCGTTGACCACATCGCTGTGAACATTCCGCAGCGCAACTGCAATCCGTGCAAGTAACTCCTGCGTGTCAAACGGCTTGGTGATATAATCGGCAGCGCCGCTCATCAAAAGACTCACCTTGTCACCGACTGTCGCCTTTGCCGATATCACAATCACGGGAATATCCTTGATATACGGCAGGACTTCCTCACCATTCAGCTGCGGCATCATCAAATCGAGAAGCACCAGATCAGGTTTGTGCGCAGAAAGCATTTCAAGTGCCTCCTTGCCTGTGGCTGCTCGCAGCGTCGCATAGCCCTCGCGATGAAGCACTGTTTCAATCAAATTTCCGATATGGATATCATCATCTGTAATCAGAATCGTTTTCATCATGTTCACGTTCCTCCTGCGTTTCATTGATTGTTCTTTTATCATATCACATTCATGGGTCACTGTCAAATCCTGCATAAGAATACTGCTTTGTGCATTTTTACCAAATTCACTTTTCGCTCTTGTGTTATCTGAAAGAATATGGTATAATTACTTTAATATACTCGCTAAACCACGGGATTCCCATTCAGAAAGGATTTCACTGTGAATACCGCACTTGTCATTATGGCGGCTGGCATCGGCTCACGTTACGGTGCAGGCATCAAACAACTTGAAAAAATGGACTCTCATAACCACATTATTATGGATTACGCCATTCACGATGCCATTGCCGCAGGTTTTCAGAAAATCATCTTCATCATTCGCAAAGACATTCAAGCCGACTTCCGCGACATCATTGGAAACCGCATCGAAACAGTCTGCAAACAATGCGGCGTTGAAGTGTTCTATGCGTTCCAAGATTCGCACGATATTCCTGCCGATTTTCCGGAAGGGCGCACGAAACCTTGGGGCACAGGACAGGCTGTTCTTGCAGCAAAACCATTCCTGCACGAGCCGTTTGCAATCGTCAATGCCGATGATTACTACGGCAGAGAAGCCTATCAACTCGTGCATGACCACCTGATCGCACGCCCTGATACCTGCTGTATGGCGGGATTCATCCTGAGAAACACGCTCTCCGAAAACGGCAGCGTCACCCGCGGCATCTGCAAAGTCGATAACAATGGAATGCTCAGTGAAATTGTTGAGACACGTAATATTTTCAAAACCGCAAACGGCGCTGAATCAAACGGCACACCTCTTGACATCAACTGCCATGTATCAATGAATATGTTCGGATTTTCCACAGGTTTTCTTCCTATGCTGGAACAGGGTTTCTCAGACTTCTTCCGCACAGCGCAGAATCTCCAAAAGGATGAATACCTTATCCCGGTTTTTGTGGGTCAGCTGCTGAAAAAGCAGCAAATTTCCGTTCGTGTGCTGGAAACCCATGACAGCTGGTTCGGTGTCACATACGCTGAAGATGCCCCCTATGTCAAGGCATGCTTCCGCAAACTCATTGATGACGGCATTTATCCAGAAGATCTGTATTCTGATCTGCTTTAAGCGGTCATAATGCATGACTCTCATAGGGTAGCACAATCTCTTAGAAGATACAAAAATTGACATTTTAGAACCACCATACAGAAAAAGGGCTGCTGATACTGTGTGAATACCATCACGCGATATCGGCAGTCCATTATCTTTCTATTGTAACTGTCATACATTCTATCCCCCGACAAACCAACGATTGTATATGGCAAGAAAATACACACATATACAAGAGTATGGAAAAGAAATATTCGAGCTGAAAGAAAATGGTTCGTCACACAAAAAAGGAGAAAGATTCGGATATACAAAAGAACAAATATAAGAATTTATGAAAGGCAACGAGGTCATTCGTCCGACTCTCAAATTCTGAAAGCGGCGGGATATATAAATCTTGACACTCATGTTGAATCGTGATACAATATGAATTAGAAAATGAACTGCTTCGACTCGAAAAGACAATTATCCGAATGCATCGTATTACATACGCCGACTGTCCGCAGGCGAATATGTTGAGGAGGAACATAGTATGCTTGATGATTTTATTATTTACCACCATGCCATAGAAAAATACATCGGGAATGACACCCATGTAACGATTCCGAGAGTTGAAGGAATCTGCGAGGGCGTGTTTTCACATCGTGAAAACATTGTCAGCGTCACCGTGTCGGGTTATGTTAATTGGATTGGTGACCGTGCATTTGAGTACTGCACGAATTTGCAGGAAATTGTATTGATTAACGTCACCGAAATCGGAGCAAACGCTTTTTTCGGTTGCACTTCCCTAAAAAGAGTCGTCATAGAACAAGAGTGCAAAATCGGTGAATCAGCATTTGCTGAATGCATAAATCTTTCAGAAGTAGCTGTTATACCGCGTACAGAACACGGCAAAACCGAAATCGATGCAAAAGCTTTTTACGGCTGTACTTCCCTCAATCGTATTGTTTTGAAGAACGTTTTCAAAATTGGTGAATCAGCATTTGCAGAATGCAGAAATCTGTCACAATTCACATCTTTACCCAATATAAAATATATTGAGCCATATGCCTTCCGAAACTGTGCGTCGCTCAGAAAGATTGATGTCGGAAATGCATTTTGCATCGACGAAAAAGCATTTGAAGGCTGTACATTGATGTTATCCAAACCGCAGGAAAAAGGCTTCTCGATGACAAATGATGAGTTTGTCATTGAAAAAGGTGTTTTGACGCAATATATCGGTAACAGCGAAATTTGTGTGATTCCGAAGGGCGTTACGGCAATAGGTTCTTTCGCTTTCAAAACCAACACCGGCGTGAAGCACATTGAAATTTCAAACACCGTTCATACAATTGCAAGAAGTGCTTTTGCAGATTGTTCTTCACTTGTCAGCATCAATCTGCCGAATAGCGTTCAAATAATCGAAGCCAAAGCTTTTGCGAATTGCACTGCACTTGTCAGTATCAATTTGCCGAATAGCATCCAAGCAATCAGAGAATCCACTTTTTTGAATTGTTCTTCACTTGTCAGCATCAATCTGCCGAATAGCATCCAAGCAATCGGAGAATCCACTTTTTCGAATTGTGTCTCGCTAGTCATAATTGATATGCCAAATAGTGTGAAAGAAATCGGTCAATCTGCTTTCAATAAGTGTCTCGCACTGGAAAGGATTCACATTCCAAGCAGCCTAACCGTAATACAACCTCAAACTTTTCAGAATTGTTTTTCTTTGAAAGAAGTACGTTTTTCACAAGGGGTAAAGGAAATTAAAAAATACGCCTTTCAGTCTTGTGAGGCTCTGCAAAGCATTGTATTTCCTCCAAGTCTGAATAACATTGGGGAAGGTGCATTTTTAGATTGTAAATCATTGACTGATGTGAAATTTTCGAGCAATGTGAAATATGAAATATCTTATTCACGTCCAACAGGACGAATCGGATATAGACGACTGGGCTGTGTAATCGGGCGGGAAGACTATGAACCATACGAAATATATGACAGCAAGATGGGTTCTTTCCGCAGAACGCCTTTTGGATATAATAATCACTGTGATTGACAGCTACGTCTTCATTATTTAGAAACAAGAGAGTGATCCAAAGACTACCAAAGAGTCCAAAACACCAAGTCTGAGATGCTCTGGATCCTGAACGCTGACAACGGAACGGGTGTTGAGCAAATCCAAATCTGATTGGTTTGAACACAATACCGCTTCTATCATCATGAATGATTGTTCCTTTACAGATGCGAAAATATCCATATTGAATGAAGTGCGCCCAATGGGCGCACTTCAGTTGTAGGATAGGATTCAGAGCATCGCTGGCGGAGGAATCAACCGTCTGAAAAAATTTTTTTGATTTTCTTGTAACGATTTGAAGACAGCGTCGTTTGATAAGGTGGAAGGAGGTGAGCCGCATGGCACATCGGGAAGACATTGAGAAGATGTATCAAACACACGCACAAACCGTCTACCGTTTTCTCTTGAAAATGACAAAGAATGCAGAACTATCGGAAGAACTAACGCAGGATACATTTTTACGGGCTATGGAATCTGCTGACAACTTTGACGGCACCTGTAAGCTGACGACATGGCTTTGCCAAATTGCAAAAAACCTGTTCTACGACCATTTGAAGTACCAATCACGTCACAATACATCATCGCTGCCCGAGGAGGATATCATTCCGTCGTCAGAACGCTCTCTTGAAGACTGCCTTTGCGATGCGGAACTCGCTCGAAAACTGCGTGCCTTAGTG
>JAZLJA010000059.1:0-69838 GCA_045617625.1 Oscillospiraceae bacterium | reverse complement strand
AGCAGTTCGCTGATCAAGGCTCTGCGCGCCTGCTGTTCCGGTGTTCCTCTTTTTCTCCGTGCCATATTTTTACCTCCAAAGTAGTGTTGCTTCCATTATACACTACTTTGGAGGTTTACACAAGATTTGGGATGGACTCATATTGCATGGTGATTTATATTTAAAATTTCTTTGGATTGTGAATTTAACTATGACAAACTTATTTAAGATTTTCCTTTAACTCAATTACAACTCCCAGTTTGCAGGGTTGTTAAATTTCACTTTAACACAAAAAAGCCTCTGCCGGATGTGATTCCAGCAGAGGTTTCTCTATACCTATTCACTTTTCTATGCTCACCATTACACCTGATTTGAACGTAAATTCCAGATAATCATCATGAACAGTCACTTTTTCAAGCAGCTTCCGAACCAGAGCCTCGTCAAACTCTAATACCTTATTTTCTGGCGTTCATCGAGCAGTTCCACACATGGGATGCTGTGTCATTGGCTCAGGTATATCTTTGATATCTGTTAGTAATTATCAGCGTACAGTTCAAAATAAGATTGCGGATGGCTGCAAACGGGACAAATGTCAGGCGCAGCTGCGCTGATGATAATTTGTCCGCAGTTGCGGCACTGCCAGATTACCGCCTCGCCTTTGGCAAACACAGATGCCGTTTCGATGTTATAAAGTAATCTGCGGAATCGTTTTTCGTGCTGTTTTTCAATCGCTGCGACTGCTCGGAATTTTTCCGCAAGTTCTGAAAATCCTTCTTCCTCTGCTGTCCTTGCGAATGTCTGATACAGATCTGACCATTCATACATTTCTCCTTTGGCTGCTGTTTTGAGGTTTTCAGCAGTGCTTCCGATACCGTTCAATTCCTTCAACCAGATTTTTGCGTGTTCTTTTTCATTATCTGCTGTACACTGAAACAGTGCGGCAATTTGTTCAAAGCCTTCTTTTTTGGCAGCCGAAGCGAAAAAAGTATATCGGTTGCGTGCTTCTGATTCGGCTGCAAAAGCAAGCTGCAGATTTTGAGCAGTTTTCGTATTGTTATACACAGGATTCATGACATCACCTCCGTTGACTCCTGGGGTTCAATGAATTGCTTTTTTGCCATGCACTGCGGACAGACGAATTCTTCGTTCAGCTGATCAAATGAAGTTCCCGCGGGAATTCCATATTCATCCGCTCCGATTGCTTCATCGTATGTCCGGCCGCAGATTTTACAAACATATATCATTCTATCGCACCTTCCTCCGCTTTCCAGAGCATATGCAAATTGCAGAATGCGTAAACTGTTTCAACTTCATCACCGTGGCAGAGCGCAAAACAAACACGCGGTTCTGCGCCGATTTCCGGCTTTTTTCGCTGATTGCCCTGTTTCGTCTGCACAACGATCCATTCAATATGATGTTCCTCAGTCATCGGATGCGGCATGGAACCTACTGTCACATATACCTTATTGCCGACAGTTTTCCAGACAGGCTGATGCTTTTCGGTTCCGATTTCCATTGTCTGCGGGATCAGCGGCATCATTTCCTCGCCGCAGCAGATAAGCGGTGTGTCGGTTTCTTTGACATTTGCCACGATTTTGCCGCATATCCTGCAGCGGTAAAACTTCATATCCATTGTATGCCTCCTTATCGTACAACTCTGAAAAGTTTGCAGCGGCAGAATCCTTCAAAGGACGGATCAGCGATCTGCTCACGAAACTCTTTGCGCATACCCCGAATCGCAAATGTGATCGGTGCAGATGTGAACAGATTGGGGTGTGTTGCCGATACGTCACCTGTTGTATTTCCACCCAGCGGCAACAGATTCGCTATTGCATTGACCGCAATCATCACAAAGAATGCAACTGTATTTTTCCATTTTGATGCTGTCATAATGAACCCTTCTTTCTGATGCTGCTGTCCGATCAGAGCGGTTCGGTACTGTTGTCTGACTCGTCGCTGCGGATCAGGATGGTCTGTTCATCCGCGCTATGATCGTCATGGCGGCACTTTCTGAATATGCATCGCGCAAGCATACAGCCGAGCATGGCGGAGAACCCTGCTCCCATTCCGAATAGAAAGTATCTTGCAGATTGTTTTTGGATTTTCATACGCAATAACCTCCAATATTTAATTTTGAATTAACAAATTTTCCGTTTTGACATTTCTGTCCGTTTGTGGTATAATGAATGCATCATTTTTTACCCATTGGATTCACCTCCGATTGTGTTGGATTTCGCGGCACTGCAACTGCTCGTCCGCGCTGGAAACACAATAGCAGAAAACGGCATCCAATTGCAATACCAAATCTTCCAATCTGCTTGCAATATTCGCATATATCGCTAAAATTCGATGATTTTGTATGCGGATTGGAAGTTCTTCCAATCCAATCAGAAAGGAATAAAACAGTATGTCACAGAAAGTTTTATTAGAAGAAGGCGGCTCTGTCAGCATTCACACGCGCATCAAAGATATGTGCAAAGCAGCACGCAACTGAAAGGATAGAAGAATATGTCAAAAACTAAATCAAAGAGTAAGGTCTTCTTTCTAATAATCATCGTTTCTTTAACAATCTTGCTTCTTATATTTGTTATTCTGCGAATCACTCATGTATTATTGCATATCGGAAACGAATACACATTTTGTTACAGAGCTCACTATGCCATCAATGGAAATAACAACGATGATGTTAATAATAACAACATCGCAGAAATTAAATATGTAAACGGAGTAAAAGATCTCACAATAGAATGTACCAATATCACAAATTTTGATTTTCTTGTTCATTTTTCGGAATTGGAGCAACTTTGGATCATGCATAGTCCAGGAAATGGTGCCAATGCATTAACAGGTAACTTGCCTTCTTTAAAAACAGCTCCCAATTTAGAAGATATCCGTATTCTAAACATTGATGTAGACAATCTCAATTTTATTGCTGATTCACCGAATCTAAAGTCTTTACAAGTGCATCCATATGATACAAAAATTCATGATCTCTCCGGTTTACAAAACAAACCGAAACTAAGTAGTTTGATGCTAGACAATACGGACTGTTCAGATTATTCCGTTCTGCTTGACTTGCCCGCATTAACATATCTATGCATAGACGAAACCGAATTACCTGATGATATCAAGCTTGCGCTGGAAGAAAAAGGGGTTGCTGTCAATCCATATTTAGTCTCTCCTCAAGCCAAATAAAACCCGCGAAGTATCGACATAAGCAGATTTCAATCAGCCGCAGGGAATGCAATGAGGAAAGACTAATTATTACATCTTTTCGTGCATTTGTCTGCGCTATTTGGGACTTTCTTTCTCAAAAAAGCATTCAAAATAATACTATTTAGGTATTGACAAAACCGTGAAAATGATATATAATATTTATTAGTATTTAATACTGATAAGGAGGCTGCATGACAAAGCGAAATACAATTCAAAGAGAATTTGTTCTTCGTACTGTTATTAAGCTGAAAGGTCATGTTACAGCTGATGAAGTATATGAATCAATCCATTCCGAACATCCGAATATCAGCAGGGGAACAGTCTATCGTAATCTGAAAGTATTGGCTGAAGAAGGGCAAATCAGAAGAATTGAAGTTCCAAACGGTTCTGACCGATTTGATTTTACAACCAAAGAACATTACCATGTCAGATGTGTCAGATGCGGTGAGATCGCAGATGTTGAAATGGATGCTGTATCCGATTTAACCAAACAGATCAAAGATTCCAACGGAATGAATATTTTAGGCTATGATATTTTATTCAAAGGTCTGTGCAGAAAGTGTCAGATGCAGAAGACTGAGGATCAGGATTGAGTCAAGAGTTGATGTATGGGCTGAGAAACGGAATTTTGATCTTTCCTGCGCCTGATGACAGAAAAGACAGCTGAATTACCTGATGATTTCATTTGCCTGCTGTTTCAGCATTCAGCATTCGGCATTTGATATTGAAAACAGTTTAGAAAACGGAGGAAAAACAAATGGCAAAGTATGTATGTCCGGTATGCGGATACGTTCATGAAGGAAACGAGGCACCTGAAAAATGTCCGCAGTGCGGTGTTCCCGGTTCCAAGTTCATCAAGAAGGAAGACAGCGCAGAACTGCAGTTTGCTTGTGAGCATGAAGTCGGTGCAGCAAAGGCTGTAACAGATCAGGAAATTCTGGACGGTCTTCGTGCGAATTTCAGCGGCGAGTGCACAGAGGTTGGTATGTATCTTGCAATGGCAAGAGTTGCACACAGAGAAGGCTATCCTGAGATTGGTCTTTACTGGGAAAAAGCTGCTTATGAGGAAGCTGAGCACGCTGCAAAGTTTGCAGAACTGCTCGGTGAAGTGGTATCTTCTTCCACCAAGGAGAATCTCGAAAAGAGAGTTGCTGCCGAGCACGGTGCTACAGAGGGTAAACTCGCATTGGCAAAAAGAGCAAAGGAACTGAACCTTGATGCAATTCACGACACAGTTCATGAAATGGCAAAGGATGAAGCAAGACACGGTAAGGCTCTTGCCGGTCTGCTCAAGAGATATTTTGGCTAATCCTGAATCATAAACAAATCAAAAGGCAGTCGCATTTTTTTGCGACTGCCTTTTTGTTGCCTATGCTGTGTCGTTGGTTCAGGTATTTCTTTGATATCTGCTCGTAAATATCAGCGTGCAGCGGTGTGATTTATTTCAAAATGTCAGCAAGTGCGTCATAAACGAACTCCATTTGCAGCCCGCGTGATGCCTTGATCAGTACAAAACAGGGGGCGGCGGTCGGGAAAATGCGCGGGAGGGCAGCGATCAGCTCATCGCGGGTGGCAAAGGCGGTTTCTGCGCTGCCATATCCTTCCGCAAAATCGTTATAATTCATGCCGCAGAACATTGCCTCAATGTGATTGCTTTGACAGAATGCACCAATGGATTTGTGCGCATCTGCTGCAAAATCACCAAGCTCGTTCATGTTTCCGAGCAGCGCGATTTTCCGTTCATCCTTTGCGGCGAGCAGCAGCGCGTTGAGCGATGCGAGCATCGCCTCCGGATTGGCATTGTAAAAATCACGTATAATCGTTGTTTCTCCGAATACGACACGGTCGGAGCGCAGAGCGGTCGGGACAAAATCGGCGAGAGCATCAGCACATTCGGAAAGTGTCATGCCGTTCAGCAGCCCGATGTGAATAGCAAGCAAAGCATCCGTGACGTTGTGAACGCCCGTCATCGGCAAATCAACTTTTGACGTATCTTCGCCGCTTTTGACGATGAATGAAATGCCGTCAGGTGCTTCGCAGATGTCGAGTGCCTGCAAATCGGCTTTGGAATTTCCCATGCGCGAGCTGTAAAAAACGCGCTCTGCGGGGAACGGTATCGCAGCAAGATTCTCCAAAAACGGGTCATCCGCCGGGAATGCCAGCTGTCCGGATGCGGCATTCATGCCTTCCAGAATCTCCAGTTTCGCACGGAAAATATTATCCTGCGAGCCGAGATTTCCAATGTGCGCCTTGCCGATATTCGTGATTGTCGCCAAATCAGGGCAGCCGATTTTGGTCAATCTGCTGATTTCCCCCTTGTGATTCATGCCCATTTCCAGCACGAGACATTCCGTGTCGGCGGGCGCGTGCAGGATCGTGAAAGGGACGCCGATGTGGTTATTGTGGTTGCCGCTGGTGCAATAGGTGCGGAATTTCCGTGCAAGTACGTGTGAAATCATGTTTTTGACAGTGGTCTTGCCGCTGCTGCCGGTGACGGCGATCACCTTGCAGCCGTTGGCTTTGAGCCGCTGGATATACGCATTTGCGAGCTTTCCGTATGCAGTGACGGTGTCCTCCACGACAAAATAGGGCACGGTGAGGGGCGACTGCGGTTCCTCACTCAAAATACACATAACTGCGCCTTTTTCGACAGCAGCCTGCGCATAGAGGTTGCCGTTGAAATTCTCGCCCTTCAGCGCGATGAAGCAGTTGCCCGCCTCAATGGTGCGTGTGTCGGTGCTGAAACCCTCAACGTCGATTGCCGTCGCGGGCGCAGGCATGCCCAATGCCTCCGCGATTTGTGCGCTGTCAAAGCGTGCGGGTGTTGATGCGAGCAGCGGCATTTCAAGCCTCCTCCAGTGCCAAATTGATGACACGATCAATCAGTTCACTGAAGGGCACACCGTCGGCAGCCCACATTTTCGGATACATCGAAATCGACGTAAATCCTGGCAAAGTGTTGATCTCGTTGAACACGATTTCCTCGGTCTCCCGATTCACAAAGAAGTCCACGCGAGACAGTCCTGCGCAGCCAAGCGCACGGAAAATCTTGACCGCATATTTCCGCACTTCGGCGTTTGCTTCGTCGGAGATGCGGGCGGGAATGAACGGGCGCGAGGTTGAGGTGACGTATTTCGTTTCATAGTCGTAAAATTCAGCACCTGCGTCGATTTCTCCGGCAGTTGCCGCGACGGGATCTTCGTTGCCCAGCACTGCAACTTCGACTTCTCTGCCGTTGATGAACTCCTCGGCGAGTATTTTGGTATCGAACTTGAATGCGGTTTCGAGGGCAGCAGCGAGTTCGTCATCATTTTTGACTTTTGACACACCCACTGATGATCCTGTGCTGCAAGGTTTGATGAACACGGGATAATCCAGTGTCTGCTTGATTTTCGCGCACATTGCCGATGCATCTTTGCGATAGGAGCGGCGGGTGAGGGTCAGCCAGTTTGCCTGACGCACGCCTGTGGTCGCGGCGATCAGTTTGGTCACGGATTTATCCATCGACGCCGCAGCCGCACACACGCCGCAGCCGACGAACGGGATGCCTGCGATCTGGAACAAGCCCTGAATCGAGCCGTCCTCGCCGTTTTCGCCGTGCAGCACGGGGAAGATCAGGTCGGGCAGCACGGTTTCCATCGAGCCGTCAGCGTTCAGGATGCAAAGCCCCATGCCGCGTACAGGTGACAGAAAAGCGACGCGGTTGCTCGGATTTTCTTCCCATTTGTTTGCCGCGATATCCGCAAAATCATCGCCGCCAAACAGCAGCCATTTTCCCGATTTTGTGATACCCACAGGCAGAATGACGCGGTTTTCCTTGTTCATGTTGCGCAGCACTGCCTCGGCGGAGACGAGGGAAACATCGTGTTCGGGGGAGACGCCGCCGAACAGCACACAAATTGTTTGCTTATTTTGCATATTGACCTCCAGATAAGGATGCGTGACAAGCCCCGCCAGCCGGAAAATCGGTTGACGGGGTTGCGTTTCACATTAAATTCCTTCCACGATCTCGTTGACGATTTGTTCCATTTCTGCGCGCTTTTTCATCATGTCTTTTGCAAGATGCAGCTGGCAGCGTGCGCGGACAAGGTTATGGTCAGCGTATTCGATCTTGAAATACTTGTCGCCCGTGATGTAATCGGTGAGGAAACGGACGCCAAGTTCGATGGTGATGGTGATGGCACCCAATGCCATCGTGCTGATTTCGGCTGCGGTGAGTGCATCGGCGGTTTTGCCGATGAAACCTGCCGCAAATGCGCGATATTTATCCAGATCCAGCGCGACTTTCGACAGATCGGGTTCATCCTCGCGGGCGGTGCTTGCGGCAAAACGCACGGCATCGCCGAAATCGTGCATGGCAAGCCCGGGCATGACGGTGTCCAGATCAATGACGGTCTGCGGCGCACCGGTGATGCGGTGGAACAGCACGTTGTTGATCTTGGTATCGTTGTGAGTCACGCGCAGCGGCACTTCGCCTTTTTCCTGCATTTCCGTCAAAATCGAAGCAAGCTCCTGATTTTCGCGGATGAATGTGATCTCGTTCTGCACGGTGTCCACTCTGCCGCAGGCATCTGCGCGGACAGCCTCAAAGAATGTTTCCAGACGTTTTTTGGTGTTGTGGAAATCAGGGATGGTGGTGAACAGGCTTTCCGCGTCGAAATCGGAGAGCTGGTTTTGGAATTCACCGAATGCCGTGCCCGCATTTTGCAGGATCTCCAGCGATTCACAGGTGTCGTAGCCAATCGCGTCGATGTAATTTTCCATGCGCCAGAAAGCGTTGTCGGTTTTTTCGATGTAGTAATTCTCGCCGTAAATGGTGCTGTAAAAATGCAGTGCGGGCTTGTTGATGCGGCGCACCTTGGAGCGCAGATGCTCCGTGACCTTGCGGATATTCTGCATGATCTCCACAGGGTCCTTGAACACGAAGGTGTTGACCTTTTGCAGGATATAGCTCTTGGTGGAGCCGTCCTCCTGACGGTAATCGAGGCGATAGGTGGTGTTGATGTTGCCCTGATTGATGGTCTCAAAGCCGATGAATTTGCCGTTGGTGTGGAAGATGCCGCCGATTTCTTCGACTTTTGCCTTTTCTGCCAGATATTTGCGGTGCTGTTCGCATTCCGAGTGAACATATTCGCCTGCGATCATCACCTTGACGATCTCGTTGTGTTCATCGAGCAGCAGCAGGTCGGCATCTGCACCGACTTCAATGCGTCCCTTGTTGGGCATATGGATGAGGTCGGCAGGGGTTCTGGTTGCCATGCGCACTGCATCGGCAAACGGAATGCCGAACGATGCTGCACGCTTCACACAAGTCCAGAGCGTGGAGGTGGAGCCTGCGATCGCGCCGTCGAGGGTGCGTGCAACGCTGTCCTTGACGATGATCTCCTGACCGCCGAACTCATAGGAACCGTCACCCAGCCCTGTTGCACGCATACTGTCAGAGATGATGACCATGCGTTCCACGCCGAATGCCTTATACAGCAGTTTGACGATGGACGGGTGCAGGTGCAGACCATCGGTGATTGCCTGCACGTAGATATTTTTCTCGCAAGCGGCACCGATGGGGCCGGGATTGCGGTGATGGATCGGGGACATGGCGTTGAAGGTGTGCGTCAGGCACATGGCACCTGCTTCGATCGCCTCGATGCAGGTCTGATAATCGGCGGCGGTGTGACCGATCGACACGACTGCGCCGCAGTTTTTGATGAACTCCATGCTGCCTGCAAGTTCAGGGGCGATGGTGACCATTTTCATGTCAGCAAGGCTTTTGAATTCTTCCGGATCGGGGTCCTTGATGAATTTTTCGTTCTGTGCGCCCTTATACTTCGTGGCGATGTACGGTCCCTCCATATGGAAGCCGAGGATCTGTGCGCCCGAGACATCGCGGGATGCCTCAGTGACACGGCGAATGGAGTCGTAATCCATTGTCATGGTGGTGGGCAGGAACGATGTGGTTCCGTTTTTGGCGAGGAAACTGGAGATCTCCTCGAAGTGTGCGTCCATTGTATCAAAGCCTGCGCAGCCGTGTGTGTGGATATCGACCAGACCGGGAATGACGGTTTGACCGCCGCAGTCCTCACCGACAGTGTTTGCGGAAGCGGGCGCGATTGCGGTGAATTTACCGTTTTCGATGGTGATATCGGAAAGCACACCATCCAGTTTTACGTTTTTCAGAATCATAATCGGATGTATCCTTTCGGAAAATGTATTTGCGAGTGAGTGAGGGTGTTTTTACGCTTTGCAAAGTGTATTTATCTATTTCAAATCGCGGCGGTGAGTGCTCAGCCGATTGCGGGGAGACTTGCGGCAGCAACTGCCTGACCGACACGGCGATCCATTTCGTCGGGGAGAATGAATTTCACCTGCGCAAACAGGTCGGGGAATTCCGCTTTGAGGACTTCTTTTGCGCCTGCGATGATCAGATCGCCGCCCTCGCCCGAGGTGACACGGCCCGAGATCTGGAGATACTGAATATCGTAGAAATCCGCATAATTCGCAATGGCATAGCCGAAATAGGTGCCGATCGTGCGGAAGATATCCTTTGCGCCTTCGTGACCTTCGGCAACCAGTTTCTGGACAGCCTTGAGTTTTTCGGCAAGCGTGAGATTTTCGTCGAGGGTGATGCCTGCCTTGGGTGCCAGACGAATGACTGCATCCTGCGAGAAATACTTGACGCCGCAGCCATAGTCGCCCGACCATTCATCGACTTCGGAATCGGGGTTATAGTCCACAGGCACGAAGGCAAGCTCGTTGTGCCAGCCTGTGACGTTGCCGTTTGCATCGACATAGCCGCCAGCCTGTGAGGTGCCCATTGCGATGCCCAGCACGCCGTTGACATCCATATCCATCGAAGCAGCCAGCGCAGCCACATCGCCGTCATTTGCAACGGCATAGGGGACGCCGAGTTCCTCCAGCACATCGACATAGACATTTTTGCAGGCTTCGCCCTGTGTGTCTTTCGGCACTTTCAGGAACAGGTGCGAGACCATTGCGCGGTTTGCGACGAGCACGCCTGCGGTGCTGACACCGACGGCATCGAAACTCGGCATATGTTCAGCGGCTTTGAGCATTGCCGCCTTGATGTGCTCGTGGTGATAGGAGATATCCTCCGCAAGTTTGGGCAGCCAGACAATTTCCTCTGCCCAGACGGTTTTTCCGTCCACAACAGCAGCCACCTTGATGTCGCTGCCGCCCGCGTCAAAACCGACACGGCAGCCGCCCAGATTTCTGCCGATGGAGAGGGGGCGCACTTTGTTTTCGGGCATATCCTTGAAATCCCGTTCTTCCACAACAAAATCGCGCTCGTAAGTGGTACTCCAGAAGTCCACATCGAATGCGCGAAGTCCTGTTTTGGTATAGGCATCGCGGATATAGCAGAACACATCGTGGTCGCCTGCCAGCATCACTTTCCAGCCGCCTGCGCACCAGAGGATCGTTTTGATGAGGCGTTCAGCATAGAGGCAGTTCTGCTTGAAGTCATCGCCCAGCATGGTGTCGCGGCGATAAACCAGACCGTCCTCGCGCTCCACCGCGATGGAGAAGGGGCGCGAAGCGTTTTTCAGGAAATCACGGTTAAAGAAAACGGCGGGAACAAAGTTCTCGTCAAGGATGGGTTTCAGCATGAGAAAAGATTCCTTTCTGTGCGATTTTTCTGCGGAGGGAGCCGCAGTATTTAACATACAGACACAAAAGCAAGCGCCAGATGACTCTGTCGCTTGCCTTGTATCTGATATTTACTTCGTGTTTTTGATGTTCCAGCGGAACGGGCAGAGACGCTGTGCTTTGGTGGTATCGTACATGAAGCTCTTGTCGATGGTGAACAGGTCGAGGTAGCGGTTATTGCGTTTTTCCTCGGGGTCGCCAAACAGCTTTGCCTTGAGCGTCACGCTGAGGTTACTGCGCTGCAGCACAGGTCCCAGACGGTGATTCTCCTTCATGAACGAGATGATCTCAGACGCCATGACCAGACCGGAATCCGCGACATTATAGATACCTGTGAAGTTGATGGTATCCGCCTGACGCAGAAAACCGATGATGAAATCAGAGATGTTGTGGATACAGCACAAATGGAAGCCGTATTCACCTGTGCGGAAGATAAAAAGTGTCTTATCGTTGGGGTCGGTGATGCGGGAAACGAGGTTGTCATAAAAATCCAACGAATAGATGAGCGGCACACGCATGATGCAGCAGACCATGTTTTTCTGTCCGCGGACATCCTGTGCAAACGCCTGTTCCGCCGCATATTTGAGTTTTGCGTAATTGGTGATGGGCTTTTCGGGGTCGTCCTCGCGGACGGGCTCGCGGTTTTCGGGCTGTTTATAAATCTGGGTGGTGCTGAGCAGTATGAATTTCTTCACATTTTTGCCGATTGCAAATTTGTAGAGGAATTTATCACATGCGGCGCTCATTGCGATCTGCTCTTTTTCAATGATGGAGCCGAAATCGTTATCGGCAGAGCAGGCAAGATGCACCACATAGTCAATCTCGTCAAACTCATCAAAGATGTCGCCGTATTTACCCTGCTCATTGGGTGCAGCTGCACGGAAGATATAATTTTCCTTGTCTGCGTTATATTCCGTCGGTTCTTTATCCACTGCGATGACGGTGTTGCCTTTTTTGAGCAGACCCGAGCAGACTTTTTCACCGATTCGGCCGCAGCCGCCTGTAACAAGAATGGTAGCCATATTCACGCATCCTTTCCAGCAAGTAATACGTCCGCAGAGTGGCAGACGCTGAGTTCGTTTGTACTGCATTTATCCATAATTTATTATAACACAAAAAGCGGAAAAATGCAAGTGTTGAAGCCTGTTTCCCGAAACATTTTCAGATTATGACAAAAACGGCGGGTGATTATTTACGTTTTCTACAAAGAAAAATCTACGCATCGTGCAAAACTGTCAAATGCCATGACGCAGTTTTGTAAAAAATGACTGCATCAGATCGGCACATGGATATTCAAGAAGCCCCTCGGTGACTTTCGGGCGATGTCCGTAGGGGTGATCGAAAATGCGGTCAGCCGAAACCACCGCGCCCCCCTCCGCATTATATGCGCCGAACACAACACGGTCGAGGCGAGCGTTGATGGCAGCACCTGCACACATGGGGCACGGCTCCAGCGTGACATAGAGGATGCAGCCGTCGAGCCGCCATGTGCCGCGTGTTTTGGCAGCCTGTTCAATGGCGAGGATCTCGGCGTGGGCAGTGGGTGAGGCATCCTGTTCGCGGCGATTGCGTCCTTCCCCGATGATCTCGCCTGTTGCGCGGCAGACCACCACGGCGCCCACAGGGATCTCGCCCTCTGCGGCAGCTTCCTCGGCAAGCACAATGGCACGCCGCATATAGTCAAAATCGTCCATGAAACGTCCTTTTCAGAAAAACATCTGCACCATGATGATCAGTGCGGAGAGACAAAGCCACGGGAGCATCGTCACGGTGGCGGAGAACACGAGCAGCTTTCTGCCTGCGGGGAGATAGCTCTGCCGATTGGAGAGCAGGCGGTTTTTCGGCCGTGTGAGCCAATAAAAGGCACCGCAGAAAACAAACGAAAGTGTCAGAATCAGCAGAAATCTGCCGATCGACATCTGCGATTTATCGTCATAAACCAGCACCAGACGGCTGTAACACACGGCGGAATAGACCGCACGCAAAAGAATACATTTTCCGAGTGAGCCGCTTTTCAGCATGATGAAACAAGCGGCGGCGGAGACAAAGAGTTCGCCCACACGCGTGGGGAACGTGTTCGGGAACAGAAATGCCGCTCCTGCGAGAACACAGATCGCAAAGAGATCTCCGAACTGCCGCAGTGCCGGCAGCACAATGCCGCGCAGCAGAGCCTCGGAAAGCACAGAAAACACGATGACGTCAAACAGTGCATACGCCATCATTGCGGCGGCTTCTTTATAAGAAAAGAGTATTTCGGCGGTGTGTGCGCCCTGACCTGAAACGGCATCGACGAGGCAGAACACACAGGCTGCCCCCATGCCGAGCCCTGCCGCGAGGATATATTCGGGCAGACCGCCGACGAAAATGGGAATGCGGATCTTTGCCGGCATCCGAAATCCGTTGTATAGGATAAGATAGGCGGTGAGATACTTGATGAGCGCGGCAATGGAGCGCACGAGCATGACGGTCCACTGACTGCCGCCCATGCTGAACGTGAGAAAGTCGAGATGCACATTCAGCCCGAACTTCTGCAAGATCCAGACAAATGCCGAACCGCCTGCCAGTTCGCAGACGAGATAAGCGAGAAATGCGACACCGAGAATTTCGCTGACATGGGTGAGGGCAGAGCGTTCTGCGCCCGTGACGGTGCGTTTGGTGATGCCCTTTCCCTCCACGTAGACGCTTTCCTTGGGGTTGCCGCTGTATCGGTACACGTAGGGGGCGTCAGTTTTCTTGCGCCAATGGCGATAGTCGGTGTTATACTGCGCGTTTTGCGAATCGTAGACGAAATCCGCAACAACGTCGATATGGTTCTCATTCGGCATGACTGCGCCCTCCTTTCGTGTTTGATTCTATCTTTTTTATTTTACCAGATGAAACGAAAGAAAAAAGCGAAATCCTGTAAATATAATGTGAACAGAATGTGAATTCAGGGCAAATCAGCCAAATAAGTAGTAGCCGCCGTCTTTGGAATGAATCACAATGATCTCCTGTGACTGCACAACCGGTGTTGCGTCAGGGTCGCCGTCATAGAGCGCATAGAGGGTGAATTCCACATCGCGGATCTCCTCGGCATCGGCTCTGGTTTTTTCCGAAAAGTCGCTGTCGAAGATGCCCACCTGTTCATAGGATTCAAAAAAGTCGTCGATATCCTCTTTCTCGGAATACTTCATATCGAGCTGAGTGAAACGCCAGCTGTCGTAGCCGTCCTCGTCGAAGGAACTGCACATACTGTCAAAAGCCTTTTCCGGAGAGCTTTCCTGTTCGGTCAGGAAACTGCCGTAAGATTCCAGATAGGGCGGGTAGACGGTTTTTTTGTAGGCTTCAAAATCCCTTGCTTCCAGCGATTCAAAGTATGCCTTGATGCAGGCTGCATATTGGGCATCGAAATCGGTTTCGGGGCAGGAGAGTTTGATGCCCTGCGCAATCGGTGCGGTGATGCTGCTTTCCGCATCGGATGCGGAATTTTTGTCGCAGGCGCAGAGCAGGCAGGCGGATGCGGCAGTCAAAACGCAGAGTGCGCGAAAAAAGCGTGTTTTCATCAGAAAGATCCTCTCATCATGGATTATGCGGGAATGATATACCATTTCCCGAGATAGTGCATGGCGAACAGCTCCTCATCCTCGAGCATATCATCTGTTTCCGTGCGGACATTGGAGCCTGCCTCGGTGAGAAAACGCACGACGGTCAGCTCATAGATGGCATCGACGTTTTTGGACATCTGCGTGCCGTCTTTTTCGTTTGAGATCTGGTCAAGCTGACTGAGCAGCGTGTTGCTGTCGGAATAGACCGTGCCTTTTGAAGCGTCCGCGATGTCGATGAAAGCAAATTCAAATGCGCCGTTCATCACCTCAGCGATGCCGTCGTAGTACAGGTTGATGAGATCCTGTTCGGAATACTCGCCATTGTAGAGGGTGTTCAGCTCAAAGTCGTGATACAGCGGCAGCTGCGCGGCGGTATAGCGTGCGACATCCTTGTTCTGTATGCCGAGGTAATAGTTGGCGACGGCATCGAGGAAGTCGCTGTCAAAAAAGCGTTTGTCGTATTGGATCGGCACACCGTGGCTTTTGCTGACGGTCAGAGTTGCGCCGTAAGGCATTTGGCTTTCCGTGATGGTGCCGTCATTGGGCTTGCTGCCCTCGCAGGCGGTGAGACAGGGAATAAGGCAGGCGGCGGCACAAAGGCACGCTGCCGGACGTCGGATATTCATGCGAGATGCTCCTTTCGGATGCCGCGGTCAATCGGCGGTTTTTGGGGGGCGCGGCGGACGGTTCTGGTGATTCTGTCCCTGTGCGCCGCCATTCGGGCTGCCCTGTTTTCCGCCGCCCTGACGGTTGTTTCCGTGATGATAAAATCTGCGGTTTCCGCCGCCGTGGTGATAGTTTTTGCCGCCGTGCTGCGATTTCTGTGCGCTGTCACCCTCAGCGGGCTGTGCGGCTGCATTGGTGGCTGCCTGCTTTTCGGTGACTGCACGATGCTCGGTCAGATCCATGTCGGCAAAGTGAATTGCGGTATGTTTCTGCGGCTGTTCCTGCACGGAATGCACCTGCTTGGTCTCACCGAATTCGGGGTGCAGTGCGGCAGTCTCGGCAATCGGCAGTGTGATAGGTTCGGCGGTTGCAGCGGGGATTTTTTCCGCGGGTGCAGCTTTGAGATTCGGGGTGTTATCCTGCGTTTTTTGCTCCTGCTGCGGGCGATTTTGCCGCTGAGGACGCTGCTGATTGTTCTGACGCGGCGGTCTCTGGGGCTTTCCCTGATTCTGCTGCGGCTGTGCGGATTCTTCTGCGGCATCCTGATGTGGTTTTGCCTCGGCAGCTTTTTGCTCTGCCGCCGCAAGATTTGCCGCAGGCGGCTTGGCAGCAGTTGTTCGCTGTGCGCCGTCGCGGCGGCTGTCACGCAGATCTTCTTTGGTCATGCGCTTGGTCATGTCCTGCAAACGCTCGACGTCCTCGCGGTCAACGGTGATGGGCATTTCGGCGTTTTCGGGCTTGACGCGCAGTTTGCCCGTGATGAGATTCGCTTCCATGACGTAAGCGCGCACGGGCGGGTCACCTGCCAGAAGCACGGTCGAGCCGACTTTCGGGGTGAAGCGGATCAGTTCCTCATAGACAGGGCTTTCGTAGCGCAGGCAGCACATCAGTCTGCCGCAGGTGCCCGAGATTTTGGTCGGGTTGAGGGCGAGCCCCTGTTCTTTTGCCATTTTGATGGTGATGGGCTGAAAATCGCTGAGATAGCCCTTGCAGCAAAATTCTCTGCCGCAGATGCCGAGCCCGCCGAGCAGTTTTGCCTCATCGCGGTCACCGATCTGACGCAGTTCAATGCGGACATGAAACGCCGATGCCAGATCCTTGACGAGTTCGCGGAAATCCACGCGGGATTCGGCGGTGAAATAGAAGATCAGCTTGTTGCTGTCAAAACCGCATTCCACATCGACAAGGCGCATGGGCAGTTCGCGGGCGGCGATGCGTTCTTCGCACACGCGGAAAGCATCCGCCATATAGGCTCTGTTCTGTTCGAGGATCTTCATATCCTCCTGTGTGGCAAGCCGCAGAATGGGTTTCAGGGGCGCGGTGATGCTTTCATCCGCGACGGCATGGCGGCGTGCGGCGACTTCGCCGCATTCGAGACCTCTCGCGGTCTCCACCATGACATAGCTGCCCTCTGCGGGGTTAAAATCGTTTGGCGCGAAGGAATAGACCTTGCCGCCGTTTTTGAATCGGACACCGATGATTTCAGTCATAAATATTCTGCTGTCCCCATTTTGCGTCGGGGACATTTCTCCTTCCGATATGGGATTTGTTTGGCGGAATATGCCGTGCGGCGCATCTGCCGATATTGCTGTTTTGAAATATAGTGTTTCACTTTGCCGAAAGCTATATCGCGGAAAGTGCGGCACAAAGGGCTGTTGCGGCAAGCACTGCGCCCACATTGCCGTCCAGATCGCTGACAGCTTCCGTCACTGCCTGATGCATTCGCATTGCACGGCGCGGCGTGATGCTGACCGACAACGCTTCCGCGGCAGTTTTGTCACAGCCCAGACGGTCAAACTCGCCCTCCAGCGTGAACGCCGCCGCGTCACGAAGCTGCGTGTCGAGCAGCAGCAATGTTCTGCGCAGCCTGTCCTTATCGCCCGCAGCCACCGTGAGAATGTGTAAAAGTTCGTATTCATTGCGTTTTGCGAGGGCAGCCGTCAGATTTGCGGCGTCGTCAGCCGCCTGTCTGAGTCCCTCGTCCGAGAGGTATGCCTCACATTTGCCGATATTGCCGTCGAATCGTGAAACTGCCGATTGTACGCTGATCTCGTCATATCCCTTGCGCAGCAGTGCCGTGACGCATTCGCCGCGTGTGACGGGAAACACTGCTTTGGTCGTCATGCGCGAAAGCAGTGTGGGCAGCAATGCCCCGACGGTTTCCGTGGTGAACACAAAAATCGCGTGCGGAGGCGGTTCTTCGACGGATTTGAGCAGGGCGTTCTGCGCCTGAATGCTCATGCCGTCGGCATCGGTGAACAAAAAGATGCGTGAGGAACCTTCGCTCGGCAAAATGGCGGCTTCTCTGCGGATCTCGCGCACGGTTTCGATGAGATAGCCCATGCGTTTGCCCGAATGTTCTGCGGTGAGGACATCGGGGTGGGCGTCGTTTGCGATCAGCTTGCAGCTTCGGCATTCGCCGCAGGGGGCATCGCCTTGATTTTCGCACAGTGCGAGCATCGCAAACCATTTGGCGATCAGTTTTTTGCCGCAGCCTGTCTCACCGTGCAGCAGCAGTGCGTGGGGCATATGACTGCCCTGCCGCATTTGTTTCAGTTCCGAGAGGAGCTGCTGATTGCCTGCGATCACAGGAACGATATCGTGCATCACAGTTTTTCAAAGCGTTCGATGTCGGTGACGAAAATGGTTGCACCGCCCACGGAGACCTCAAGAGGCATAGCAGGGGGCGCACCTGCCGCCGCACCGTAAGAGGATGCGGAGGGGACGAACTGTTTTCTGTGATGACATTTTTGCTTGACAACGCCGATGACGTCATCCACCTTGTCCTCCTCCACACAGATGAGGAAAGTGGTGTTGCCTGCGCTCAGAAAACTGCCTGCGGAGGCGAGCTTTGTGGCGGGAAAGCCGTTTTTGGAGAGGGCTTTGGATACAGCGGCACTGTCATCACCGTTGACGACTGCGAAGATGAGCTTCATATGGATCAACCGTTCCTTTCTGGGAAAATGTATGAGAAAAATCAGGGGAGATTCGTGTCTTACGAAAACAGGGTAAAAATACCCATAATCAGTATAGCATAAAAATCGGAAAGTTGCAAGAGCGATTTGGGATTTTCTTCTGATTTTCATCTTGCACCTGCCATATTTTGCGGCACGGACGGATACTGCGGCGAATATGGGCGGCTTTTCTGCGAAATTTACAAAAGAACGGGCATCCGCTGCAAAAAATTTTCTTACGAATTTGCGGGAACCTCTTGCCAAATTCCATAAAATAGTGTAAAATAGATAGGGCTTGTGAAAATGGTTCACAGGCAAACCCGAATCCATTATTCTATTTTGAAAGGATGTTTTTTCACATGGCAGGTCTTAATAAGGTTTCCGTAGACGATTTGCAGGCAAAAGGTAAGAAGATCCTTGTTCGCTGCGATTTCAACGTCCCCATGAAAGAGGGCAAGATCACCAACGATAACCGCATCACCGCGGCACTCCCCACCATCAAAAAGCTGCTCTCTGAGGGCGGCAAGCTTGTGCTTTGCTCGCACCTGGGCAAGCCGAAGAACGGCCCTGAGGCTGCATTCTCTCTCGCACCTGTTGCTGCTCGTCTGGCTGAGCTGCTGCCCGACACCAAGGTCGTGTTTGCAGCAGATGATACCGTCGTCGGTGCAAATGCAAAGGCTGCTGTCGCTGCCATGAAGGACGGCGAGATCGTGCTGCTTGAAAACACCCGTTTCCGCGGCTCTGAGGAGACCAAGAACGGTGAAGAATTCTCGAAGGAACTTGCTGATCTGGTTGACGGTCAGGCATTCGTGATGGATGCATTCGGTTCTGCGCACAGAGCACACGCTTCGACCGCAGGTGTGACACAGTTTGTCAAGGAAACCGCAGTCGGCTATCTGATGCAGAAAGAGATCCAGTTCCTCGGCAATGCCGTTGAGGAACCTGTTCGTCCGTTCGTTGCGATTCTGGGCGGCGCAAAGGTTGCAGATAAGCTCAATGTTATCTCCAACCTGCTGGAAAAGTGCGATACCCTGATTATCGGCGGCGGCATGGCTTACACCTTCATCAAGGCACAGGGCGGCGAGATCGGCACATCGCTGGTTGACCTCGAAAAGATCGACTACTGCAAGGAAATGCTTGCAAAGGCAGAAAAGCTCGGCAAGAAGATCCTGCTGCCTGTCGATACCGCAATCGCTTCCGAGTTCCCGAACCCGATCGACGCTGAGATCTCCGTTGAATTCGTTGATTCTGACAAGATCCCTGCCGGCAAGATGGGTCTGGATATCGGCCCCAAGACCGCTGAAATGTTCGCAGAGGCTGCAAAATCCGCAAAGACTGTTGTCTGGAACGGACCGATGGGCGTGTTTGAAAACCCGACTCTGAAAAAGGGTACTGTTGCAGTCTGCGAGGCTCTGGCTGCTGCTGACGCAACCACCATTATCGGCGGCGGTGATTCCGCGACCGCAGCGATCCAGCTGGGCTTCGCTGATAAGATGAGCCACATTTCCACGGGCGGCGGTGCTTCCCTCGAATATCTCGAAGGCAAGGTTCTCCCGGGTGTTGCAGCGATTGCTGAAAAATAATCAAAAGCAATTTATCACAATGTGGGCGGGTAGCAATATCCGTCCACTTTGCGATATAAACGCAGAGAACATCTGCAAAGCGGAACGGAAAATCATGTGATGTGCGCGGAAACGGAGGTGTGCTGTTCAGATGTCTTTGATCCTTTTTTTGCTGAAGCTTCTTTGCGCGGCACTGCCGGTGTACGTCACTGTGAAGGCAATGAAGGGACTGATCCGGGACAGGGGCGATGCAGGTGCGGTGCGGATGATGTCAAATTATGCGCGGCATAGAGGGCTTTACACGACCGCAGAAGATCTGGAGGAAATCAGCGACCATATCCGCGAAGAGGAAGCGATGCGAATTGCCATCGGCGACCATACCCAGCATGTGGTCAGCTTCGAGCAGGAAGGGCCTTCGGCGGAGTATCTGAAGTATTACAAATACACGCATCCCTGTGCGCAGGGCGAAGATCTTGTGACCATCATCGAACTGGAAGTGTCCGTGCATGATTACCTCGCGGCAGAATCGAATCTTCGGCTGCTGAATCTTGAACTCATGCGCGATGACCTGCGGATGCGCTGTCATATCGCGCAGATGCGGGTTTTCATCATGACGGGCAGAACCGAACTTGCCGTGCGGGAATTTGCCGAGCATCAGGATTTTTCCGAACGCTATCTTGCGCAAACGGAAGTGGGAATGCTCGGATATCTGGACTGTGCCGCCACGATTTGTGCGCTGACAGGCGATTTTGAAGAATCTGTACGCTACTGTGAGGCAATGAAGCAGTATGTGCAGAACCGCCGCATCACCGACATGAACTGCCTGATGCCCGCCATCACCGAGATCAAGCGGCTGTTTTTGCAAAACCGTGTCGATGACGGCTATGCTGCCATGCGGCAGATCAAATCCGAGATCGAGTCGTTTCCGCGGTATCAGTATCCGTGGCAGAGCGCATTTCTGCTGGAGCGTCTGGAGCTGACGGAAATGTTCATCCCTGCGGATGAATCGGAAATCGGAGCGGACGGCGGAATGCCCACGATCTGAGAAAACAAACGGTATCAATCGCACGAAGCTGCGAGGAATATACAATATCAAAAATTTTGGAGGTTTTACCTTATGAACAAGAATTTGAGAAAAGCGATCATCGCCGGCAACTGGAAGATGAACAAGACCCGTCCGGAAGCAAAGGCACTGCTGGAGGCAATCAAGCCGCTGGTCGCCAATGCTGAGGGCAAGATCGAGGTCATTGCCTGTGTGCCGTTCACCAATCTGGAAACTGCCGTCAACACCACCGCAGGCTCGAATGTCAAAGTCGGTGCAGAGAATGTCCACTTCGAGAAGTCGGGTGCATTCACGGGCGAAATTTCTGCTGATATGCTGACAGAACTGGGCGTCGAGTATGTCGTCATCGGTCACAGCGAGCGCAGACAGTATTTCGGTGAGACCGATGAGACTGTCAACAAGCGTACCGCAGCAGCACTGGCAGCAGGTCTGAAGCCGATCGTCTGCGTGGGCGAGCTGAAATGGGAGCGCGAGGCAAACATCACCGAGGAAGTGATCTCCCGTCAGATCAAGCTTGACCTTGCAGGTGTTTCCGCAGAGGATATCAAGAAAACCGTCATCGCTTACGAGCCTGTATGGGCAATCGGCACGGGCTTGACCGCAACTCCTGAGCAGGCTGAGGAAGTCTGCGGCTTCATTCGTGCAACGCTTGCAAAGCTTTATGATGCAGCGACCGCAGATGCAGTCACCATTCAGTACGGCGGCTCCATGAACGCAAAGAACGCAGCAGAGCTGCTCGCAAAGCCGAACATCGACGGCGGTCTGATCGGCGGCGCATCGCTGAAGGCTGAAGATTTCAACGTCATCGTCCAGGCAGCAGTCAACGGCTGATTTACTGCACATACAAAAAAATCTTGCACTTCAGGGGAAGCTCCGAACAGGGGTTTCCCCTCTCACCCTATTTGTTCGGTTTCCGCGCATTCTGACAGCCGTGCTTATTTTCTGTGTTGTTGCCGTGAACTGCGGGGCGCATTACGCCTATCACAGTAAATCTGCACACCGCATCGCTGACACTGTTTATCACGGCATTTGCCCTTGAACTTTACAGAAAGCACCTGAATGTGCAAAACTGATATCCCGCGCAAATGAAAAAGAGAGAGAATATTGAGTTAGTTAAAGGATGAAAAAATGAGCGAACAAGAAAATCAGGTTTTTGAAACCGAAACCCAACCTGAATCCACCCCCCAACCTGAATCCAAACCCAAGTTCAAGTTCAAGCGCAAAAAATCCAAGCATTCGGATCTGTGGATGGTTCTCAACACTGCTGTGGTGGTTGTTGTTCTCTGCAACGCCAAGGAATTTTTTCGCAAGCCAGTCCTCTGGGTGCTGTTTCTCATCGGATTTCTGCTGACATTCTGGGTCTCCGAATCGGAGAAGATGAAAGGCTGGTGCAAAGCCCTGATTCGGGGTGCTGCCGTTTTGGCGATTGCCGTCTTATTATTTCTCCATCCGCAGTGGGATCTTCATCTGGATGCGGATAAGGCAAAGTATTATAAAGCCTATTTGATGAGGTATTGCAATAGTTTCAGAGTTCCGGATATCTTCCCCGACGAACTGCCTGAAAATTATACAGATTTCTCGTTGGAACTGATCTCGGGGGATGACGGACAAGACGAGGGTGCCTGTCTGTCATTCTGTGCCGATACCGAATACCTTGAGCAGTATGCCAAGGAACACCACGGCGATGAGGCAATCGAATACCGCTTCAATCCCGACGATCCACATGGTAAAAAAACGACGGATGACTCTGACGATTACAGTAGGTATGGAGACGGATATGTGCCCCGTGATCTGGAACCTTTGCCGTACTACTTCCTATATGATGAATTGAAATTTTTTGAGCATTGCACAGCGTATGATCTGGAAGCAGCGAACAGGCATAAAATGATTGAATCTTCAGACATCGGCGGCACACCCACCGTCACAACCGAAAAGCTTCATCCGCAAGCTTGGTACATCAATTACGAAGAAAACAAGATCTTCATCATCTATCAGACGGAAACAAGGACACACACGGTATATACCTTCTCGATGTGATGATGCGGATACCCTGTCAAATTTCATATCCCGCTTTTTTATTTCAAATCCAGAAAAAGGAGTATATCATCTATGAGCAAATCACCTGTTGCACTGCTGATTATGGACGGCTTTGGTATCAACCCCGATACCTACGGCAATGCCATCGCCGCCGCAAACACCCCCAACCTCGACAAATATTTTGCCGCCTGCCCCAACACCACCATCGGCGCATCGGGCGAAGATGTCGGTTTGCCTGACGGGCAGATGGGCAATTCGGAAGTCGGTCACACCAACATCGGCGCAGGCAGAATCGTCTATCAGCAGCTTGTGAAGATCACCAAATCCATCCGTGAGGGACAGTTCTTCGAGAATCCCGCACTGGTCGATGCGATGGAGCAAGCGAAGAAAAACGGAACCGCGCTGCATCTGATGGGATTGCTCTCTCCGGGCGGTGTTCACAGCCACATGACGCACCTTTACGGTCTGCTCGAAATGGCAAAGCGGTTTGGTCTGGAAAAGGTGTATGTCCACGCATTCCTCGATGGCCGTGATGTGCCGCCTTCTTCTGCTGCCGAATATATGGAAGAAGCCGCCGGCGAGATGCGGAAGATCGGTGTGGGCAAGGTTGCGACTGTCATGGGCAGATTCTACGCAATGGACAGAGACAACGCATGGGACAGAGTCGAAAAAGCCTATGCCGCAATGGTTTACGGTGAGGGTGTCGAGGGTTCTGACCCTGTGCAGGCGATTAAGGATTCCTATGCAAACGGTGTGACGGATGAGTTCATGATTCCTGCCGTGCTTGACAAAAACGGCATGATCGCTGCAAACGACAGCGTGGTGTTCTTCAACTTCCGTCCCGACCGTGCGCGTCAGATCACCCGTGCATATGTTGATCCCGAGTTCAAGGGCTTTGCGCGCAAAAAGGGCTTCTTCCCCGTAAAGTTTGTCTGCATGGCACAGTATGACGCCACCATGCCGAATGTATCGGTTGCATTCCCGCCCGAGGCACTCACCATGACACTGGGCGAGTATCTTGCAAAATGCGGCAAAACGCAGCTTCGCATCGCTGAAACGCAGAAATATGCGCATGTTACGTTCTTCTTCAACGGCGGCGAGGAGCGTCAGTTTGACGGTGAGGACAGAATCCTCATCAAGTCGCCTGATGTGGAGACCTTTGATATGAAGCCTGAAATGAGCGCATATGAGGTCACGGATGCGGTGCTGAAAGAGATCGCGGCTGACAAATTCGATGTTATCATTCTGAACTATGCAAACTGCGATATGGTTGGACACACGGGCATTTTCGATGCAGCCAAGGCGGCAGTCGAGGCAGTTGACGAGTGTGTGGGCAAGGTGACAGAGGCGATTCTGGCAAAGGGCGGCAAGGTGATCATCACCGCTGACCACGGCAATGCGGATAAGATGTACGAGCCTGACGGGGCACCGTTCACTGCGCACACGACATTCCCCGTACCGTTCATTGTGTGCGGACATGACTGCAAACTGCGTGAGACAGGTGTGCTGGCAGATATTGCGCCCTCGATGCTTCAGCTTCTGGGGCTGCCGCAGCCTGCTGAGATGAGCGGCACTTCGATGATCGTGGAATAATTTTGCCAACGGCGCCCGTCCTATGATGGGCGCTTTTGTTTTGTGTGCAGCTGCCCTTGCAAATTTCGTCCGCTTATGTTATAATAAAAAAAGCGGCACAATTTCTTGCACCGCCGCATATGATGTATCAGCAGGAACGAAAGGAGCCACCCAAAATGCAGGATTGGTATGAACAACGGCTCTCCGAACTCGAAGACCGCACGCAGGAACTTGAAAAAATCTGCGGTGTCCTGATGGCACGCCTCTCCAAAGCCGAGGAAGCCGAAAAAGCCGCACGCGATACTCTCCTTCAAGCCGAGGAAACCAACCGAACCCTCACCACCCGTCTGCGTGTCATGCAGGAAGATTTCAATGCTCTTTCAAACGATATGGAAAACGTCATTAAGGATATCAACGCCATATATGACTGGATGGAGGCACTCGATGGGGATGACGATTTTGAGGATGACGATTTCGAGGATGACGAATACGATGATTTCGATGACGCAGATACGGATGAATCCGACGACGATGACATACCGCCTGAAAAACGCCGCCGCTGGATTCGATTTTTCAAATAAAAAAAGGAAACAGAAACAGCATCTCTCCGTGATGGAGAAATGCTGTTTTCTGCTCCCTCTTTTCTCATGCGCGTGGCTAAACGCCCTCACTCAACTATAAAATATCATGGAAACCTGAAATGAATCTGAAATTTTCGTGGAGGATGATGGAATGCTGACTTTTCGGCAGACTCGTTTTGCCGCTTATATCGGATATGTCACGCAGGCGATCGTCAACAATCTGGCACCGCTGCTGTTTGTGACGTTTTCACGCGATTTTTCGCTTTCTCTGGATAAAATCAGCCTGCTGATTACTTTGAATTTCGGGGTGCAGATCCTCACAGATCTGGCGGCTGCAAAGCTGCTGCGCACCATCGGATACCGCACAGCCTGTGTAGCAGCCCATATTTTTGCGGCAGTCGGCTTGATGGGATACTCGGTTTTGCCGTTTGTGCTGCCGCCCTATGTCGGGCTTGCGCTTTCGGGAATGCTTTGTGCGGTGGGCGGCGGTCTGGATGAAGTTGTGATTTCTCCCGTTGTGGAGGCGATTCCGTCCGATGCGAAATCTGCGGAGATGAGTCTGCTGCACTCGTTTTACTGCTGGGGGCAGATGCTTGTGGTCATCGGCTCGACGGCATTCTTTTCGCTTGCGGGGCTTGAAAAATGGCGGTATCTGCCGTGTCTCTGGGCGGTGATTCCCGCGTTGAATGCGGTACTGTTCGGTTTTGTGCCCATTCGCACACTGGAGGAAAACGGCGGCGGCAGTCTTTCGATTCGGGAAATGCTGAAAGATCGTGCATTCTGGCTGTTCTGCGTGGTGATGGTCAGTGCGGGTGCGAGTGAGCTTGCCATGTCGCAGTGGGCATCGCTGTTTGCGGAGGAGGGTCTGCACGTATCCAAAACCATCGGAGATCTGCTTGGACCGTGTGCATTTGCATTGCTGATGGGCGTCACCCGCACGGTCTATGGATTTTTCGGGCAGCGCATGGATCTGCGCCGAGTGATTCTGGGCAGCGGATTCCTTTGTGTTCTGTGTTATCTGGTGGCGACACTTGCGCAGGATCCGATGATCGCCTTGATTGCCTGTGCCTGCTGCGGGCTGACAGTGGGCATCATGTGGCCGGGCACTTATTCGCTTGCCACGCAGTATTTTCCGTGCGGCGGAGCTTCGATGTTTGCGATGCTTGCGGTTGCAGGCGATATCGGCTGCACATCGGGGCCCACGATTGCGGGCTTTATCGGCAATGCGGCAGGTTCCATCCGCATCGGAATGCTTGCGGCGGCGGTATTTCCGCTGTGTCTTTCCATCGCTTTGCTGCGGATTCGCAAAGGAACATCAGAACAGAAATAACGAAACCCCGTCCTGAATGGCATCAGCATTCGGGACGGGGCTTTTTGTCGAAAAGGTGTTTTGTGCTGTTGCGGAGCGTGTCGCAGGACGCCGTTTACATGATGGGATTCCCTTATCTCGCAAGCGAGACAAATGGGATAGTATCCCTTTGGCGGGGGGTTGGGGCGGCACGTTTGCGAAGCAAACTGCCCCGTTTCGCTTTGCGAAACATGGGAGCCCCAATATAAATCATCGCAGATACAATATTATCGTTTGTCAAGCGGGATATAGTCAGCCCAATCGCGGACAGCGCGGTAAGCGGGGCGAATGATTTTGTTGCCGCACATGAGTTCCTCGATGCGGTGTGCCGACCAGCCTGCGATGCGGGAGATGGCAAAAATCGGGGTAAAAAGCTCATTGGGCAGCCCGAGCATACGGTACACAAGACCGGAGTAGAAATCGACATTTGCGCACACGCCCTTATAAATGCGGCGTTCTTCTGCGATGACCTGCGGTGCCAGACGTTCCACCATTGCGTAGAGGGCATATTCCTCGTGGCATTGTTTTTCGTCGGCAAGCTGCTCGACAAATCCGCGCAGGATCGTGGCTCTGGGGTCGCTGTGCGAATAGACCGCGTGACCCATGCCATAGATCAGTCCTGCACGGTCAAAAGCTTCCTTGTGCAGCAGTTTGCGCAGATAGTCACCGACTTCTTCCTCGTCTTTCCAGTCCTTGACGCGTTCTTTCATGTCGTCAAACATCTGCACGACCTTGATATTCGCGCCGCCGTGCTTGGGCCCTTTCAGCGAGCCGAGTGCTGCGGCGATCGCGGAATAGGTATCCGTGCCCGAAGACGTGACCACATGGACGGTGAAACTGGAGTTATTTCCGCCGCCGTGTTCTGCGTGCAAAACGAGTGCCAGATCGAGGATCTTTGCCTCAAGCTGAGTATATTGGCGGTCGGGGCGCAGCAGGCTCAGCAGATTTTCGGCAGGGGAGAGCGTCGGGTCGGGCTGATGCAGGAACAGGCTCTGGTCATTTTTATAGTAACGGTACGCCTGATAGCCGTAAACGGCGATGGACGGGAACTGTGCGATCAGTTGGATGCACTGGCGCAGCACGTTCGGGATCGACGTATCGTTGGAATTGGAATCGTAGGCATAAAGGGTCAGGACACTGCGTGCGAGGGTGTTCATCATGTCCTCACTCGGCGATTTCATGATGACATCGCGTGTGAACGAAGACGGCAGTGTGCGGCAGCTGCGCAGCAGGGCACTGAACTCGTCCAGTTCGGGCTTGGTGGGCAGCACGCCAAACAGCAGCAGATACACGGTTTCCTCGTATCCGAAGCGATTATCGCTGATGAAGCCGTTCACCAGATCCTCGATGTGATAGCCGCGGAACAAAAGCTGACCATCGCCAAGCTGTGTCTGACCATCCACCTCAGTGCCGGGGATGATCTGGCTGATGTTGGTGAGTCCTGCGACGACACCTTTTCCGTTGATATCGCGCAGACCGCGTTTGACGTCATATTTTCCGTAAAGTTCGGGGTCGATCTGATAATGGTCCTTGCAGAGTTCTGCAAGCTGTTCGATTTTGCTCTGCATTGCAAATTTATTAAAATCGCCCAATTTGCGCCCTCCTTTTCTGTTAATTGAATTGATTTTAGCACATCACAGTATAATCAGTATATCATATTTCGTGCGGATTGTCAAGTATCCCTGTGTTTTTGGGGCGCAGGGCATGATTGCGGCATTTTCCGCATAGGATATGAAAAAACGCGAAAGCAGAGGGAGAAGCATGGAGAATCAGTCTGTTGGGGATATATTTGCATCGCAGGGGATCGTGGCATTGCTGGCGGCGATTATCATTTGTGTGCTGCATCTTGCTGTCCCTGATTACTGCGCGGAAATGGTCACACATTGGCTGAACGCCGCCGTGCGGGGCAAACCGCTTGATGCATGGTGTGCCGAGATCTATGCGGCGGTGGCGGCATGGTTTGCGTGAATGTCTGCGGGGTGGCGGTGCGCGTGGATTTTACTGCGCCTGCGCTGCTTGCGCTGATGTTTCTGACGCTGCCGCAAACAGACGCCGCACTGTTGGTGCTTGCGTGTGTTCTGCACGAATCTGCGCACTTTTTGGCACTCTCGATTTGCCGAGAAAAGCCCACGGAACTGCAAATTTCGGGGCTTGGAATGCAGCTTTGTATCCCGCAGGCGGTGGTGCTGCCGCTTGGGAAACTTGCGGTGATCGCGCTTGCAGGGGCGGCGGCGAATGGCATCGCGGCGGTTTGTTTTGCGGCGCATGGGATGGATACGGCGGCAGCGGTGAATGTTTCGATGGGGATGTTCAATCTGCTGCCGTTTCGCGGCACGGATGGCGGGACGCTGCTATATGCGGTTTATGAGCAGATTTTTGCGGAGCGCGGCGTGGATGTGAAGCGTGTCTGGAAGGTGCAGACGGCGGCGGTGACGATATTGTTTGGAATGCTGCTTTTTGTGGGGCAGATATGGAACATATCGCTTTGGGGGATGCTGATTTATCTTGCGGCTCTGGACATCACGGCATAAAAAATGTATTTGCGATGCATTGAAAATGGGGCACCCATGTTTCGCAAAGCGAAACGGAGCTCCATGATAAATGCATCGCAAATACAACTGTGTGATGGATGTTTTGCTCAAAAATCTTTGCGGAGCTTGCCAAGCTGCGCGGAATGCTCTGCGCGGAATGCCTCGAACCGCCCCTCATCCAACGCCTTGCGAATCTCCGTCATCAGATTGTTATAAAACCAGAGATTATGCTGCACGGCAAGTCTGCCGCCCAGCTGCTCGCCCGCCTTGAACAAATGCCTGATATATGCACGCGAAAAATGCTGACAGGTCGGGCATCCGCAGCCTTCCTCGATCGGACGGGGATCAGTCTCGAAATTGCGGTTGGTGAGATGCATGATGCCGCCCCATGTGAACACCGTGGCGTGCCGTGCATTACGGCTCGGCATCACACAATCAAAGAGATCAATGCCGCGTGCAACGCCTTCCACGATGTTCTGCGGCGTGCCAACGCCCATCAGATAGCGGATCTTCTCTTTCGGCATATACGGCTCCACTTTTTCGATGATATCATACATCACCTCGGCAGGTTCACCCACGGCAAGTCCGCCGATGGCATAGCCGTCCAGATCCATCTGCGCGATTTCTTTCATGTGCTTGACGCGCAGATCGGGATAGGTGCAGCCCTGATTGATGCCGAACAGCAGCTGATGCGGGTTGAGTGTGTCGGGCAGACTGTTCAGACGTTTGAGTTCATCCTGACAGCGTTTGAGCCAGCGCGTCGTGCGGGCACAGCTTTGCGCCGCGTAGAGATAGGGCGCAGGGTTTTCGACGCATTCATCGAATGCCATTGCGATCGTTGAGCCGAGATTTGACTGTATCTGCATACTTTCCTCGGGATCCATGAAAATTTTCGCGCCGTCAACGTGCGAATGGAACGTCACGCCTTCTTCCTTGATCTTGCGCAGTTTTGCAAGGGAGAACACCTGAAAACCGCCGCTGTCGGTGAGGGTGGGACCGTCCCAGCCTGTGAATCCCTGCAAGCCGCCCATTTTGCGCACGGTCTGATCGCCGGGGCGCACATGGAGGTGATACGTGTTGCAAAGCATGACCTGACAGTTGACCGTTTTCAAATCAAATGCCGACAACGCGCCCTTGATGGCGCCTGCGGTCGCAACATTCATAAAGCAGGGGGTCTGAAAATCGCCGTGTACCGTGTGGAACATTCCGCGGCGGGCGACGCCCTCGTTTTTGATGAGCTGATACATGGAAAAACTCCCTTAATCGTGTTATTTCTTGAATGACCGCAGTTTGCGGTAGATTCTGCCCAGATAATATCTGCTGCGGAGGAGCAGTGCACGAATGGGGAAAAAATCGCACCAGATGTGGGAATAGAGTCGGAATTTCCAATTGGTGACAGAGATTTCCTTGCCGTCGCGCACCACGGCAGTCAGCACGCCGATGATGTGGCGGTCGGTGATGTCGTATTCTTTTGTCCAGCAGTGGTCGCCGCAGATCACATAGTGGTCTTTGCGCACATGGAGAATGCGGTGCAGCACATATTTTCCCGAATCGCGCTTATAAAGCGGGATATCGTATCGTTTGAGCCTGCCCTCAGGCTTTCTGGAAATGATCATCAGATCGCGGTGCTGGCGCAGCAGGGGCATCATGCTGGTGCCGACATTGGTGTAGATCAGCTTGCCGCTTTCTTCGATCTCCTGTTCAAAAGTCCGATTCATAGGTCACTCATCCAGTGCGCCGATGGAGCGCAGTTTATCGAGAAATGCGCGGACATCCGCAGAGATCTGTTCGCGGGGCGCGTCATAGGTATCACACATTTTGTCGATGATAGCGGATTCCGAGGTGTTATCGGCAAGGCAGTCAAGGATAAAGCCGGCGGTTTTGTTTCCGCGTGCCAGTCCGCGAAAGCGGCTGAGTGCGTCAACGACAACGGTTTCGCCGTCAGATTCGTGTGTGAGAAAGCCATCTTTCAGTTTCATGGTGTCGCTCCTTTCAGTTGATGGGGACAAACGGCAGATAGATCACGCCGTTTTCGTCTGTGGAAATGGTATAGGAATTATCGCTGTCTTCATTGTCTTTGGCAGTCTGGGTGGTATTCGCAGCGGATGCTTCTGTTTTTTTCGTGGTGACGGCAGTTGTCAGCTGGGAATCCGCGTCTGTTGCATCGGAGACGATGGGCAATTCACTTTCCTGCGGATCCTGCGCATTCTGCGAGTTATTGTCGGCTTTGGTGACGGTTGTGACTCTGGTCGTGTCGGGCACACTGCTGCTGTCGGTGTTGACCGCAGGGATGAGAGGAAGTTCGTTCTCATCGGCAGCAGAGGATTCCTCAGATGTTGTTTCGGTTTCGGCAGCGGTCGTGGTTGTGGTCTGCTCTGTATCATCGGAGGATTCAGAGGGCTTTTTATTACATCCTGCGGCACAGCAGAGCGTTGCCGCCAAGAGCATGGTCAGTATTCGTTTTTTCATGAGCATAATACAGCATCCTTTCGTGCGTGATGAAATCAGGATTCATTCCATTATATTATAACACAGTTTTCGGAAAAAGTAAAGGGGGCTTTATGCGGGGGGGATTCGCCGCTGCAGAAATCGCCGCGGGCATCTTTTATCGCAATTATATCTTGCTTTTTTGGCGGGAATGTGTTATACTGTTTAGGTTGGACATTTCAGAATCGGAGGACAGTCTCATGCATCAGTATCAGTCCAGATACGAACAGGCACACAACGCAAAAAAAGCGATCGGATGGCTTCTGATCATCGGTGTATTCCTTTGTGCGGCGGTTTACGGCGGCAAAGCGTTTACGGAATATTTTGAGGAACAGCAGCTGATCGTCACGCAGGATTTCTTCTCGGAAAAGGAACTGGATTCGTTTCAGGAGATCTACGGTTTTGCGCTGGATTCTGCCCTTGAACCTGCCTATGAATTTCGGCAGGGCATCAATGATGAAGGGATAAAGTATAAGGGCATCGTGCTGAATGTTGCGTCTGATATCAGCAGTGTACTGCGAAACTCTCTGGGGCTGAATCCGGATGGTGAGGCATATCTTCAGGTGTTCAACGATTGCCGCGATTATTTTGAACTGGATGCGTATCATGGACCTCTTGAGCGCATTCAGACACACGACGGCAGAAAAAAGGCGATCATGTTCCATGTGGATGGGATGAAGTATCAGTTTTTCTTTTATGAAGGGGATAACGGAAAACTTCAGCTCATGGCACGGCAGTGAATGCAGTGCAAAAGAGCAAAAAACGGGACGGCTTCTGTCAGAAACCGTCCCGAGCTATCAAATAGAAAGCACCACTTTCCCACATTGGAGGGGGATGGAAAAATGGTGCAGGAGTTGGCATTGCCCCCCGTAAGCCGCACGGACAGAGGTAAGGGGAGCAACATGAAAAAAGGGGGATTCGGGAGCAGCATAAGCCTCCCTCATGAGAAAAGGTCGAAAATCATGCGCCGTAATGAACGGGCTTATAAAGGAAGCGGTCGATGGCGCGGGCAAGCTGCTGCAAATCAGATTCATCCTCGGTTTTTGCAACCAGCTGGATGGGCTGTTCGCGATCGAGGGTGAAAATGCCCATGATCGACTTTGCATCGACGGCATAAGAGCCGACGGTGAGATGCGCTTCAAACGGGAAATGTCCCATGATATTTACAAATTCAGATACATCCGAGATTTCGGGGAGATAAACGGTCATCGTAGACATGATGAAAACCTCTCTTTATCAGTGACTCGGTTTGTGTGTGCCGAACAAGTGATACGAGATGCGGCACTTACGTTTCGGGGTGTTTGTCTTTTCCCTTGTTCCGCCCTTATCATAGCATTGAAGCGATGATTTGTCAAGCAATTTCGTCCTATTTTGTAAACCTATCCGAATTTCTGCCGCCTGATTGCAATTCTTTTCCGCAATCCGACGGTTTATAGATGTTGCACAATGAGAATTATCAAATTTTGTGCAGTTCAACAGGAGTACCCCATGAAAGTGAAAATATTTACTTTTGGATGCAAAGTCAATCAGGCGGAGTCATCAGGCTTGCAGGAAATGCTGCTTTCGCAGGGATTGACGCTTGCCGACACCATCGAATCCGCAGATCTTGTCATCGTCAACAGTTGTGCCGTCACCGATGAAAGCGTGAAGAAGGTCAAACAGCTGTTGCGAAGCGTCAAGCGCAAGAACCCTGCGGCACTGCTTGCACTGACAGGCTGCTGGCCGCAGGCATTTCCCGAGGACGATTTCTGCGGTGCGGATTACGTTACGGGCACGAAAGACCGTGCTGCGATGCTCGAATGGGTGTTTGCGAGCATGAAAGCCCGCCCCGATACGCAGGAGACTTGTATCACGCCTTATAAAAGTGCCTCGGATGTGTTTTCATCGCTGCCGTGTGCCGACACCACCAAGACGCGTGCGTTCCTGAAAATACAGGATGGATGCAATCAGTTCTGCAGTTATTGCATCATTCCTTTTTCCCGCGGGCGATGCCGTTCCATGCCGAAGAAAAGGCTGGAAGCCGAGGTCGCATCGCTTGCGAAGCAGGGATTTCGTGAGATCGTGCTGACGGGCATCAACCTTGGATTTTTCGGCATCGACACGGGGCAGGATCTTGCAGATGCCGTTGAACTTTGCGCGTCGTTTCCCGAGATTCAGCGTGTGCGGCTCGGTTCGCTTGAGCCTGAGCGCATGACCGATGAGACACTTGACCGTCTGGCGGCGTGTGAGAAATTCTGTCCGCAGTTTCATCTGTCGCTGCAAAGCGGTTCGGACACGATTTTGAAAGCCATGAACCGCCGTTACAGTGCCGCTGAATATGCCGATCTTGCCGCACGCATCCATGCTCGATTCCCCGATGCCGCCCTCACCACCGATGTGATCGTCGGATTCCCCGCAGAGCATGAGACGGAATATCAGGAAACGGTCGCATTCGTGAAGAAGATCGGCTTTGCAAAGGTTCACGTTTTCCCATATTCGCAGCGTGCAGGCACCAAAGCCGCCGCCATGCCCGATCAGATTCCGCAGAACATCAAAAATCAGCGCAGTGCCGACCTCACAGCCATCGCCAACGAACTCCGCCGCGCCCACCTTGCAGGATATGTCGGGCGGAGTGCAGAGGTGCTGGTGGAGGGTAAAAAACGGCAAAATGCACAGACCTTTTTCCAAGGACATACCAAGGATGGTACGCTTGTGAAAATTTTCGATGAAAATGCAGAAAAGGGTTTGCGAAATGCCACGATTTGTGTTACAATAGATTCATATGAGGACGACTGCTGTATCGGTCATCCCCACTCAATCATGTGAATTACGGAGGTTCATTGTTTTATGGCTGTTTATCGCATTTACACAGAGAAAAAGCCGCAGTTCGCAGTCGAAGCACAGTCTGTGCTTGCAGACCTGCGCACCGCGCTCCGTCTCGATGTCGTCAGCATCCGCGTGCTCAACCGCTATGATGCAGACCATATCACCGAGGAGGAATTCCGCCGCGCTGTGCCCACCGTTTTCTCGGAGCCCGCAGTCGATTTCGTCTACGAAAAGCTTCCCCTGCTCTCCAATCAGGAGCGTATTTTTGCTGTGGAGTATCTCCCCGGTCAGTTTGACCAGCGTGCAGACTCCTGTGAACAGTGTATTCAGATCCTCAACGGAAAAGAACGCTGCCGTGTCAGAAATGCCCGCGTTTACATCGTTTCGGGTGCGATCAGCGACGCAGAATTCGACAAACTGAAAAGCTATCTCATCAACCCTGTCGAAAGCCGTGAGGCATCGCTTGACACCGTGGATTCGCTCGATACCAACTATGCCATCCCCACCGCCGTCGAGACACTGGAAGGCTTCTGTGACCTCGATGAAGCAGGCAGAAAGCAGTTTTTGAGCGATTATGCCCTTGCGATGGACTTCGATGACATCACTTTCTGCCAGAATTATTTCCGCAATGAAGAACACCGCGACCCCACCATCACCGAGATCCGCATGATTGATACTTACTGGAGCGACCACTGCCGTCACACCACATTCCTCACCACCATCGACAACGCAGAGATCGCGACCCCCTATATCAAGGAAACTTACGACGACTATCTCCGCATCCGCAAGGAACTGGGCAGAGATGCAAAGCCTGTCACGCTGATGGATATGGCACTTGCGGCAATGCGCAAGCTCAAAGCCGACGGCAAGATCCCTGCACTCGATGAGAGCGAGGAGATCAATGCCTGCTCCGTCAAGATCAAGGTCGATACCGACAATGGGCAGGAAGACTGGATCCTCATGTTCAAGAATGAGACACACAACCATCCCACCGAGATCGAACCGTTCGGCGGTGCGGCAACCTGTCTTGGCGGCGCGATCCGTGACCCGCTGTCCGGCAGAAGCTATGTGTATCAGGCAATGCGTGTGACAGGTGCGGCGAATCCGCTGGTGCCTGTTGCCGACACCATGGCAGGCAAGCTGCCGCAGCGCAAGATCACCGTGGGTGCGGCAAACGGTTACAGCTCCTACGGCAACCAGATCGGCCTTGCGACAGGTCATGTGGCTGAGGTCTATCACCCCGGCTATGTCGCAAAGCGCATGGAGATCGGTGCAGTCGTTGGTGCGGCACCTGCTGAAAACATCCGTCGGGAAGCACCTGTTCCCGGCGACATCATCATTCTGCTGGGCGGCAAGACCGGCCGTGACGGCTGCGGCGGTGCAACCGGTTCTTCCAAGTCTCACACGCTCGAATCCCTCACGAACTGCGGTGCAGAGGTGCAAAAGGGCAACGCTCCCGAGGAGCGTAAACTTCAGAGACTGTTCCGTGATCCCGAAGTGACCAAGCTCATCAAGCGCTGCAACGATTTCGGTGCAGGCGGTGTTTCGGTCGCCATCGGTGAGCTGACCGACGGCCTTGACATTGATCTGAACGCAGTCCCTCGTAAATATGACGGTCTGGACGGCACGGAGCTTGCCATCTCCGAATCGCAGGAGCGTATGGCAGTTGTGGTTGCGGCTGAGGATGTGGATGCATTCATGGCGGCGGCTGACAGAGAAAATCTGCTTGCGACGGTTGTGGCAAAGGCAACCGATACCAATCGTCTGCGCATGAACTGGAACGGCAAGACCATCGTTGACCTTTCCAGAGAATTCCTCAATTCCAACGGTGCCGAAAAGCACACCGATGTCGTGGCAGCGGCACCCATGCAGTCCAATCCCAAGATGTATGAAGATACCCCCGACGGCTGGAAAGAACTCATGGGCAGCCTCAACATCTGCTCGCAGAAAGGTCTGGTCGAGAAATTCGACTCCACGATCGGTGCAGGCACGGTGCTGATGCCTTACGGCGGTATCTATCAGCTTTCGCCCTCGCAGGCAATGGCAGCAAAGATCCCCGTGCTGAAGGGCGAGACTTCCACCTGCTCGATCATGGGCTGGGGCTTCCATCCCACCATTTCCGAAAGCTCTCCGTATCACGGTGCAATGCTTGCAGTCATCGAATCCGTAGCGAAGGTGATCGCGGCAGGCGGCTCGTGGCATCAGTGCTGGCTGACGTTCCAGGAATACTTTGAGCGTACCCAGAACAATCCGAAACGCTGGGGCAAGCCGTTCTCCGCACTGCTTGGCGCATTCAAGGCACAGCTCGAGCTTTCCTGTGCATCCATCGGCGGCAAGGATTCCATGTCGGGCACGTTTGAAAAGGTCGATGTGCCGCCCACACTGGTTTCGTTTGCGGTTTCCGTTGCCGATACCAAGCGTGTGCTTTCCACCGAATTCAAAAATGCAGGTGACACGGTCATCCGCATCGCACCGAGCTATGACAGCAACGGTCTGCCCGATTGGGACAGCGTGCGTGCCTGCTTCGATGCTGTTGAAAAGCTCATCACCGAGGGCAGAGCGAAGGCGATCTGGACAGTATCCGAGGGCGGTGTTGCGGAAGGTATCGCAAAGATGTGCTTCGGCAACCATATCGGCTTTGAATTCAGCAAAAAGCTGCCCGAGCAGATTCTGTTCACCCCGTATGTCGGCTCGTTCCTCATCGAACTGAACGGCAAGGCACAGGCTGGCGAGGAAGTCATCGGAAAGACGACCGAACAGTATAAGATCTTCAGCGACGCATACACCATCAGCCTTGACACCCTCCAGAAAACATGGGAGGGCAAGCTGGAATCGGTGTTCCCGTGCCGCATCAAAACCGAATTTGCCACGATCGAATCCTATGCATTCAAGGCAGAACGCCGTGCAGTACCTGCTGTGAAGGCAGCAAAGCCTCGTGTGCTGATTCCCGTATTCCCCGGCACCAACTGCGAATACGACACCGCACGCGCATTTGAACGCGCAGGCGCAGTGCCTGAGATCCTTGTCATCCGCAACCTTTCGGCGCAGGCGATTGAGGATTCGGTGCAGGCGGCGGTCAAGCTGATCAACAATTCTCAGATGATCATGCTGCCGGGCGGTTTCTCGGGCGGCGACGAACCCGATGGTTCGGGCAAATTCATCACCGCATTCTTCCGTAATCCGCAGGTTGCTGAGGCGGTTCACACGCTGCTGCAAAAGCGTGACGGTCTGATGCTCGGTATCTGCAACGGCTTCCAGGCATTGATCAAGCTTGGTCTTGTGCCTTACGGCGAGATCACCGAAATGAGCGACAACTCCCCGACGCTGACGTTCAACACGATCGCACGCCACCAGAGCATGATGGTCACGACACGCATTGCGTCGAACAAGTCGCCGTGGCTGGCAGGCTGTGAGGTCGGAGATCTGCATACCGTGCCAATCTCGCACGGCGAGGGCAGATTCATCGCGTCGGCAAGCCTGATTCGCAGAATGGCGAACAACGGGCAGATTGCAACGCAGTATGTTGATTTGTCCGGACGTCCGACGATGGATATTCGTTTCAACCCGAACAGTTCGATTGACGCGATCGAGGGCATCACATCGCCTGACGGCAGAGTGCTGGGCAAGATGGGACACAGCGAGCGTATCGGCAATGAGGTTTGCAAGAATGTGCCCGGTGCAAAAGACCAGAAGATTTTTGAAAACGGTGTACGTTATTTTGCAGACTGACTGCGTGAAACCGAGCATCCGTGAAGCGTGAGATTCTCTTTTGAACGCACGCACACTTCATAGCACAATCGTATAGTAAAAAAAGCGGACGACCTTTATGCAGGTCGTCCGTTTTTGTCTGTCAAGATAGTTGAATCTGCTATGCATTGAGAATGGGAGTCTCATTACAAATGCATCGCAGATACCTCGATTGCCTGCTGCAGCGAAAACGAATAGAGCCAGCATTCATCGGCGGGCTTGCCCCAAAGCAGCCGAATCGCCTGCGCATAAAGCCGAATTTGCTCCGTGTATCGTGAAAGCAGATCGGCAGGCGTCACGTTGCGGTCGGTTTTATAATCCACCAGCACGATTTTCCCGTCAGTTTCCAGCACCATGTCCATGATGCCGATGAGCATTCCTTCTGTATCTGCGTACTTTTCGCCAAGCTGTGACAAATCGCCGTCCAGTTCCAGATCCGAGAGCCGCACCGTGAATTTTTCCTCTCTGCGCACGCGGTCTGCGCGGCAGATCTGCTGATACAGCGTGCTTTCAAAAAACGTCGAGATTGTGGAGGTGCGCACCGCCTGTGCTTGCCGCGAGGTCAATCTGCCCTGTGCTTCCAGACGGTCAATTTCGGCATTCAAATTGTTCGCAGCAGCTTGGAAATCGACGAACTGCATGAACGTGTGCAGTGCCGTACCGCGTTCCGCGCCCGAAAGCCCGTGCCGTTCGCGCATGAACAGCGGACGCCGCAGCGGTGCCGAAAATTCCTCGCCGTGTGAAAGCTCTGAAACGCCGTATTTTGCGGGCAGTTCGGCAAGCGGGCTTTCATATTGCTGCTGACATTGCGCCTGAAGCGTTTCGAGCAGTGCAGGGTCGATGGAGGTCTCGGCATCAGGCACCGTCGATTCTTCAGAAAAAGCGTTGATTTCTTCCGTCTCAATGACATCCGTGACCGCCGAGATTTTCGGCAGTTTGTCGTTGTCAGGACGCTTTTCCAGTCCCATGCCGCGGCGCAGAGCCTCACATTCGGGATTGCGGAGCAGAGCCATGAGCAGCCAATCGCGCATGGAGCCCGCAGACCGTGTCAGGACATCGGTCTGTCCCCCGAATGCCATTTGCTCCAGCATGAAACTGTCTGCGTTTTTGACGTAGCTGTTTGAAAAAACGATGGGCAAAATCAGATGTTCGCGGGCGCGGGTGAGCGCAACATAAAGCAGGCGCAGTTCCTCGCTGAGGGCTTCTTTGCGGTTTTGCGCCGCGATGAGTTCGTAGGGCAGTGTCACGCCGCGTGTGTATTCGTCGGGGTCGTAGAGTTTGAATCCGAATCCGAGCGAAGCGTGAAACTGATAGGGCTTCTGGCTGTCCTTGTTGGAAAACGCCGTGTCCGATTCGGCAAGAATGACAAACGGTGCCTCCAGACCTTTCGATTTATGAATGGTCTTGATGCTGACAACGTCCTCGGAGACGGCGGGGGCAGAGCCTGCGGAAAGGTCGTTTTTGCGTGATAAAATCGCATCGAGATAGCGCAGGAACGCAGAGAGTCCGCCGCCGCGGTTTTCCTCAAACTGCCGTGCGTAGGTGGTGAGCGTGCGCAGATTTGCCTTTTTCTGTTCGCCGTTTGCGGTCATCTGCATCAGCCCGAGAAAATCCGTTTGCTGATAAATGCGGCGGATGAGTTGTTCGGGTGTCTCCATTGCCGAGAACAGTCGCATGGATTCCAGAAAATCGAGGAAATCCGTACATTTTTGCCGCAGCGCGGCTTCCGTATCCTCTGCCGCAGCGAGTGTCTGCATTCCTTGAAACAGACTTTTTTTTCGTTCTGCAAGGCGCACCGCGATGAGGTCATCGACGGTGAAACCGAACATCGGGGAGAGCATTGCCGCCGTCACCGAAATATCGAGCAGCGGATTGTCAACGGCGCGAAGAATATCCAGCAGCAGCGTGATTTCCTGCGAGCCGAGATAGCTTGCCTGTTCGGTGGGACAAACTGGGATTCCCGCATCGGAAAGTGCCTGTGCAAAATGCGCCATACTCGTGGAGGTGCGCAGCAGAATGAGAAAATCGCGCGGACGGCATGGGCGATAACTGCCATCGGCACCGAGTACGGGTGTTTTCTGCGCGAGGTGCCAAGCGATCCGCGCCGCGACGGCATATGGTTCGTCGGCAATGCCTTTCACGGATTTGGGCAGCAGCAAAATTTCGATCGGTCGGCTGTCCGCAGGATATTCAGCACCCTGCACGAGCTTCTGTGTTTCGTCGTAGCAAATCTCGCCGACCTGTTCGGTCATCAGGGGCGTGAACACCGCGTTGACCAGTTCCACGACCTCTTTTGCGCTGCGGAAATTGCGGTTCAAATGGATGCAGGTGTTTTCGGTGAGAATGGGCGACACATAGGGTTTGCCCTCACGCATGGCGCGGTAAAAATTGTTGGGGTTTGCATTGCGGAAGCGGTAAATGCACTGTTTGCTGTCGCCGACGACGAACAGATTGTCGCCGTAATGCGAGGCATCGCCGCCGCGGGAAAGCATACGGAAAATCAGGTCTTGCTGGTTGTCGGCGTCCTGAAACTCGTCGATCATGATGCAGGCATACTGCTGTGAGAGTCGTTCGGCGAGGGGTGTTTTGCAGATTTCGCCGTCAGGTGAGCGTGTGGCAAGCAGCTTGAGCGCAAGACGCATGGCATCACCGAATCCGATTGCACCGCGCTCTTGCTTGATGAGAAACAGCGTATCATCAAAGTTTTTCACAAGACCATAGAGGGCGCGGAGCAAAGCGGCAAGGCGCGGCAAATCAGCCGACGCAAACCGAAACGGCAGCGCAAGCGACTGTAATTTGCAGAGCAGTTCTTTTGCGTGGCTGCGCAGTGCGCCGACCATGTCGGCGGTTTCCTTGACGGCGGCGGCACGGGGCAGCGAAAATCTGGAAAACTCCATAGATTCGAGAATTTTGCCGATCTGTGCGGTATCTTTGGCATCGACTGCACCGCGCAGACGGTCGGTGACGGCGATGTCATCGGCAAGCACGGCGATTTGCTTTTCCGTGCAGATGGGCAGCATCAGTTCCATTGCGCGGGATTGCAGCATGGAGATGTCGTCGAGCTGAGCGGAAATGAATGAAAGTGCGCAGTCGCGCATTTTTTCGCCCTGGCAGGCATCAGCCGCTTCGAGGAGCAGCGTATCGCCAAACGGTGCAGATTCCACGCAGCCATAGAGTGCGAGCAGCAGTTCTTCGAGGGGCGTGTCATCTTTGGTGCAAAATGCATCAAGCAGCATTTTCTTTGCATCTGCGACGTTTTCATCTTCCTCTGCACGGCGGCTGAAATCCTCCATGACCACCGAAAGCGCATCGGCACGGAACAGTTTTTCCTCGTTCTCGTCGATGATACGAAAGCCTGCGGAAAGTCCTGCATCGGCGAATTGTTCGCGGAGCAGGTCAAAGCAAAAGCTGTGGATGGTCGAGATGTGGGCACTTTGCAGCATGGTTTGCTGACGCCGCAGCCAGTCGTTTTCGGGGGATTGTTCCATTTTGGCGGTGAGAGCGAGGTTGAGGCGGTTTCGCACTTCTGCGGCGGCATCGTTGGTGAAGGTGACGACCACGAGATGCTCGGCGGGGGTGGTGTGTTCGGTGTCCGAGAGCAGGCGGATCAGCCGTTCGACCAGCACAGCGGTTTTGCCGCTGCCTGCCGCCGCACTGAGCACAAGCGATGCGCCGTCGGCGTGAATTGCCGCAGATTGTTCGGGCGTCCAGTTTCTCATTGCATGACCTCCTCTCCGTCCATGATCGCACGCATTTTTGCGATGGTATTTTTTTCGTCATCGGACACACGGCAAAGCGGTGCATAGGCGGCATTGCTGATGTCCACGCCGCAGATTCCGCGATAATTGCAGTATTCACACGCATCTGCGTAGAATTTATCGCCGTTCTGCCGTTTTTTCATCGGGTTGGGCGCGACATTGCCCTCGGCGTAGGCGGTGATGCAGTCAGCCACCACTTTCTCCACGTATTTCCGAAGTTTTTGCATCTGGTGCGCACCAAACACCTGTGAATCCTCGGTCAAAACGGGCTCGCCCACGCCTGTATCCTCGGGGGAAAGCTGTGCCGGAATATACACACCTGCGATGTTTTCCTCCATTGCGGAGAGAATGCCTCTGTCGCAAAGCACGGTGCCGCTCATGCGAAAATATTGATTGAGATATTCGGCGGCAGAAAGTGCGTCGCCGCGGGAACGCTTGCTGTCAGGGGCGGCAGCAGGCATATACAAAACGCCCGCAGGTTCAGCATTTTGATATTGTTCTGCGCCGTCGAGCAGAGCAAACAGATAGAGGAGCATCTGCAAATTCAGCCCGTAGAAGATATCTGCGAGACTGAACTGCTTGGCACGCGTTTTATAATCGACGATGCGCAGATACGTTTTGCCGTCGATGTCGCAGAGGTCCACGCGGTCGATCTTGCCGTTGAGGATCAGTTTCATGCCGTTTGCAAGCGTCATCTGAAAGGGCGCAGTTCCGACATTTTCGCCCAGTCTGCCGATGACCGCTTCGCAGGCATCGGGGGTGAATTTCGATTGTGCCATTTCGGCTTGCGTGTGGCGCAGGAGCATGGTCATGCGGTTGGTCAGCCGCTGATAGCTTTGCAGGAATCGTTTTGGTCTGCCGTTCGCGCCGCCCAGTTCGTCTCGGAGAAATTCGTCGGCGCAGATTTGAGCGTGATGCCGCAGTTCATCGGGTTTGAGGGCAAGAAACGCCTCGCGTGTCGGATAAGTGACGAACAGTTTTTCCATGCAGAAATGCACGAGATTGCCTGTTGAAAGCCCGTTGATGTTGTTTTTGCGGCGGATATAAAGTTTCAGTCCGTTTTCGCAGAACCCCTTGAACGGGCACTGCATGGTATTTTCGATCTGCGTTGCTGAAACGGTGATGGAATCACCTGTCAAACGACGCATCAGCTCTTTTTTCGTGACACTGAGACGGGACGGGTCAGTGGTGCGGCGCAGTTTTTCGAGGCGCAGGGCGTCCTCGGGTGATTTTGAAAGCATCGCACGGATGGTTTCGCGGTCGCGTTTGGAGACGGCGTAATCCTGCACAAAGCTGTAATATGCCGCAGCTTTCGTGGAGACATAGAACGCAGTGCCCATGCGGTCGGCGTAGTCGGTCTGCGTGGCGGGGAGAAGCTTGAAGATCTGCTGTAAGACGGAAGATTCCTTGAGGTGTCTGCCGCTTTCGGAGGCAAGCGGATAGCAGAGATAGAGGTGCTGTGAGGGTGCCGAAAGGGTTTTGTAGACGATCAGGCGTTCATCGGCGCAAAGGTCGCGCACGGAGCGGGAAAGCTCCACGCCCTGTTCGGCAAGCAGTGCGCGTTCCTGCTCGGAGAAGAATCCGCCGCCTGCGATGCTTGCGGGGAAAGCCTCCTCGTTGACGCCCAGCACAAACACGATTTTCGGCGCATCGTAGCGAGCGGCGGCGGCGGTCTGCACGGTCACGGCATCGAGTGTCTGCGGTGGCAGGGCGATCTGATTCTGCCGCAGCACGGTCGTCAGCAGCGCCGAGAGCTGCACGGGCGTCACGGGGGTATCAGCGAGGGCATCGTGCAGGGAATCGAGCAGTTCCGTGAAGCGATTCCAGAGTCTGCGCAGGGCACGTCCGCCCGGCACATCGCCGCCCGATTTCATTCGTTCAGCAAGTCCGCCGATGCGCATGGGGATATTTTCCTCGTCGATGCAGCGATAGAGTGCCTCACAGATTTTCGCGCCGTCCGCGGGCTTTTTGCCGCCCCCGATGCGTTCGCGCAGTTTGAGGATCGGGGCAATGATCGCTTGTCTGGTTTCCTCCATATGTCCGGAGGGGTCCGTTTCGGGTGCAAAGGGGCGTTCCCACCGGTCGGATTCGATATCCCAAGTAAAAGCGTAATTTTCAAGTTCTGCCGCGACGGCAGGATGCAGCGGCGAGAGCTGTGTTTTCAGATACAGCAGGACTTGTTCGGTGGTGATGCGGTTTGCGAGCGTCAGCAGACAAAGCGGCAGTTTCATCACGGCGGTGTGCAGCACGCTGCGGTGCAGATCCATGAAAAACGGGATCTCATACCGTGAAAAAGCGGCTTCCAGTTGTGCGCCGTAGGCGGACAGATCGTGTGTGACGACCATGATATCGCGTGCTTTTGCCTGATGTGATGTCAGCAGTCTGCGGATCATCGCGGCGGTGTATTCGACTTCGAGGGTCATGTCACGCGCCTCACAGACAGTCACGGCGGAAGCGTCGGCAAAGGGCGGGAGCTCGGCGGTGAGGATATGTCGGCTCAGATGGGCAAGGGACGGTTCCTCGAAACGGTGCTGCTCGGTGAGCGGGATCCATTCGCAGGGGGTATCTGTTTCCTTTGCCAGTCTGTGCAGGCGGCGGCAGGTCTGGTTGACGGCATCGAACCGCGAGAAATCGGGGGCATCGGGGTCATCGGTGCGCAGGGCGAACCACACATCATCGCAGGTGCGGAGCATGACTTCGAGCATGGCATATTGTTCGCCCGTGAACGATTCAAACTCGTCGATGCAGAGGGTGACGCCGCGGAAGAAGTCGGTGCCGTCGGCAGCGGCAGCGGCGGTGATGGTGTCGCAGAGGGTGTCGCGCATATTGAACCGTTCCAGATCTCTGAGATAATCCGCGTAAATGCGTGCAATATCGAGAATTTTTTCGGGCAGGGCACCCTCCATGCGGCTTGCGGCATCCGCGAGCGTTTCCGGTGTTTCGCCCGACTGCATCAGTTCCGAGAGTTGTTTTTGCAGTTCGGCAAAAAACGCAGGCTGGTCAGCCTGTCCGCCGTAATACCGCAGGGCATTGTCTTTTGCGAGTGATTGCAGCACGCGGTGCAGCACGACGGTTTTCACCACATCGTTTGCGGCATCGCGTGGCTCGGCTGCGATTTCGGTGAGGATCTCCGCCGTGACACTGCGAAAACTGCCCGTGCGCACGCGGTTAAAATCCGCGGCACCAAGGGCAGTGTAGAGATTTTTGTCGTATGTAAATGCGAACTGTTCGGGGACAAGGGTGTGGACATTTCGGGCATTCGCCAGTGCATCGCGCACGATCTCCGTGATCTTGTGCGATTTTCCGCATCCCGCACCGCCGTAAAGAATATGCAGCATGGGTGAAACGCTCCTTTCCGTTCGGGTGATTTATTCCTCCAGCACACGAAAAACGAATGCGCCTTCTTCCGCGAATTGTTCGGCGGTGCTGCCTTTTTTTCCGCAGATGGTGAGACTCAGGCAGCCGGTGAACGCATCCGCGCCGATTTCGGCGGCGGGGTTTCGGATGATGACCGATTCCAGTGCAAAGCAGTTGAGAAAAGCCTCCTCACCGATGTTTGTGACGGAAGCGGGGATATCGGCGCATCGGAGGGCGGTGCAGCTTGCAAATGCGGCGTTGTCGATGATCTGCAGATCATCGGGGAGCAGGATATCCGTGACGCCGCCGCAGCCCGAGACCGCGCCGCAGTCAATGACGCTGACGGTATCGGGGATGACGAGTTCGCCGCGAAAGCCGCCGTAGCAGGCGATCAAAACGGTCTGTTCCTTGTCGTAGAGCACGCCGCAGAAGTCAGAGAACGCAGGGTTGTCCTCATCGACATCGAAGTAGGGGAGGGAGCAGCAGTCGATCCACGCGAAATCGACAACGCCCTCGACGGTTTGCATGACGGGCAGAAAGCTCTGGTCGAGGGCGTGTTCCGCGATGTCCACGGTATCCGCCCGCAGAAAGAGCACTTTTCTGCGCCCCTGCGGTAAAAACAGCAGCGTTGTCATGGATTTGTCGTAAAGCACACCGTCCTCGGAGGCATAGGATTCGTGGTCCGGAGCGGCTTCCACAGCGGGGATCCACATACAGCGGTCGAATGCTTCGGGGGCGAATTCTGTGCCTGCCGCCAGAAACACGGGCTGATGGCGGTATTCAGGGCAGCAAAGCAGCAGTGATTTGTCTTTGTTATAGAGAATGCCGTCGTCGCTTGCGAATAACGGATTGTCAGGTGATACGTGAAAATAAGCCAAGCTCGGGCATTCCTGAAAGGCATCGGGCGCGATTTCGGTGCAGGCTTCGGGAATGTCGATGCCCTTGAGGGAAACGCAGTCTTTGAACGCGCAAGTGCCGATGGTTTCGAGTTTTGCGGGCAGCTGCACGGATTTCAGTTGGAAGCACTGCGCAAAGCACGAATCTTCGATGATTTTCAGACCATCCGGCAGCACGATCTCCTGCAATTTCTCACAGCCGCGAAAGGCGTATTCGCCGATCTCCTCAAGACAATCGGGGAAGGAGATGCGGGCAAGCGAGGTGTTATCGGAAAACGCACGCTTGTGAATTTTGGTGACAGGGCAGCTGTCGATCATCGGGGGAATGTCGATCTCGGCAAACCCGGGCAGGCACGCCATGATCTCGACAGCGCCGCCTGTGATGAAGTTGTATATCAGAGCGCCGCAGCTCTTGTATGCGTGAAATTCAAATGGCATGGCGGCACATCCTTTCTATAGAAATGGTATGTGATGAGGAAATTCACCCTATTATACCACATTTTCCCGCAGATTGCAATGCCGCAGAAAAAAGCCTGAATATTAAATCCAGGTAAATTTTTCCAAATCATTGACAAATCGGAAAAAGGGTGATATAATAAACGCAAAGAAACATATGTCGATTCTATTAAGAATTTGTCAATCCTTAACAATTAAATATGTGAGCATTTAGACAACATGGAAAGGCTGGGTGATTGTATGTCGATAATCCTGACAATTTCGCGTGAATACGGAAGCGGCGGCAGGGAAATTGCACAGCGTCTCTCGGATTTTTACACGGATATCCCCGTTTATGACCGCAAGCTGATTGACATGACAGCGGATAAATGCGGCTATTCCACCAAGTTCATTCAGGAAAATGAGGAGCGTATGACCAATTCGTTCCTGTTCAACATTGCCGTCACGGGTGCATATTCCCCCTACTATCATGCAGGGGATGTGGAGGCAGTGCCGCAGGATTACGTATTCCTCACGCAAAGCAAGATCATCACCACTCTGGCATCTGAGCATCCGTCCTCGATTTTTGTGGGGCGGTGTGCAGATTATATTCTCCGTGACAATCCGAATCTGTTCAGTGTGTTCATCACCGCAGATATGGATTTCCGTGTCAAGCGCACGGTGGAGGAACTCGGGGTCACACCTGAAAAAGCTGCGTCGATCGTGGCAAAACACGATAAGGCAAGGCGGCGGCATTACAATTATTACACAGGCGCAGACTGGGGCGCACGCTCCAATTATCACATGGTGCTGAACACGGGAAAGCTCGGCATCGTGGCAGCAACGGATATCTTGAAAGAGATGATTCGATACTCGCAGAATTGATTGTGATTCTGTATAAAAATCATTTGCGCGTTTTGTGCATGATGCGCATATCCCCGAAAATAAAAAAAGAGGAATGCGGAATCATTGATTTTTCAGCAGATTCATGATACAATGGCATTTGGGAAATAAGAAACAGAAAGAAAAGCGAAAGAGATATACCGGAAGTGAAAAGAAACAGGGAAAATATATATCAAAAGGGGCTTGATACATCGTGTTTCGCATCAATCATCGTAAGTTGATCCTGATGGCGGCTGACTTTGTCATGCTTGTCACCTGCGGGATTGTTTCGCAGTTTGTTCTTTCGCTGCTGGGAGTGGGCGAGGTATCGTCTGCGTCCGCAGCGCTCGCATCACTTGTCGGCACCGTGCTTTGCATGATGACGCTCTGGATCACAGGAGCCTATGCAAAACAGTGGCGGCACGCCAACAAAACCGATTATCTCCGCTGCCTGTACGGCGTTTGCAGCGGTTCGGTGCTTGCGGCATCGTTCATGCTGCTGACAGGCAAGCCGCTGGGTGTGCTGTTCTGGATCTTCTTTGGAGCATTCGGTCTGATTGCCACCTCTGTCTTTCGGTTGGTGTTCCGCCGTGCATTCTTGAACGATCAGAAAATGATCGTCAGAACTGACGGTTCCTATACGCGTGTTATGATCATCGGCGCGGGACAAGCAGCGAAAATGCTGCTCAAGGATATTGAAAATGCGAAAATGGATGCTTCCCATCCCGCATATCGTTATCATCCCGTGTGCATCGTGGATGATGATTACACACTGGGCGGGACGTCTTTGCAGGGCGTGGAAGTCATGGGCACCACGGCAGAGATCCAGACCATCTGCGTGCGTGAAAAAATTGACATGATCATCTTTGCGATTCCCTCGTGTGAGGAAAAGGACCGCAAACGGATTCTCTCGCTGTGCAATGCAACGTCGCTGCCGCTGAAGGTGCTGCCGTTCATTTCGCAGCTTGTGCTGGGCGATAATCCCGAAAAGCACAATCTGCTCTCTCAGGTCAAGGATATTGACGTGGAAGGGCTGCTGGGCAGAGAACCCATTTCCTTTGATAAGGAAGATATCCGCAATCTGATTCGCGGCAAGGTATGTATGGTCACGGGCGGCGGCGGCAGCATCGGCTCTGAGCTGGTGCGTCAGATCGCACTCTATGAACCTGCGCAGGTCATCATTGTTGATATCTACGAGAACAATGCATACGAAATCCAGCAGGAGCTTGTGATGGAGTACGGCAACAAGCTGAACTTGATCACCTTGATCGCATCCGTGCGCGATTATCACCGCATGGACGAGATTTTCCGTACATACCGTCCTGATCTGGTATTCCATGCAGCGGCGCACAAGCATGTTCCGCTGATGGAACATTCGCCGATGGAGGCGATCAAAAACAATATCATCGGCACATTCAATGTGGCAACGCTCGCGGATTTCTACCGCGTGAAAAAATTTGTGATGATCTCCACGGACAAGGCAGTGAACCCCACCAATGTGATGGGTGCCTCGAAGCGCTGCTGCGAAATGATCGTGCAGTATATGGCACAGAGCAAGACCAACACCGAGTTTGTCACCACGCGATTCGGCAATGTGCTGGGTTCGCATGGTTCGGTCATTCCGCTGTTCAAAAAGCAGATTGAAGCGGGACAGCCTGTGACTGTCACGCACCCTGACATCATCCGCTATTTCATGACGATTCCCGAGGCGGTGTCGCTGGTGCTTCAGGCAGGCGCGATGGCAAAGGGCGGCGAGATCTTCGTGCTGGATATGGGTGAGCCTGTGAAGATCACCACGCTTGCAGAAAACCTCATCCGTATGTACGGCAAGGTGCCGTATAAGGATGTGGAGATCAAGTTCACGGGTCTGCGTCCGGGCGAAAAGCTGTTTGAGGAACTTCTCATGGACGAGGAAGGCTTGCAGAACACCACCAACAAGAAGATTTTCATTGGCAAGCAGATCGCCATTGACCAGATCGACTTCATGGAGCAGCTCAACAATCTGCGCAATGCCGCAAAGGAAAACAACGCACAGAAAACGATCGAGCTGCTTGCAAAGCTTGTCCCGACGTTCCATCATCAGCCCATTCCGCTGCATGATGAGCCTGTCAACAATCCTGCCTATGCAGCGCAGGAAGCATAATTCTGATAATGACGTAAAAACGTCCCTTTCGCAGAAGCGTGAGGGGCGTTTTTTGATATTGTTTCGCACCGATTCGTCATGTTTCGCATACCATACAGAGGGCTTTGGAGCAAAGCCGAAATCAAAGAGATCGAGCAACAAAGGAGTGAGGCAGATGCAGGATCTCACAGTGGAGAACAGACTGCATTTGGTGGTGGCGGGCGGCGATCTGCGCCAGATATACGCGGCGGAAACGCTTGCGAAGTCGTTTGCGGTGACGCTGCTGGGGTTTGACAGCGGCATCCCCGATTTGCCGTGCGGTGTGGATGCGAAACAAATCGCGGAGCTGAAAGATGAAGCAGATGCGTTGATTTTACCGATGCCTGCTGCCGATGAGGATGAGGTGCTCCCTGCGCCTTACAGCCGCACGCCGCTTGCGCTTTCCGATGTGCTGCCGCGTGTGCGTCAGGGCGGCTGTGTGCTTGGCGGACGCATCACAGAGCGTGTGCGCAGGCGTATCGGGGCGGTGGGGCTGCGTGTGACGGATTATGCAGAGGACGAAGCATTTGCGGTGCGCAATGCGGTGCCGACCGCCGAGGGTGCCATTCAGATTGCGATGCAGGAATTGCCGGTCACATTGCACGGGCTGCCCTGCCTGATTCTGGGGGCGGGGCGATTGAGCCGTGCGCTTGTGCCGCGGCTGTGCGGATTGGGTGCGCAGGTGACAGTCGCGGCGCGGCGGTTTTCTGACCTTGCGTGGGCGCAATGCCGCGAGGGGAAACCGCATCACAAAACAAAAATCCCCGCCTGACACCGCAAGGATATCGGGCGGGGATTGCTGTATCGGGTTATGATTATCGCTGAGCGATCTCAAACTGTTTGCCGAGATTTTTCAGGATCTTTGCCACAAACGCATCGACTTCCGCATCGGTGAACGCATGGTCATCGCCGCGGAACCAGAGCGAAAATGCCAGAGACTGCTTGCCTTCTGCGATCTGCTCACCGCGATAAACGTCGAACAGTTCCACGCGGTCAAGCGACTTGCAGGCGGCTTTCATGGTGTCGATGAGCGCACCGCAGGTGACGTCGGCATCCACGAGCAAAGCGATATCGCGCTGAATGACGGGGAATTTCGGCAGTGCCGCGAAGCGCAGTTCCTTCGTCAGATACGGGCGCAGGGCAGTGAGATCGAGTTCTGCGAGGAACGCCGCGTGTTCGGGGATGAGCGTATCGGTCAGGTCGTGCGCGAGCATACCGAGCCAGCCGATTTCCTTGCCGTCGAGGGAGACCACAGCACTCATGCCGGGATGCAGGAACGGGTATTTGGAAGCAGCTTCGGGCTTTTTATAAACGAACTCCAGACGGAACACATCTGCGATCGCTTCCAGTACGGCTTTGCCGTCGAAGAAGCTCAGCTTGCTGTCAAACAAGCCGATGCAGAGGGATTCGCGCTCCTCAGGCTCTTTGGTGAGGGGCAGCTCCTCGGGAATGAACAGCTTTGCGACCTCGAACAGTCTGCCTGCGTCGTTGCCGCGGCGAATGTTGCGGATGAACGCATTGACCATCGAGGGGGCGAGCATGGTGCGCATGATGGAGAGATCCTCGGAAATGGGGTTGAGAATGCGGATCGCCTTACGTTCCTTTGCATCCTCCGCGATGCGGAGCATATCAAGATCTTTCTGCGAATAGAACGAGTAGTGAACGGTTTCGTAAAGCCCTTGTGCGCAGAGGGTATTTTTCAGCTTCATGAGGGCACTCTGCTGCGTGTTTCTGCCGCCGCTTGTGACCGATGCCTGTGCGAGGAACGTCGGCTGAATGTGGTCATAGCCGTACATACGGATGAGTTCTTCGGCGATGTCGGGGGCGTTTTCGATGTCCTCACGGTAAGAGGGGATCTCGATGGAGAGGCTGTCGCCGCTGATGACGGGTGCAAAATCGAGATTCTGCATGATGCGGAGAATGTCAGCCTGCGGGATCTCGATGCCGAGCAGGGACATGACCTTTTTGATGGAGACAGTCAGCTTGCGGCGTTCGAGCGAATTGCCTGTTGTGACGGCAAATGCGCCGTCGGTGACGGTGCCGCAGCCCAGTTCGTCGATGAGGTGGAGGGCACGCTTCATGCCAAGCTGCGTGGTATATTCGTCGATGCCCTTTTCAAAGCGCGAGGAGCTGTCGGAATGCTGACCGAGTGCTCTTGCGGTGCGGCGGACATTATCGCGTGCGAATTTTGCTGCTTCAAACACGACATCGGCGGTGTCAGCCTTGATCTCGGAGTTAAGACCGCCCATGATGCCTGCAAGGGCGACGGGTTTTTTGCCGTCGCAGATGACGAGGTTTGCGGGATTCAGCTTGAATTCCTTTTCGTCGAGGGTGACGATGGGCTCGTCCTGTTTTGCGCGGCGCACGATGATCTCATTGCCTTCGAGATCGCGCAGATCAAACGCGTGCATGGGCTGACCGATCTCTTTCAGGACATAGTTGGTGATGTCCACGATATTGGAAATGGAGCGGATGCCGACCAGTGCGAGACGGCGGCGCATCCACGCAGGGGATTCGCCCATTTTGATATTTCTGACGTAATGTGCCTGATAGCGGGGGCACAGATCCTGTGCATCGACGCTGACCTTGAACCCGTCGAGTTTTGTGCCATCGGTATGGAAGTCGGTTGCGGGCATTTTGAGGGGCTGACCAAGCGTCGCGGCGACCTCGCGTGCAATGCCCAGAATCGACTGACAGTCGGGGCGGTTTGCGGTGATGGAGATATCGTACATCCAGTCATCGAGCCCGACCAGCGGTTTGATATCCGCACCAAGCGGCGCATCATCGGGCAGCACGAGCAGCCCGTTATAGCCTGCACCTGCGTAAAGATCCTCGTTCAGACCGATCTCGGTGCCGGAGCAAAGCATACCGTGGGAATCGAACCCTTTGAGCTTGCCCTTTTTGATTTTCATGGTGCCCTCGATGGTGACATGGTCTTTTGCAGTGGCATAAACGGTAGCGTTCACGAGTGCAACGGGATATTTGCCGCCGGTTCTGACGTTATCCGCGCCGCAGCAGATCTGAAATTCGCCCTTGTCGCCGCAGTTGACCTGACAGACATGGAGATGCGTTTCGGGAATGGGCTCACACGCAGTGACCTGACCGACAACAACGCCGTCGATCTCGCCGCCGAGCTGTGTCAGCGTTTCGACTTCAAAGCCGCAGTCGAACAGTTTTGTCTGCAATTCCTGCGGTGTGACCTGGATATCAACATATTCTTTCAGCCAGCTAAGTGGTACCAGCATAATGAATGATTCCTTTCTGTGTATAGAGTCTTTCAGGGGCGGTGGTTCATCGCAGAGAAATGTGTGCGCGATCAAACCGCCATGAAATGAGATTCCGCGCTTTATCCTCTGAACTGTTCCAGCACGCGGACATCGGATTCAAACAGCATTTTGATATTCGGGATGCCGTATTTCAGCATTGCGATACGTTCAATGCCCATGCCGAAGGCAAATCCCGTATAGACATCGGGGTCGAGACCGCAGTTTTCGAGCACATGACGGTTGACCATGCCTGCGCCGAGCACTTCGATCCAGCCTGTATCCTTGCACAAACGGCAGCCTTTTCCGCCACAGGCAAAGCAGCTCACATCCACCTCCACGGAGGGTTCGGTGAACGGGAAATAGGAGGGGCGCAGACGGGTCTTGACGTTTTGCCCGAAGATATTCTGAGCAAACACATCGAGCATACCCTGCAAATCGCAAAGCGTGATGCCCTTATCGACCACAAGACCCTCCATCTGCGAGAACATCGGGGAGTGTGTGGCATCGTCATCGGAGCGGAACACCTTGCCCGGAGAAAGGATCTTGATGGGCGGCTGCGCATTTTCCATGACACGGATCTGTCCTGCCGAAGTCTGTGTACGGAGCAGGAATTCCTCCGAGACATAGAACGTATCCTGCATATCGCGTGCGGGGTGATCTTTTGGGGTATTGAGGGCGGTGAAGTTATAGTAATCGTTTTCGATTTCGGGGCCCTCAAAAATGGTGAAGCCCATGCCGGCGAAAATGTCGATCAGTTCGTTGGCGATGAGAGTCTGGGGGTGAAGTGCGCCGCAAAGATGCTTTGAAGCGGGCATAGTGACGTCGATCTGCTCGGCGGCATTTTTCTTTGCGAGCTCCTCGGCTTTGAGGCGTGCATCCTGTTCGGTGAAGAACGAGAGCGCCCAGTCTTTGAGCACGTTGACGACTTTGCCGAAAGCGGGGCGTTCTTCGGGGGGCAGGTCGCGCATATTTTTCATCAGCGCGGAGATCTTGCCTGTTTTGTTATCGAGATACTGCTTACGGAGCAGATACATCTCTTTGGAATCGGAGATAGATGCGGCAGCGGCTTCGATTTCCGCCTGCATCGCTTTGATTTGCTCGTCCATGTGATTCATCCTCTCTGGAAATCGTATTCTGTGGATTGCATACATCTTATAGTATAGCGCAAATTGGGGAAAATGTCAAGAAGAAGATGCAAAAAGGGGTATGTCTTATCATGGGATTCAAAAGTGTCAGCGACCCATTACGAATGCGCCGCAGGCACAACGCTCTCTCAATCCGTTATATCAGCGAATCTTGTACGGCATTTTGCACGCAGTATGTGCAGAATGCCGTTTTTTTATTTTCCTTTTTTGAATCTTGCACCGCCCCATGCAAAAAAATCGCACTTCCGCTCCATGCTTGAAAACGCTTACGCTTCTCTCTCCGCAGCTGCGTTTTCATCCCACCACACACATCCACTTCATTCTGTTTGAAAGGCGGTGTTTCTCTCCTATGGGCTCGCAGTCACCCCGCATCTCCCAGCTCCAGCGACACAACTTCTGCCGATACTACCTCCTCCTCGGCAACCCCTGCGAAGCCGCCCTCGCTGCCGGATTCCCCCCGGATTCTGCCGCTGAGGACGCCCTCGCGCTGCTCCAAACCCCAAGCTGCCGCTCCTATCTCTCTCAGCTTGCCGCAAAACCTGCTTTGCCTATGCAGACCCTCGTGCTGACCGGACTTTCCCGTCTCGCATTCGGCTCGGCAAAGGATATCGTCAAGCTCGCTTTTGCGGAAGATCTGCCATCGCAGGAACAACTCGACGCTCTCGACCTCTTTCAGATCTCCGAACTGAAACGCGTCAAGGGCGGCGGCATCGAGATCAAGCTGTTTGACAGGCAGAAAGCCCTCGAAAAACTCCTTGAATGCGCTTCCGCCGCCGATTCTTCGGCAGCCGCTGCCGCTTTGCTCTCTGCCCTGAGTGTTCCATCTGAGGAGGCGAACGACCTTGATGACCTTGACCCCGCTCCCCTTTTCCGCCAAGCAGAGAAGAGTGCTGAACTGGTGGATGCAGCCCGACACCAAACACTTTGACGCCATCATCTGCGACGGCGCCATTCGCTCGGGCAAGACCACTGCCCTCGCCCTCGGGTTTGTGATCTGGGCTTCCTCCAAATTCCATCAGCAGACCTTCGCGCTTTGCGGCAAAACCCTCACGGCTCTGCGCCGCAATCTCGTCACGCCCCTCATGCAGCAGCTTTCTCTGCTCGGATTTCAGGTGACGGACAAACCCTCCAAAGGCTTTCTCGATATTTCCATCGGCGGGCACACAAACCGTTTTTACTGCTTCGGCGGCAAGGATGAAAGCTCTGCCGCACTCATTCAGGGCATCACCCTCGCAGGGCTGCTGCTCGATGAAGTTGCGCTCATGCCCAAATCCTTCGTGGAACAGGCACTCGCAAGATGCTCCGTGCCGCATTCCAAGATCTGGTTTTCCTGCAACCCCGATAAGCCCTCCCACTGGTTCTATCGTGAATGGATCCTCATGGCAAAGCAGAAAAATGCCCTCTATCTGCACTTCACCATGGAGGATAACGCTGCCCTCACCCCTGCCATCCGCGCACGCTATGAACGGCTCTACGACGGCGCATTCTACGACAGGTACATCAAAGGCATCTGGACTGCCGCACAAGGTCTTGTCTATCCCATGTTTTCCCCTGACCGACACATCGCGCTCCCGCCCGAACCCTGTGTGCGATTTGTGATCTCCTGCGATTACGGTACGATGAATCCCGCCTCGTTTGGGCTTTGGGGTCTTTGCCATGATTGCTGGTACCGTATCGCGGAATCCTATTACGATGCGCGGAAAGTCGGCTGCCCCAAAACGGATGAGGAACACTATCTCGCCCTCGCTGCCCTCGCAGGCGACCTGCCCATCGAACAGATTGTGGTTGACCCCTCCGCCGCAAGCTTCATCACCTGCATCCGCAGACACGGCAAATTCACCGTGGTGCCTGCAAAAAATGATGTGCTGAGCGGCATCCACCGCGTCGCTGACGCAATTCGCGGAGAGAAAATCCGCATCAGCCCCCAATGCAAAGACACCTTACGCGAATTCTCCCTCTATTCGTGGGACGAACACGCAGGCGTCGATGCACCCGTCAAGGAAAACGATCACGCTATGGACGATATCCGCTATTTTGTCAGCACGGTGCTCGACCGCGCCGAACAAGAACCCTTTTTCGTCGCTTCCCTTGCCCGACACGCTGATGCGGGAACCTGAAAGGAGGCTTTGTCTTGCATTCACCCTTTCATCCGCCAAAAAAGCAGCGAAAACCCGTTGATGCGGAGTTTCCGCTGCTGATGGCTCCCAAACGCGCCGCACCGTCACCCGCTCAGACGTTACCGCTTTGTGCGCCGCCGCCCCCATCCCCCGCAGAATGGCAGCTCTATGACGCGCTGCGATTCGCTGTGCCCGTTGTCGATGCGGCATTGCAAAAAATCGTCAGACTTTGCGGCGGCTTTCATCTGCAAACCGAGAATCCGCAGGCGCAGGCATTGCTCACACGGTTTGCCGACCATGTGCCCGTCAACGCGGCAGGCTGCTCGCTCCAAGCGTTCGCCGACCAGATGCTCGACTCGCTGCTCACCTACGGCAATGCGGTGGGCGAACTCATCCGCGATGAAGAAAGCGACGCCCCAATCGCCCTGCTGACTGCACATCCCAGAATCCTCGACATTCGTGCAGATTCACCTGCTTCGTGCAAATTCTATCTGCGGAGCGAAAACGATCAGGACGCAAGGCCGCTCGCACACCCCGAAAACATCCTGTTTGCGGCACTTTCGCCCCCGCCCGCCGGCATCTACGGTGTCTCGGTGCTCCGCGGTCTGCCTGCGATCTCACGCATTTTGCTGCGCATTTTCGAGTGCATCGGGCAAAACTACGACCGCGCAGGTAATGTCCGATATGCCGTGACATATCGCCCTGATGCGGGCTCTGCCGCTTTCGCACAGCATCACGCAAAGGAAATCGCCGATGCGTGGTCAAACGGTATTCACGCGGCGGAATACGGCGAGGTGCAGGATTTTGTCGCGGTCGGTGATGTGGATATCAGAGTCATCGGCGCGGAAAATCAACTGTTTGACACCAATGTGCCTGTGCGGCAGCTGCTCGAACAAATCGTTGCAAAGCTTTCGATTCCGCCGTTTCTGCTCGGTTTTTCGTGGTCAACGACGGAGAGAATGTCCTCACAGCAGGCGGATATTCTCACCTCGGAACTCGAATATTTCCGCAGGGTGCTTTCGCCTGTGCTGGAGAGAATCGGTGCTGCCGTGCTGCGCAGTGCGGGATTCGAGGACGATGTGACGGTCGTCTGGGACGCGATCAACTTGCAGGACGAGACGGAACTTGCCGACGCAAGACTGAAAAACGCGCAGGCGCGGAAAATCGAGGCGGAACTGTCGCAGTGAATTATTATGGGGGTGCCCATGTTTCGCAAAGCGAAACGGGGCAGTTTGCTTCGCAAATATGCCGCCCCCAAACCCCCGCCAAAGGGATACTATCCCATTATAAGGGATTGTACGGTGCCCATCACAAAAGTTTTTGCCATGCTGTGTATGTAAAATACGAATGTGCTTTTTTGAAAGGAGTACGCTTATGTACGATACTGTGAAACTCGAAAAAGGTATGTATCACCTCGCAAATCAGTCCTTCTGCGACGCGCTCGAAGCCGCTGATCCCTCCGATCAGTACGCAGGCACCCCTCTCGCTTCCCTCGACGCCTTTGAACGTCAGCTCAAACGCTTCGATATCCACCTCAGCGGCGAACACTGCGATAAAGTCGATAAATTCTACTCCACCACCGAAAGCGCCGTCCTTTTCCCCGAATTCATTCGCCGCGCCGTCAAACAGGGTATGGAGGAATCTATCCTCCCCGAACTCTGCGCCACTGTCACCGCCACAAACGGCACCTCCTATAAAGGCTTCGACATCGACGAAACAGACGGCGACTACGACGATACATTCGATCAGGGCGACGACCTCAACGTCACTGCCATCACCGAATCGACCGTCAGCATCACGCTCAACAAGTATGGACGCGTCATTACCGCTTCCTACGAGATCGTGCGCCAGCAGCGCATTGATGTGTTCGCCGTCACCCTGCGTGCCATCGGACGCAAACTCGCCGCTGCCATCGCGGGCGCTGCCCTTGAGGAACTCGCAGGCTCGGTCACACCTATCACCATCGCCGGCGATGCGCTCGACTACGACGACCTCGTTGCACTCTACAGCGAATTCTCCGACTACGACATGACCACCATGATCGCTTCGCCGACCAATGTTGCCGCCATCCTTGCAATGAGCGAAATGGAAGATCACCCTGTCGATGCAAACGGCGTCATTCGCCTGCCTTTCGGCCCCAAACTCCTCAAGGATGCTTCCCTTTCCGACACCACCATCATCGGCATTTCCAAGGATTTCGCCCTCGAATGCGTCACGGGCTCCGATGTGCTGCTCGAAACCGATCAGCTCATCAACTGCCAGCTCGACCGCATCGCCGTTTCTGTTCGCGTCGGTTTCCAGCCCCTCATGAGCGGCGCAACCGCTGTGCTTGACTGGACTTCCGCAAGCTGAATCAGGTGCCTGCGGCGCATTTGCAAGGGGGCACTGTCCGCAGACAACGAAACGCCCCACTGCCCCAGCTTCACGCACAGAGAGGAACTTGATTTCTGTCCCAAACAAAAAGGAGGTTCCATATGCCGAATCCCGACCTGCTCACCGCACTCAACGCCTTTACCCGCCGTCAGCACTCCCTCGATGAAGTCTATCTCTTTGACGTCGTCCTCTGCGACAATGACATCGACCGCGACGGCGAATGCTTTTCCGAAAATGCCCTTATCAGCCTGCAAAAACTCTTTGTCGGCGTCACGGGCATCTTCGACCACAACCCCTCATCCCAGAATCAGACCGCACGCATCTTCCAGACCGAACTCGTCACCGACAACAGCCGCAAAACCAGACACGGCAAGCCCTATCAATTCCTCAAGGCACACGCCTACATGGTTCGCACCGACGCGAACGCCGACCTCATCCGCGAGATCGACGCGGGCATCAAAAAGGAAGTCTCCATTTCCTGCGCCGCTTCTCAGCAGATCTGCTCTGTCTGCGGCACAAACAGACTCCAGAAACCCTGCGGACATATCAAGGGGCGTTCCTATCACGGCGCACCCTGCTTCTGCACCCTCGACGGCATTTCCGATGCCTACGAATGGAGCTTTGTCGCCGTGCCTGCCCAGAAACACGCCGGCGTCACCAAAACCCTCGGCGGCTCCGACACCCTGCACGACGCCGAAACCCGTATGCTCGAACAAGCCCTCGACTCCGCAAACGACACCCTCGACAAAGTCTCGGAGGTGCTGCGCAGAGATGTCGTGCGCCTTTGCTACCGCGGCGGTGAATCTGCCTGTGCCAAAGCCCTCGCGGATTCTACCGTTCACATGGACGTTCCCGCTCTCCTTTCCCTGCGCGAATCGCTCCTGATCGGTGAACAGTATCGCGGCGGAAACGCAAAGCACGAGGCAGGCTCACAGCTTTTCCCTGCACACGATACTGCATCAAAATCCGCGAAGATGTGCGATTTTCAGATGCGCAATCAGAAAGGCGGCGATTTGCAGTGAACTTCGCGTCCTGTCTGCGGCTGTTTACCCTGTTCACGGGGCTGACCGCCGATTCCCCGTTCCTCGTGTTTCTCGACGCCGCCATCAGCGAAGTGCGCAGCGAATGCAAAGACGGCATCGCACCCGACGACGACCGCCTCAGCTACTACTGCGCGGCACTCGGCAATCTGCGGTACACACAGTTTCTCGCGGCGAAAAGCGGCATTTCTCACACCTACGCAGGAAATCTCGCAAAACAACACGACGACTCCGTGCCCTGCGGTCTTGCCGAACACCTCGTCGCGGAGTTTCGTGCCGCCGCTGCCGACCTGCTCACCGACCGCCGCTTTGTCTTTACGGGCATTCGCTGATCCTCCCCCCTCCACTGACCGCTCCCGAAAGGAGGCACTTTCTGCATGGCGTATTTTGCCACGTTTCTCGAAAACTTCGCCGAAGAACTCTGCTCGGATTCCATCGACGCGCAAATCGAATACCCCAATGTGCCCATTCACCCCGCGCTTATCAAGCCATCGCTGCTCATCGCACTGGAACACGCGGAATATCACCCCCCTGCGGCTTTCTGCGGCGGCGACGCTTTCCCCGTTGACCTCCATCTGCGGATGCGCATGATGCAGCCCCCCGAACGCCCTCTCGCCGCGCTCTCTGCCGCCTTTGAGGTGTTCATCATCCCGAATCTCATTGATGGCGGCTTCGATGTGCGGAGTATTTCACTCCATGCCCCCGAATTCGACGCGAAACTCGGCCGCATGGTCATGCGCGGCGACTGCGTCATCCGCGGATTCGTCGCCCGCACACCCTATCTCACGAAGGAGGAATGATCCGCCATGCCCTTTGAACAGCATCTTTTTGTCACCAAAGAACCCGTGATGCTCAGCTTCGGGGACTTTGCCATGCGCGCCGAATCCTATCGGCTTGCCATGAAACGCCCCGAACTCCGCACCACACTCATCGACGGCGTATGCAGCGAGAACGTGCTCGGACTGCTGCCCTGCGAACTCTCCGCGTGCGGCATTTTCCTCTCGGAGGATGCCTTTGACCTGCGCGAGACTTTACGCGAGGCAATCGAAAACCTGACGCCGTTCAGCTTCACCTTCGACGGCATGACCTTCGCAAACATGACTCTGCGCGATTATACCCTTGAAAAATCGGCGCAGGAACGCTGCTTTCAGGTCAAGGTCAGACTGTGCGGCTCGCTCACGGGGGAGGTGGAGCCGAATTGAACGCTTCCATCACGCTTTATCGCACAGACGGCACTGCCGTCACACTCACTGACTGCATTCGGTTTTCCCATCGCCGCGAACGCTATCAGCCGTTTGACAGCCTCATCGCCGATTTCCTGTTCAACGCCGCAAATCCGCAGGGGTTTGCACGCGCCGTGTTCACGCTGGACGGCATTACCCTGCATGACGGCAGTTTGCGCGAATTTTCCATCAGAACAGAGGAAAACCAGACTGCCGCACACATCGTTTCCAGAGGATTTTCTGAGGTGCTGCTGCAAAATCAGCTCGTGCCGGGTGTGCATCTCAACGTCACACTCGCATCGCTGATGGAAACCTATCAGCTCCCGCACGTCACCTACGAAAGCGGAATCTCCCAACTGAACTACATCTACGTCAAAAATAATACCCCCATGTGGGACGCCATCTGCGCCTATAACTTCAAGCTCAACGGCGGCGCACCTTACGTCAATGCGTGCAATGCCCTGCGCGTCACGCCGAAATCGGCGGCAGTGCCGTTTGTCATCGCGGAGGAGGACGTCATCGCAACAGGCTGCGGCGGCGATACGACCACGATCGTTTCACGCGTGGATATGGCGGATATCGACGATACCTACGGGACGTTTACGCGGTCGAACCCCGATGCGGCGGCGCGGGGCATCGTGCGGGTCAAGCAGATGCTGTTCGACAGGCAGTTCCTCTATGAGCCTGATGATGCGCTGAAATTTCGTATTGCGAACAGTAATCGCAGGCTGGTGTCGAAAACAGTGCAGTACAGAGGGTATCTGGGGGAAGATGTGGAGGACACGGTGGCGTATGACGGGTTTGTGAATCATCGGGTGAGCAGAATCGTCATCACGGGCGATGCGCATGGGGTCGTCACGGAAGATACGTTCTATTTCGATTCGTACTGCAATGTTGTGCCTGCGGTGCATTGATAATGGGGGCGTTGCTCCCAAACTCCCGCCAAAGGGATACTATCCCTTTGGATTCCCATTATTTATGCGGCTATCATATCAAAAGTTTTAGTCAAGCCTTTTCAAAGGCACGGGGAACCCCTCTAAGAAAGAGACTCATATAGAAGTTTTAAGCCATAGTATTTCTGATTTACAGTCAGAAGTACTATGGCGTTTTTATTGACAATGCAGCAATGCTATGCTATAATTGTAACGAACATAAATCGGGAATTAACAGAGTTAAAAATATGAATTTGGCGAACAGAACTAAACCGTGATTTAAGTTAATTAGTCCTATTACATATTATTTGAGGAGGAGTTTATATTGATTGGCTTTGGAAAAGATAATGATGAATTCGGAAAAGTTCCTCCGTACCTGATTTCATGTGAGGAAAGAATCAATATTGAAGGGTATGCCAAAAATTCATTAACGATAAAATTGATAACAGATACTGGTATTACTCTGCAAATAGAATTTGAAAGCTACATAATGCACTTAACAAGAAACGAATCATATACAGTTTGGGATAATTATGAAAAACGAAAAGGTAACTATCTTTTGACTTTTGAAAAATCCAGACTTATAGATTTCTATGATTTAGTAATTGCTCATACCGAAGATTATTCTTATCCGGGTAGAGGAACACACTATGGAGTATACACTTGTGATCATATTATCGATATAATTGCAGATAATACGCCAACCATCACCATATTGGTTGAATGACAAATCCCAGTTTGCAGGGCTGTTAAATTCCCCTTTATCTTAGCAACCGTATAAAATATAATGCCCCTAAGCGCATAAACGCTTGGGGGCAAAACTTCTATATGGGTATTCGTCTTAAGGGGGTTCCCCTTCTTTTATCGAATGGCAAATCATCCAAAAACCAACACGATTTCAGAAAATTTCCTTTCTCGATAGAAAAAAGTAAAATATCCCCTTGACAAAATCTCGAAAAGTAGTAAAATAATAGTAGGCGAATTTTTATTTCGTGAGGATTGAACCGCATCTCGCTGCGGACTATAGGAGGATTATCAAAATGAAAAGAATCGGCGTACTCACGAGCGGCGGCGACGCACCAGGCATGAATGCCGCCATCCGTGCTGTCACTAGAACCGCTCTCTATAAGGGCATGGAAGTCATCGGTATCCGCAGAGGCTACACCGGCCTCATCAACCGCGACGTTTTCCAGATGGATGCCCGCTCCGTTTCGTCTATCATTCAGCGCGGCGGCACCCTGCTCTTTACCGCTCGCTGCCCCGAATTCAAAGAGGAAGCCGGCGTCCTCAAAGGCGTCGAATCCTGCAAGGAACTCGGCATCGAAGGCCTCGTCGTCATCGGCGGCGACGGCTCCTACCGCGGCGCAGGCGACCTTTCCGCACACGGCATCCCCTGCATCGGTATCCCCGGCACCATCGACAACGATATCACCAGCACCGACTATACCATCGGCTACGACACCGCCATGAATACCGTCATGGAACTCGTCGATAAACTCCGCGATACCAGCCACAGCCACGACAGATGCTCTGTCGTTGAGGTCATGGGCAGACGCGCAGGCTTCATCGCTGTCAACACCGCTATCGCTTGCGGCGCAACCAATGTCCTCGTGCCCGAAAAGGAAGTCGATCTCGACAAAGTCATGAACAAAATGCTCGCCACCAGAAAACTCGGCAAGCAGAACTTCGTGCTCATCGTTGCGGAAGGCGTCGGTCACTCCGAGGAAATCGCAAAAACCATCACCGAGAAAACCGGCATCGAAGCAAGAGCTACCATTCTCGGCCATGTGCAGCGCGGCGGCAGCCCGACTGTCCGCGACCGCGTTCTCGCTTCCCAGATGGGCAAATATGCCGTTGACCTGCTCGAACAGGGCATCGGCAACCGTGTTGTGGGCATCCGCGGCGACAAGCTCGTGGATTTCGATATTCAGGAAGCCCTCAAAATGCAGAAGCCGTTCCAGGAGGATCTCCTCGTGCTGAACGACACCATCAACATCTGATCCCCCGGGTGCCGGAGCGCACCATCTGTAAGCATGATGCTTTTCGCATCAGAGTAGGATATCTCGCGTAAAGTGTTGATCGGACGGGGAGTTGCCGATCAAACGAAAAGTGCCGAAATATGCACTTGCGGTGAGATTTCCGCATCCCGCTGACGCATAAGGGAATAGAACAAACACTCCTTTGTGCATTAACGGAAGTAACAAAGGAGTGTGATTTTTTATGAAGCTGTTTCGTATGTTTCAGGAGTCCGCAAAGGAATTTCAGAATCTCCGCAGTGTTCTGGTCACGGGAATGCTGATCGCCGTTTCCTATGTGCTCGAATCGTTCACGATCGAGTTGGGCTTTGCGAAAATCAATTTCGCGTTTCTGGCAATCGCTGCGATCGGTGCGCTCTATGGCCCGACGATTTCGCTGTTTGCAGGCGGAATCTGTGATCTGGTCGGATTTGTGGCGCATCCTGACGGGGCGTTTTTCCCGCTCTATACCCTCATCGCGATGATTCAGGGCTTGATCTACGGGTTGATCGCCTATCGGAAATTCCGTCTGACGACGCCGAAATCAACGATTTCTCGCGTGCTGGACTGGGAAATCTGCATTCGGCTGGTCATCGCAAGAATCTTCGATGTTGTGGTGATCAACATTATCTGCAACACCGCCGCGAATTATCACTACGGGTTCGGTGTCAACGGCAGAACACTCGGCGCAATGATCACGGCGCGTATCGTCAAGAATCTTCTTGAACTTCCGCTTGATGTTCTGCTGATCGTTTTCGTGCTGATGCCGGTGCTGATCGCATATGAAATCGTGTTCGGGAAACAAAAAGCGGCAGTATAATCATCAAAAGGAGCTTTGCCATGAAAATCGGTTTTCTCGGTGCAGGCAATATGGGCAGCGCAATGCTGCACGGCATCGCCGCATCGGATTTGTGCAAAAACGGCGAGATCACGGAGATCTTCGCCTATGATGCCAGTGAGGAGAAACGTGCGGCACTCAAAAATGAGGGCGTCAGCATCGCCGCAAATGAACAGGCACTCGCTGATGCGGTCGATTTCCTCATCCTCGCTGTCAAGCCGCAGGTTCTCGGCGGCATTCTCGACGGCATCAAACTGCGGAAAGAACAGATCGTCATTTCCATTTGCGCAGGCATTTCCGCGGAATTCATCCGCTCCCACACCATCGCTGAAGCACGCATCATCCTCGTGATGCCCAATACCCCCCTGATGCTCGGTGAGGGCGCATCCGCACTCGCAAAATGCGCGGGCGTTTCGGACGACGAATTCGCTTTCGCCATGAAGCTGTTTGCCACCTGCGGCGTCGCGGAGGAGATCCCTGAATCGAAAATGCGCGAGATCATCGCCGTGAACGGCTCCAGCCCCGCTTTTCTCTACCTCTACGCAAAGGCTTTCCTCGACTATGCCGCTTCGGAGGGCATCGACGAAAATGCCGCCCTCTCGCTGTTTGCACAGTCGATGATCGGCTCGGCAAAAATGCTGACCGATTCGGGATACAGCGTCGATGAACTCATCCGCATGGTATCATCACCCGGCGGCACCACCCTCGCAGGGCTTGACAAACTCTACGCAGGCAGGCTTGAGGACACCGTCAAGGAATGCTGCGAAAGCTGCACCGCAAGAGCCTACGAGCTCGCGGGCGCAAAGAAAGCTTAAATTACGGTTCTATGGTTCTAATCCCCGTGCCGCGGGCATATGCTCGGACAGGAGGGATGAACATGAACTTTTATCAGACTGTATCCTGTCGGACAAGCAGGGATGAGCGGCTGTCACGGCTGCAGGCAATGATGCTCTGGCTGCTGGGCGGCGTGTGCGTCGGCACACTGTGCGCTGCCAAATTGCCCCCTCATCTGCTCGATCCGCTGGAACGATTTTTCGGCGGTGCGGCTGTCACTGCCGCAAAACGCTCCCTTTGGGATGTGTTCTGCGGCGTGTCGGTGCCGTCGCTGCTTTGTCTGGCAGGAATGCTGATCGCCGGCTGCTCGGCGATCGGACAGCCCCTCGCCGCCGTCATTTTGATCCTGCGCGGTATGGCGATCGGCGCGGCAGGCACCCGCTGCTTTGAAACCTACGGCCTGCAAAACGGGCTGCCCATCGCCGCCGTCATGCTGCTGCCTGTGTGCTTTCTGACAGGTGTGCTGCTCGCCTTTGCCGCGAAAGATGCTCTGACACTCTCGGCACTTTCCCTGCGCTATCTCTTTCTCGGACAAGCAGACGCGGAAATCAGCACCCTGCGGAAAAATATTCATCTGCGGTGGCTTGCTTATTCCGCACTGACACTCGCTGCCGCCGCGCTCCACACGGCTCTGATGTGGGGCTTTACACAACGGCTGCTGCTCGGCAACCCTATCACATAGACGGACATCGAAAGGAGTCATCACCATGAGCCTGTTTGGCGGATACGAAAATGCCGGGGTGGGCATTGATCCCCATGCCCCAAAGAAAAAACCGTTCGCTCGGTTCTGGGAACTGCTGTGGCGCAATCTCGGAAAACTGCTGCTGTTAAACCTCATTTATGTCGGTTTCCATATCCCGCTCATGCTTTCGGTGATCTTCTATCTCGAAACAAACAACGCACTCACCAACGCAATGTGCATCTTTTTGCTGGTCGTGCAGGCGGTGATCGCCGGACCCACTCTGGCAGGCTGTACCCGCGTGCTAAGGCTCATCACACTGGACAAGGCTTTCTTCCTCTGGGAGGAATTCAAAAAAGGATTCACGAGTAATTTCCTCATGGCAACGCTGATCTTCGTGATCGACGCGATCGTGGCGGTGTCGGTTTATCTCGGTTGGTTCATGTATCCGCAGCTTGCCGATCTGCTGCAAAGCAAGGCTGTCTACCTGCTGTTTGCAGTCTCGCTTGCCGCGGCACTCCTGCTGCTGTTCATGAACTTCTTCCTCCTGCCGATGCAGGTGGCTACCAATCTCAAAGGCGGCAGTTTGTTCAAAAACGCGCTGATGCTCGCCTGCCTTTCGCCCAAAACCTGTTTGCTGACCTTTATTTGCATTGCGGCGATCCTTGCACTGTGCGTGCTGCTCCTTTTGTTCAGCTCCGTCTTTATGTTCGTATTTGCCTTCTTCCCTGCCGCATTCATCGGGTATCTGGTGATGTTCATCAACTACCCTGTAATCCAGCGGTATGTCATCAATCCCTATTACGCGGAAAACGGTGAGACAAACCCTGAAGCAGAGGTGGTTGTCTCGGAGGAGGAGCGCGTTTTCACGGACAGAGGCGGCTCCGAAACACCAATCCATAAGGAGAAAAACAGACATCGCGGCAAGACCATCCAGTGACCGCATGATCCTCAGTACATGATAAAAAAACGCCGCATCCCATTCTCGCGGGATGCGGCGTTTCCTTTGCTCTTAGTTCTTTTTCATCAGATCGCGGATCTCCGTCAAAAGCAGTTCCTCATTCGAGGGCTTCGGCGGCTCCTCAGGCTTCTCCTCTTCCTTCTTCTTGCCAATGTTCATCAGCTTGTTGACACCCTTGATCATCAGGAACAGGATCAGTGCCATAATCAGGAAGTTCAGAATTGCGGAAATGAATGCGCCGTAATCAAACGACACGCCATTGATCGTGAACTGACCGCCCACCATCTCCAGTGCACCCGTCTCCGGATTCTTCTTGCAGCCGCCTGTGCAAAGCGCAATCAGCGGTGTGATGAAGCTGTTCGTCAGCGCAGTCACGATGTTCTGGAATGCTGCACCGATGATAACACCGACTGCCAGATCCATGACGTTGCCCTTCAGTGCAAATTCCTTAAACTCCTGAAGAAAACCCTTGCCCTTTTCTTTTGCCGCTCCTGCGACTGCCTTTTTGTCTGCCATAATCAAAATACACCCTTTCTTTTTTTTCGCGTTTTCCACGCGTCATCTCTCTTATTATATCATATATACGTCAAAAAAGCATCCACGCAGAATGACGAATTTTGACAATTTTCGACCGCCTGTTTTGAACATTTTGCGATTTTGTTCACAAATCAAAAAAATCACCTTTTCATGCGCACACCCCTATGCAGCTCACGAAAAGGTGATTTTCATCTTTTTTCCGATGTTACCTCAGATATATCCCCGCATGAAATCGGGCATGATGCGCGATTCGTTTTCAGCAGGCTTCACGGATTTCACCGGTTCTGTCACTGCCGCAGATTGCTCCGCAGCAGGTGCTTTGGTGCCGTTCCGAGGTTTTTTCACTCCGCCGCGGCTGTGATTCTCGCCTTTGCAGGCAAGATCTGTGCCGCAGACAACGCAGAAATCGTGTCGGGAGGAAACAGGTTCACCACAATTCGGACAAATCAACGCAATCACCTCATTTTTCCAAATGCGCAAAAGATTCGGCGCGGTGACGATGCCGCTGCCGTATATTGAGCATATCACCTTTGCAGAGAAAAGTCAAGTTTTTGAGTGCATATTCGGTGAAATATACGATATGTGACGAAATATTTTGTAAGATATCACAAATATGCATCGAATCATTTTGCTTTTCGCAAAAGCTATGCTATAATAAATGTAATTCATCAGCATATTCAATCTGCAAATTTGAAAGGAGCGAATAACTTGGCTGATTACCGTACTACCGGAAAAGAATTGCGCAAATCCCCCAAAGGGCTCATCGCAGGCATTCTTGCCGTGCTGCTGCTCGCCGGCGGCATTTATGGCGCAAAATATATCTTTGACAACACCGAATTGATCGAGGATACTTCCTCCGCAGAGGAATCTTCGGAAATCGACATCGTGATCCCCGACGAAACCGTACCTGTGGACGAAGATAAAGTCATCTATTCCTATGAAGCACTGTTCCGCACCGACATCCTCAAGGGCGACCTCATGCTCGTCAACCGCGATTATCATACTTCCGATACCTCCGAAACACTCGTCACCTACTACGAAAAACGCAACGAACATTATTCGGTGCGCGATACCGAGGTCAAGGGGCTGCCGCAGTGCGTCGATGCTTTCACTGCCATGACACAGGCGTGTTTCGACGCGACCGGCGTGGAGGGACTTCAGGTCGTGGACGGCTACCGCACGCAGGCGCAGCAGAAAAATCTTGCCGACAAGGACAAAACTGCGGCGGGGAATCCCGCAAAAACACCCCCTGCCGGCTTCAGCGAACATGAAACCGGTCTTGCGCTCGATGTGAACGTCTATCAGCACGGCGAGGGCAAGGAGTTCGACGGCACAGGCGATTTCGCATGGATCTATGAGCATTGCGCCGAATACGGCTTCGTTCTGCGCTATGCCGCCGATAAGGTCGAGACGACACAGTTTGCCTCGGAACCGTGGCATTTCCGCTATGTGGGTGTGCCTCACGCCATCTATATGAAGGAAAACAACCTCTGCCTCGAAGAATATCTCGCACAGATGCAGCTCTATACCTACGAAGGGGAACATCTGGAGCTGAAAGACGCTGAGGGCAAAACCTATGAGGCGTTCTATGTTCCTGCGCTTTCAGAGGATGAGGCAGGCATCGTGGAAGTGCCTGTGCCCGCTGAATGCGCTTATACGCTTTCGGGCGATAATCAGAACGGCTTCATTGTGACGGTGCAGATCGACAAATAACACGCAAGCCAATCATTTCCACAAATATTCGCGTGACTGCGGCATATACTCCTATCACGGCAGCGACAAAACAGACTCTGCATTCGGGCAGCGTCGCTCAATCAGGCTGCCGATGAAGGAGACACACACAATGAAGGGTGAATTTACGCAGAAGGGCAAGGATGCCCTCGAACGATTTAAGATGGAATCTGCCAGCGAAGTCGGCGTGACTTTGAATAAGGGTTACAACGGCGACCTGACCTCTCGTCAGGCAGGCTCGATCGGCGGTCAGATGGTCAAAAAGATGATCGACGCCTACAAAATGCAGTAATTCCTGCAAACCATCAGCGGCGGCTCTGTGCTTTCAGAGTCGCCGCTCTGTTATTGTATCTGCGATGCATTGATAATGGGGACTCCCATGTTTCGCAACGCGAAACGGGGCATAGTGAATGGAGCCGCCGATCATCGGATAAAAAAACCCCCTGCCTCGTGAGAAGCAGGGGATTTTGAAAGCGATAGCAGATTAGCCGAGTTCTGCGAAATACTTGATGGTGCGAACCATCTGGCTGGTGTAGGAGTTCTCGTTGTCGTACCAGGAAACGACCTGAACCTGATAGAGACCATCGCCCATATCGGAAACCATGGTCTGAGTAGCATCGAACAGAGAACCGAAACGCATACCGATAACATCGGAAGAAACGATCTGATCCTCGTTGTAGCCGAAGGACTCGGAAGCAGCAGCCTTCATAGCAGCATTGATGCCTTCCTTGGTCACGTTTGCACCCTTGACAACAGCGGTCAGGATGGTGGTGGAACCGGTCGGAACAGGCACGCGCTGTGCAGAACCGATGAGCTTGCCGTTCAGCTCAGGGATAACGAGACCGATAGCCTTAGCAGCACCGG
>JAZLJA010000058.1:0-56465 GCA_045617625.1 Oscillospiraceae bacterium | reverse complement strand
CTGAGATCGACAAGCTGCGTGCAACCCTCGAACAGAAGATCGGCGGCGGCAAGTCCGTTGCAATCAACATCATCGAGGTCAAAGTCATGGATCTCTGCGCACAGCTCGTTGCTGAAAAGATTGCACTCGACCTCGAGAACCGTGTTTCCTTCCGTCGTGCAATGAAGGGCTCTATCGGCAGAACCATGAAAATGGGTGCCAAGGGTATCAAGATCAAGTGCGGCGGCCGTCTGGGCGGTGCAGAAATCGCTCGTTCGGAGTGCTATCACGAGGGTACCATTCCGCTTCAGACCATCCGTGCCGATATCGACTACGGTTTCGCTGAGGCAAACACCACCTACGGCCGTATCGGCGTAAAGGTTTGGATTTATAAGGGCGAGATCCTGAAAGGCGACGCTGCAAAGGCTGCTGCCAACAAGGAACGCTATGAGAAGAAGAACGACCGTCCGAGAGACAACCGCCGCCGCCGCGATGACCGCAATGGCGGAAACGCAGGCGACAGAAAGCCCCGTAACTTCAATAACAACGGAGACAGAAAGCCCCGCGGCGACCGCCCCATGAACGGTCAGAACAGAAGAGAAGGAGGTTCCGCAAATGCTGCTTCCAAAGAGAGTTAAGTATCGCCGCGTCCACAGAGGACGCTTGACCGGTAAGGCTCTGAGTGGCAACCGCGTCTCTTACGGCGATTTCGGTCTGGTTGCACTGGAGCCGTCCTGGATCACATCCAACCAGATTGAAGCCGCCCGTATTGCTATGACCCGTTACATCAAGCGTGGCGGTCAGGTTTGGATCAAGATTTTCCCGGATAAGCCCATCACCGAGAAGCCCGCTGAAACCCGAATGGGTTCCGGTAAAGGTTCTCCCGAATACTGGGTTGCAGTTGTGAAGCCCGGCAGAGTGATGTTTGAAATCGCAGGTGTCAGCGAGGAAGTTGCTCGCGAAGCTCTGCGTCTTGCAATGCACAAGCTGCCGATCAAGTGTAAGATTGTTGCAAAAGAGCAAGAGGGAGGTGCGGAAGCATGAAGGCATCTGAGATCAGAAACATGACCTACGAGGAAATGAACGAGAAGCTCCAGAGCCTGAAGGAAGAGCTTTTCGCACTTCGGTTCCAGCTTGCCGCGAACCAGCTTGAGAACACTGCACGTCTGAATGCAGTCAAGAAGGATATCGCGCGTGTAAAAACCTGTATGCGTGCTGCACAGCCTGCAGCAAAGGCATGATTAAGGAGGAACTGTCGTGAGTGAGACCACTGAGAGAAACCTGAGAAAAACCCGTACCGGCAAGGTCGTCAGCGATAAGATGGACAAGACAGTCGTTATCGCAATCGCTGATAACGTGCAGCACCCTCTGTATAAGAAGATCGTCAAGCGTACCGTTCGTCTGAAGGCGCATGATGAGAACAACGAGTGCCGCGTCGGCGACCGCGTTCTCGTGATGGAAACCCGCCCGCTCTCCAAAGATAAGAGATGGCGCGTTGTCGAGATCATCGAGAAGGCAAAATAATTTCATCGTAAAGATTCGACAGAGCTGCAAAAAACCATACGGTCGGAAACCGTGCGGCGCAGCCTGACAGTACAGATAGGAGGAACCTGCTGTGATTCAAATGCAATCTTACCTGAAGGTTGCTGACAACACAGGCGCGAAGGAACTCATGTGCATTCGTGTTCTGGGCGGTACACGCAGACGTTACGCAAACATCGGTGACGTTGTTGTCGCTTCCGTTAAGAAAGCAACACCCGGCGGCGTTGTCAAAAAGGGCGACGTTGTCAAGGCAGTAATTGTTCGTTCCGCAAAGGGTCTTCGCCGTGAGGATGGCACCTATATCCGCTTCGATGAGAATGCGGCTGTCATCATCAAGGAAGATAAGACACCGAAAGGAACTCGTATTTTTGGACCGGTCGCAAGAGAGCTTCGTGAACATGATTATGTGAAGATCCTCTCCCTCGCGCCCGAGGTTCTGTAAGAGGAGGTATCGCAATGAGCAAAGTTCACGTTAAGACCGGCGATACCGTTCGCCTGCTCGTTGGTGATCCTGTTGATAAGTACACCAACGCTGAAAAGAAGACTGTCAAGACCGGTAAGGTCCTGGAAGTCAGCCCGAAAGAGGGCAAGGTCATCGTTGAAGGCATCAACATGATCACCAAGCACGTAAAGCCCACCCGTATGGGTCAGCAGGGCGGCATTGTCAAGGCTGAATCTCCGATTTATGCCTGCAAAGTTCAGCTCATCTGCCCGAAGTGCGGCAAGGCAACCCGCGTCGGCCACACCATGGACGGCGACAAGAAAGTTCGTGTCTGCAAGAAGTGCGGCAAGAACATCGACTAAGTAAAGGAGAACGATGATGGCTAGATTGAAAGACTACTACGTCAGCACCGTCGCTCCGGCGCTGATGAAAAAATTCGGTTACAAGAACGTCATGCAGATCCCGCGTCTCGACAAAGTTGTCGTGAACGTTGGTGCAGGTGAAGCAAAGGAAAATGCAAAGGCAATCGATGCGATCATGGGTGACCTTTCCCTGATCACCGGTCAGAAGCCGGTCGTCTGCCGTGCAAAGAAATCCGTTGCAAACTTCAAACTGCGTGAGGGTATGCCTATCGGCGTGAAGGTCACACTTCGCGGCGAGAAAATGTGGGACTTTGTTGACAAACTGTTCAACATCGCATTCCCGCGTGTCCGTGACTTCCGCGGCATCAACCCCAATTCCTTCGACGGCAAGGGCAACTACTCTACCGGTATCAAGGAACAGCTGATCTTCCCTGAAATCGAGTATGATAAGATCGACAAGGTTCGCGGTATGGACATCAACTTCATCACCACTGCCACCACCGATGAAGAGGCAAAAGAGCTGCTGACGCTGCTCGGTGCCCCGTTCGCAAAGTAATCAGGAGGAGCATATGGCAAAGAAATCTATGATTCTGAAGCAGCAGAGAGCTCCGAAGTTCTCTACGCGTGCTTATAACAGATGCAAAATCTGCGGCAGACCCCATGCCTACCTCAGAAAGTTCGGTGTTTGCCGAATTTGCTTCAGAGAGCTTGCACACGATGGTCAGATCCCCGGTGTCAAGAAGGCTAGCTGGTAATCGCAACGATAGAAAAAGGAGGTCATTGGTATGCAAATTTCGGATACCATCGCGGATTTGCTGACGCGAATCCGTAACGCAAATACCGCAAAGCACGCTACTGTTGACGTTCCTGCTTCCAATGTGAAGAAGGCAATCACCCAGATTCTGATGGATGAGGGTTATGTGAAGAACTTCCAGATCATCGAGGACGGCAAGCAGGGCATCATCCGTATCACACTGAAGTATGACGATAACAGAACCCCTGTTATCAGCGGTCTTCGCCGCATTTCCAAGCCCGGTCTGCGTATTTACAGCGGCTGCGAGGATATGCCGAAGGTTCGCAAGGGCTTGGGTATCGTTATTGTCTCCACATCCAAAGGCATCATGACCGATAAAAAGGCTCGTGAGCTGAATGTTGGCGGCGAGATTCTCGCTTATATTTGGTAATAGGAGGAAACGCATATGTCAAGAATTGGTAGACTGCCGATTGCGATTCCTGCCGGTGTCACCGTTACGGTTGACGATACCAACTTGGTGACTGTGAAGGGTCCCAAGGGCGAGAACAGCTATCGCGCAAATGCAGCAATGCAGGTCACAGTTGAGGATGGCAGCGTCAAGATTGCTCGCCCCAACGACAACAAGGAAAACCGCGCACTCCACGGTTTGACCAGAACCCTCATTGCAAATATGATCAACGGCGTAAACACAGGCTTCAGCAAGACCCTTGAGATCGAGGGCGTCGGCTATCGTGCCGCAAAAGACGGCAAGAACCTTGTGATGAACCTTGGTTATTCTCATCAGGTCATCATGCCTGAAAAGAACGGTGTCACCGTAGAGGTTCCTTCACCGAACAAGATCATCATCAGCGGTGCAGATAAGCAGGCTGTGGGTCAGTTTGCAGCCGAAGTTCGTGAAAAGCGTCCGCCTGAGCCTTATAAGGGCAAGGGTATCCGCTATGAAGGCGAACACATCATCCGCAAGGAAGGCAAGGCCGGTAAGGGCAAGAAATAAGGAGAAAGGTGAATTGCTATGGTAAAGAAAATTGACAGCAACAAAGCACGTCTCAAGAGACATCGCAGAGTTCGTGCAAAAATCTCCGGAACTGCCCAGCGCCCGAGATTGAGCGTTTATCGCTCCACAAAGCATATTTATGCACAGCTGATTGATGACGTTGCAGGTGTCACCCTCGCAGCAGCATCCAGCCAGGATAAGGGCTTTGAGGGCAATGGCGGCAATAAGGAAGGCGCACGTCTCGTCGGCGCCGCTATCGCAAAGAAGGCTGCTGATAAGGGCATCACCGAAGTCGTTTTCGACAGAGGCGGTTACCTCTATCACGGCAGAGTTTCGGAGCTTGCAGACAGCGCCCGCGAGAACGGGCTGCAGTTCTAATGAAGGAGGGAATCTGATTGGCACTGATTGACGCAACTGGCATGGAACTTCAGGAGCGCGTTGTCTCCATTAACCGTGTCAGCAAGACCGTTAAGGGCGGTCGTATTATGAAATTCGCTGCTCTCGTGGTTGTCGGCGACGGCAACGGCATCGTAGGCTTCGGCCTCGGCAAGTCCGGTGAAGTTCCGGATGCAATCCGCAAGGGCATCGAGGATGCGAAGAAAAATCTGGTTCGTGTTTCCCTCCGCGGTACGACCATTCCTCACGAAGTCATCGGCAAGTTCGGCGCAGGCCGCGTTCTGATGATGCCTGCTGCTCCCGGTACCGGTGTTATCGCCGGCGGTGCAGTTCGTGCGGTAATCGAAATGGCGGGCATTAAGGACATTCGTACCAAGAGCCAGCGTTCTAACAACCCCTGCAACGTCGTTCGTGCAACCATCAACGGTTTGATGGAGTGCAGCGATGCAAAGGAAGTTGCTGCAAAGCGCGGCAAGACAACTGCTGAAATCTTCGGCAAATAATTTTGAGGAGTGAGCTTTAATGGCAAAGAAAATTGAACTCGTCAAGAGTCTGATCGGCAGAAAGCAGGACCAGATTGCAACTGCTCATTCTCTCGGTCTGCGTAAGATCGGCGATGTGACCACACAGCCGGATAACGCACAGACTCAAGGCAAGATCGACAAAATTTCCTACCTCGTGAAGGTCACGGAAGCTTAATTGCAAGGAGGTGCGATTCCATTGAAAATTCATGAATTAACTCCTGCTGCTGATTCCAACCGTGAGAGCAAGCGTATCGGCAGAGGTCACGGTTCCGGCAACGGCAAGACCGCAGGCAAAGGCCATAAGGGTCAGAATGCTCGTTCCGGCGGCGGCGTGAGAATCGGTTTTGAAGGCGGTCAGATGCCCCTTGCAAGACGTATTCCGAAGCGCGGCTTTCACAACCACTTCGCAACACGTTATTCTACGGTGAATGTCAGCGACCTCAACCAGTTTGTTGATGGCACTGTCGTGAACACCGAGCTGCTGATGGCTTCCGGCCTTATCAAAAAGGTCGAGAACGGCGGCGTGAAGGTCCTCGGCAATGGCGACCTGAACGTGAAACTGACTGTCCAAGCCGCAAAGTTCTCTGGTGCGGCTGCTGAAAAAATCGAGAAGGCAGGCGGGAAAGCAGAGGTGATGTAAAGTGTTCAAAACGATGAAGAATGCGTGGAGCATTCCTGAAATCCGTAAAAAGCTTTTGTTCACACTTTTCATCATTGTGATTTTCCGTTTTGGAAGTGCAATCACCGTTCCTTTTCTTGATCCCACTGTCGTTAGCCAGTGGATGGAGGAAAGAGCAAGCGGCGGCAACTTCCTTGAGTATTTGAACATTCTCTCGGGCGGTGCGCTTTCCAAAGCCACGATTTTCTCCCTCGGTGTTACACCGTATATCAACTCCAGCATTATCATTCAGCTTCTTGCCTATGCTTTGCCGCCTCTGGAACGTCTCCAGCAGGAAGGCGAAGAAGGCAGAAAGAAGCTCAATACCATCAGCTCGATTGTTGCAATGGGCTTGTCCATTTTCATGTCGGTGGCTTATTACCTCGCACTGAAAACTGCAACGGCTGATTCGGTTGCTGCCGTAAAGTACACATCTGGTTGGGAAGGTATGCTGGCAGGTGCTGTTATCATTCTTTCGTTCATGGTTGGTTCTTCGCTGGTCATCTGGCTTGGCAACCGTGTCAATGAAAAGGGTATCGGCAACGGTATCTCCATCATCCTTTTCGCCGGCATCGTCGCCCGTATCCCCGAGGATATCGGCAGACTGGTCGGTCTGGTCATCCAGGAACCTGCAAAGTATTTTGGTCTTGTTGTGATCTATCTGCTCATCTTTGTTGCGATGATCGTCGGCATCGTCCTCTTCAACGAGGCAGAGCGCCGCATCCCTGTTCAGTACGCAAAGCGCGTGGTTGGCAGAAAGCAGTATGGCGGACAGAGCACACACATTCCGATCAAGATCTGCAACTCCGGTGTTATGCCGATCATCTTTGCAATGAGCTTTATGTCGCTGCCTTCCACGATTTCCATGTTCTGGAAGCCGATCGAAGCAGCAGAATATGCAACTGCAACTGGTGGTCAGAAGTTCTATTACAACTTCATCAACTTCTTCAACACCCGCAGCTACACCTACGCTGTACTGTACTTCATTCTGATTATCGCTTTCAACTACTTCTATGTGTCGATGCAGTATAATCCGATTGAAATGGCAAACAACCTCCGCCAGTCCAACGGCGGTATCCCCGGCATCCGCCCCGGAAAACCCACATCCGATTACATCAGCAGAGTGCTGAACAAGCTCACGCTGGTCGGTGCAATTTTCCTCGGCATCATCGCAATTTTCCCGATCATCTTCCTGAATATCACCAAGCTGGATGTTTCCTCCATGGGCGGTACTTCGATCCTGATCGTGGTCAGTGTTGCGATTGAAACAGTTCGTACATTGGAGTCTCAGCTGATGATGCGTCACCACAAGGGATTCCTTGGCTAATGCACAAAGGAGGCAAAACATTATGATGAGCAAAATGATTCTTTTGGGAGCTCCCGGTGCAGGCAAGGGCACACAGGCTGAGGCAATTTCTGAAAAACTCGGTATCCCGCAGATCTCCACAGGCAATATGCTTCGTGAAGCCGTCAAAAACGGCACGGAGCTCGGTCTGAAGGCAAAGGCTGCGATGGACAGCGGCGCACTGGTCTCTGACGATATCGTGATCGGTATCCTCAAAGACCGTATCGCTGAGGATGATGCGAAAAACGGCTTCATTCTTGACGGTTTCCCCCGCACGGTTGCACAGGCAGAAGCCCTCGACAGCATGGGCGTTGAAATCGACGTTGTGCTCGAGATTGCAGTGCCTGATGCACGAATCTGCGCGAGAATGTCGGGCAGACGCGTTTGCGAGGCATGCGGTGCTTCCTACCATATCGAGTATAAACCCACTGCGCAGGAAGGCATTTGCGATAAGTGCGGCGGCAAGGTGGTTCAGCGTGTCGATGATGCGCCTGAAACCGTCCTCTCCCGTCTTGAAGTCTACAAGGAAAAGACTGCGCCGCTCAAGGACTACTATGAGAAGACCGGCAAGCTTGTTTCCGTTGAAGGACAGGAAGAAGTCGCAGATACCACAAAGCTTGTCTTTGCGGCATTGGGTGTCAACGATTAAAAGAGGCGCAAGGCTATGGTCACCATCAAAACTGCTTCCGACATCGAAAAGATGCGCGAAGCCGGTAAGATTGCAGCAAATGCGCTGCTGGTTTGCGGAGATAAGATCCGCGCCGGTATGACAACCAAGGATATTGACAAAATCATTCATGATGAAATCACGAAGCACGGCGCGAAACCGAGTTTTCTCGGCTACGGGGGATTCCCCGGCAGCGCATGTGTTTCGGTCAATGATGAGGTAATCCACGGTATCCCGAGCAACAAAAAGCGGATCCAAGAGGGCGATATTGTCAGCGTTGACGTTGGCGCGTTCTATAAGGGCTTCCACAGCGACACCTGCTATACTTTTGCGATCGGTCAGATCTCTGACGAGGCAAAGGCACTGCTTGAAGCAACTGAGGCGAGTCTTTATGAGGGCATCAAAGCGGCAACCGTCGGTGCGCGGCTGGGCGATATCGGTTCCACAGTGGAAAACTACTGCCGTTCCAGAGGCTATGGTGTGGTCACGAATTTCTGCGGCCACGGCATCGGCAGAGAACTGCACGAGGACCCCGAAGTTCCCAATCACGGCAAAGCCGGACATGGTATGCGCCTTGTGGAGGGAATGACCATCTGCATCGAGCCGATGATCAACGGCAAGGGCGATGGGGTTCACATTCTGCCAAACGGCTGGACGGTTCTCACCGACAGTGGTTCACTCTCCGCCCATTTTGAGCATGAGATCCTGATTACCGCAAACGGCCCTGTGATTTTAACTAAGATTTGACGGAGGAACAAATGCAGACACAAAACTGTCAGTCGGGTATGATTATCCGCGCAACGGCGGGTCGTGATGCAGGAAGGTTTCTTCTCGTCACTGCTTGTGACGGCAGAGATGTTTTTCTGGCAGACGGTGAAACGCGAAAGCTTTCATCGCCCAAACGGAAGAATGTCAAGCACGTTCAGGCAACCAATCAGACGCTTTCGCTGGAAGGACTCACGGACAAAATGCTGCGTGAAGCACTCAAACCGATGCAGCCCCTGCGGCAAGCAAAGCAAAAACAAAACCAAACTCGCAAGGAGGTCATCGTAGATGTCGAAGCAGGATGTAATTGAAGTAGAAGGCGTGGTCGTTGATTCCCTGCCGAATGCGATGTTCAAGGTGGAGCTGAGTAATAAGCATATCATTCTTGCACATATTTCCGGCAAACTGAGAACGAACTATATCCGCATCGTTCCCGGTGACCACGTTACTGTAGAGATGTCGCCCTATGATTTGACGAAGGGCAGAATCACTTGGCGTGCCAAATAATACACGCCGAAGCCTAAGAAGGAGGTATTTCCATGAAAGTAAGACCTTCCGTAAAACCCATCTGCGAAAAATGCAAAGTCATCAAGCGCAAGGGTAAAGTCATGGTTATCTGTGAAAACCCGAAGCATAAGCAGCGTCAGGGCTAATCCCCTGGACCACATGGAGGTGTAATAAGGAATATGGCTAGAATCGCTGGTGTTGACCTTCCGAAGAACAAGCGCGTGGAAATCGGCTTGACCTATATCTTCGGTATCGGTCGTACGACGGCTACCCAGATTCTCAAAGCAACAGGTGTCAATCCTGATACGAGAGTCAAAGACCTCACCGAAGCTGATGTTGCAGCATTGCGTGAGTACATTGATAACAACTGTCTGGTGGAAGGCGACAAGCGCCGCCAGATCGCAATGGATATCAAGAGACTCGTTGATATCGGCTGCTACCGCGGTGTGCGTCACCGCAAGGGTCTGCCTGTCAGAGGACAGCGCACAAAAACAAATGCCAGAACCCGTAAGGGCCCGGCAAAGACGATTGCTAACAAGAAGAAGTAAGGAGGGACTGTATCTTGGCACAGCAAAAGAAGAAAGTTACCACGATCCGCCGCCGCAGAGAGCGCAAGAACATCGAAAACGGCGCAGTGCATATCCAGTCCACGTTCAACAACACCATCGTGACAATCACCGATACGCAGGGCAATGCCATTTCTTGGGCATCTGCCGGTGAACTTGGCTTCCGTGGTTCTAAGAAGTCCACACCGTTTGCAGCACAGTCCGCAGCAGAAACCGCTGCAAGAGCTGCAATGGAGCATGGCCTGAAAACCGTTGAGGTTTACGTCAATGGTCCCGGCTCCGGTCGTGAGGCTGCAATTCGTGCACTCCAGACTGTCGGTCTTGAAGTTCGCATGATCAAGGACGTTACGCCGATTCCGCATAACGGCTGCCGTCCTCCCAAGAGACGCCGCGTATAATCACAGGAGGTGTAGAGAATATGGCAAGATATACTGGTGCAGTATGCAGAATCTGCCGCCGCGAAGGCAAGAAAATGTTCCTGAAGGGCGACCGCTGCTATACAACCAAATGCGCAATCGACGAGAGAAACGACGAGAAGCGTAAGGGTACTCCGGGTCAGCATGGTATGGCTCGCAAGAAGGTATCCGAATACGGTATGCAGCTCCGCGCAAAGCAGACTGCCAGAAGATACTACGGCCTGCTCGAAGGTCAGTTCGCACATTACTTCGAGATGGCAGTTAAAATGCCCGGCAAGGCTGGTGAAAACCTGCTCATTCTGCTGGAATCCCGTCTTGATAACGTTGTTTATCGCCTCGGTTTTGCAAGCTCCCGCGCACAGGCTCGTCAGCTTGTTCTGCACAAGCACTTCACCGTCAATGGTGAGAAGGTCAACATTCCTTCTTATCTGCTGAAGGCAGGCGATGTGGTCGCTTTCACTGAAAAGGCTCGTGCAAACGATACCTTCAAGACCCTCGTTGAGCAGAACAGCGGCAGAACGGTTCCCATGTGGCTGAATTCCGATAAGGACAACTACAAGGGCACCATCGAGAGAATGCCTGTCCGTGACGACATCACCCTTGATGTTGACGAGCAGCTCATCGTTGAGTTGTACTCCAAGTAATCTCTTACTCGTGGCTCGCAAGTTTGCGAACGCCTTTTCAACACAACTGATTGCGATATAGGAGGGTAATTATGCTGAAAATTATCGAGAAGCCCAAAATCGAACCTCTTGAGCTGAGAACAGACGGAAAATACGGCAAGTTCGTGCTTTCTCCGCTGGAGCGCGGATATGGTATCACGCTCGGCAACAGCCTCAGAAGGGTTCTGCTCTCCTCTCTGCCCGGTGTGGCAGTCAGCGCCGTCAAAATTGAAGGTGTCCACCACGAGCTCTCCACAATTCCCGGTGTCAAAGAAGATGTAACTGAGATCATCCTCGCCATCAAGGGCTTGACTTGCAAGCTTCAGGGCGATGGACCCAAGCAGATCTACATTGAGGCACAGGGTGAGTGCGAGGTCACTGCCGGTGATATCAAGACAGATTCGGAAGTAACGATCCTGGATCCGGGGATGCACATTGCAACCCTGATGAAGGGCGCGAAACTGGATATGCAGATCACCATCGACAAAGGCAGAGGTTATGTCTCCGCGGAACGTAACAAGCAGCAGTTTGCAGCACAGACGCCGCTTGAGACGATTGCCGTTGACAGCATTTATACACCTGTTTTGAAGGTCAACTACAAAGTTGAGGATACACGAATTGGTCAAATTACTGACTATGACAAGCTCACGATGGAAGTCTGGACAGATGGTACCATCTCCGCAAAGGAGGCACTGTCTCAGGCAGCCAATCTCCTCAACGAGCATCTCAAACTCTTCGTCGATTTGTCCGAGGAGTCCACAATTCAGCCCGTTCTTGCAGAAAAGAACGATGGCGGCAAGGAGAAAATCCTTGAGATGACCATTGAGGAGCTTGACCTGTCGGTACGTTCGTTCAACTGCTTGAAGCGTGCCGGCATCAACACCGTTGAGGATTTGACCAGTAAGTCCGAGGACGAAATGATGAAGGTCAGAAATCTCGGCAAAAAATCCTTCGACGAGGTGCGTGAGAAGCTCCAGTCTCTGGGCTTCGACCTCAGCTCGGACGAATCCGACTAATCCCCGATTTTGCATACATGATGTAAAATCTGATTCAAAGGAGTGAAACACAATGGCTGGTTCCAGAAAGCTCGGCAGAACATCTGACCACAGAAAAGCAATGCTCCGCGGTATGGTTACTTATCTGCTCGAAAACGGACAGATCGAGACGACCGTGACCAGAGCAAAGGAAGTTCGTGCCATGGCAGAGAAGATGATCACTCTGGGCAAGGATGTTCAGGGTGCAGACGCTGCCGCAGCTCTCCACTGCAAGCGTCAGGTATTTTCTTATGTCACCAAGGAGAGCGTCGCAAAGAAACTCTTTGACGAGATCGCTCCCCGTTATGCAGATCGTAACGGCGGTTACACCAAGCTTGTAAAGATTGGTCCGCGCCGCGGCGATGCTGCTGAAATGGCAATCATTCAGCTTGTCTGATGAATTGAATTTCACATGATGAAAGACGCTCCGAGTACATCGGGGCGTCTTTTTTGTGTGTGATATATTACGGGATGCCAAAAGTTCAATGACTCTTTGGCAAGGTTTGGGGCGGAGTATCATTACAAATTCACCGCAGACACCCCATATCCGAAGCACAAAATGTCATGAAAATGCGCGGATTATACATTTACTTTTTGCAAAGTGTCCGTTATAATAGAATTATCATAGTCTATCATTCAGGGGGATTATATCATGAAACAGAAAAAATATCTTGCGGCACTCACGGCAGCGGCACTCGGGCTTGGATGCCTGATGTCCGCACCACTTTCCGTCACTGCAGCGGATTACGCTGCAAACAAATCGCGTGTTTCCGTTCACGACCCGTCCATCTTCAAAGACCCTGCCACGGGAATGTACTACGCATTCGGATCACACATTGACGCGGCAAAATCGAAGGATCTGCAAAGCTGGACACTGTTTTCCAACGGTTATGCGACGAACAACAACAAGCTGTTTGGTTCGCTGTCCTCGAACCTGCAAAAACCATTTGCGTGGGCAGGCGAAAATCTTGAGGACTGCGCAGGCGGCTTTGCGGTCTGGGCACCTGATGTCGTTTGGAATCCCGATTACATCAACAGCGACGGCTCAAAGGGTGCTTACATGATGTATTTCTGCACCTCATCGACCTATAAACGTTCGGTGATCGCATTTGGTGTGTCGAAAACCGCCGAGGGTCCCTATCAGTGTGTGGATACGCTGATCTACTCGGGCTTCACTTCGGGCGACAGCTATGCCACATCCTCGACGAAGAACGTCAACCGCAAATACACAAGCACCAACATCGACGAGCTGATTTCCGCAGGGCAGGTCACTTACAACGAAGGCTGGTTCAACAAGGGCGATTTCAACAATCAGACATATCCGAATGCGATCGACCCCACCATCTATTACGACACCGACGGCAGAATGTATATGACTTACGGTTCATGGTCGGGCGGGATTTTCACGCTGGAAATCGACAAATCCACGGGCAGATGTATCCACCCGAAAACAGGTAAAACCTCTGACGGACGTATGGTTGACAGCTATTTCGGCACGAAGATTTCGGGCGGCTTTGGGAAATCAGGCGAGGGCCCGTTTATCGAATATAACGCAGATACGGGATATTACTATCTTTGGGTGACGTATGGCGGCTTGACAGCGACCGGTGGCTACAATATGCGGGTTTTCCGTTCCAAATCGCCGCTTGGACCCTTCACGGATGCGGCGAACAATAACGCGGTGCTGGCATCGTCCACGGGTATCGACGGATTTGGTGTCAAGGTGATGGGCAACCACAAGTTTTCGTCACTTTCCACGGCATATATGGCACCAGGACATAATTCGGTGCTGCATGATGACGATGGGCAGTGGTATCTGGTCAACCACACGCGTTTCAATCAGGGCACGGAATATCACGAGGTTCGCGTGCATGCGATGACGTTCAACGAGGCAGGGTGGCCTGTGGTCATGCCTTACGAAAACAGCGGCGATACGTGGTCTGACGCAGGTTATGAGCCCTCACAGCTTGCGGGCACGTATGAATACATCAACCATGGCACCGCCACGAACGGTAACGTCATCAACGCAGCAAACATCACGCTGAATGCAAACGGTTCGATTTCGGGTGCCGCAACAGGCACATGGACGGAATCGGAGGACAGTGCGGCGGCGACCTTTACGATCGGCGGCGTGACGTATCGCGGTTATTTTGTCGCACAGCACGATGAGAGCAAAACAGGCAAGCGCGTTATGACCTTCACGGCGGTGGGCAACAACAACATGACCATCTGGGGTGTGCAGACCACACAGTGGAACGGTCAGGAACGCAGCATCCTCAAGGATTTCACGGACGCAAACAGCAAGCTTGTCTATGCGCCTGATACCATCAGCGAAACGGCAGGCGGCATGAAACTCGGCAATACATCGCTGTTTTCCAATGTGCCCTATGTGTTCATCAATGCCAACAGCGGGCTTGTGATTGACCTGCCTTCGGGTGACACGAAAGACGGCAATATCATTCAGCAGTGGGCGCGAACAAACGGCAGTCAGCAGGAGTGGCGTCTCGTTGATGTGGGCGGCGGCTACTGCAAGATCGTGTCAATGGCGGATGAGCAAAAGTGTATCGCTGTGCAGACATCCACTGCGGAGGACGGTGCGGCGATCGAGCTGCAAACCTATCAGGGCGGCGAAAACCAGCAGTGGAAACTGGTGTCAAACGGCGGCCTTTTTGCGATCGTGTCGCGCTGTTCGGGAGACACTGCCTGTCTGGATGTATATGAGTGGTCGAAAGAAAACGGCGGCGTCATCAAACAGTGGAACAGCTGGGGCGGCGATTGTCAGCTCTGGCGCGTGACACCCGCGCATCCTGCGGTCACGGATGGCACATACACGCTGCGCAATGTCAACAGCGGATTGTGGGTCAAGGCAGGGGAGCAGGAGCTTATGCAGAGTGCGGAAAAGCAGGTCTGGACACTGAAATCGACGGGTGACGGTTATTACACCATCAGTGATGCAAACGGCAGAGCCGTGACCGTCGCAGATGCCTCAGACGGTTCATCCCTGACCCTTGCGGAAAATACAGGCAGCAGTGCGCAGAAATTCGCGGCATGGTGCAACAGCGATGGATCATATACCCTTTGCTCTGCGATCTCGCAGGACAAATCGTGTTTTGATGTGTATGAGGTCAGCAAAGCGGAAGGTGCGAAGATCTGTCAGTGGAGCAATCACGGAGGTGACGGTCAGAAATTCGTGCTGGAGCCCGCATTCGCCGTGGAGCCTGATATCGTGGAAACCACCACAACGACTACCACGACTACTACAACTACCACGACTACCACAACGTCGGCTGCCGCAACAACAGAAACGACATCGGGCGAACTGCGTGTTTCGCTGCTGGGTGATGTCAACTGCGACGGAAAGGTTACGGTGTCGGATGCGATTCTGATGAGCCGCGTGACGGCTTCGGATATCAGCGTGGATGTGACGGTGCAGGGATTGATCAACGGCGACTGCAACCGCGACGGTTTGAAGAACTCTGAGGATACGTCTTTGATTTTGAAGCATATTGCGCATCTTATTGTTTTGCAGTGACGATCCATCGGCGAGGTACGAAGCAAAACACTCGTTGCGTCTGATGATTTCGACAAACTGAGGGGAATCCTATGAACGGGTTCCCCTCATGTTGTTTCTATGGGTAAAAAAAGACCGGACAGCAGATGCTATCCGGTAAAGAAGGAAAGAGGTTACCAGCAAAATTTAGGTTGCGAACTTGAAATGCACAGGCATTCCGTTTCGCATGGTGGGCGGCACTTCGCCCTGAATCAGCGGCAGAAAATAGGTGAGTGCGTCATCTTTGACCTGATTTCCGTTCTCGGAAATCCACTCTTTCGGGAATTTTCGTGTGACATTTGCCACATCTGCCGCAGGCGCATCCGAATATTCGATGCGATATGGTGCATCAGAAACACGCTGCATGGTCACAACGCATCCTGTGAGACCTTTGTTTGCAAGTTTGGCAGCATGACGCCCCACAGCTTCGGCTTCCTGCAAATCGCAGGCTGAGGCAATGTGTGACGAGCAACGCTGCATGACGTTCAATTCCATCGAACGCACTTTGATGCCGATTTGTTCACGCACCTGTGTCTCCAGCAGTTTGCCGATGCCCGACAAATATGCGTGCCCAAATTCGTCGTTTGCACCCGAACGGAACAAGCCCGCATCAGGCGGTGTGACTCCTTCCGAAACCGCGCAAATGACTCTGCGGCGTGTTTTGAGTTGCTCACGGACATCCGCGAGGAATTTTTCGATGGAAAAATCCGACTCCGGGAGATAGATCAGGTGGGGGGCATCTTCGCCGTTTGCCCGCAGAACGCAGGTGGAGGCGGTGAGCCAGCCCGCATCACGCCCCATGATCTCGCAAATCGCGACGGATGGGACATGGTACACCGACGAATCACGAATGATCTCCTGCACGGTCAGGGCGACATATTTTGCCGCTGAACCGAACCCGGGGGTGTGATCCATACAAACCAGATCGTTGTCGATGGTTTTCGGGACACCGATGATCTTGACGGGACTGTTTTGCAGGGTGAGCCATTCGCTCAGTTTGGCGACAGTGTCCATAGAGTCGTTGCCGCCGATGTAAAAGAAGGTGTCGATTTCCATGGATTCGAGGACGTTCTGCACGCGCCTGTAAATCGAGTCGTCCTCTGTATATTTTGGCAGACGAACCCGACAGGAGCCGAGAGCGGTGGACGGTGTTTTCCTGAGCAGTTCGATGGCATCGTCATTAGGCAATGCTTCGCCCAGGGATACAAACCGACCTTCCAGCAGTCCCTGAATCCCGTTTCTCACGCCGATGATCTCATGCGTGGAGTCCATTGCAGAAAGTTCCGAGAAAACACCCGCCAGTGACGCGTTGATCGCGCAGGTGGGGCCGCCCGACTGTGCAACGGCAAACTTCATATTCAATTCTCTCCCTTTTTTGCTGCCCTCCAAATTGAGGACAGACTTCATATCTCATACCGTCATTATACCTGTTTTTGTGAGATTTGTCAAGAAATGACACCGAGATTCGGCGGTTTGGATAACAGGCAGGGCTTTTCGCGGGATGAACCATACGTTTTGACCGTGATTTGTGCAAAATATTGCCTATGTCACAAGATATTCCCAATCGCTGAAAATCACATATCTGCATGGGGTAGAGGATGATTCAACCTTGCACGGTGACAATATGACTGTAATCGGGGCTTGAATTTTCAAAAAAATAGAATATCAGAAAAAAATATTGCGGGATATAAAAAAAATAGTTGCATTTCTGGAAAGAATGCGTTATAATATAGAATGTGAATTGGTAAAAAGCCGCTCACTTCAAACAATCCAAAAAGGAGAATGTATCATGGAATTGAAAAACGCATACCTCAAATCTGTTGTTGAACAGGTTGAGAAGCGCAACCCCAACGAGCCTGAATTCCTTCAGACCGTTACCGAAGTGTTGGCAAGCATCGAGCCTGTCATCGAGCAGCGTCCTGACCTCGTAGAGGCTGGCGTTATCGAGAGAATGGTCGAGCCTGAGCGCCAGATCTTCTTCCGCGTTCCGTGGGTGGATGACAACGGCAAGCTTCAGGTCAACCGCGGCTTCCGCGTGCAGTTCAACTCTGCAATCGGTCCGTACAAGGGCGGCCTTCGTTTTGCGAAGAACGTCAATGCTTCCATCATGAAATTCCTGGGCTTTGAACAGACCTTCAAGAACTCCCTGACCTCTCTGCCTATGGGCGGCGGCAAGGGCGGTTCTGACTTCGATCCGCAGGGCAAGTCTGATGCTGAGGTCATGCGTTTCTGCCAGAGCTTTATGACCGAGCTGTTCCGTCACATCGGTCCTGACACCGACGTTCCCGCTGGTGACATCGGCGTTGGCGCTCGTGAGATCGGCTATCTGTTTGGTCAGTATAAGAGACTCCAGAACGAATTCACCGGCGTTCTGACCGGTAAGGGCATTCCGTTTGGCGGCTCCCTGATTCGTCCGGAAGCAACCGGTTTCGGTGCTGTTTACTACACTGTCAATATGCTCAACTACTTCAAGGATGACATCAAGGGCAAGACCTTTGCGGTTTCCGGTTTCGGCAACGTCGCTTGGGGTACTGTTCTGAAGGTCAACGAACTGGGCGGCAAGGTTGTCACCATTTCCGGTCCTGATGGTTATATCTACGACGAAGACGGCATCAACACCGAGGAAAAGATCAACTATATGCTCGAAATGCGTGCTTCCTGCCGCAACCGTGTGCAGGATTACGCTGACAAGTTCGGCGTTCCGTTCTTTGCAGGCGAGAAGCCTTGGGGCGTTAAGGCTGACATCATGATGCCTTGCGCAACCCAGAACGAAGTCGGCATTGAAGAAGCTAAGAAGATGGTCGCAAACGGCTTGAAGTACTATGTTGAAGTTGCGAATATGCCGACCACCAACGAGGCAATCACCTTCCTGAAGGAAAATGGCGTGATCGTTGCTCCTTCCAAGGCAGTTAACGCAGGCGGGGTGTCCGTTTCCGGTCTTGAAATGTCTCAGAACTCCATGCGTTACAGCTGGACTGCTGAAGAAGTTGATGAGAAGCTCAAGATGATCATGAAGAACATCTTCAACGCTTCTGTTGAGGCTTCCAACAAGTACGGTCTGGGCGATGATCTGGTTGCCGGTGCGAACATCGCAGGCTTCCTCAAGGTCGCTGAAGCTATGAAGGCGCAGGGCTGCGTGTAATAGCCTCCGTTCTGATTTGAATCAAAAATCTCCGACTGCATAAGCGGTCGGAGATTTTTTTGTTTCATTCCATATGGTTTGTGGTTGCAGATGAGGGAGAATCAATTGAAAAAACCGTGAGTTTTGAAGCCCACGGTTTTTTTCTCATTCAGTTGGTTCTCAGAAGGAGAACTCAAATTTCGGAGATTTCAGACCAAGCACGGAGCGGAGTTCATTACCTTTGACAGTAACCTTTCCGCCGATGGTAGCATATGCAACATAGCCGCCGTCACCGTAGGTAAGCTGGATCCAGTCGCTCGGTGTACCCGAAAGGGACACATGGTAAGCATTCTGGAGCTTGTTCTTGAGCTGACTCCATGTGAATACTTTCGTATCACAGTAATGCGGGTCGCAGGTGTCGTCATAGAAGACGTCAACGCTGCGGAGGTAGGGGATATCGGCAACGAAAATGTCTTTGCAGGAAGCAGTCGAGCCGCCGCTGGACGCATAGAACAGCGTGTTTGCGGGCTTTCCGTCGTAGTAGAGAACCTGACCGACAACGGATTTGACGGCATCCACGATTTTCTTATCGGGATTGGGTTTGCCTGTCAGACCATTTCCATAGCCGTTATAGAGCATAAAGGAATAAATTGCGACCGCCTGGGCTTTCAGTGCTTCTGTGTGCATTGAGGGTCCCATCTCGCGGTTAATGACCTGTGCGATAACATTGACGAGCTCGCCTTGCGTGCTGCCAATTTTGAAATAAGATTTGGGGTCAACATTCGTTTGCACGAGTGTTGTGCCGGGATAATAAAGGGCAAGAATCTGGTCGTAGGAGTAGCCGCTGTAACGTGCATAGAAGTTAGCGCCGTTCTGGCTCATACCAACGCCATGCCCAAAACCATACGTGTAAAATACCACGCTGTTTGCAGGTGCATCAACGGTTGTCGTTGTGCGGATTGCAGGTTCTTCGAGGCTCGGAGCAGTTGTTTCAACATTTTCAATTTCAGAAACGGTTGTTTCAACAGTTGTTTCGACGGTGGTGGTCGTGGTGGTAGTTTCCGCCTCGGTGGTGTCTGTTGTCACTGCAGTCGTCGTAGTAATCGGATCCGGCTCGGAGTCTGCTACTTCGTACTTAATGAGGGAAAGGCTCTGATCATAATCAGAGATGTTCGCTTTCCACCACTCGGTAACGTCATAGGTTTCTGCATCGTTTTCGTCGAGCAGTGCGTAATCCTGATTCAGGGTTTCAGGGACAGCTTGTTCTTCTGTCGATTCCACGTCTGAACCGGTGGTTGCCGCATAAACCTTGGAAGCAGCTCCAGAGCACTGCACAGCGGTTCCGTCGTTCTGAAGTCCACATGTACTGGTGAACAGGAGAACAGTTGAAGCCAGAATCGCCATGCGGCATCTTCTCATTCGAGCTTGCATAGTTTCTCTCCATAATATCAATCTCACCGGCTGTAACCGGCTTTATTTCCCCAAGATTGTGTGTGGGGATTTTGTCAAACCGTCGTTGTCGTCCTGTGAGCCGTCCAAAAATCCATATTCGGGCGGGTTTTGTTCTGCATAACATCTCTTTTTTTGATTAACGCCGCATTTTCATGCTGAGATGGATTGCAGATTGCGGGGCTGTACGCCTGAACGCAGTGAAACATGAAATACGGCTTCCAACGCAGCCGATTTCCGCACGGACATGAAAAGCAGTCCGTTTTCATGAAAGCACAGAGAACCGTGCATTGGGTTGACACATCAGTCGATTCCAAAAGGAACGAATCGGCTTTCGTCAAAATCGCAGTCAATTTTCTTGATGCGATAATACGCTTCGGGCCAAAGAATGTTGTCATTCAGATAGGCATTCTGCGTCCCCTCAAGGGGGTCTTCACCCGGACGCACTTCACGGCACATGACGATGAGTTTGCCACTGTTGGGAATCATTGACGAACAAGTATAGAGCGACAACAATTTGTCCCCGTAGGTCACATCGACGTCATTGTGGATGATATTGCGTCGTTTTGCGCTGTTGACAAACGTGTAAAAGGCGTCCTCGTCCTCAAAGTCGAACGTATTCCAGCAGTCAAACGCGTATTTCGAGGTGAAATCCTCACCGTCTACGAGAAAGACTGCGAATATCTTGAACTGGTAAGTTTTGTAGAGCGAATAGAGAGTCACAATCGGGTGCTCACTATAATACGACCATTTACCGGGTTCTTTGTTGATATTACGCTGGTAGTTACGGAGGCAGCCAAACATGGTTTCGTTCATCATGTTATGGCCATAGATGAGGAAATTATCGGAGTTTTCGACTGAGCGTCTGTGGTTGACGACCTCATCGAAGTGGCAGCGATAATCCATAAAGATGCAGCCTGATTTACTGGTTGATGAATTTGCCGATTGATCAAAAGCGCGGTACAGATAATAGTCATTCGTGTTCACGTTCGGATCAGTTGACTTTTTCTGCACAACAGGGTAGCTGACCTTCGTGCCTTCAATATTGATGAAGCCGACAAGGTCAGGGTTGGAGGAAAGAAAAGCATTTGCAACGTCGTTGTAGTCCAGATATTCGAGAATCTCTCCTTCATCGGAAACGTCCTCCAATGGGATCTTGACACCCACAAACGAATCGAATTCTTCTTTGATCTTTTCGTATGCTTTTCCTGCGGTATATAAGTCGTAATAGTAGCTCACGATCAGATAGAGACAGGCAGCGAATACGATGATCGCGGTGAGAAAAACGAGTTTTCGGACGATTTCCAGAGGTTTGTCTCCGCTGACGGGGAAAATGTTGCGAAACGCGGTGACAAACGCATTTTGTTTTTTCTTCGGTTTCTTTTTCGATGAACCCGAAGATTTTGACGATTTCTTTTTCTTTTTCGTTGGCTGAGCGGCTTTCTTCTTCGGCGTGTCCGAGAGAGTGGGCTTTTCCTCCGCGGATGTGGAAAAATCATCGTTGGCAGCTGAAGCTTGGTCGCGCATTTGCTTGACTTCGTTCAGGATTGCCGAAATTTCATCTGTATTTCCATTGTTTCGGGCACCGTTTTGTTCCGATCCGCTGCTGAATTTCTCGGCAGCATTCGTGCAGGAATCAACAGGGGAAGCCGACTGTACGCCTGCGTTGCCCTGAAGTTTTCTGTTTCTTGCCGCGTCGAATTTCGCTGCGAAATCCGAATTACTTGCGGGGGAGGAATCAAGGAAATCGGATGATACTGCCTCGACCTTTGGAGCATCGGGACAGCTTGGTTCTTGGGGATTGTGCAACTGGTCTTGCATAATAGAACGCCTCCATCTTTTACGGAATGCCGCACGCTCTGACTTTCATGAACGAGAGCCGCCGCAATGTGAAATTCCGTACAGGGTACTGCTCTTGAAGCATAACGTGGAAGCTTCAGGCGAGCAGGATTTGTTTCGAAATGTGAAACACGCAATTCGCAGTCATATGCCGAATGCCGTCTCTGTCGAGCCACGGAAGTTCCCAGAGGTTCAAACGAGTTGCGGCGACCTGATTCTCGAATGCGAAGCCCGCGTACACCGTACCAACGGGCATTTCGGGAGTTCCGCCTGTCGGCCCAGCAAGTCCTGTCACAGCGATGCACAAATCCGCCTGTGTGCGTGACGAAAGTCCATACGCCATCGCATAAGCGGTTTCGCGGCTGACTGCGCCGAACTTGGAAAGGGTTTCGAGCGGTACACCGAGATGACGGTGCTTCATTGCATCGGAATAGGTGCAGACTCCAAAGGCAAAGACTTGGGATGCGCCTGCCACAGATGTAATACGTTCGGACAGAAGCCCACCGGTCAAGCTTTCGCAAGTTGATATAGTACGCCCCTGTTCCAGTAATAATTTTACTACATCTGCCACGGTTTTGTCAAGGCATTCCCGCATAACTTCGGAATTTTGACCATACTCGGGCTGAACGATTTGCTGAATATTCATAATACCTCCAAAAAACAGGCAGTTTGATGTGAAGATATCGTAAATCTGTAAAATGATATAACGTCAATGACGGCTGTTGAAACAGGTGAATCTGCGCAATTTGCTCTGGTGCAAAATTGCGGATTTCGTGCAGTTTCGACAACATTTGCGCATTTCTTACGCATCCATGCCGTTTTCCGTGACGTGCTGTGCGAACACTTTTTTGGTCGTACCTGCAACTGCCTGCGCGATCATATCCTCCCAATGCACGGATGCCTGTGCCTCCTCGATTTCCTCCAGCTTCGGGCGAAGCTTCGGGTGACGGGGTGTAAACACGGTGCAGCAGTCCTCATAGGGGAGAATGGAAGTCTCGAATGTGTCGATCTTACGTGAAATATCGACGATCTCGGTTTTGTCCATGCCGATCAGCGGGCGCAGGACGGGCATTTTGGCAACGGCATCGGTGCAGGTGAGTGCCTGCAAGGTCTGGCTTGCCACCTGTCCGAGGCTTTCGCCCGTGATGAGTGCGCCGCAGTCATCCTGCAAAGCGATGCGCTGTGCAATTTCCATCATCAGGCGGCGCATGAGGATCGTGAAGAATTCCTCAGGGCATTCACGGCGCAGCACCTCCTGGATCTCGGTGAACGGCACGCAGTAAAAAGCCATGCTGCCGCACCACGGGGTGAGTTTTTCGCAAAGTGTTTCCACCTTGAGCCGTGCACGCTCGGAGGTATAGGGCGGGGCGGCAAAATGCACTGCGGAGACCCGCAGTCCGCGCTTTGCCATCATCCAGCCTGCAACGGGGGAATCAATGCCGCCGGAAAGCAGCAGCATCGCATTGCCTGCCGTGCCGACGGGCAAGCCGCCCGCACCTCGTTCTTTCGCGGCGTGAATGTAAGCGTTGGTGTCACGGACTTCCACTGTCACGGTGATCTCAGGCTCGTTGACATTGACCTTCAGATGCGGAAATTTGGAGAGCAGCACGCCGCCAAGTTCCGCACAAATTTGGGGCGATTTCATCGGGAAGCCCTTGTCGGCGCGCTTTGCCTCGACTTTGAAGGTTTTGGCTGCGCTCAGAACATCGTGCAGATATGGAACCGCACGGGAAGAAATATCGGCGAAATCCTTTTCGCAGGCAAGCGCACGGCTCAAAGCTGCAATGCCGAAAATCTTTTTGAGACGCGGCATGGCTTGATCGAGCAGCACAGCGCATTCCTCATCGGTTGCTGCCTCGGGGGTGATGTAAATGGTGGACTGTGCCTTTGCATAGGAAAAGCTGCCCACATATTTCAGGCGGCGGCGAATGTTGCGCAGCAGAACATCTTCAAAGCTGCTGCGGTTGAGCCCTTTCAGTGCCATTTCGCCGTATTTGATCAGAATGATTTCTCGCATGATGAATCCTCTTTCTATTATAATAGTATCACTCGGTCGTCAGCCGATTGTATCTTTGGGTCACCGTTTGTGAATCAGCGTTTGATGCGCAAGGGCGACGAGACTTGTGAGTGTCCGGATATCCTCTAAGGTGTTTTCGGCGCAAAAGCTTACGCGGATGGTGGAATCTGCACGGTGATCGGGAATACCGAACTGCTGTAAAACGCCGCTTTGCTTGCCTTTCGAGCAGGCAGAGCCGCTGGAGACATAGACCTCACGTTCTTCGAGAAAATGCAGCAGGGTTTCCGAGCGCAATCCCTTCACCGAAAAACTCAGGATAAACGGAGAGCCGTCGATCGGTGACTGCACCGTGACGCCCTCGATTGCCGAAAGCTGTTCGATGCACGCTTGTCGGAGCGTCGTGCAGTATGCGCGGCGTTCGTCGATGGTCACGCGCATTTCTTTGACGGCAGCACCGAAACCCACGATCAGCGGCACGGATTCCGTGCCCGGACGGATGCCGTTTTCCTGTTCTCCGCCATGCAGCAGGCTGCCGAGCTTGACGCCCTTTTGATGCCACAGCGCACCGATTCCTTTTGCGCTGTGAACCTTATGTCCGCTGACAGTGATGAGGTCGGCGTGCAGGTCGGCGGCACGAAACGGCACTTTGAGAAATCCCTGCACGGCATCGCAGTGTGTGATGACCTGCGGATTTTTTCGCTTGACGGCGGCAAACGCTTCTTTCACGGGCAGGATGTGTCCTGTTTCGTTGTTGACAAGCATCATGCTTGCGAGAAATGTATTATTATCTACGGCATCGGCAAATGCAGCGGCGAAATCAGCGGGGTTATCCTGCGGGGCAATGCGCACCACATTGAAGCCCTGTGCTTCAAGGGTATCGAATGCGGCGCGGACAGAGGCGTGCTCCACCGTGGTCACAACTGCTTTTTTGGCACGCTTGCCGTATCGTGCGGCGGTGCCGAGCACTGCCATGTTGTTGCTTTCGGTGGCGCCTGAGGTGAACAAAACAGATTCCTTTTCCGCGCCCAAAGCTGCTGCGATCTGCGCACGGGCGGCATCAACGGCAAGCTGTGCCGAAAGCCCCATGCCATGCAGAGAGGACGGATTTCCGTAGGTTTCGGTGAGTGCATTCAGCATGGCGTCGATGCAGGCGCGGCATGGTTTGGTGGTGGCTGCGTTATCGAGATATGCCGACATTTTGACGGCTCCTTTCCTGATATATCAATCCTTTCTATTATAGCACACTTTGGAGAAAAATGCAATATGGGGCAGAAAAGAAAGCCACCCTGCAAAAACAATGAGGGAAACCCGTATCAGCGGATTTCCCTCAGATTTGCATAGGATCTGATCGTGCGGTGCTGCTTACATGACTTCGCCCCACGAAATATTCGTGTTGCTGAAGCCGCGGACATAGAACTTCAGGATCGAGGTGGCATCAGCGGCATCAAACGAGCTTTTCCGATGGATGGATGCGCAGACTGTCTGTATTGCGGTGAACGAAGTCTTTTTGCCCATCATGTTCTGTACATATGTTTTCAGAACTGTGGTGGCATCCGTAGCATCCACCGAGCCGCTGTTGTCAACGTCGCCGAACCGATAAGGGGAATACCGGATCAGCGTGCGGTAATCATCGCCGTCCACTGCACTGAAATTCGCGGCGGAAAGCCCTTTGAGCAGGTTGAAGATGCGTTCACATTTTGTGGTCTTGATGCCGAGCTGCTGCATCATCTGTGCGCCGATGAGCGCGTGACCGATGGGTGAGGGGTGAATATCTTTTTTGGCGGTGTTGACGTAGACCCAGCCTGCACCCGTGAATTTACTATAGACATCCACGGTTTCAAAGCTTTCCAGAGCCATGATCTGATCGTTGATCTTGTTGATCTGTCCGGCGGCGAATTTGCGTGCATCGTCATAGCTGCCGGAGAGATCTTCGCCGTCAAGGGTGGTGACGCTGGATTCGACGGGGTTGTAGATCGTCTGGATCAGTACGGGCACATTGGCGTTGATGGCACGAACTGCCGTTTCAATCTCGGGAAGATACTGTTTGGTGCCTTTTTCCGAGACATTGCCGTAGCGGTCAGCGACACCGTTGATATAGGGGCGAAGCACACCTGTCAGCTTTGTGATGACGGACAGCAGCTTGCCCTCCTTGTCCAGCCGCTTTATCATATCTGTGATGCTTTCTTCTTCGCCCTGATTGTCCTGCTGGAATTCTTTCAGGTATTCCTTTGCGGGCTGAAGAATGTCGTTGGCACCGATGCTCATGCAGATGAGGTCGGCATTTTTGACTGCCTGCTTGGTGGTGTCCTTTTCGAGCAGTGCAAGCAGATCGGAGCAGTCTGCGCCGGATACTGCAAGATTCTGAACGGTATAGCCGCCGTATTCGGCAACGTAGTCGTAGTAGCCGTAATCGCCGCTTGCAAGTCCGTAGCCGGCAGAGATGCTGTCACCCAACACGAGCAGGGTTTTTGTGCTTGCAGCGGATGCCGTATCGGCAGGTGCTGTGCAGATCAAGGCAGTCATGGACAAAACTGTTGCCGAGACTGCGGAAATGATGCGTGAAAAAGTCTTTTTCATATGCGGGATCCTTTCTGGTCTGAAGATGGGCGGCGTCCGCAAAGGCAGACACCATATCATTATTTTATCAGAAAAACGTGGGTTTGTCAACACGGACAGCGCAAAAAGGAAAAAGAAAAATCTTGCTTTTTCTGCGAAGATATGGTATAATACGACATATCGGTATTGAATCGGCAGGAGGAGACATATATGACACGCGTTTTACTGGTGGAGGATGACACTCTGATTGCAAAATCGCTGATGGATTTTTTGCAGGGCGATGGCTTTTCTGTGATACACTGCAAGGGGCAGTCCGATGCACTTGCATGCTTTTCTGCCGAGAAATTTGATTGCGTACTGCTTGATCTTTCGCTTCAGGACGGCAACGGTTTTTCGGTCTGCGCTCAGATCAAGGCACAGGCGAAGACACCCGTGATCTTTCTGACGGCATCGGGCGATGAAGCTTGCACGGTCGCAGGATTTGAAGTGGGTGCAGATGATTATATCAGCAAGCCGTTTCGCCCGCGAGAATTGGTCGCACGCATGAAAAACGCCATTCGCAGACAGACAATGAATATACCGTCGGTGCAGTGCCAATCGCTGCGCATCGACACGGCGCGGGGCATTGTCACCAAAAACGGCGAGGAACTGTTCCTCTCTGCACTGGAATATCGGCTGCTGCTGGTGTTTTTGTCGAACAAGGAGCAGCTTTTGTCGCGTGACAGACTGATCGACGAACTTTGGTCGGCATCGGGGGAATTCGTCACTGACAACACCCTGACCGTTTATATCAAGCGGCTGCGCGAAAAAGTGGAGGATGACCCGCAGAATCCGTCCATCATCAAAACGGTGCGCGGGCTTGGATATAAGGCGGTTGACGCATGAAAGACTTTTCACTGATGCCGTGCCGCAGACTGTGGATCATCTGTCTTCTGCTTGTGTGTCTGGGGATCGTGGGGGCTGCGCTGTTTTCGATTTGGGCGGCACTGATTCTGCTGTTCACCGCAGGGGGAATTTTGCTGATCTGGCGGCTTGCGGCGCGGGCACAGGAAAATGCGCTTCTGGCAGTCGCTGACGAGATCGACAAGCTGCTGCATGGGGAGGAGACTTTGTTCTTTTCCGACACGCATGAGGGCGCAATGGGCGTGCTGAATGCCGAGGTGCGCAAGCTGACCATCGAACTGCGCGAGCAGAATACACAGCTTCGGGAATCTCATGTGTTCATGAAAATGTCGCTGGAGGACATTTCGCATCAGCTTCGCACGCCGTTGACTTCGATGATGCTGCTCGTGAATCTGTTGTCCAAGCATTCTCTGACCGATGAGAAACGCATGGAATACGTCAAAGAACTTGCGAATCTCAATGCGCGGATGCAATGGCTGATTGAAACACTGCTCAAGCTTTCAAGGCTGGATGCGGGCGTCGTGAAATTTCGGAAAGAACCTGTTTCGTGTGCGGAATTGCTTTCTGCCGCGAAAGAGCCGCTGATGATCTCTGCGGAACTAAAAGGTGTGGAGATCGTGACGGAATCATGCGGCAACGCGGCGTTTCAGGGCGACTTTGAACGCAGTGTCGAGGCAGTGAGCAACATTCTGAAAAACTGCATCGAGCATACACCGTCGGGTGGATGCGTGACGCTTTCGGCAGAGGAAAACAACATCTACACACAGATCGTGATTGCCGATACGGGCGCGGGTATTTCGGCGGAGGATATGCCGCACATTTTTGAACGGTTTTATCAGTCCTCGGATTTTGCCAAGAACGGATACGGTATCGGGCTTGCATTCGCCAAGCAGACGATACAGGGACAAAACGGCATCCTCATGGTGAAGAATGCCCAGCCGCACGGTGCGGTGTTTGAACTGCGCATCTATCGCAACACGGTATAAGAGAGCAGCATCATTTCCGCGCAGGTACATCACGATATAAAATTCAACGCCGCCGACACGGTTTTCATCGTGCCGACGGCGTTTTTTTCGGAATCATGAGACAGAATAGGATTTGATATCGTAAACATCCATAAAATCGGAATTGCTTTTGACCACGCGCACGGCAGCCAGTCTGTCGCCGTCATAGTAGCGGTAGATGGTGTGATAAACGGTCTGTCCGCTGACGATTTCTTCCATCAGCCAGATCTCACATTGATAGTTTTTGCCGTCCACCTCGCTGTGATAGTGGTCGTAAAACTGAATCACGGCGCGGTCGGTGCTTTCTGTCGCAAAGCATATAGCTGCCAGATCGGGGACAAAATGTTCATCCGTGGATTTCCAGCGGAACAAACTTTTTTCCTCGCAGAAATTCCCGATTTGCCGCAGATTGTACGACTGCGAAAACAGCCAGTTCGGGACGCCGATTTTTTCGTGCAGGCTGTCCTCCGTGCTGTTGTGGCTGTATTCCAGTGCGGAAGCGGAAATATCGAGCTGTTCGGCACTGTCGAAGGAATATCGTGCGGCGGTGATGGAGATGGTTTTGTCCTCGATGCTGCGGCTTTCGGGGAGTTCTGTGATGACCTCACCGATTGTTTCGCCGTCACGGTAATCGAACGAAAGCTGCTTGAACGTGCGGTCGTATAGTCCGAACAGATTGCTGCACAGCAAAAAGATGCCTGCAAGCAAAGCAAGTCCTGCCACAATGCAGGTGATGATGCGAAACACAGGCTTTTTCTGCTCGGCACCGATGGCATCAGGCAGGGGGGCGTAGTCCTCCTGCGGGGTGGGAAACACGGGCTTTTGCAGCTTTGGAACATCGTCGGCAGGGGTGGTTTCCTCTGCGGGGATGCGATTGATGTCGTCAGTCATGTTTGTCAGTGCCCCCTGAGGTCAGGGCGTTGAGCAACATGGTCAGTCCTGCAATAACGCCAATGACGATAAAGATGCCGAGCATTCCAAGCCCCATATAGCGCAGGTTATCAATGAAGTGAGAGGGATTGATTTCAGCAAGATACAGCATGATTGAATCTCCTTTCGGTTCTCACAGGAAGAAATTGAGGATCAGACCGCCTGCGATGACAGATGCGATCTGTCCTGAGACGTTGACGCCCGTTGCCTGCATGAGAATGAAGTTGGTGGGGTCTTCCTTGATCGCCATTTTATGCACCACGCGACCGGACATCGGAAATGCCGAGATGCCTGCTGCACCGATCATGGGGTTGAGCTTCTTTTTGAGGAACAGGTTCAGGAACTTGGCAAACAGCACACCGCCTGCGGTATCGAAGATGAATGCGATCAGACCAAGCCCGAGAATCAGGAGCGTGTTCAGTTTGAGGAAGTTCTCAGCCTGCATCTGGGAGGCAATGGTGATGCCGAGGAAAATGGTCACGAGATTTGCCAGCACTTTCTGTGCGGTTTCCGAGAGGCTGTCCAGCACACCGCATTCACGCAGCAGGTTGCCGAACATCAAAAATCCGACGAGTGCGACCGATGCGGGTGCAACCAGTCCTGCGATGATGGTGATGCAGATCGGGAACAGAATGCGTGTGGTTTTCGAGACAGGACGCGCAGTATATTCCATGCGGATCTGGCGTTCTTTTTTGGTGGTCAGCAGTCGGATAATCGGCGGCTGGATGATGGGCACCAAAGCCATATACGAATAGGCGGCGACCATGATCGGGCCGATATAATTGGAGCAGAGTTTCTGTGCCACGACGATCGAGGTGGGGCCGTCTGCCGCGCCGATGATGGCGATGGATGCAGCGTCGTTGAGATCAAAGAACACCGATGCAAGACAAAGCGTGAAGAAAATACCGAATTGAGCCGCCGCGCCGAACAGCATCAGCAAGGGATTTGACAGCAGCGGACCGAAATCAATCATGGCACCGATGCCGATGAATAAGATCAGCGGAAACAGTTCATTGGCAATGCCCGCGGCATACAAAATGGAGAGCGGACCTTCTTCCGCGCCCTGTGTGACTGCCCCCGAAAGCGGCAGGTTGACGAGAATCGCGCCGAAACCCATCGGAAGGAGCAGGGAGGGTTCCATGTCCTTTTTGATGGCGAGGTAAATCAGCACGCCGCCGATCGCCCACATGACGATCATTTTCCAATCGAGGTTCAGCAGGTTTTGATACAAAACTTCCATAGATACGTTCCTTTCAGAAAAATTGGGCATCGCCTGCCACAATGCAGAGGGCAAACAAAAAAGACCCCTATCGCAGCAGAACGTTACGGGATGAAACGCTGATGCGATAAAAGTCTTGCCAATTATGATCCGTGCGGATGCGCTTGGCATCGGGCATGACGACGCGAATCACAAACAGGTTTCCCATGATTTGCAGGCTACTCCCTCTTATCAACATAAAGCATACCACAAACAGCAGAAAATGTCAAGAGGGAGACTCGGAAAAAGCGGAGCAGACGTTCATTTCTTGACAATTTCGGATCGGGATGATATAATAGTATCCTGAGTGCAGACGATATTGGGATGAAAGGAGCCGTATTTGCAATGAAAATCGTGCTTGGGATGAGCGGCGGTGTGGATTCTGCGGCGGCGGCATATCTGTTGCAGCAGGCGGGATATACAGTATATGGTGTGACTTTGGTGATGGATCCTGCGGTCATGCCTGATGTGGAAGGCGCAAAGCGCACGGCGGATCGGCTTGGCATTGCCCATGCGGTTTTGGATTGTTCTGCGGCATTTTCGTCGCAGGTGCTTATGGATTTTGCAGACCGCTATCGTGATGGTGAAACGCCGAATCCGTGTGTGGTGTGCAATCCCACGGTGAAGTTTGCGGCACTGCTTTCGTATATGCGGAAAATCGGTGCGGAGAAGATCGCCACAGGGCATTATGCGGATGTCCGGTATAACGAGCAGACAGCAAAATATGAGCTGATGCGCGGTTTTGACAGGCTGAAAGACCAGAGCTATATGCTTTATCGGCTGACGCAGGAGCAGCTTGCATACACGTTGTTTCCGCTGAACGGTATGGAGAAACCTGAAATCCGCGCACTTGCTGAGAAAAATCAGCTTTTGCCGACCATTCCGAAAGACAGCATGGACATCTGTTTTCTCCCTGACGGCGACTACGCAGGGTATCTGGAACGGAAATATGGATTTTGCAAGCAGACAGGTGATTTTCTCGACGCGAACGGACAGAAGATCGGCACGCACGAGGGGCATTGGCGATACACAGTCGGGCAGCGAAAAGGGCTTGGGCTGGCAGTCGGTGCGCCGATCTATGTCACGGAAAAGGACGCGCAGACGAATCGTGTCTATGTCGGTGCGGAATCGGAATTGTTCGCAGATACGTGCATTCTTCGCGATTTTTGCTTGATTTCCGAACCGTTGCCTGATCTCCCCCTGACTGCAAAGGTGCGATACAGTCGCAGTGAATCGGAGACTATACTGGAATTCTTGCCCGAAAATCACGCAAAACTGACTTTTTCCAATTCGCAGCGTGCCATGACCCGCGGGCAGTCCGCCGTGATCTATCAGGGTGAACGAGTCATCGGCGGCGGCTTCATTGAGCAGGTGACGCGATGAGCAACGAACTCTATGCGCAGATCGAAACGCTCGCAGGTGTGGGTGAGAAGCGTGCAAAGCTGTATCACAAAATGGGAATTGACACTCCCTATGAACTGCTGCACCATTTTCCGCGCACCTACATTGATTTCATGCATCCTGCACTGATCTCGGAGGTGCCCGCAGGGGAAACTGCTGCGGTGAAATGTACCGTGGTTCGCAAAATGCCTGAAGCCCATATCAACAGCAAACTCGCCATTTTCACGCTGATCTGCACCGACGGCGAATCGGATTTTACTATTTCTCTATATAACAATCCCTATACGTTTCGCGCTATGCAGGTCGGGGAGGCATATTTTGCCTACGGAAAGGTGCTGGGCGGCTTCACACGCCGCGAGATGCGGTCGCCTGTGCTGCAAAAGGTCGAAAATGCGCTGCTTTTGCAGCCTGTTTATCCGCAGACGGTCGGGCTCACTTCCACGATGATGCGCACGAATATTCAGAAGGCGCTGACGTTTCTCGACCGTGACGAACTGGAGACTCTGCCCGCTGATCTGCTTGCGCGTTACGATCTTTTGCCGCTCACCGATGCGCTGCACGGCATCCATCGCCCCGCTTCACCAGAAGAACTGGATGCATCGAGACATCGGCTGGCATTTGAGGAACTGCTGCTGTTTCAGCTTGGCACGATGATGCTTCGGCAGCGCAGCCGCTCGATGAATGCACCTGCCATGTCGGCTGACACCCCGATGGATGCGTTCTATCAGGGCTTGCCGTTTGCGCTCACGGGCGCACAGCAGGCGGCGATCGACGTCATAATAAAAGATTTGTGTGAATCACGCCCGATGAATCGGCTGCTGCAAGGCGATGTCGGCAGCGGCAAGACCGTTGTTGCGGCAGCAGCAGCGGCATTTGCGGCGCAAAACGGCTTCCAGACCGTTCTCATGGCACCGACAGAGATTCTTGCGCAGCAGCATCTGCAAACCCTCACCGATTTTCTCACGCCTGTTGGCATCACGCCGCTGTTGCTCACCGGCTCGACAAAAGCGAAGGAAAAGCGCGAAATCAAGGCGAAAATCGCAGACGGCACCGCGCAGGTGATCGTCGGGACACACGCGGTCATTCAGGGCGACATTGCATTTGCGAATCTTGGGCTTGTCATCACCGATGAACAGCACCGCTTCGGCGTGGGACAGCGTGCTGCACTCGCGGAAAAGGGCGGACATCCGCACAAACTGGTCATGTCGGCAACTCCGATCCCGCGCACCCTCGCACTGATCATCTACGGCGATCTGGACATCACACTATTAAAGGAACTGCCGAAAGGTCGTCTGCCGATTCAGACATTTGCCGTCACGGGCGGATATCGGGAACGTGCATACGGTTTTATCAGGCAGCATCTGGACGCAGGGGAGCAGGCATATCTGGTTTGCTCGATGATCGAGGATTCGGAGCAGATGGAGAATCTTCAGGCAGCGGAAACATATGCGGAAAAGCTGAAAACAGGTGCATTTTCACAGTATCGCGTCGGGCTGCTGCATGGGCGGATGAAAGCACAGGAGAAAGAATCCGTCATGGCGCAGATGAAAGCACATGAGATTGACCTGCTTGTCTGCACAACGGTGGTCGAGGTCGGTGTGGATGTGCCGAATGCAACGGTGATCCTCATTGAGGATGCCGACCGTTTCGGGCTGGCGCAGCTTCATCAGCTTCGCGGGCGTGTGGGCAGAGGCAGCGTACAGAGCACATGTATCCTCGTGACGGAGAGCAAAAACGAGGATGCAAGAGAACGTCTGAAGATCATGAGCCGCACGACAAACGGCTTTGAGATCGCCGAGGAGGACTTGCGTCTTCGCGGCCCCGGAGACTTTTTCGGCGCGGCACAGCATGGAATGCCCCCGCTGATGCAGGCGGCATTTTCCGGCAATATGCCGTTGTTGGAGGAAACACAGGCGGCGGCACGGGAACTGCTCGACAAAGATGCAACGCTTTCATCGAGGGCGTTTGCGCCGCTGAAGCTTGCCGTGATGCAGCTCTTTCGGAAAAACGGCGAGAATGGACTGAATTGATATGAAATTCACTAAATTCTCGCCGCGAAATGTGAATGATACACGCGAAATCAACAAAGTCGATTTTTTTTGAAAAAAAGGGTTGACTTTTCGGATAGGATGGAGTATAATAACATAGTCGCGTGAGGGAAACGAAGTCACCTCGAAGCGACAGGGAGTATGGCCTGGTAGTTCAGTTGGTTAGAACGCCGCCCTGTCACGGCGGAGGTCGTGAGTTCGAGTCTCATCCAGGTCGCTCTGTTTTACTTGCCTCTGTAGCTCAGTCGGTAGAGCAGGGGACTGAAAATCCCCGTGTCATTGGTTCGATTCCGATCGGAGGCACCACAATGCGGATTTAGCTCATCTGGTAGAGCGCCACCTTGCCAAGGTGGAGGTAGCGAGTTCGAGCCTCGTAATCCGCTCCAATACGCGGCGGGGAAATATTCTCGTCGTGCAAGAAGTCCGAAACAGAAATGTTTCGGATTTTCTATTTTGCGGGCAATGCGCTTCCTCGAAAGAGGGGGCGCAATTTTTATGAAAAATCTACTCTCTGTAGTATTTGCGTTGATTTGCCTCCAAGTATATTTCTTTCGTATCTGCTTGATTTTTCTTCGTTACTGCGTATATCAGTTAGCGATATCACAATTTGATACAACTATTCAGCAATAAAGTTATGATTTCATCGGAAAACTAGCACAATGCACAAAATCAAGATGAAAAGTTTTCTATTGCTTCATCGACTATTCACGCTTTGTTCATAGAATGTCAATATAATACGGAGAGTTTTGGGATATAATGAAGATACTGGATTGATATGTCCGGAAAACGAGAGGGCAAAAAATGAATGAGAGGGGTAATTTTATGAAAACCAAATTCATCCAGAAACTTGGCGCCGTTTGCCTCGGCGCCGCACTCACCTCAAGCTCGCTGAACATTTCGGGTGGCAGCACGCCGATGCTTTCCGCGGGCGCAGCGGATTCTGACAACTACGCAAAGCTGCTTCAGTATTCGCTCTATTTCTACGACGCCAATATGTGCGGCAGCGACGTTGAATCCGTCGGTGCATTGTCTTGGCGCGGCAACTGCCACACCTCCGATGAGGTTCCCGGCGGCTTCCATGATGCAGGTGACCACGCAATGTTCGGTCTCCCGCAGGGCTACACTGCAATGACACTCGGCTGGACTTACTACGAGTACAAAGAAGATTTCGACAGCCTTGGTCTGACCGCGCACTTCAAGAAGATCTCCAAGCACTTCACCGAGTTCTTCAAGAAGTCCGTCAAGAAGAACGGAAACAATGTTTCCAGCATTCTGTATCAGAAGGGCAACGGCGATCAGGATCACGCTTACTGGGGTCCCCCTGAGAAGCAGGGAAGCAGAGAAATGTTCTGGTCGGACGGCGGTGCTGCTGATATCGCTGCTGACTATGCATCCGCTCTGGCATTCGATTATCTGAACTTTGGTGATACTGAGTCGCTGTCTCTTGCCAAAGCACTCTACAGCTACTCCACCAATTCCAACCGCATTGATACACCGGCGGCGAACGGTTTCTACAGCAATAAATCCTGCAAGGACGAGCAGTGCTTCGCAGCAGGTGTTCTGTATCTTGCAACCAAGGAACAGAATTATCTGAACGACCTCAAGAGCAAGCAGGAACAGTATCAGGGCTGGATTCACGGCTGGGAAAACGTTGCACTTGGTGCAGCCTGCCTCCTTGGCGAAGCAACGGGCGACTGGTCCGGTGCAACCGGCTGGATGAACCAGAAAGCAAACGGCGGCGGCTATATGTTCCTCGATAAGTGGGGCAGCGCACGTTTGAACTGCGCATTCCAGACCACTGCTATGATCGCTGACAAGTTCGGCAAAGGCAACTACGCTGAGTTTTGCAAGGGTCAGATGAACTATCTGCTCGGTCAGAACCCTGCAAATACCTGTTTTGTTTGCGGCTTTGCAAGCAATTCGGCAAAGAACGCACACCACAGAGCAGCATCCGGCTATAGCGGCTACGGCGAATTCAATGGTTCGGAAGGTGCTTACGCAGCATACAGCCCGAACGGTCACGTTCTGGTCGGCGCACTGGTCGGCGGCCCGAGCGATGCCGGCGGTAGCTATCAGGACAACATGAACGATTATGTCTGCAACGAGGTCGCCTGCGACTATAACGCAGCTCTCGTCGGTGCAGCAGCAGGTCTGTATCACAAGTATAAGACCGGTTCTACCGTTACCTCGATCGAAGGTGTGAAGCAGGTCGAGCTTGGCGGCGGCGGAAATAGCAATCCTCCCGCGACCACGCCTTCCCAGACCACACAGTCCACGCAGACCACTACCTCCACTACCACCACTCCCGGCGGCGGCAGCAGTTCTTCCGATGACGTCGTTCTGGTTGTCGGCAAAGATGTCCAGCAGCAGACTGAAAAGGGCGATGACGACGGGATGAACAACTACGTTGAATTCAGCCCGCAGGGTGCAAAGTCCGTTACCATGTACTTCACTGTCAAGTCCAACGATACCGAGGCTTCCGGTGCATTCGGCACCTGGAACGGCGAATGGGTACAGAAAGACTTCACGAGCGTGACTGTTCCTTCGAGCAAGCAGGTTTCTGTGGATTATACCGTTCCTTCCAACGTTGGTGCGACCATTAAGGGTATGGTTTTCTGGCCGCACGGTGACAGTGTTGTCATCGACAAGGTCGTGCTGCACATGGGCAGCGGCGGCGGTAACAACACTACCGGCACTACAGCAACCACGAAGGATAACGGCGGCTCTACCGGCGGCAACGACGTTGTCCTGACCGTTGGCAAAGATGTCCAGCAGCAGACTGAAATGGGCGATGACGACGAGATGAACAACTACGTTGAATTCAGCCCGCAGGGTGCAAAGTCCGTTACCATGTACTTCACTGTCAAGTCCAGCGATACCGAGGCTTCCGGTGCATTCGGCACCTGGAACGGCGAATGGGTACAGAAAGATTTCACGGGTGTGACGGTTCCTTCGAGCAAGCAGGTTTCTGTGGATTATACCGTTCCTTCCAACGTTGGTGCGACCATTAAGGGTATGGTCTTCTGGCCGCACGGTAATAGTGTCGTCATCGACAAGGTTGTGCTGCACATGGATGGTTCCAGCGGCACCACGCAGACCACCAAGACCACTACCACAACGACCACCACTACCACCACCAAGACCACAACTTCGACCACCACAACCTCGACCACTAAGCCTGTGCAGGCTTCTCTGCTTGGCGATACCAACTGCGACGGCAAGATCACCGTTTCTGATGCGATCCTCGCCAGCCGTATGGCATCCAGCGATACCACGGTTGATGTTAAAGAACAGGGCAAGATCAATGCTGATGTCAATCAGGATAACACCATCAATGCAGCGGATGTCTCCAAGATTCTGCGCAAGGTTGCAGGTCTGGAATGATTCGATAACCGCGTTTTGGCGATGATTTCACATGAAGAAAAGTCCTCCGCTTCGGCGGGGGACTTTTTTTGCCCATAGACAGGCGGTGCTTGCATTTTCGGCGTGCGTGTGGTATAATAACATAATCATCGAGCAAAATCGGATGTCGGGAGGCATAGCATGAGCAGGAAAATGCGCGGAAATCTGATGCTTTTGGTCACTGCCCTGATTTGGGGTACGGCGTTTGTGGCGCAAAGTGCAGGCATGGATTATGTGAAACCTTTTACTTTTGGTGCGGTGCGCACGCTGATTGGTGCAGTGGTGCTGATTCCCGTCACTATTTTTTTTACGCGGCAAAGCCCATCGCACGCGGCAATGAGCAAAGACGAAAAACGCGTACAGACAAAGAATTCGGTGATCGGCGGCATCGCCTGCGGTGTGGTATATACCATTGCGTCGAATTTGCAGCAGTTCGGCATCAGCAAAACGACGGCGGGCAAAGCAGGGTTCATCACCGCGCTGTATATCGTCATTGTGCCGCTTTTCGGCGTGTTTGCGCACAAACAGATACCAAAGATCCTGTGGCTGTGCATCGCGGGCGCGGTGGTCGGGTTCTATCTGCTCTGTGTGAATGAGTCGTTTTCGGTGTCGGCGGGGGATTGGCTGGTGCTGCTCTGTGCGGTGTTCTTTTCGCTGCACATTCTCGTGATCGATTATTTTGTCGGCAAAAATGTCAACGGCGTGATGATGTCCTGCGTGCAGTTTTTTACAGCGGGGCTCATCACTCTGGTGCCGATGCTTTTGTTTGAATCGCCGACGGTTTCGGCACTCTGGAATGCACGGCTGACGTTGCTTTACACGGGTGTGATGTCCTGCGGTGCGGCATATACGCTGCAAATTCTCGGGCAGCGCGACACCGACCCGACCATCGCAACATTGCTGATGAGTCTGGAATCGGTGTTTGCGGCGATTTCGGGTGCGCTGATTCTGCACGAGCGCATGACCATCAGGGAACTGACAGGCTGCATTTTGGTGTTTGCCGCCGTGATTTTTGCTCAAATTCCGCTGCCTGTGCGAAAGCGAAACGACATATCGTGAATCTGCACAATGCACATATTTATTTCTTGTGTATAACGCACTATTTGTGAATCTGGTATAAATAATGATTGACTTTTGTCGGATTTTGTGGTAAAATATGAAATCATGTGCTTTGCGGATGCGCAGAGGACAAAATCAAAAGGGGTGTATGTCGTTTCATGAAAAAGTATCTGAGCAAATTGATTTTTGCAGGGATCGTGGTGGTTTTCATCATTCTCTGCGCCATTCAGGCACCGATTTCGGGGGCTGTCGGGTCGCTGTGGTCGTTGCTGCCGCCGGTGGTGGCAATCGGCCTCGCACTCATCACGAAAGAGGTATATTCCTCGCTGTTTATCGGCATTCTGACAGGCGGTCTGCTTTTCACCATCGCATCGGGCGGCGGCTTTGAGGGAATGTTTGAGGCAGTTGTCGAAAAGGGCTTGATTGTCAACCTTTCCGATGCTTATAACGTCGGTATTCTGATTTTCCTCGTGGTGCTGGGCATCATCGTGGTGCTGATGAACAAGGCGGGCGGTTCCCGTGCTTACGGCGAATGGGCTGCCACACATATTCACAGCCGCAAGGGTGCTTCGCTTGCGACATTCGGTCTCGGCGTGCTGATTTTCGTCGATGACTATTTCAACTGCCTGACGGTCGGTTCGGTCATGCGCCCTGTCACGGACAAGCACAATATTTCGCGTGCAAAACTGGCTTATCTCATCGACGCGACCGCCGCGCCTGTCTGCATCATCGCTCCGATCTCCTCGTGGGCGGCTGCTGTGGCGGGCACTGTCGAGGGCGTCAACGGCATTTCGCTGTTCATCCAGACGATTCCCTATAACCTTTACGCGCTGCTGACCATCGCAATGGTGATTTTCATTGCTTCGACCGATATCGACTACGGTCCGATGAAAAAACATGAGGTCAACGCGAAAAACGGCGATTTGTTCACCACAGGCAAGCGCGTTTATGCGCAGGATGATGCGCCTGTCACCACACGCGGCAAGGTCATTGATCTGATTTTGCCCGTTCTCGTGCTGATCGCGCTCTGTGTCGTCGGCATGATTTATACGGGCGGCTTCTTCAGCGGCGAAAGCTTCATCAACGCCTTTGCAAACTGTGATGCTTCCGTAGGTCTGGCACTCGGCTCGCTGGGTGCGCTGATTCTCATTATCCTGTATTTCATCTGCCGCAAGGTGCTGACCTTTGGACAGTGCATGGAGTCGATTCCTGAAGGCTTCAAGCAAATGGTTCCCGCAATTCTGATTCTCACCTTCGCATGGACACTCAAAACCATGACAGGTGATGATATGCTGCAAGCAGGCGTATTCGTTTCGGGTGTGGTGGAAAGTGCCACGGCGATTCGTGTGCTGCTGCCTGTGCTGCTGTTCGTGGTGGCTGTTGCGCTTGCGTTTGCAACGGGTACTTCATGGGGCACATTCGGCATTCTCATTCCGATCGTCACCTCTGTGTTCAGCTCCGATCTGGCAGCGGTTGCCGACGGCGGAGCGATTCCTTCGATGGTCATCATCTGCATTTCGGCTTGTCTGGCAGGCGCAGTCTGCGGCGACCATTGCTCCCCGATCTCCGACACCACGATCATGGCATCAACAGGCGCACAGTGCGATCATGTCAATCACGTTTCCACACAGCTTCCGTATGCATTTACCGTGGCAGGTGTGTGTGCAGTCGGATATCTCGCGGCGGGATTTGTGCAGAATGTTTTTGTGATTCTGGGCGGCTCGCTCGTGCTGATGCTTTGTCTGCTCATGCTGATCAAGATGCGCGGCAAACAGGAAAATGCAACAGATACAGCGAAAAAATAATTGACAAAACGGGCGGATTTCTCAAGCGGAGATCCGCCCTTTTCTTGTCTCAGACGCCTCGTTTCCTATTGTGCAATCCGCTTAAATATCCGCCGAGAAACAGAAAATAACTAGGCAGGAGCGCATTTTTTGCCGCAGGGTATTGCAAAATCGCCAAAGATAGTGTAGAATGTAACTATATGGAACGGATGAATTTCATCTGAAAAATTTGGAGGTTTAGATTTATGATTTCTGCAGGCGATTTTCGCAACGGTATGACTTTTGAAATGGATGGCCAGGTCGTTCAGGTTGTTGAGTTTCAGCACGTAAAGCCCGGCAAGGGTGCAGCTTTTGTCCGCACCAAGTATAAGAACGTCATCACGGGTGCTGTTGTCGAAACATCTTTCAACCCCACCGCAAAGTTCCCCACCGCTTATGTTGAGCGCAAGGATATGCAGTATAGCTATAACGACGGCGATCTTTACTACTTCATGGATCTCGAATCCTATGAGCAGGTGCCGATCAGCAAGGACGTTCTTGGTCCGAGCTTCGCATTTGTCAAGGAAGAAATGGAAGTGAAGGTTCTGTCCTATAAGGGCAATGTGTTCGGCGTTGAGCCTCCTTTCTTTGTCGAGCTTCAGGTCACCAAGACCGAACCCGGCTTCAAGGGCAACACCGCTACCAATGCAACCAAGCCCGCTATCGTCGAAACCGGTGCTGAGATCAGAGTGCCGCTGTTCATCGACGAGGGCGACATGATCCGCATTGATACTCGTACCGGCGAGTACATGGAACGCGCATAATTTTTAAGAAACCCGCAAATCTTTGCAGCGGCATCGGAAAGGATGGAGAAACGCATGAAACTGACTGAAAAAATCGCATATATGAAAGGCCTGATGGCTGGTATGGAACTGGATACCACCACCAAGGAAGGCAAGGCGATTGCCCAGATGGCAGAAGTCATGGAGGAAATGGCAATCTATATTGATGATTTGCAGTCCCAGCTTGATGAGATCACGGAGCTGTGCGATATCCTTGACGAGGATCTGGGCTCTGTGGAGGAAGACCTCTACTGCGACGATGACGATGACGACGAGGATGACTTCGACGACGACGAGGATGACGATGACGATGACGACGACTGTTTTGCTCGCTTTGCGCCTTTTGATGACGACGATTATCAGATCGGCAGAGTGATTGACCCCGATGACATCGACTATCTCGGCGATCCCGATGAGGAAGCGCAGTATGAGGTGGAATGCCCGTCCTGCCACGATACCATTATCATCGACGAGTCCATTCTTGAGGAGGGCAGCATTGTTTGCCCCGGATGCGGCGAAGATCTCGATTTTGACTACGATGCCATCATCCCCAGCATCAGCGATGATGCCGATGACGATGACGGCGCAGAGGATGACGAACCCGAGGCTTGAGGCTTTGCGGTTCTCAAACGATTTTGTTTCGGGGCGAGGTGAAATTCCTCACCGGCGGTGATAGTCCGCGAGCTGTGTGACAGCATGAATCGGTGCAATTCCGATACCGACGGTATAGTCCGGATGGAAGAAACGAAGCGTACAAACCTGTATATGGATTGTACCCATGCGCACCCATGAGACATTCATGGGTGCGCTTTTTTGTGCGGATGAAAGGAAGATGCTATTTATGGAGAAGCAGCGGCGTGTCAGCACGAAGAAACTTGTGGTGCTGGCTTTGATGAGTGCCCTCGGATTTCTTGCGATGATGCTGATGAAGATTCCGGTTGTGATGTTTCTGAAGTATGAGCCGAAGGATATTTTCATTGTGCTGACAGGATTTTTGTATGGACCGCTTTCGGCATTGGCTGTTGCAGTTGTGACGGCTTTGCTGGAGTTGCCGTTCAGCGATACGGGGCTTATCGGCTTGGTGATGAATGTACTTTCGAGTGCGTCGTTTGCGTGCGTTGCGTCGTTCATCTATCATAAGCGCAGGGATGTGTTCGGTGCGGCGGCAGGGCTGCTCTCGGGCATGGCAGCCATGACTGTTTCCATGCTTTTGTGGAATTATCTGATTTCCCCGCTTTATATGGGTGTGAGCCGCGCTGATATCGTGCCGATGCTGACAGCGGTGTTTTTGCCGTTCAATCTGTTGAAGTCGGGCATCAATGCGTCGATCGTCATGCTGCTTTACCGACCGTTTTTGCGGGTGCTGGAACAGGTCGGGCTTGCGAGAGCATCGGAGAAAGCCGCAGTCAAGCAATCCACGCGTGTATGGGTCACTGTGGTCAGTGCCGCGATTCTGATCGTGTGCATCGGCATTGTGGTGCTGCTCAATCGCTGAGCACGGATTTGGCTATCTCATCAATATATCTCGCAAAAGGCTTTTCAAACGGCAAATAATGTGTTATAATAAGAGTATCATAATCAAGGAGGACAACGATATGAAAGCTGTCATTACTGTGATCGGACACGATACCGTCGGGATTCTGCACAAGGTCAGCGGTATCTGTGCCGCGTGCAATGCCAATGTCACTGAGGTGACGCAGAGCGTGCTGCAAGATTTGTTTGCGATGTTTATGCTGGTTGACATCCGCGAATTAAACTGCGATTTTGCTGATCTTTCAGCAAAGCTGACTGCTCTTGGCACGGAGCTTGGGCTCTCGATTCACGCGATGCACGAGGATATCTTCAACTCCATGCACCGCATTTGATTTTTTGAAAGAGGGAGGATTTTCATGCTCAACACCTCGGATATTCTGGAAACGATCCGCATGATCCAGGACGAATGCCTCGACATCCGTACCATCACAATGGGCATTTCGCTGCTGGATTGCTGCTCGGAGGATATGAACCGCGTTTGCGAAAAGGTGTATGATAAAATCACGCACAAAGCGGAAAAACTCGTTGCGACAGGCGAGCGCATTGAGACAGAATACGGCATTCCCATCATCAACAAGCGCATTTCGATCACCCCCGCCGCGATGCTCTGTGCGGCAGCAAAGGGCGGCGATCCCGTTCTGCTGGCACGCACGCTTCAGCGCGCCGCGGAATCGACAGGCGTTAATTTCATCGGCGGTTTTTCAGCACTGGTGCATAAGGGCTTCAGTGCAGGCGACGAGAATCTCATTCGTGCGATTCCGCAGGCACTTGCTGAAACTACGAATTTGTGTGCTTCGGTCAACATTGGCTCGACGAAAGCGGGCATTAACATGGATGCTGTGCGGATGATGGGCGATGTGGTGCTGGAAGCGGCTGTGCAAACGCAGGACAAGAATTTCATGGGCCCTGCCAAACTGGTGGTGCTTTGCAACGCACCTGAGGATAATCCGTTTATGGCGGGAGCGTTTCATGGCGTCGGTGAGCCTGACTGCGAGATTCATGTCGGTGTGTCGGGTCCCGGTGTCGTTCGTGCCGCGATTGAAAAATACCCCGATGCATCGCTTGACAAACTTGCGGACATCATCAAGCGGACGGCATTCAAGATCACACGTATGGGTCAGCTTGTCGGCACACGCGCTTCTGCGATGCTCGGTGTACCGTTCGGCATTGTTGATCTCTCTCTTGCACCGACACCTGCTGTTGGCGATTCGGTGGCGCATATTCTCGAAGGCATGGGGCTTTCTGTCTGCGGAATGCACGGCACGACGGCGGCTTTGGCGATGCTCAACGATGCGGTCAAAAAGGGCGGTGTCATGGCTTCGTCCAGTGTCGGCGGATTGTCGGGTGCATTCATTCCCGTTTCGGAAGATGCCGGCATGATCGACGCGGCGGTGTCAGGTGTATTGTCACTTGAAAAGCTGGAAGCGATGACAGCGGTCTGTTCCGTAGGTCTCGATATGATCGTGATTCCCGGCGATACGCCTGCTTCCACGATCTCTGCCATCATTGCAGATGAGGCGGCAATCGGCATGGTGAACAACAAAACAACAGCTGTGCGCGTGATTCCTGCAATCGGCAAAAAAGAGGGCGATATGCTCGATTTCGGCGGTCTGTTCGGTTCGGGTCCTGTGATGCCGATTCGCCGTGAAAGTGCAGATAGATTTATTGCACGCGGCGGCCGTATTCCTGCACCGATGCACAGTGTCAAAAACTGAAAAAAACTATGACAACCAATAAGCCCATATCAAAAGTGCGGCAAAGACTTTTGATATGGGCTTTTCGCGCATAAAACGCTTGCTTTTTTGCATCATTTATGATATAATCAATTTGTATGACTGTCCCCGAATCTTTGATGAGGTTGTGAACCATGAAAAAAAAGAAGAAATTCAAACTGAAAAAAGGATATGTGCTCGGTGGAGTCGCGGCGGTTCTGATCGGTGCCGGTGCCGCGGTTGCAGTGCAGCTCACCGATTTTCACCCAAAACTGATTGATACCGTGGATGAGACTCCTGCTGTGGAAACGACGACGGCAGAGACGACGCTTCCCGTAGTGACGACGACTGCGGAGACTTTGGTTTCAGACCGTCAGGTATATACCGATTTGCCCGCAGAACTCACGCTGAAAACCAAGCCTCGTATCGACGTTTTTGCGAAGATGCGTGCGGATGAACTCGTGACAGAGACGAACGGCACAGTGCTGGAGGGCGAATGGCTCTCCACCGATGAACTTGGTGCGCAGTATGTGAAAGTTCGCGTGGTGTTTCAGGGCAAGATCTACGAGAAAAACGTGAAGTACACCGTTGCCGATATGACACCGCCGATCGTGCTCAACGACGGAACAGGTGCGCAGCATTTGGTCGGCGATGTTTTTTCCATCAAAGATTATATCGGGTATGCTGACAATTATGACGCGGATGTCTCTGTGACCTATCATGGTGATGTCGATGTTTTCCAGATGGGTATTTATCCGCTGCAAGTGACGCTTTCAGATGCGTCGGGCAACACGACATCGCTGACGGTGAAAATTCGCGTGATTGATAAACGCACAACACTCTCACCGACGCAGACCGTTTCGTTCTCCGATTTCTGCAAGAAGTATGCGGGTGAGAATCGGGCGTTCGGCATTGATGTTTCTGCATGGCAAAACGAAGTGGATTTTGAAGCGGTGAAACAGGCGGGATGCAGTTTTGTGATTTTGCGCATCGCTAATACGTCAAAGGGGAAAATTCAAGAGGACAAGTATTTCACGAAGAATCTGGAAGCGGCAAAGGCGGCAGGACTAAAGGTCGGCGTATATTTCTACTCCACCGCCAACACCGAGGAAGCGATGCTCGAACAGACTGCATGGATGGAAGAAAAACTTGCAGGCACACAGCTTGATTTCCCGCTGGTGCTGGACTGGGAAGACTTCTCGACATTTCAGGAGTATAAGATGAGCCTGCATGATCTGAACCATCTGTTTGATGTTTTTGCGCGTGAGGCTGACCGCATGGGCTATGGTGCGATGCTTTACAGCTCGAAAGAACCGCTTCAGCGTGTCTGGACAAACGAGGAAAACCGTCCGGTATGGCTTGCACATTATGTGAATCAGACGGATTACACAGGGGATTACCTGGTGTGGCAGGCGACAGCAAAAGGTGAGATCGACGGCATCAAAGGCGATACAGATTTCGATATCTGGTTCAAGGACGCTGCTGCATCTGATGCTGAATAATACAACTTCATATAGACAGAAAAATACCGCCCTTCGCAGCATAGGGCGGTATTTTTCTGAACGGGGAAATGTTCAATTCTGCTTCAAAAAGGAGATATGAGAGGGGGTTACTCCTTGACGCCACCGAGTGCGACGCCTGCAATGATATACTTTGAAAGCAGGAAGTAGATAACAAACAGAGGCAGAACGGTGAGCGTCAGACCGAGGTAAACGGAGCCGTATTCGGTTCTGTATGCGTCGCCGTTGAGCTGTGCAACCATGATCGGCATCGTGTACTTTTCCTTATTAGTCAGCAGGATCATCGGGAGGAACAGGTTGTTCCAGCTCGAAACGAAAGCGAAGATAGCCTGCGTTGCCATAGCGGGTTTCATCATCGGGAGTGCGATCTGGTTGAAGATTCTGAACTCGCCCGCGCCGTCGATTCTTGCAGACTGAAGGATTTCCATAGGCAGCGATGACATCATGTACTGACGCATGAAGAAAACGGTGGAAGGTGCAGCGATTGCCGGCAGAATCAGAGCAGCATAGTTGTTTGCCCAACCAATGCTGAACATGAATTTGTAGAAACCGATACCGGAGACCTGTGCAGGGATCATCAGAACGCACATAATCAAGGTAAAGAAGGCTTTACGAAGCTTCCAGTCGTAAGCGACAAGTGCGAATGCAGTCATCGTGGAGAAGTAAATGGTGCAGAAGGTGACACCGATGGAAATGATGCAGGAGTTCATGAAACCGATCAACGGGTTGAAGTTCTTACCGGTCAGTGCGACGAAATTATCTTTCAGGTGGGTGGAAGGAATCAGGGAGATTGCATGGGATTGAATCTGACCAGTGTTACGTGTCGAGTTGATGACCATGATGACGAACGGCATGATGCAGATAAGCGTCAGCAGGATGCAGACGAGATACTGAAAACACTTATAAACGATCGCGCCAACGCTTTTTTTAGAACCCATTGTCAAACCCTGCCTTTCTCGCTTTTGCTGCTTTCTTTGCTGCCTTCATCTTTTTCTGGTTGGCGATCTCCTCTTTATCACGCATGATGAAGAATATGAACGCTGAGCAGACCGCTATGATGGCAAACATGATCATACTGGCTGCAGCTGCCTGGTTATATTGGTTTTTGCCCGTAAACGCCTTATTGTAGATAAAGACGTTCGCTGTGATCGAAGCGTTGTCAGGACCACCGTTCAGGTAGATCTTCGGAATATCGAACATATTGAGACCGCCGATCAAGCTTGTTACGAGAGTGTAAAGCAGGATGGTTTTGAGGTTGGGGATTGTAATCATGAAGAAAGTCTGGACACCGTTTGCGCCGTCGATATCAGCAGCTTCATAGATATCAGGAGAGATACCGAGAACGCCGGAAATCAGGATAATCATGGTGTAGCCATACCATGTCCAGAACTGAATAAACGCAATCAAAAGTTTTACTGCCCACTTGTGGTTATCGAAGTAATAGGCTGTATCGCGGATACCCGTGGAAACGAGGAAATCGTTGACAGCACCGACAGGATAAGCGAACAGTGTGCTGAACAAAATTGCAATGGTCGCAGCCGTGATGATGTTCGGCATATAGAACACGACCTTGAAGAAACCTTGTCCTTTGACAGAGATACGTCTTGCAGTGAACCAAGCCGTAAGCACCATAGCAAGTGTGATCTGCGGCACGAAGTTGAGCATCCAGATCACGACCGTGTTTTTCATTGAGGTTTTGAATGTGCCGTTGTTCAGAACTTTTGTAAAGTTCTGGAACAGATCTCCTGAGAGAATATGCCAATCGTTGTTTCCGGCACCCTGACAGTCAGTGAAGCCGAGAATAAACGTATAGAACGTGGGATACATGGAGAAAATCAGGAATGCGAGGATGAAGGGAATGCTGAACAGATATCCATATTTGGCGTTGGAAAGTCCCTTCAGTTGAGTTGCTTTTCTCAAGGGAAACGCCCCCTTTCGTTTTTTGACCGCCGTCAGGAGCAGACGGGGGGAATGTCTGCTCCTTCTTGCGGTTAAATATTACATTACAGGGATAAAACAGGGTTTGGTGCGAAAAAAGAATTAGTCGATGTCGAGGTCGAGTTCATCAGCAACCATCTGCTTGAAGTCCTTGACAGCGTCATCCTTGGACTTCTGACCGGAGGTGTATGCACGGACCTGGTCACGCCAGAGGGAGTTGATCTGCTCATCGTACTGGGTCAGGTTCTTACCGTTTGCGTACTTGTTGCCTTCGACGAAAGCATCGAACATGTTCTGACCGTTCAGGAAGTCGATCTTACCATCGGACTTCTTCATAACGACGTTGGAAGCAACAGCGTCCTTGGTACCTGCATCGCTGTAGGTGCCGTTTGCCCACATGTACTGCAGACCGGTCTCAGAGGTGTCGAGGGTGACCCACTCAATGATCTCGCCGACGCCTTCCTTAACATCGGAGTTCTTGTTGCCGAGCAGCCAGGTGCCGCCCCAGAAGAAGCCGACAGGAGGTGCGCAGACAGCCCAGTCACCGTAGGTGCCTTCGCCGATCTTGGAACCGCCACAGTTCTCGCCCATGGTGTAGTTGATCAGCCAAGCAGGACCGAAGAAGCCGAAGATCGGCTTGGTGCCCTCACCCTTCATATCAGCAAACCAAGCATCCTTCCAGTCAACGGTATCATTGTGATAATCGTTGTCCTTCAGCTTCTTGGAGAGATCCATGAATTCGAGACGCTTTTCATCGATGACGAGCTTGTTGCCGTCAACCCAGCCCTTTTCAGAGGAGTTTTCAACAGCATGCCAGAGGTCGCCGTCACCGGAGATGATGCCGTAGCCCTTTGCCTTCAGCTTGTCAGCAGCCTTCCAGAACTGATCCCAGCCCGGGCCGATTTCCTTCTGGATGGTAGCAGGATCATCGGTGCCGAAAGCTTCCTTAGCGAGAGAACGACGATAGATGAATGCGCCGCCGGTAGCCTGATAGCCGAGAGCAACGATCTCACCGTCTCTGGAACCGATATCGATGGTGTACTGAGCGATTTCAGCGTCAGCAGCCTTCTTGGAAGGATCGTCGATGCCGAGTTCAGCGTAAGTAGCAGCGAAGTCCTTCTGGTCGCCCTGAGAATACTTCATGATGAAAGCAGCCTCTGCGCAGTACATATCAGGTGCGCTGTCGCCGCCGCCGAGCAGAGCCTGGTCGAGAGCAGGCTGATACAGACCATCAGTAGTAGGAGTGATGTTTTCCTTGACTTCATACTTTGCAGCGAAATCAGGGTTCATTTCCAGATACTTCTTGACCATGTTCGGAACTTCATCGGTGAAAGACCACAGATTGATCACCTGCTTGTCGCCGCCCTTATCGTCGGGCTTGGACTCATCAGCAGAGGACTCATCAACCTTGCTGGAGTCAGCAACGGAAGAGGAATCAGTGGTGCCTGGGTTGGAAGAACCATTGTCGCAGGCGGTGAAGGTGAGCAGCATGGTGAGTGCTGCCAGTGCGGATACAACCTTTTTCATAATAAATCCTCCATAGATATGTTTTATTGAATCACGCTGCGAGTGATTTTTGCTGCGTGAAACGAACCGATAATGATGATCAGAGGCTGAACAGGACGTTGTTTACAATAGATTCAAGCATTTCCTGTCTGCCGCTGGAGAGAGAAGCAGTAACTTCGCCCTTTTGGAGCGCGTAAGCTTCGAGGTCAGCAAGGGTCGCTTTGCCGGAGATGATATCTGCACCGATGCCGGTCTTCCAGGATGCATAGCGGTCAGCGATGAATCCTTCGATTCTTCCGTCTTCCATCAGCTTGCGTGCTGCCTTGTAGCCAAGTGCGAAGGCATCCATACCGGCGATGTAGGAGAGGAAGATATCTTCCATGGTGAAGGATCCGCGGCGTGCTTTTGCATCGAAGTTCAGACCGCCGTTGGTGAAGCCGCCGGCTTTGATTACTTCATACATGCACATTGTGGTTTCGTAGACATTGGTGGGGAACTGGTCGGTATCCCAACCGAGGAGAACGTCGCCCTGGTTTGCGTCGATGGAGCCGAACACGCCGTTTGTACGAGCAACATTCAGTTCATGCTGGAAGGTGTGCTGTGCAAGCGTTGCGTGGTTTGCTTCAATGTTCATCTCGAAGTCTTTGTCCAGACCGTACTTACGGAGGAACCCGAGGACGGTCGCGGTATCAAAGTCATACTGATGCTTGGTAGGCTCCTTCGGCTTCGGCTCGATGTAGAAGTCACCCGTAAAGCCGATGCTTCTGCCGTAATCAACAGCCATTCTCATCAAGCGAGCCATGTTGTCAAGCTCCAGACCCATATCGGTGTTCAGCAGGGTTTCATAGCCTTCTCTGCCGCCCCAGAAAACATATCCGGTGCCGCCGAGTTTCACAGTTGCTTCCAGAGCTTTCTTGATCTGAGCAGCAGCGTATGCGAAAACGTCAGCAGAGGGAGAAGTGCCTGCGCCATGCATATAACGCGGGTGGTCGAAGCATTTTGCGGTACCCCAGAGGAGCTTTTTGCCGGTTTCCTTCTGCTTCTTTTCGAGGTAATCAACAACCTTTGCGAGCTTCTCGTTGGATTCAGCCAGGGTGCTGTATTCAGGGGAGAGGTCGCGGTCGTGGAAGCAGTAGTAGTCGATAGAAAGCTTCTCCATGAGCTCGAATGCCGCATCGACCTTTGCGATTGCGCGCTTTTCGGGATCAGATTCTGCCCAAGTCTTATCGGTGGTGCCGCAGCCGAACATATCGGTGCCGTCGCCGCCCATGGTGTGCCACCATGAAAGTGCAAACTTGAGCTGTTCGCGCATGGGTTTGCCGTCTACAATTTCGTCAGGATTGTAGTACTTGAACGCGAACGGGTTGGTGGAATCTTTGCCCTCAAAGGGAATCTTGCCGATGCTGAAAAATTCTTTCATGCGAAAAAAACCTCCATTTTGTATGATACTCACAGAATCATCTGTGTGGTCAGGCATTTGGAACCGCTCAGTTTTTCGGTGATGGCATCGGGCTGACCCGTGCCTGCAAAGAGCGTGTACTGTTTGCCGCGGATTGCGCGGACGCCGTTTTCATCGACGGATTCAAATGCGGACTGTGCAAGCGTGAACGAAACGGATTTGGTTTCCTTTGCTGCCAGAGCCACGCGCTTGAAACCGCACAGGCTGTAATTTTTGACGGCGCAGGGCGCATCGTCCTTGATATACAGCTGCACAACTTCTTCGGTGTCGAAATCGGCGGTGTTTGTGATGTCGAGTGTGACGTTTATGCCATCAGCTTTGAGATTCGAGCAGACGGTTTTCGCATAGGAAAGACCGAAGCCGAACGGATAAAGCACATTGTCGGTGACATTGCGGTAAGTGCGGTTTGACATGGAGTAATCGCAGAAGTCGGGGAGTTTTTCTGCGGATTCATAGAATGTGACGGGGAGTTTGCCCGAGAAATCGGTTTTGCCCGTCAGCAGATTCATGAGAGCCTTGCCGCCGAACTGTCCGGCATACCATGCGTGAACGAGTGCATCGCAGTCAGCCTCGACATTGATCGCACTGCCCGCCGCGGTGATGACGATGGTGGGCTTGCCCTTGTCCATGATCTTGTCCAGCAGCAGACGCTGCGGTTCGGGGAGAAACAGATCGAGCTTATCGCCCGAAGAAAACTCATTGCCGGCGTCGCCCTCTTCGCCTTCGATGTAAGCATCGAGCCCGAGGCAAAGGATCACGAGATCGGATTGTTCAGCGACGATTTCCGCTTCTGCCAGACGGTCTTTGGCTCTTGCCAGCCCGCTGGTGCGGTCTTTATAAAGGTGGCAGCCCTGCGAATAAAGCACTCTGCCGTCGAACGCATCCTGAATGCCTTCGAGGAACGTCACATATTTGTCAGCGGTGCCGCAGTAGTTGCCTTCGAGTGCCTCACGGCTGTTGGCATTCGGTCCGATGACGCCGATGGTCTTGTACTTCGACAAGTCAAGCGGCAGGATGCCGTTATTTTTCAGTAGTACCATCGAACGCTCTGCACATTTGAGAGACAGTGCCTTGTGTTCTTCGCAGGCGATTACGGAATAGGGGATTTTGTCGTATTCCGTGCCGCCCTCATCGAACATACCGAGACGCATACGGGTACGCATCACATGAATGCACGCCTGACGGATATCTTCCTTCGTGACAAGTCCCTGCTTGAGCGCTTCCATCAGCTTTTCGTAGACTCTGCCTGCGTTGAGGTCGAGACCGCTTTTTAGTGCTTTCGCTGCGGTTTCCACCTGATTATTGGTCAGCTTATGGTTGATATCGAAATCTTCCAAAGCGTTGAAGTCTGAAACAAAGTGACCGTCGAAGCCCCATTTCTTGAGCTTTCCCATGAGGAAAGAACTTGCACAGGCACCCTCACCGTTGACGCGGTTATAAGCACCCATAACTGCTTCGACTTTTGCATCTTCCACCAGAGCGTGGAATGCGGGAAGATAAGTTTCTTCTATGTCTTTCGGAGAAGCGACGGCATCAAACGAATGACGGATCGCTTCAGGACCGCTGTGAACGGCGTAATGCTTTGCACAGGCAGCGGTTTTCATGACCTTTCCGTCACCCTGCAAGCCTTTGACAAATGCCTTGCCGAGTTCAGCGGTCATATAGGGATCTTCGCCGTAGGTCTCCTGACCTCTGCCCCAGCGCGGGTCACGGAAAATATTGATGTTCGGCGACCAGAGGGTCAAGCCCTTGTAGATGTCGCGGTCGCCGTGCTTAGAATTTTCGTTGTATTTTGCGCGCGTTTCAGTGGAGATGACGTCAGCCACTGCTTTGATGCCGTTTGCATCGAACATTGCGGCAAGCGCGATCGCCTGCGGGAACATCGTTGCAACACCTGCGCGGGCAAGACCGTGCAGACCCTCGTTCCACCAGTTATAAGCGGGAATGCCGAGGCGTTCCACAGCGGGTGCGTCATAGATAAGCTGACTGCATTGCTCCTCAGTGGTCATGCGGTCAGTCAGGTCAATCGCACGCTCCAGCGGGGACAATGCGGGATTCTGATATTTCTCCAAAACAATTCCTCCAAATAATAGGGAAAACCCTTTTTATATTTTTTTGATGTATGAGGAAATGATGTCATCGGGAGAAAGCACGGAGGGAGAAATCTCCCACGTTTCGCGGATGGAAGCACTTTCATTCGGATTATATTCACGTTCCTCGCCAAGCAGTTCACATTCAAGGAAGTGCTGGTTGGTATATGTTTCAAAATTGCAGCAAAAATCCGGATAATCCGTTTTCTGGTAGCTGTCAAAGGTCTTGCGGAACACCTGACCGCCTGCGGCATAGATCACATAGCCGTCCTGCACGTTGAAGCCGACTTTGAACGGCTGTTTCCGATTGGGATCGTGTTTGAGGGTGGCGTAATTGTCTTTCAGACTGAAACGCTCGTCCTGCAGGCTTGCATAGCTCCAGAGTGCCATTGTGCGGTTGGGGAGAAAACCTGTGTTTTCACTGCACAGTGGAATCAGCTCGGTGCCGCCGGAAGAAAGACCTGTCACCGACCACGGCGCAAACCGCTGCGGTTTATCGGAGCAGTTGGTGATGGAATTTGTGATATGTACCACATTGCCCTCGCCCATCTCGCAGATGAGTTTGAACTGCTTCCGAGAAGCGGTCATTTCGGGGGTAAGTGTCAGTGTGTTGTTTTCAAAGTGATACTCGACGGGGTTGTTGTCGGGGAAATAGGTTTCGGGCATCAGCTCGGGTGCCGACCACAGCCTGTGACCACCGTAGGCATACCATGTGCCGTATCCGCGGTTCATCTCGTAGAAGTCTCTGTCCACATCCTCGAACAGGATGTTATCGTTGCCGCGGGAGCCGAAATAAATGATTCTCGGCCCGACATCAATCGTTGCCATGAGCTTGATTACGCCGTTGTCCAGACATACACATCTGCCGAAATTCTTGTATTCGGTCTCAAAACATCTTACAGCCATATCCATGCTCCTTTCACTTTTCTTTACAATTATATATCAAAATGCCCAAATTGGCTAGCCAAAAATTGCGATTTTGTCACTGAAAATTGCTCATTTCGTACAAAATGTTCAAAACCTATTTACAAAACTGGAACTCTGTACTATAATAATAAGTAAGTAAACAGGGAATCTTCGTGATATGCCCCGCAAGATTTGGTGATTCGGACTTGCCGAATATTGCGTTCTGTTAAAAAGAATATTGTCCGTTTGTGTTATAAGGGGAGAGAATTATGATTAAGAATTTGTCAGGTGATTACGAAACCGTTGAGTATGAGAACAAACGGTTTGTCATGCTCTATGACAACATGCAGACAGAATTTTACCCGACGCACTGGCACAACGCCATCGAGATCATTATGCCGCTCGAAAATGAATTTACTGTGCGTTCCGGCGGTGAAACCTATCTGCTCAAGGAACGAGAAATTCTGATTATTCCTGCAAGAGAGCTTCATACTCTGCCGCCGCAGGAGGGCAGACGCATCATTTTCCAGTGCGACAACAGTGTTTTGACCGATGTTTCCGCACTCAATGCGGTGATGCCTGTGTTTGCTGCGCCTGTCCACATCACGCCCGAGATGGACAAAAACCTGTATCTTCATGCCAAAAAGGACATTCTCGATATCTACTCCCATTACTACAATGTTTCGGAGATTTCGGATGTCAAGATCTATCTGTGCCTGATCAATCTTCTGGTGTCCATCCGCGAATATCAGATCGAGCGCACACGTATTTCACTTGCCTGCGCCAAGGACAAGATGTATCAGTATTCGGAGAAATTCAATCTGGTGCTGAAGTACATCGACAAGAATTATATGTACGACATCACCCTTGATCAGCTTGCCGATCTGGCAGGATACAGCAAGTATCATTTTTCGCGCATCTTCAAGGAATTCATTTCCATGTCCTATTTGCAGTATATCAACCTGCGGCGTACCCGTGCCGCTGAAATGCTGCTGCTTGACCCCTCCATTCCGATCACGGAGGTTGCCATGCGCGCGGGCTTCTCCAGCCTGACGACGTTCAACCGCATTTTCAAGGAGATCAAGCACTGCACACCCTCGGATTACAAGCGGTTTTACAGCACCACAGGCGATGATGCCGTCGCCGATGAACCGTTCGAGGATTCGTAACCGACAGGTTACAATGATTACAGTTTCATGAATATTTGCGGAAATGCTTGACAATTCCGCAGAAATCCGTTATGATAAAGCATATCATTTTTGAAAGGAAGGTGAGCCTCATGTTGTATCTGAGTCAAAGAAGCATCACAAAACAAAATATCCGAATCAACCGACAGGGCTTGCCTGCATGGATGAAGTAACTGCGTCTATCCAAGGGATATCACGCTGATATTTTCATGCACCTCTGCTTTCGGGCGGGGGTGCATTTTTTATGCAGACAACCAATTTTACGAAAGGAAAAACAATGTTAGAATTAAACGGAAAATTCAATTCTGCGAAGATTTTCACGGATGTGATTGATGAAAGTGCCATTGCGCAGATCATCACGCTTTGCAATCAGCCGATTGCCGAAAATGCCCGTATCCGCATCATGCCCGATGTGCATGCGGGTGCAGGCTGCACCATCGGCACCACCATGACCATCACCGACAAGGTCATCCCGAATCTTGTGGGGGTGGATATCGGCTGCGGCATGGAGACCGTTCGGCTGAAAGAAACCCATATTGAACTGCAAAAGCTCGACAAACTGATCTATGCGGCGATCCCTTCAGGATTCTGTATTCGTCATACGCCGCATCGGTATCTGAATGAGATCGACCTCACCAAGCTGTACTGTTATCCGCACATCGACATCAAGCGTGCGGCATTGAGCATCGGGACGCTTGGCGGCGGCAATCACTTCATCGAGGCGGATCAGGGCAGCGACGGCAGCATCTATCTGGTGATTCATTCGGGCTCGCGGCATCTGGGCGTGGAAACCGCTTCGTATTACCAGAATGAGGCATATCGTCGTCTGAATCACTCATCTGATACTGACATTGACGCGCTGATTGTTGCGCTGAAAGCCGCAGGCAAGCAGTCGCAGATCGAGGCAGAACTGAAGAAACTGAAAAATGTCAAGCGCACGGAGATTCAGAAACCGCTTGCTTACTGCGAGGGCGACCTGTTCGAGCAGTATATTCACGACATGAAGATCGTTCAGAAATTTGCGGCACTCAACCGCATGGCAATGATGGATGAGATCATCAAGGGCATGGGGCTGCACGTTGCCGACCGCTTCACAACGATCCACAATTACATCGACACAGAGCATATGATTCTGCGCAAAGGTGCGGTATCGGCACAGGCAGGGGAGCGTCTGCTCATTCCCATCAATATGCGTGACGGCAGCCTGATCTGTGAGGGTAAGGGCAATCCCGACTGGAACTGTTCCGCACCGCACGGTGCAGGGCGGCTGCTTTCGCGGAGTGCCGCAAAGGAAAATTACACGGTGTCGGAATACAAAAAGCAGATGGCAGGCATTTACACGACTTCTGTCAATGCACAAACGCTCGATGAATGCCCGATGGCGTATAAGTCGATGCAGGATATCGTGGACAACATCGGAGAAACGGCAGAGATCAAGGATATCATCAAACCGATTTATAATTTTAAGGCAGGTGAAGAAGGATGACTGAATTTGTTCCATACGAAAAAATGAGCAAAAAGGCGAAAAAAGAGGCGGATGCGCAAAAGCGCGGCTCATGGGACGGTGTAAATCCCGTGACGCGTGTGGCATCTGACGACAAACGTGCTTATCGGCGGAAGCCCAAGCATCCCAACCGCCTCGATGCCGATGAAATGTGAGAAAACGAATCTCCAATGAATCCGGCATGAGCTTTGCCCAAAGAAACCTCGGTTTTATCTTGCTTCTTTATATCATGGGATTCCAAAGGGTATTTCATACCTTTTGGCGAGGTTTGGGGCGGAGCACTATCTAAATCTATAAACGAAAAGCAGCGGTTCTTTTGGTAACGCGGCTTTTTTGGTGTTAAAAGGAGAGAGGG
>JAZLJA010000057.1:0-18315 GCA_045617625.1 Oscillospiraceae bacterium | reverse complement strand
GTCGGTATTCATGTAGATTTCTTCACATTCTCCTATGATATCTCGCTGCTCAAATTCGGCGGCACAGTTTACCCGCCCACAACCGTTTCACAGGCGGAAGCTGCAAGCTATGGACTCACACCTGCCGAATTCGACGAACTTTATGCAGAACAGAACGGTGGCGGCGGACGTTCAACAGGCAGTCTCATATCGCCGATGGCTGAGGATGCAGTGAAAACAGCACAAGCGACTTGGAACGGCTCACTGAAACCCGATGCCCTTATCAGTACTCTGCAAACCAATACGACAGGATCCGCTGCTCCGTGCATGATCACCAACGGAGATACCACAATGCTCGTTTGGTGTGCGAACGACCCTGCACGCGGCGCACGCAACAGTTCCTACCTTGTGTACTCTCTGTTCAATGCAGAAACAAACACATGGAGTGAACCGCAGCCGATTGATGACAACCGGAATGCTGATTTTAACCCCGTACTGTTCAACGCTCCTGACGGCATCTATATCGGCTATCAGGAATCCAACTCCGTTTTCAAGGATACAGAAAACATCGGACTTGCAAGCTTTGTCAAGCAACTTTCCGCAAAATCAGCTAAATTTGATGCGAAGTCAGGAAAATTCACAGACTTTGCGACCATCACACCGACAAAAGAAGATGCCTATATCTCATCACCGCAGTTCTCTGTTGATCAGAAAGGAACGCTCACCGTACTTTGGTCGGAGAATTCAGAAGGCAACTTCTTCGGTTCAGATGATAAGAATAAGATTTGTCTTGCCTCGAAAGGTGAAGAAGGATGGTCAGAGCCTACTGTTGTCAAAGATAATATCCCTGCCCTGACCGAATTTGTATCAGTCAGAGACAAAGACGGAGACCCGTTCATCGCATATGTCTCAGACGATGACTGCTCATTTGCAACAACCGAGGACATGAAACTCAACATCATCGCTGGTGACGGCACAGAAAGCGTACTTGCAACAGGTGAAATCACGTCCCTTACCGCAGGTACACTTCCGCAGGGGGACAAAGGTTTGGCATGGATGCAGGATGGCGCACTCATGGATTCAACCAATATGCAGGATGCGGAAGCCCTCCTGACAACAGAATATCTCACTGCTGATTCTGAAATCGCAATTGATGATGGTTATCTTGTCGTGACGCGCCGCGGTGAAACAAACAGCAGTCTCTGCGTCTGCGAATACGACACCGAAGCGCAGAAACTTTCCGAACCACAGCTTATCTCTGATACACCCAACCAGATACTCGGCAATCCTGCACTGGCAGTCAGCAGCAATGGTGATGTGCTTTATTCGGTTGGCGCAACACTGTTTGACCAATCCAATGACGAACTTGCATATTCCACGATGCTGCTGGGCGGTAAACTGACAGAATCTGAAAATCTTTCTGTCGATGCTGTCAAGCACGATGTGAAAATTGCCGCACCAAATGCGGAATACCCAATGAATGTGTGCATCACCAACCATGGCACCAAAGCAGTTGATAAACTGACATTCTCCCTTTTGGATGCCGACGGAAAGGAAATCAACACACAGACCGTAGACGCCAACCTTACCGCAGGCGAAATTCGACATTTCGATTATGTACCGACTTTGCCTGAAACCTTCTCTCCGATGGTCTATACGCTTTTCGTTTCTGGAGACAGCAATGAGGCAACACCTGATGACAACCATTTCATCATTGACCTCAGCCAAACAGATCTTTGTTTGGAAGCTTCCACAGAATACCTCGACAACACAACATCTGTCAACATTTTGCTCACCAACAACAGCGCCGTTGCAACGCCTGCTTATGTGACTGCTTCTGTCAATGGAGTTGAGACTACCACATTGCTTTCGGAAGAAATTGCACCTCACACATCTGCTTACTGGATCATTGATGCTGACGAGTTGCTTGGTGATGCACTCAGCGGATTCGTCACACTCACTGCTGTCTCCGAAATTACAGATGCCGAGGAAATCGACAATCAGACCGTCATCTACCTTTCCAGAAGTGATTTTGATGAAAATATGCTCGGTGATATTGACTTCAATGGTCTCATTGAAGCAGCGGATGCCACTGCAATTCTGAAAATGTATGTGCAGAATATCATGGGCAAACAAAGCGAATTCACGTCCGCACAGGCTGCAAAAGCTGACGTTGACAACAACGGCAGCATCTCCGCTGAGGATGCAACACTTGTTCTTCGCTACTATGTCAAAACGCTGATGAGCACCGACTGCGGCACTCTTCCTGAATTTGTCGCAGCCCAAACAAAAGGAGGCACCGCCGAATGAAATTGAATCTTCCATCTCTTTACAGCGTCTCTCGTGCAAAACGAATCCTCGCATTCGCCGCCGCGCTCGTACTGCTTGCCAGTACGAGCCGCGAAAGCTCTGCAGAATTTGAACCCTATCTCATGCAGCAGAATACTGCGAGCCATGCGCTGCAAGTCAACCGCGGCACAATGCTTCATGCAGCCGCCGAAACGACCGCTCCGCCGAAGACAACGACTACAGGCACTCAAACCACTTCTGTTTCCACAACAACCACAAAAGTTACTACAACAGCCCCGACCATCGCAGATGAAGAACTCGGGTTTGCCTATCGCATAGACACAGACGGGGTTACAATCATAAAGTATCTGGGAAATAAAACGAAAGTCACCGTTCCTGAAACCATCGGCGGAAAAACTGTTATCCGCATTGATGATTCTGCGTTCTCAGAATTGGAGCATCTGCAAACTGTAATTCTTCCGGATAGTATTACTGAAATCGGAGATGCTGCATTTTATAACTGTAACTCACTCAACAGTGTGACTTTGCCGAAAAACCTCAAAACCATTGATTCATATGCCTTTGAGTATTGCAATTCACTCACAGAAATCACACTCCCTGACAGTGTCACAAAGCTTGGAAATGGCGTGTTTTACTATTGTATGGGACTGAAATCTGTTACATTGCCGAAATCACTCAAAGCACTTGAAAACTATTCATTCTACTATTGCGTTTCGCTTTCTGAAATCAAACTGCCTGATTCAATCGAAACAATCGGTGAGTATTGCTTTGAATACTGCCGCTCATTGAAAGACATCTCATTTGGCAGCAAGATCCAATCCATCCAATGTGGTGCATTTGAATACTGCAGCGCCCTGAAAAGCATCACGATCCCCGATTCAGTCACAGAACTTGGCAATTATGCTTTCTATTACTGCACTGCACTCGATAAAGTTGTGCTTTCAAACGCACTCGAAGCCTTAGACTACAACACGTTCTACTACTGCACTTCCCTGACCGATGTCACTCTTCCTGAGAAACTGCAAAGCATCGGTTCATGCTGCTTCGTTTCCTGCAACAAACTGAAAGAAATCACGCTGCCTGCATCTGTTCGGGTCATTTCATGCAACGCATTTGAAAATTGCTATGATTTGGAGAATGTTGTGATTTCGGAAGGTGTCGTCGATATTCAGGATTACGCATTTGATGAATGTTATTCGCTCAAGACGATTTCTCTGCCTTCCACCCTTGAACATCTCGGCAACAGTGCATTCTCCTACTGTAAACAACTGACTGAATGCAGCCTCTCCGAGGATGCAAAAACCAGCTTTGGCACTAATGTTTTTTCAGGGTGTGAATCGCTCACCACATTCAAATTCCCGCAAAATGCTGTAAACATTGGTGATAAGATGTTCTACAACTGCATAAAGCTCACAGACATTTCAATGCCTGACAGCATTTTGGCAATCGGAAATGAAGCATTTTACGGATGCACACTGCTTGAAAACGTACTGCTTCCTTCACAGCTAGAATCCATCGGAACATCCGCATTCAAAGGATGCAGAAAACTGAAAAACATAAAACTGCCTGAAACCCTTCAGGCTATTGGCATTCAAGCATTTGAAGAATGCCACATGCTGACGGAAGCTGTCATTCCCGAGGCAACCGAATCCATAGGTTACGCTGCATTTAAGGGATGCACAAGCATTCAATCTGCTGTACTGCCGAAAGGACTCACTGCAGTTCCAAACCAGATTTTCCAGAATTGTTCAAATCTTGAAAACGTTTCGATTCCGACAGGTACAGATACTATCGGACAGTATGCATTTGAAGGTTGCAGCAAACTTATGCTGGATGCGATTCCTGCAAGTGTCAAAAAGATTGACGCCGGTGCTTTCTCAGGCGTCAAAAGCATCAAATCCCTCACTTTGACTCCTGACTGCACATACAGTTCTGAAGCGTTTTACAATATGACAAGTCTGAAATCAGTCATCATTAAAGAAGGTACAAAGCTTTCAACGAACATGTTCTCGAACTGTCAGCAGCTTATGATGGCGCGTTTTGAAGGCAAAATTGAAGACTATGAATTGCCTTACGGTTTGTTCGCAGGCTGCCGTGAACTTCGGAACATAGACTATCAGGGAACGCTCACCGCTATTCCCGGTTCTTGTTTCAGCGGCTGCACCAAGTTGGAACTTAAGATTCCGGATACTGTACTGACATTCGGTGCTGCTTGCTTCTACAACTGCAAGTCTTTGAAAGGCTCATTTACCATTCCGAACGGTGCATATGTAGGCGAAAAAGCATTCGCCGGCTGCACAGGATTTGATACGATCATCTTTGCCGGAAAAGTCAATCAGCTTGACAGTGCAGCATTCCAGAACAGCGGAATCCAGGCAATAAGTCTCCCATCAAATTTCACTGTTGTTCCTGCCTCTATGTTTGCTAACTGTACCAAACTCACGAGTGTTACACTTCCTGATTCAATTACTTCGATTCAAAAAAGTGCGTTTACCGGATGTACTGCATTGACTGAAGTAAACTTCCCAAAGAATCTGCGTTACATTGAAGAAACAGCTTTTCAGGGATGCACCGCTTTGACAGAAGCAATCATTCCTGCATCTGTTACATCCATGGGTGAATCTGTTTTTCTTAACTGCACAGCACTCAAAAAAGCCGGATTTCATTCAGGAAGCAAACTCACATACATTCCCGCAAATACATTCTATGGTTGCAATTCACTGGATACCGTTGTGTTCCCTGCATCTCTCCAATCACTTGGTGTCGGCGTATTTACAAACTGCAAATCACTCTCCGCGGTCACACTTCCGCAAACACTGACCGTCATCTCAAACAATGCGTTTTCTGGCTGTTCCTCACTGGAAAAAATCAAAATTCCGCAGTCCGTGACATCGCTCGGCAACAATGTATTCGAGAAATGTTCAGCACTCACCAATGTAACACTTTCCCCAGCCTGTTCTTCCATTCCGTCACGAGCGTTTTATGGATGCACACAACTGAAATCCCTTCAGATTCCGAATAACATCCACACCATCGGCGCATCAGCATTTGCGGAATGCACAGGACTTGAAACGATCACCCTGCCGAACACCATTACCAGTTTGGAAGACGGTGTGTTTAACAAGTGTTCTGCCCTCAAAACCATCAATCTGCCGAATGCCCTGAAAAACATCAAATCCATGGCACTGTGCGGCTGCACCTCGCTCGAAAAAGTGATTCTTCCTGATACTCTCACACTTATTCATTCCAATGCTTTTGACATCGTGACCACTGTGTGGGTTCAGCCTGAATCTCTGACTGAAACCGCACTCCGGAAAGCAGACATATCATATGAACTGCTTGACACTGCGATTGAAACCACCACTACTTTTTCCACCTCACAGACAACCACAACAAAATCGACCGTTTCTACTACATCAACGACCTCAACCAATGAAACCACCACCAGCACCGTACAGTCCACCACAACAATGATAACTGCGCCTATTTTCACCACATCCTATTCCACAACCGAATTGACCTATACTACTGCAAGCGGCACAATGGACTCGGAATATGGCATTATGTATCGTGAGGACAACAACAATTCAATTGTGATCGTCGGATGCGATACCGAACGGAAAACTCTGACCGTCCCCGATTATATCGGAGAAAAACGTGTTAACAGCGTTGTCCCCTACGCATTTGCAGACTCCAAAGCAGAAAACATTTCACTTCCATTCTCGATTTCCTCGCTCAGTGATCATGCTTTCTATCATGCCAAAAATCTCAAAACAGTTTCCTATTCACCCAGCGTAACTTACATCCCCACTTCTTGTTTTGAGGGCTGCGAATCTCTGACAGATCTGCCGATTACTTCTCTCACAAGCATCTCCTCATCGGCATTCCGCGACTGCAAATCCCTTAACATCACCCATTTCCCTGCTGTCACTTACATTTCTGATTACAGCTTTGCAGGCTGTGAAAGTTTGACATCATTTGTTCTGCCAAGCGATATGAGCTATATCCCCTACCATTGCTTTGACGGATGCACTTCACTGACAGATATTCCATCAAACAACCGCGTAACCTATATCAGTGACTACGCATTCAGAGGCTGCACCGGGCTGACGCATGTCGAACTTCCATATCTCGTCAATTCGCTGTATGATGGTGCATTTATGGACTGCACAAACCTTGTCTCCATTTCACTTCCGGAACACATGACCTATCTTGACGACTATGTATTTATGAACTGTGAATCGCTGGAGGAAATCAATATTCCACTAGGTGTTACCTCTATCTACACCCGTGCATTCTATGGCTGTAAATCGCTCAAAACGGTCACGCTTCCCGAAAGCGTCACTTATGTTTCCACCATGTGCTTTGCTGACTGCACAGCACTGGAATCTGTTAACATCCTGACTCACAGCAGTTTCTCGATCTCTGACAACGTATTCCTCAACTGTCCCAATCTCAAAGAAATTTCTTCTGAGTCCTCGTATCTCTCCTACTCCACATGTTCGTTCGGCTTGCAATGCGATGAAAATGGTATATACAGTGCTTCGGAACAGCCTGTCACGATAAACTGTGGTCCCGTTTTCTATGCGGAAAGCTACCACAGCTCCTATCCGCTGGCAAACTTCAGATATGTACCGCGTGGATTGCGTTATCATGTCAATGAAGCTAAAAACGGCATTATCATCGACGAAATTCAAGTGGATGGCGAAGCCGAATATATGACAATTATCATCCCGCAATATCTTGAGGAACTCCCCGTTGTGCAGCTCGGCAATGGAACAACTTGTGTAAAAGCTACCGGCGATATCAGAAGTCTGAACGTCAGTTGCCCTGAAACACTTCAGCTCATTGCAGATTACGCTTTTCTCGGGTGCAAATGTCTCACCAACCTCTATACCAACGCAAGTCTGCAATCCATCGGACGGCAGGCACTCTACGGAACACAACTTGAAGCGAATGCAAAAACAAGCAACGGAACACTCATCTTGGGTAACACTATTCTTTACCGCTGCTATGTCACAGCTGACACCTACGAATTACCCGAAACCATTAAGATCATCGCGGCAGATGCATTCCGCGGAAATAACACACTCAAAACCGTCATACTAAATGACGCTCTTGAACGAATCGAGGACGGTGCATTCTATGACTGCTCCGCGCTCACAACCATTCAGATTCCTGATTCCGTCACATACATCGGTGATACAGCGTTCGCCTTTGATTCCTCGCTCAATGCAGTAACGCTCGGAAGCGGAATCGAACAATTCGGCAGCAACATCTTCTATCAATGCGACGCACTGAAAGACATCGAAGCAAAAGAAGGCTCAACCGCCGCTGAATGGCTCAAAAAGAACTTCTCATAATTCTGATTCAGACGCATAATCTGCAAAAGCCTCCCAGATCCAAGGGAGGCTTTTGCAAAATACACGATTCACACATTGTTTTCATATTCTGTTCATATTTCCAATATATAATAAGGATATCAATTCCTACAAAGGAGATCGTGTCATGGATACAATCATTAAAAATGCCATCAAAGGCGTTCGCAAGAACCTCGAAGCACTCTATTCCAATAATGTTAAAGATATTTTCTATCGCACAAACCTTTTGTTAGGCTCAGAGGACAAAACCAACAATACTCTGAAACGGGCGTTCAAAGACACTCTTTCACAGCTCAACAAAATGGAATCAGAAGCCGATTTTGCATCTGCGATGCAGCAAAAAGCGCTAACATTTGCAAAAAGACAAGTTCTTTCTGATTCTGCTGACGCTTTCACGAAACAAAAATCCATTATTTCTGCGGATGATCTGACCCTTTCAACGTCGGATATTGAAGCTGATAATATCATTACGCAGCTTCCACCTCTGCAGCGTTTTGTTTATGTTCTGAAAAACATTTGCAAAATGCCCGAAGATGACATCGCTTCTTTCCTGCAAGTCGGAAAGAATGTGGTGCAGGAGGTTTCAGAAAACGAAAACGACAATCTGAATTGCATCCTTAAAGCATGCGGATTGCTGGACAAGTTCAATGTCAGATCGTTATCAGAAGCGCTGCAAAACAATCAGAATATGTCCATGCTGTTAAGCGGCGGACCTGACCTCTCCAAGATTATAGACCCTCTTGCCAAACCGTTTGAAGAACAGCAGGCAAAATCCAGAAAAAAGGCACTGAAAATCGGCGGCACACTCCTTGGCATCGCTGTTGTAGCTTCCATCGCATCGATTTCTGCTGTTGCCATCAAAAAACACAAAGCTGAAGAACCATCTGAATCTTCCGTTTTTTCCACTGCTTCAGATTCCTCCGGTGAACAGCTTGCTGCACTTGCCACCATCACACCATCACATTATGCATCTATCGACGTCAAAGACTATGGCACGATCACTGTGGCACTGGACGCATCCATCGCACCCAAAACAGTTGAAAACTTTGTGACGCTTGCCAACGAGGGATTCTATGACGGTCTGACCTTCCACCGCATCATGGACGGCTTCATGATGCAGGGCGGCGATCCCGAGGGTACCGGACGCGGCGGCTCAGATAAAAATATTGTCGGCGAATTTGAAGCCAATGACTTTGTCAACCCGATTTCCCATACCCGCGGTGTCATCTCGATGGCAAGAGCAAAGGATTATAACAGCGCAAGTTCTCAGTTTTTTATCGTTCAGTCTGACAGCACATTTCTTGACGGCAACTATGCAGGCTTCGGTTGTGTGACCGAAGGCATCGAAATTGTTGACAAAATTTGCGCAGATGCCAAGCCAACCGATGACAATGGTACAATTCCAGCAAGCGCACAGCCTGTCATAAATAGTATCAAAATCGTAGAAGCAGAAACCGATTCTGCCGCTGAATAATCTTCCGCTTCTCATGATCGCCGTGTACGATACGCATACGGCGATCATGTTTTCAAACCCAATAGAATATACATAAAACAACAAGGAGGTGCATAGCATGACAAATCGTGATGAAGTCCTAAAATTCGGATTAACATTTCCTGACACCTATCAAGATGCACCGTTTCATGACCCTAACTGGCAGCTTGTACGTTACCGCGAGAACAAGAAAGCTTTTCTGTGGACATATATACGGAATGAAAAGCTCTGCATCAATCTGAAGGCTCCCATCGACTGGGCTTTCTTCTGGCGTGATATGTACCCTGCTGTTACACCTGCTTATCATCAGAATAAGGAACATTGGATTACTGTCATCCTTGACGGCACGGTACCGGATACAGTGTTAAGACAGATGATTGCAGAAAGCTACCGTCTGATATCCGATTCCCCGCGCAAACGTATTTTCGCCGCAGTTCAAAAGATTCCATACGGCAAAGTGGCTACTTACGGACAAATCGCAAAACTTGCAGGAGATGCCAAGATGTCGCGTGCAGTCGGCAACGCACTTCACAATAATCCTGATCCCAAACACATCCCGTGTTTTCGTGTCGTCAATGCCAAAGGAGAACTGTCAGGCTCTTTTGCGTTCGGTGGTGCAGATGCACAGCGGAAACTGCTTGAAGCGGAAGGCATTACTGTTGTTGACAATCGTGTGGATCTGTCACTTTTCCAATGGCAGAATCAAAGCCTCCAATTCGATGATACCTGACTCACCCAAAAAACAAAAACCCCGTATCTTCCAAATAAAGATACGGGGTTTCGATTATTTACGCTATTGTCCGATTAGCGAAGAGCAGCCTGAGCAGCAGCCAGACGTGCGATCGGCACACGGAACGGCGAGCAGGAAACGTAATCCAGACCAATCTGGTGGCAGAACTCGACAGAAGTCGGGTCACCGCCGTGCTCACCGCAGATACCGCAGTGAAGCTTCGGATTGACAGGCTTACCAAGCTCGATAGCCATCTTCATCAGCTTGCCAACACCGATCTGGTCAAGCTTTGCAAACGGATCGTTCTCGAAGATCTTAGTGTCATAGTAAGCACCGAGGAACTTGCCGGCATCATCACGAGAGAAGCCGTAGGTCATCTGGGTCAGATCGTTGGTGCCGAAGCAGAAGAAGTCTGCATTTGCAGCGATATCGTCAGCGGTCAGAGCTGCACGAGGAATCTCGATCATAGTGCCGACTTCGTATTCGAGGTTTGCACCAGCAGCAGCGATGACAGCATCAGCAGTCTCAACAACAACCTTCTTGACGAACTTGAGTTCCTTGACATCACCAACCAGCGGGATCATGATCTCAGGCTTCACAGTCCAATCAGGATGAGCCTTCTTCACATTGATTGCGGCCTTAATGACAGCCTTGGTCTGCATTGCAGCGATTTCAGGGTAGGTAACAGCCAGACGGCAGCCACGGTGACCCATCATCGGGTTGAACTCGTGCAGAGAAGCGATGATAGCCTTGATGTCCTCAACGGTCTTACCCTGCGTCTTAGCCAGCTCAGCGATATCTGCTTCTTCAGTAGGAACGAACTCGTGGAGAGGCGGATCCAGGAAGCGGATGGTGACAGGGCAGCCTTCCAGAGCCTCATAGAGAGCCTCGAAGTCAGCCTGCTGCATCGGCTCGATCTTTGCAAGAGCAGCTTCACGAGCTTCAACAGTATCAGAGCAGATCATCTCACGGAATGCACCGATTCTTGCCGGATCAAAGAACATATGCTCAGTACGGCAGAGACCGATACCCTCAGCGCCCAGTTCCTTAGCCTTCTTTGCATCGGAAGGAGTATCTGCATTGGTACGAACCTTCAGCTTGCGATACTTATCAGCCCAGCCCATAACTCTGCCGAACTCACCAGCAATGGAAGCGTCAACAGTCGGAATGATGCCGGCATAGATGTTACCGGTGGTGCCATCAATGGAGATTGCATCGCCCTCTTTGAAGGTAACGCCGCCCAGAGTGAACACCTTGTTTGCTTCGTCCATATTGATATCGGAGCAACCGGAAACGCAGCAGGTACCCATACCACGTGCAACAACAGCTGCGTGAGAGGTCATACCGCCACGGACAGTCAGGATACCCTGAGATGCCTTCATACCGGTGATGTCTTCAGGAGAGGTCTCCAGACGAACCAGAACGACCTTCTCGCCGCGAGCCTTCCAAGCTTCAGCATCATCAGCAGTAAAGACAACCTTACCGCAAGCAGCGCCGGGAGATGCGCCAAGACCCTTGCCGACAGGAGTAGCTGCCTTCAGAGCCTTTGTATCGAACTGCGGGTGAAGCAGAGTGTCGAGGTTACGGGGATCAATCATCAGAACAGCTTCCTGTTCAGTCTTCATGCCCTCGTCAACAAGGTCACAAGCGATCTTCAGAGCAGCAGGAGCGGTTCTCTTACCGTTACGGCACTGGAGCATATACAGCTTTTTGTTCTCAACGGTGAACTCCATATCCTGCATATCATGATAGTGGCTTTCGAGGATATCGCAGACCTTGATGAACTCCTTGTAAGCCTCAGGGAATTCCTCAGCCATCTGAGTGATAGGCATAGGAGTACGAACGCCGGCAACGACGTCTTCGCCCTGTGCATTCTTCAGGAATTCACCCATGAGCTTCTTTTCGCCGGTTGCAGGGTCACGAGTGAACGCAACACCGGTACCGCAGTCATCGCCCATGTTGCCGAAAGCCATCATCTGAACGTTGACAGCAGTACCCCAGGAATAAGGGATATCGTTGTCACGACGATAGACATTTGCACGGGGGTTGTCCCAAGAACGGAACACTGCCTTGATAGCACCCATCAGCTGATCTTTAGGATCACGCGGGAAGTCCTCACCAATCTTGGACTTGTATTCCGCCTTGAACTGTTCAGCCAGTTCCTTCAGATCGTCAGCAGTCAGCTCAACGTCCTGCTTAACACCGCGGTCAGCCTTCATCTTGTCGATGAGTTCTTCAAAATACTTTTTGCCGACTTCCATAACAACGTCGGAATACATCTGGATGAAACGTCTGTAGCAGTCATAAGCCCAGCGAGCATTGCCGGATTTTGCAGCCATTGTTTCAACAACATCCTCGTTCAGACCGAGGTTCAGAATGGTATCCATCATACCGGGCATAGAAGCTCTTGCACCGGAACGAACGGAAACGAGAAGCGGGTTCTCCTTGTCACCGAACTTCTTGCCGGTGATGCCTTCCATCTTTACAATGTACTCTTCGATTTCAGCCATGATCTCAGCGTTGATCTGACGGCCGTCCTCGTAGTACTGCGTGCAGGCTTCGGTGCTGATGGTGAAGCCCTGCGGAACAGGCAGACCGATGTTGGTCATTTCTGCAAGGTTCGCGCCTTTACCGCCAAGCAGCTCACGCATGTTTGCGTTACCTTCGGAAAACAGGTAACAATACTTTTTGCTCATTGGAAAAACCTCCATTCTTTGTTACCGAGTCTCACAGAAACGTGTGGTTTCCGCGACACGTCGGATGTAGTTTTATTATACCACATCTTTCCGAAAAAAGCTAGTGATTTTCAAAAAAATTTTGATTTCCGCTTTTTTTGTCAAAATTTCACAATTTTCTTTAGAATGCTTGCATTTTGAAATGAAATCTGCGATAATATATTGGTAGATTCAGATGATTCGGAGGCAAATATGATACTGAACCAAGGGCTGCCGCAGGTCGAAATCTTTTCAGACGGTGCTTGCAGCGGAAATCCCGGTCCCGGCGGATGGGGCACCATTTTACAATTTCGCACCAACGGAAAACTGCATGAAAAAGAACTGTCAGGCGGAGACCCGCACACTACAAATAATCGCATGGAACTATCAGCAGTGATTGCAGGTCTTGAAGCACTCAAGATGCCATGTGCCGTCACCCTTACCACTGACAGCCGATATGTCGTAGACAGCATCACAAAGGGCTGGGTATATGGCTGGAAGAAAAAAGGCTGGGTGAAATCCGACAAAAAACCTGCTCTCAATGTTGATTTATGGGAGAAACTTCTTCCGCTCCTTCAAAAACATCAGGTGAATTTTGTCTGGGTAAAAGGACATGCGGGACACCCGGAAAACGAACGCTGTGATGCTCTTGCAGTTGCACAGCGCGATCTGCACAGCCGATAACATATTCTTACGCTGGTTCTTAATTTTTAGCGCATATTTCAGCTTTTTAACGTTTTTTTGTTCAGAGTTTGTGGTTTTGACTAATTTCGAGCCCAAAGTTTGGCGCATATGTCTCTGGAAATTTTCGCATCTATGTGATATAATAGTATGCAGAAAAATAGAAAATCGGAAAATGGGACAACTGTTCAAGGGGGTTCTATCTATGTTTTTTCACAAAGCAGGAAAACTCAGTAAAAAACTGACAGCAGTTTCTCTTGCGATTATTTTGGGATGCTCTCAGTTGCCGTTCCATGTGTCTGCCGCCTCCGAAAATGCTAAAGCCACATTCCAAAAACGCGTGACCGAGGCGTGGAACAATCTTTCCTCCACAGTTTCTGTTTCAGGGCTTCGGCTGACCGTTGATGAAGCAGCGGAAATCTATTACAATATGCTCTATACGGAATCTGACCGTTTCTATATCGCTTCATCATTCGGCTACCTGACGGGCTTCAACGGCTATCTGACGAATCTCTCCGTCAAATACAACTATGATATAAAAAGTATCCCTGCCATGATCACGGAATTTGATAACGAGATCCAACGTATTGTCAAGCTGTGTGATTCTGACTGGTCGGACGAGGAGAAACTTCTCTTTTTTCATGAATATCTTGCAGACTGCTGCAAATTCGACCTTTCTCTGGTTTATGGCGATGCCTATGCCGCACTGCTGAATGGTTCTGCGGTTTGTCAGGGCTATGCGCTTGCCATGAACCTGCTCTGCCGTGAAGTCGGCATTGAATGCTGCTCCATTGTTAGCGATAAAATGCAGCATATGTGGAATCTGGTAAAATTAGATGGTGAATGGTATCATCTGGATGCAACCTACGATGACCCAACGCCCGACATGCTTGGACAAACCGCGCATGAATTTCTCTTGCGCAGCGACAGCTTCATGATGGCGGATGCAGGACACGGTGCCGATGACTGGGAAGTTTTCTATGACACGCCGATTTCCTGCACAAGCAACGCCTATGATAATGCTTTCTGGGTCGGAGCAATCGACAATATCTCTCCGCTCCCCGACCACACATGGCTGTTCAATATGCAGACCGATCCGACGCAAGTCAAATCGGCATCGCAGATCGGTGCATCCACGCAAATGGCAAAGCGTCAGGATAACGGTTCTTATGCCGTTTCCACCATTCAAAGCTACAAAACGACTTGGCTCACGCCCCAAAACGGCACATATCTGTATTGCTATTCCGTGTGTGACGAATATGGTGGAAGAATCTACTACACCACACAAAACCAGATCGTATCGTCAGCAATGGACGGAAGTGACAGGCGCATTGAATATACCCTCACAGACGAGCAAAAGCAAATCGGATCTATTTTCGGACTGAAAATCGACGATAAAGGCTGCCTCACCTATCAGGTCATGCTCCAGCCCTATTTCGATGATAATGAACATAATCTCGACATTCAGTTTTTCCAGATTCAGTTGGATGAAGGAATTCCGCCCGAAACGACAACCACATCTGACACAACCACAACAACTTCTACGACCACGACCACGACAACTTCTTCCACATCGACCACTTCATCAACCACAACCACTTCTACAACTTCGCCCTCAACAACCACAACAACCACTACGACAACATCACCTTTTCTGCCGCAATTCTGGACAATGGAACTGGTGCCTCCAACCAAGCTGACCTATAAAATCGGAGAAGCACTGGATTTCAGCGGCGGTGAAGCTTCGATCTATGCGCCATCATTCGGATGGGAAGGAGTATTCTACCGTGTATCTGCACAGCCCCTGACAAGTCAGTATTTTGAAATTGATGCAAGTGCATTTATCACATCACAAATCGGAACATATCCCATCATCATTCGATATGTGGATGACAAATCAATTTCCGCTTCTTTTGAAGTACAGGTTGTTGCAGATGAAACCACCACTTCAACAACCAGCACAACAACCACAACTTCCACTACTACGACAAGCACCACCTCAACAACATCTTCTACATCGACAACCACGACATCTTCCACAAGCAGCACCTCCTCCACAACGACCACATCATCAACCACAAGCACCACGACAACGTCCAAAACATCCTCATCAACAACGACAACAACTACCACAACAACGACATCCGATACCACATCAGATGATAAAGGCTTGATTGGCGATGTCAATGTGAATGGCGTCGTTACTGTCTCAGATGCCATCCTTGCATGCCGTATGAGCAACTCCGATGTCACCGTAGAAGTCACAGAACGTGGTCTCAAAAATGCAGATTGCGATTTCAACGGTTTGATCAGTGCCGCAGATGTGACTTGGATTCTTCGATTCATTGCAGGCTTTGAAATGTAAGATCTTCATTCATATCACAAATAAACCCCGAAAGCAGATACAAACTGCTTTCGGGGTTTGGTTTTCATAATATCATTCGGATGCAGAAGCTTTCGGTTTTGTGATCGCCCAACCGAACAAGCAGCCACAGAAACCTCCGATAATGTGTGCCATCTGCGAAACACTGTCACTTTTCAAAACACCGTCGAGAATTTCGCCGCTTAAATAAATCAAAGCAACCAGAATCAACGTGATCGGAATACGCCCTTTTGCATTATTGGCAAACGAACTGAGCAAAATCAGCATGAATGCAATGCCGCTTGCGCCAAGCAATCCGACCGTCGGGAAAAAGATGACCTGAATCAAGGCAGTGATGATAGCTGTAAACATAATCATTTTCAGCAGTGGCTTGGAACCGTATTTTTCTTCCAGCATAGGTCCCACCAACAAGATGATGGTGAAGTTACCGATAAAATGCGAATAGTCACCATGTCCGAAAACATATGTCAGCATTCGGATATACTGCATAGGATCAGTCAATTTCGTACGGAATATCATAAAAATATGGTCATTGGCTGCGCCACCGGTCATTCTATTGATGAGAAGCGCCAGTGCAGAGAGAATCGTATAGGTCAGAATCACAGGTGAATTGTATTGAAATTTTCCGAATATTTTTTTTAGCATATTCTCGCCTCCCGATGACATTATATCACAGAATTCTCGTGTTGTCAATCATTTCCATAGAATGAAAACACGCCCCATTGTCGGCATTATTTCTAAAGCAACAGCAGATATTTTGTGAAAGAGAATGAAAATTTGAAAGAACAAGATGTATTTGCTTGAAAATCCGGGCATAATCTGCTATACTTATTGTAGATGGTGCTGTGATTGCCTAAACAATACATGAAAGAAGGAAAACCAAAATGCAGGAAATTATCTGTCCCAAATGCGGACAAGCGTTTACAGTTGATGAATCAGGATATGCCGAACTGATCAAACAGGTGCGGGACAAAGAATTTGAAAAGGAAATCACTCAGCGTGAGAACGCCTTTCGTTCCGAAAAAGAAAGTGCCGTATCACTTGCAGTGACAAAGAAAGAAGCAGAAAAGGAACGCGAGATTGCTGAACTGAAGCAACAGCTTGAACACATCAGAGAACATAACAACACCGAACTGGAACGAATTCGTGCAGCAAACACTTCGGCTTTGGCTGAAAAAGAACTGAAAATCGAGCAGTTGAACAGTCAGATTGCACTGAATAAATCTCAAGCCGAAACAGAGATTGAAAAAGCTGTGCAAGGAAAAGAACGCGAAATTCTCCAGCTTCAGACCGATTTGAAACTTGAACAAAGCAAACGTGAACTCGGCGAAAAAACGCTTCGTGAAGCACATGATGCCGAACTCAAACGAAAAGATGAGGAAATCGCATACTATAAAGACTACAAGGCAAAGCTCTCTACCAAAATGGTGGGCGAAAGCCTTGAACAGCACTGCGAAATCGAATTCAATCGACTTCGCGCAACTGCATTCCGCAATGCCTACTTTGAAAAAGACAATGATGCCAGAAGCGGCAGCAAAGGTGATTTTATATACCGAGAAGCCGCAGAAGACGGAACAGAATTCATTTCCATCATGTTTGAAATGAAAAACGAAATGGATGAAACTGCATCCAAGCACAAAAATGAAGACTTTTTCAAGGAACTGAACAAAGACCGTCTGGAAAAGAAATGTGAATATGCAGTACTCGTATCAATGCTCGAAGCAGACAACGAACTATATAACGGCGGCATTGTCGATGTCTCTCACAGATACGAAAAAATGTATGTCGTTCGCCCACAGTTCTTCATCCCGCTTATCACGATTCTTCGGAATGCTGCGCTAAATTCACTTGCATACAAACAAGAACTTGCACTGATTCGAAATCAGAACATCGATGTCACGAACTTCGAGGACAAGCTGTTGGATTTCCAACAGAAATTCAGTGCAAATTTTGAAGCAGCAGGAAAAAAATTCTCAACCGCGATTGAAGAAATCGACAAGACCATCGACCATTTACAAAAGGTCAAAGAAAATCTGCTTGGTTCCGAACGTCAACTGCGGCTTGCAAACGACAAAGCACAGGATCTGAGTGTCAAAAAGCTTACACGCGGAAATGCAACAATGCAGCAAAAATTCGCTGAAATCAAGCATCACGAATGATTTAGGAAGGCGCACACCCACAGATAATGTGGACAGAAATCTCTGTCGTTCTGATTCAGTGCGCCTTTGTGTCATGAATTGAATACAGCTCTTTGCTCTCGGTGTTCTATCCGAGTTTTTTTCTTTATCTCGGTTTCTATAATGGGATATATGCGGTGTTGCCTTAACTCTAAATGCAAATTATATCAAGATGGTAAAACAACAGATCAGAAAAGGCGTATTTTCACAGGAATTGTACATATTATGCCATGCACACAAATGCGTGGATTTGCACTGTGCGGGGCTTGTTTTTTCTGAAGAAAAATGATATACTGTTGTTGTGAGGATATTTGACTCACAAATCAAATATGAAATGAGGAGATTACAAGATGAAAGAGGAATGCCTTATATGCAGTGCGCCGTTACAATATCTGAACGAGGATGTTCTAATGGAGTGTGCAATCTGCAAAAAAAAGGAGCTTAGCAAGACACGATGCGTAAAAGGCC
>JAZLJA010000056.1:0-12341 GCA_045617625.1 Oscillospiraceae bacterium | reverse complement strand
ACATACGAAACCAGACAAATGACTGTTCTTTTGAAAAAAAGTCGGAAATATAATATCGGTGACACGATTAACGTAAAGTACAGAGAAAAACGCCCTTACTCCGCGATTATTGAAGATGACACATGGCAACTTTTACAAGCTAAATCTGCATTAGTCATATCCTCCGTTGGTGTACTAATATGCATTATTCTGTGCTGTGTTTTCTGACAGTTCAATTACGCATAAGCTCATGCATAGGAAGGACAGATCCGTCCGAAATCGCTGTGCGGCTGAATTGATATCGTGTGCAGTGCTCGGTGCGAAAGACGCAGTTTAAGATGCGCGTATATACAAGCGTTTCAAAAGACTTAAATCAACCGCATTCAGTTGATTGTCTCCGTTCAAATCGGCTGCTTTCCAGTCTGCAAGATGCGTATCGGGAACAACAAGCAGCCATTTTTGCAGCGAAATCAAATCTGCCGTATTGAAAGTGCCGTCTGCATTGACATCACCAATCACAGCTTCTGTCTGCACAAGCTGCAGTCTGTTCGTGATGAGTGTGTTTTTGTTGTCAAACCGTATCGTCGGATTTTTGCCTTTGACAAGCGGATTATCTGCGTCATACATAGCAAGGCAGATCACTGCGTTTTCATCGAGGGTACCGTCATATTCAAACAGGAACGCCTTTTCTTCTCCGTCATGGAATGAGCCGTTCTCAATTCTGAGCGGATTTCCGATGGATTTCAGCTTGTTTCCCTCGGCATCTGTGATCTCCGCACAAAGATCAATATTGAAGTATGCGGGTGCCAGACCTGTGTTTTTGATTCTCACGACCAGTTTATCTTCATATCGTGCAGCAGAGGTGACGGTGAAATTATAACCGATCCGATTGCACATTTCATCAATGACATCCTTCTGCTCCTGATAGAATTCATAGCTGCAATGACTGTCCTGATCGAGTGCAAAAATCGACATATGCGGAATCTCGATTGTTTCGCGGAAACGCTGCGGTGTCCAGTTGACATAGGAATACTCATCTTCTCTGACGGCGTCGCGCATCCATGCATAAGGCCAGTAATTCTCACCGACCACAGGCATATTCGCATCGTATGCCGGGATCAGGCTCCATTCGGTATTCGGAATGGAGATCAGACCGTCATCCCGCTTGGTGATCCCGATGGAAAGTGCATATTGATAGATCTCCCCTCGCGCATTGGATGGAAGCACAAGCGTCGTTTGATCAAAAGCAGCCGCATAGCAGTCCAGCATATCCTTCTGAATCTCCAGAGAGGGCATAAACTTTTCATCTCCGACTGCAAAGGAATTATGCCATTCTCCGTAATCACCGAACGGTCTGACATCAATAAATTCCACTCTGGGATCACCGTCATATTTTTTTGCCAATGCTTTGACAAACTCCTTATGTGCGTCCAGATATATCGGATCATCCCATTTGGGGAATTCGATTTCTCCGGGTTCATCTCTTAACTCTGCCGTGTATTTCTCTGCGCCTGCATCATAGACCCACTGCGGAACACAATCTTCCTTCAGATAGGACGTAAACGGCATGATACGGATGCCGTATGTCAGTCCGTACTGTTCGCACGCTTCCAGCATTCCGTCAATTTCGTCCCAGTTGTAAACACCTTTTTTCGGATTCAGGTCTTTCCAGTACGGTGAACCGCTGACGATCGTCACCACATTCCATGCTTGATTCTCCGCCGAACCGCCGATGCCGTACTGATAACCGCTGCCTAACATATCAGGTGTATATGCTGTCATGACAAAGCCTTTGTGCGGATTGGAGATTGCTTTGCCTGCGGATTCTGTTTCGTAAATTGCTGTCGGTGAACTGCTGATATCATAGCCTGCTTCTCCTTTGAACGGTTCTTTGCTTGGGAAAAGCTGCTGACTGACGAGTTCTGCCATTTTATCCGCACCAAGCGCATTCAGATACAGTCCATCTGCGGTATAGTACGTTTTCTGCTCGAAAAATCTGTTCACCAGCGTAAGCTCCAGCCATGGACGGAACAGATCAATGATTCCGGTCTGCTCTTTTTCAGCTATTTCATCAAGCACACTATTGAACCATCTTTGCGTCGGCAGCGGATACTTCATTGCATCATTCAGCTGACCGTGCTGCTTCACAAGATAAACAGTCATATCCTTTGTTTTTGCACGCTGAATCATTTTTTCCATATATGTAACATATTCCGTAGAATCAACCGTATCACCATGTGCCTGATATTCTTTAATATAATCATTTATGCCGACAGCCAGCAGAAGAATATCCCCTTTTTTGCCATAGAATTCAGCAGTTGGAAAGAGAGAATCGTTCAGTGCTTTTGCAGTCACTCCGCTTGCGGAAATATTGCGCACATCATATATATCTGTATCAACGTAATTCGATAAATACTGTCCCCAGCCGTGAATGTCATCCTCTGTGATATTGTAATAGCTTGCAGCAGCGGCATCACCGCCAATCCATATCGTCGGTTTGGTGACGGTATCTGATGATATCTGCTCAATTTCCAACGCACTGATGGAAAATACTGTTCCCACACCCGAACCTGCATATATATTCAGCTGTCCGTCTGTGACAGGAATGGTAAAGGTATCAACAGCATTATTCCCCGTCAGAAAGAAAAGCTGTGGTATTCCCTCTGCTGTAATTGTTGTGGACTTCACATCGCCTGTTGTTACTTTAATCTTGTAAACACCCTTTGGCAGATCAACATTGAATATGTGGTTCGCAACATCTGATTTGAAGCGAACGGCATCTGACAAAGCACCTGCCCCGCTTGCCGAAACATCTTCTACGGCACTTGTATTCGCAAAACCATATCCCTTTGCAGCAGTATAGCCGTCTGATGCGGATACACCAATATAACCACTTGCTGTGCCAAGTCCGCCCAGATCAAACTTTTTTGTTACAAGCGTTTCAGCATTGACATGAACGCTACTCAGCGGTGCGGAAAACATCGCAAGCAGCACAGCAAGCGAGATCGCTGCCATTTTTTTCATAAAAGCCCTCCACTCTGCTCCTTGTGAATACCCCGCTTCGTTCCGAAGTCCCTACGGCGTATCAAAAAGGCTGTATGCATCAATTTATCATCCTCAGCTCAGTATATAAACGATATACAAGCCATCTTATTATGTTGCTATTATACTGCAATTCCGATGAAATGTCAATAGATACCGTGCAATATTCACACATCCCTCGTGAGCATTTCTTTTCATGATCTTGTGAAATGAAAACCGCAAGATATCATTGACAAACGCATTCATCAGCATTTGACTTTTTCAAGTCAGTTTGGTATAATCGAAAGCAGAACAACAGAAGGTTATGGCAGAAGTTTATATGTCGGGCTTGCCTGCGTACTATGCAGATCGAATGTGCAGAAGATCAACCGTATCCTGTCATTCGGCTGATCGGCGGATGGCATTGGTCAGGGGTTGACGATATGGAAGCAATCATCCTGAATGGAACACTCATCTATTTGGGATCGCTCCAAAATCTTCCGATCGCAAAAATCAGCGAATATCAGATCAGCAGTTACAATTACGCGAAAAATTAAAAAGAGCGCCCGCCGAGATTTCATCCCGACGAGCGCGGCTATCATACATAGGGTTGTGATATACTGTTGCTGCAAGCAGCTTCATACTAAAAATCGTAATCCAACGCAAACGGACACATCAATTTTACAGACTGGGAGAAACATGAAATGAAAATTACAAAAGCGGAACATACACAGATCGAAAACATCGTTCGGATGTCTATCAGAGCATTTGAAACAGATACCTGTGTCGGAGGAAAAGAAGGAGACTGTCCGCCTGATTATGATTCAGTTGAATGGCACAGACAAATGGCAGAAGAAGGGCATTTATATCAAGCGGAACTCAATGGGAAAGTAATCGGAGCTGCGATTCTTTTTCCGGATGAGAATCACAAAAGCTTATATATCGGACGTATTTTTATTGACAGCATCTATCATAGAAAAGGCTATGGAATCCTTTTGATGGAATGCATTGAAAACGAGTTCACGGATGTTCGTGAAATCAATCTGGATACGCCAAGCTGGAATGTGAGAACAAATGCGTTTTATCAGAAGACAGGTTATACAAAAGCCTATGAAAAAGACGGATTTATTTTCTACCAAAAGAAAAAATGATGATACCGCAAATGATGACATTCTGAACGATAAAAGCGCAGGAATATGAATATCTCTGGGCGATGGAACGCTGCTTTTTCAGCTGTTTCCTTTTTTCCTGATCGGATGTCGGATGACCGTTTTCCATTTCTCCTGTGCGACCTTTCTCGCATCGGAAAGATAGATCTCATGATGCAGGCGCGTGTCGGAAAAATCGCTTTCATATCCGTTTTCGGTAATATACTGCTCCATGATTTCAACAGTCTGCGGTTCATCATCAAATGCGCCGATGTGCATGACCTGCACACACAGTCCCTCGTCTATGGTCAGGAACTCGGCTTTGGAGCAATCCGTTTTTTTCTTTTTTGCTGTGGTTTCCACTGCCCATTCAAAGTCTTTCTTTGTGATGAAATCAGGCAGCCGAATGACGGAGATCCAGCAGAAAGTTGATTTGTCGGTGTAGTCAACTCCGTCAACACCCTCCTGCCACCAGAAACCCTCCAGCGGCGGTACAACATAATCGAAAAAGCCCTCAATGCGATAATCGGTCTTGTAGCTCATCTTCAGCATGTAGGCGACTGAGTAAAGCACACTGATTGCCAACTGATACTCACCGTTTTCCTCATTCGGATCGCCTTTTCCCCGCACGGCAATGTAGTTCGCTTTCGGGACATTCACGATTTGCGGTTTCTGCTTCGGCATATAAAATTCTTTGTATTCTTTCTTAAAATCGAATGGCATTTGGCAACGCTCCGATCATGATGATTTCTTTGGATTCATTCTTGTCAGCCTCTCTGCGGTTTCACAAATATCCCGTTCAGATTTTCGCAGGCAGACGGGATATCATCGGATTATCTGATCCCCTGTATTTTCTCCGTCTCATAGATCGGAACACAAAGCAGATAATCATTTTTGGCTGTATGGACAATGGTATATCGATACGGTATCAGATAAGTGTCAGGCACAAACAATCCGATAAAAGGAATCAGTGAAACGAGCTGCTGTTTCTTTTGGACACCGTCATGATAGTACGCCGCGGGACGTTCACTTTGAAGCCAAAAACGGATTGCTATTTTGTTTTCCGATTCATTCCATGGTTCCATGAATGAAAACGGTAATCTTGCCGTTCCGGTAACATGAACAATATACAGTGCCTCAGAATCCGCATATACAAGATGCTGCCGATTCTCAGCGCAAACATCCTTTTTTTGACTGAAATCATTCTGAAGTGTCTTCGGAAACAGAAGTTCTATTTCGCAGGCATCATCAGGAATATCCATTTCATTCAATGCTTTCATCGACAGTTCTTCAGAACGCCTTTTGACAGACGGTCTGCCGACCCAAAGCGCACCGATCACCCGTATCAGCGGATATCCGAACAATGTCATCAACCCGAATGTCAAAACAATATCAGAATTGAAACCTGCAATATCTCCCCCGATCCATACCACCGCCGATACAATCACAAATATCAAAGCAAATGTTTTTGTATTCCGATCAATCTTATCCACTTTGTTATCATGCGCTCTTATCGCTTCTAAAAGTGATTGATTCGGCTTTTGGACTATGATATCCTCTGAATCCTCAAACAAATTCTTCAACATATTATGACACTCCTTCACAAAATCTCATCTGTCAAATTCACGCTGTTCACGTTCAAGATCAGCGGTGCAAAACGAAAGCCCGTTTCAAAGCCCGCCTTCCGTGAATCGCTGCAAAAACTGCTTGGTCCGCTCGGATGCGGATTCGCCGAAGAGCTGGTCAGGGCTGCCTTCTTCCGCAATCACGCCCTTTTCCATAAAGATGACATGGTCAGCAACATCACGCGCAAATGCCATTTCATGCGTGACAATCACCATCGTCATGCCATCCTTTGCAAGCCCCTTGATGACCTTGAGAATCTCTCCTGTGAGTTCAGGGTCAAGTGCCGATGTCGGCTCGTCAAAAAACAAGATCTCAGGTTTGAGCGCAAGCGCACGCGCAATCGAAACTCGCTGCTGCTGACCGCCCGATAATTCACAGGGATACGCATCAGCTTTTGTCTCTAGCCCCATTTTCTGCAACAGAGACATCGCTGTTTTCTCTGCATCTGCGCGGTTTTGCTTCAAAACATGGATCGGTGCTTCCGTGATATTGCGCAGAACACTGAAATGCGGGAACAAATTGAAATTCTGAAACACCAGTCCGATCTTCATACGGATCTGCTGCAAGGTCTCTGCTGTGGCATAGACTGTTTTGCCGTCCTTTTGTTCCAGCATATCCAGTCCGCAAACACGGACACTTCCGCCGTCTGCACGCTCTAACTGATTGATACACCGTAACAGCGTGGATTTTCCGCTGCCTGATGGTCCAATGATGGCAACCACGTTGCCCGACTCCACCTGAAAGGAAATATCTTTCAGGACTTCCAGCTTTTCAAAGCTCTTACACAGATTTTTGACTTCCAGCATAGCCATATCGACATTCCCCCTTATTTATAATAGCTCAGCTTCTTCTCAACCAGAGAGGAAGCAACGGTCATGATCATTGCAAGCACAAAATAGAACACACCTGCAATGATCAGCGGTGTCAGGGAACTGTAAAGCTGCATCTGCTGTTTTGCTTTCATGGTGATCTCTGCATACGCCACCACGTTGGCAAGCGATGTATCTTTTACAAGCGTTATAATCTCATTGGTGCTTGCAGGCAATACCCGTTTGAAAACCTGCGGTAGGACAATACGGAAAAATGTCTGCGTTTTCGTAAATCCAAGACAAACGGCAGCCTCATATTGCCCTTTGGGAATGGACTCAATTCCGCCGCGGAATATTTCGGCAAAATAGGCTGCATAGTTGAGGACAAATGCTACCAGCACCGCATAGAACATATAGGAATCGCCCTTGATGTCAATATTGCCGAGCAGTGAGCGTGTCCATTCAGGCGTTGACGGATTCTGAAGCAGCATCGGAATGGCAAAGTATGCAAGAATCACCTGAAGCATCAGCGGTGTGCCGCGCATGATCAGAATATAGACGTTGGTCAGCCACGAAATGATTTTGACTTTGCACATTTTCAGCAATGCAACGATCATGCCGAGCGGAATTGAAAAGAGCAGTGTCATGCCAAACACTCTCAGCGTCGGCAACAGATATTTGAGGAGAATCAGAAAGACTTTTCTGACTTCATCCAGAGTCATAGGAATTCCCCCTTTTTCAAGATGTATCCATTATACCACAAAAAACGCCCGAATGCAATCACATTCGAGCGTTTTTCAATTATTTGATCGTCGTCACATCAGAACCGAACCATTCGGTCGAGATTTTTGCAACCGTACCATCGGCTTTCATTTCGCCGAGAATTTTCTGCACCTCATCGCGCAGCTTCTGGTCGCCCTTGCGGAATCCGATCGCATACGCTTCTTCTTCCAGTCCATCGGGCAGGATCTTCCAATTTTTGCTGTCCGATGCGATCTTGTATTCAGCAACCACGGAATCAAGGAAGACTGCATCCACCAGACCACTGTCCATCTGCATCAGAGCTTCGACATTGGTGGGCAGCAGCTGTTCGGTCATCGTGGAACCAATAGCGGAACCTTCCAGAATCTCCTGTGCGGTGGAACCGTTCTGCACGCCGATTTTTGCGGATGCAAGATCATTCATGGATGCTGCGGTACTATCGGCAGGCACACAGAAAACCATCGCATTTTTCATATACGGCTCGGAAAGGTTCATTTCTTGTTCGCGCGATGCGTTGACGGACATTCCGTTCCAAATGCAGTCGATTCTGCCGCCGTTCAGATCTTCTTCCTTCGTATCCCAGTTGATGGGCTGCTTGACGAGCTCTACACCCATGCGCTTGCAGACTTCTGCTGCAAGGTCGATGTCAAAGCCGACGATCTCATCGTTTTCATCGGTATAGCCCATCGGCTCAAAGCTTGCATCCAATCCAAGCACAAACTTGCCTGCATCCTTGACTTTTTGCAGCGATTCATCTGCATCGGCAGAGGCTGCGGAATCAGCCGTTGAGGAAGCATTGCCGCTGTTTTCGCCGCAGGCGCAGCATGAAAACATCATGGCAAACGCAAACAGACCTGTGAACAGTTTACTGATCGTATTCTTTTTCATATGATTGTCCTCTTTTCCAAATGTTAATATCATTTCAGAATGATATACTTTTATCGTATCAGAAAAAGAACCGAATGTAAAGGCTTTCGGACTCTTTTTAGCGGAAGTTATAAATCGCCCCAAAAACAGGGTACCCTTTTGTTCACATTCCAGTATGTTGAAAACGGACACAATTTCCGCAGCACGAATGCAGCCACTGTTTGGATGGAATTGTCAAGAAATGTGCAGTCAGAGAATACCCAAAATCTGAAATAGACAGTTATCAGGCGGCATAGTGAGTCAGCTTTGTTGAAGATCTTAGCGCCACAGGTGGGAGACCGCCAACATTGAAGCTGTTGATTCTTTGTGTATTGCAGTAACCGAAGATGTATCTGAAGATGGCTGTTTTTGACGGACAAGACATCATGATGCTGCTCAAGTTTATCGCACGCATGATTGATTATTCTGAGCTTGGCAATCCCCATCTCTTTGACAATTAAGCTGACGGTTTCCCATGAGCAATAAACCGAAAACCCCCGTTCCGATGTTGGAACGGGGGTTTTGGTTTATCACGGACCCTGCAGCGCAAGAATCCTCAAAAATGCAAGAACTGCACTGAGTGCAGCGCAGAACAAAATCCACAAAATCGCGGGCAGCAGTTTGACTGCACGGCGATACCGCAGAAGATACAGCACAAATTCAGCGACAAGCACCGCAGCAGCAGCAACATATTTGGGCGTATCCACATGAAAACCGTCAGGCAGGGCAGAATCAAGCGCGAAAAATAAAACGATGCCTGCAAGGGCGATCAAAAGAGCAAAAATGAAAAATCCGATTTTTCGCGGCTGCTTTTGAGATGTATCCATACGAATGTCCTCCTTGCAAAAAACATATCATTCATCGTTTGCCTGAACGGATAAATGCAATGAGTTTCTCCACATCGTCAAAATCGTCGTAATCGCCCACAACACCCGCACGATGATAGACGACGCCCTGCTGTTCATTGCGTTCCAGACAATCCAACAATTCCTCCATGCCATATCGTTTGACAAACAGCGTGAAGCCATAGGGCTTGATTTTGGAAAGCAGTCCCCTACGGCACTCCTCGCCGCATTCAAAGCAGTTTGAAAGTTCTTTTGCCATCGAACATTTGCGGTTTTCACACCATTCCTTATCGGGGCACTCACCTGAATTACACCCGTGACAGGTGTCATTCTCTGCGCAAAGACAGCAGGCAAGCCCGCATCTTGCGATTCCATATTCACGTTTCATACATTCACCTCATGCGAATCGGCGCAAAGCAAAAGCAAGACGTTCCTCAGATGCGCCATTTACAAGGGCTGTCTCCCCTCACATCCGCATTATAGCATATTACAAGGCAAAAGTCAATATGAGAACATTGCACAATCGCGGATTACAAAAGTGCTTTCATCGGCAATGAATCCGTGCTATAATGTCTATCATTGGACAGCATTCCGATGATTGTGATATGACACTTGTCGCATTGCTGTATGTTATGGTTTCTGTCAAATATTTTAGGATGATATTGCTTTTTTGACAATTAAGCGATATACTATATACAATTCTTTTTTAGGGGGATTTGTTCATGAAAAAACTTACAGCTTTCCTGACAGCCGCCGTTACAGCTGTCACATCTCTGTTCTCCCTGACCAAACTGCCGCCCGAACTCGACGTTTGCGCAGCAGATCAGGTCAACATCATGCCGATCGGTGACTCCATCACGTTCGGTTTGGGCGAGGACGGCGGCTACCGCAAATATCTGGACTATAACCTCAAGCAGGCAGGCATTTCCTTTGATCTGGTCGGACCCGAGGGCAACAACTCGGCAAGCTTCAACTACAAAGGTCAATCCGTTCAGTATGACAATAACCATGCAGGTTACAGCGGATACACCATCAAACAGCAGTATCCCATTCCAAGCTGGGGCGAAAACGGACTTCTGGAGGTGCTCCAGAAAAAGAACGCCGTCAAACAGGCACAGCCCGATATCGTGCTGCTGATAATCGGCACAAACGACATGACCGCAAACCGCAATCTGAACGACTGCGAAAAAGATCTGCACGCCCTCATCGACTATATACTCGGAAATATGCCTGAGGATGGTGTCATTTTTATGGGCTCGATCCCCGAATTTACCGCATACGGCGGCAATGCACAGCGCGTCGGCAATTATAACAGCACCGTACAGAAAGTTGCAGAATCCTACGGCGACAACGTGCAGTTCGCCGATGTTCACGGCTGCCTCAACGGCATGGCGGATATGGGCTCTGACCAACTGCATCCGAGCGGCACAGGCTATGAAAAAATGGGTGCATTCTGGGCAGGCGTGATCGAAGATTATCTCGCACAGTCCGTTGAACCCTATGACCCGAACGACCCGCTTCTGCTACACTCCGATTTTGAAAGCAGTCTTTCAGGCTGGAAAGGGCGCGGCGATGCAAGTGTCGAACTTTCCACGAAGGAAGCAGCTGAAGGCAGCGGCTCAGCCGCCGTCACCAACCGCACGGCATCGTGGAACGGCATTGCATATGCCATCAGCAGCAAACGCTGCCCGGAGGGCACTTACATCAGCGTGACGACCAATGTGAAGCAGAACACGGGCGATACCGTGCATTTCAAGCTGACCATGCAATATGACGGCAGCGACGGTGCTGTGTATGACACTTTTGCCGAGGTCAATGCTGCATCAGGCAAATGGGTGGAGCTTTCCGGCAAGAATTATCTCGTGAAAGAAGGTTCCAATCCCACGCTGTATATCGAAACCGACACCGAAACCTGCGATTTCTTCCTCGACGAAGTGACCGTCATGAAAACCGACGGCACACCCGTTTATGAAACGGGCGATGTCGACCAGAACGGCAAAATCGACAGCACCGATGTCACCGCACTTCTCAATTATCTCCTGACCAAGCAGACCACACTCAGTTTCGAGACTGCCGACATGGACAATAACGGTCAGCTGAATGCCAAAGACCTCACATTGCTCAAACGTCTCCTGACGGATGGTGCGGAAAGCGGCGAAGAACAGCACAATACCGACTACATGGCGACAATCAAAAACCAGATCACCGTCAATGTGCCGAGTTCTGCACTTGCAAAGGCGGAAGGCACCGTCGAACACATCACCTATTTTTCCAAAAAAGCCAATCACGACAAGGGCGCGAATGTCTGGCTGCCTCCCTCCTACGACAAAAACAAGAAATATCCTGTGTTCTATGTCAATCACGGCTACGGCGGCGATGAATCGGCAATGCTCAACGGTATGGGCGTGCGCGAGATCGCCACAAACCTCATCAAAAGCGGCGAAGCCGAGCCCATGATTATTGTGTTCACCCATCAGTACACCAACCCTGCACGTACCACGGAATCGGGCAACGGCTCGGAGGATGTCCCCTACTACGATGCATTTGTCGAAGATCTCCCTGACAGCCTGATGCCCTATATCGAATCGCACTATCCTGTCAAAACGGGACGCGAAAACACCGCTGTCGCAGGATTTTCGATGGGCGGCAGAGAATCGCTCTACATCGGCATGAAATGCTGCGACAAAATCGGTTATATCGGCGCGGGCGCACCTGCTCCCGGCATCTTTCCGACACAGGATCAGTTCATGAATCACCCCGGTGTCATGAGCAAGGACGATATGCGCATCGATGCCCCCTATGAGCCCTATGTCCTGATGATCGCTGGCGGCACCAACGACTCGATGGTTGGCAGCTATCCCGAACAGTATTCCAAGCTGTTCACCGAGCACGGCACCGAAAACATCTTCATTTCCGTCCCGGGCGGCGGTCATGACAGCAACACCGTCATCCCCCTGATGTATAATTTCATTCGCTGCCTGTTCAAAGCTTGATTGCATGAATCCCAAAATCCACAGTGAACGCATTCGCCGTTCACTGTGGATTTTTTCATGTTGACTATGACAAATGAACAAAAGCAAGCTATTGCTTCAATGCGTGATTCTGGAGTACCAATTACTTCTATTGCACAGCAGCTCGGTCTTTCCGTAAATACGATCAAATCCTACTGCAAGCGGCACGGCATTCACTCCGGCAATCAATCTCGTAAAAACATCCTGTTCTGCCTGCAATGCCACACGGAGATT
>JAZLJA010000055.1:0-75950 GCA_045617625.1 Oscillospiraceae bacterium | reverse complement strand
CAAGCTTTGCCTTGACATACACAATTTCAGTTTCGGGATACAGTTCCTGCAAAATAGAAGCAACTGCTTTCGTAGACTGTGTGGTTTCGGTCATCTGCCGATTGATGAAGCCCCATTTTTCATCGGGTGTAAATGGCGTTGGACGGGTTAGGCGCTTATATTTTTCCTCTCCGAGCAGTCCGTTTTTCTTGAGCATTTCCCAGAATGGTTGCATCTTAGCCCTAATTTCGGCAGCAATCGGGAATACATCTTGTTTTTCACCATTCACGGTCGAACAAACAAGAACCATGTTATTTAAAATGCTGTCATCCTTGACCTGAGACTGCGGATATATATGGTCAATATTGTAATCCTCGGAAAGGCGTGTCAAATCAATCGTTTTTCCTGTATACATACATTTTCCAAGCTGCATATAGTAAAGGAATAATGCTTTGGCTTGCAGCTTGGTATTTGCACTTTCTCCCATGCTGTCAAGTTGTTTTATGAGATCACGAACATCTTCCTCCTTGCATTTTTCATACAAACTGAGAATCTGCTGTAGCCTTGATTCTGTGCGCTTGTTTTTCTGATCGTCAGTTGCCCCTCTTGCCATCTCAATAAATATTTTTTCAGGGGGATTTCCGCAAACACCGGCAATCTCTTTGACTATCTCCAGTGTGCGAATAATCGGGCGTTTGACTGCATTGGATACATACATTTCATCCAGTCGTTCAGAAATGGTGCGGGGCTTGTCGGCATAGAAATCCTTGACCTTTTTGCTGATTTCATCAGCAAATGTGAAACGATCAGAAAGCAATTCCATCAGATTGTTGTTGGTTTCCCAAAGTGCCTGCATGATTGTCATGACTTCACCGGTGTCTCGATTTACACCTTGCAATTCTGTCAGAAATGCTTTGGAAAGTCTGCCGAAATCCTTATAGTTTAGTTTGACAAGATAGTTTCTGTCAGTCTCGGACAAAAAACCGTATTGACTCTGAAGCCAATGATTCAAACGGATTTTATCCTCCGTGCAGGTAATGCGCATGATGATTGCTTCCGCATCAGATTCAGAAAGCAGTTTCGCTTCGATTAATCGTTTGAAATCGTGCTGAGGACGCAGATTGGCATTGATCTGAATATCCACACCGGTCAACTTTGATTCTTTGTTCATGTAGCCATGTGCTTTCAGATATTCCTCCAATTTTTTACGAGTGACTTTTCTATTCTGCAAGAACAGTTCTGTATAGATTTCCTGTTTGATCTCAGTTGTAATCGGAATATCATCAATTTTAATATTATTGATTTCATTCAGAACCGTAAAACGATGATACAGCAGGGAATCCTTTGGCAGTACATCTTCAGAAGGAAGATAGGTGCACTTGGCGGTCATACGACGAATAAATTCATCCTCGCTGGCATCCATATCGACCAGCTCCGACAGATTCCACGGATAAATCTTCCCGTCAGCTTTTCGCTTCATCCATGCATGGGGCGAATGCGCATTCAGCGGACCGACAAAATAGGGAACTCGAAACGTAAAAATGGAACGAATTTTATCTGCTGCCGTTTTGCCATCTGTATCAGCCTGTGAAAGAAATGGCAGATAATTGGCGGCGTTCTTCAGAATTGCGTCCAACTCCACCCAATAAAGCTGATAAGGGATAACACGGTTATCGGTATTGACCTGTTTGGGTAAGAATGTTCCATTGGCGACTCGTTCTTTTGCTTTCTCCAAAGCTACAGCATCAGATTCATTCGGCTTGATGTTTTTGAAGATTTTCAAAAGATGTTTGAAAAAAGCTTCGGCATTTTTTGAGGAAGCGATATAAGCTGAATAGTTCTCTTTCGATTCAGTATCGCGGAAAAGGGCATCATACGATTGCACATCACATGTGCGAATCAAATGTTTTAGCCATTGTAAATCTGCTTTATGCTGCTGATAAACTCCCACTTTCGCTTCTGATATGGTACTTGCACCATGCAAGATGTTGATTAATACAGTCCAGTCATAGACCGCTTTGGATTTTTGGATCAGTAGTGCATCATCATCTTCCAGTTTCGACATCAATTCGGCAAGCACTTCGTCATCATCCGCCAGACTGCATGAACCGATTTCGTGATACTCTTCATTGCCAAACAATCCAGCCACAGATACTTTGCTTCCACAAAGCAATTTCATGAATAATTCAGGGTCAACAGCGTCTGTTTCGGATTTTGTCGGCTTTTTTCCGGCATAGATTTCCTTTTTCAGCGCATCGTATTTACGAGAAACGGAAAGATTCTGCTTCAATATATTTTCAAGCTTGCTTTTGGCATCAAGATGCCACGGGAGTGAATATTCCTTTTCCTCAAACCAATAGGCAAGATCTTGATACACACTATCAAAGCTTTGCAGCTGTGCTACATTCTCTTTGCTGACATCACTTAAAAAATGGCCGCGATGTTTGACCAGCCAAGCACAGGCAAGATAGACCAAACGGACATCATGAGGCTTGTTGCTGTTCATCAATTCACAAATCAGATGATGAATTGTAGGATATTCTTGATGATACGTCACATCAGTATAGCCATCTTCCGAAAATAATGAGTAGAGTTCATCTGTATCATCACGGCAAAGGGAACTCTTTTTCATACGAATGAAAAAATCCGCATCCACTTTTTGAATTTCAGGCGCAAACAGTTCCTGCAATAGTGCAATACGTTGCTGGCGTCTGTCTAACCGACGTCTGGCAGTGCGAAATGCACGACGTTCAGTGCAAAGATTTGCCTCTTCAAAAAGAGTCACGCCCCACATTGCTTCGCCTTTATGTTTCAGAAGATCGTATGATTGATTGGTGACTGCATATCCAACGGAATCTGTTCCAATATCTAATCCTAAAAAATATGCATCCTTCATCTTGACAAACTCCTTTTCATATGTTATAATAAATTCGTAAATTTAGAACCCTATGAATTTACACTACGAGTTCAAATAAGAATTCATTCAAATCGTCGGTTAATACCGATTGCACAGGAGTGCTGAGAAAGACCTCTTCGGAGGTCTTTCTTTTTTGCTTAGCAGTTCGTATGATTTGAACAGCAAATTTGCATATCTGTACAATGTTTTTATTATACCATACATATTCTGTTTTGTCAAGTTATGTAAAGTAACAAAGCCTTTGAACGCGACTCGGCAGATTCATTTTGTATCTGACCTTTCCGGCAAACCGAGAGAATGGGACAGAACCCCTCTCAATTAGACATTTGACTGTAACAGTTCAAGCAGCAGCATCGAATCAATAATTGTCAGAATGCCGTCGCCGTCAAAGTCCAGTGATTCAGCCGAAAAGTTTTTCGGCAGGTCTTTCACTATGGAATTGTCTTCAGCCAGAATATGATACAGAATCACCCTGTCAGCCACCGACACGATACTATCGCCGTTGATATCATATTTCAGATACTCCGAATAATCCTCACCGATTACTCTAAATGTTCTGCCATACGTCTTTGCGTTTTTTTCAGCGGTGGAACCTTTGTGCCCGTAAATCACGGTTTCCTCAGGGAATACATTGACGAAGGCGTCGATCTTACACTCCGGATTCTGCACTGTAACAGTGTGCAGATTGGGGTCCTTGTAAAAAGCCCATTTTTCGATGTGTGTGACACTTTCAGGCAGCGTCACCGAGGTCAGACTGTTGCAGTAAGAGAATGCAGAGGCCTCAAGGTGTTCCAGACCTTCGGACAAATTGATGACCGCCAGGCTGTCGCAGTATTGAAACGCACCGAGTCCAATCTCTGTGACATTGCCCGGTATCGTAATTTCAGAAAGCTTCGCGCAGCTTCCAAACACACCTTTTTCAATACGGGTAATACTGTCCGGCAGCGAAACAGAGGTCAGATGGTAGCTTTGCAGGAATGCGTACTGACCGATATATGTGACACTATTCGGGATTGTGACCGAAGTCATATCCATAGCATTATAAAATGCATATTCTGCAATCCATTTCACACTGTCAGGAATCGTCACTGCCCCCTCACAGGATACACCGTCAATCAGGAATCCGTTAAAAATAACAAGCGGATTCTCCTTGCGTTTTTCTTCCAGCCACGGTGTTTCATGAAATACACGCGCACCAAAGAATGTGACTGTATCCGGAATGCTCACTGTGGTCAGTTGATTACAGTTAAAGAAAGCATAGCTTCCAATGCTTGTGACGCCGTCCGGAATGGTCACAGACGTCAGAATGCCGCAATCATCGAATGCATAACTGCCAATGCTTTTGACTGTGTTCGGAATTGTAACAGCGGTCAGACCAAAACAGCCGTTAAATGCATTCGCACCAATGCTTGTGACACCATTTTCAATCACTGCCGTTTCAATCAGGAAATTGTGCCACGGAACATCGCCTTTGGATTCCCATTCTGTCATTGCACCTGTGCCGGAAATCGTCAGATTGCCTTTTTCATCCACGTTCCAAGTGAGATAATCGCCGCAGGTACCGGATGCGAAAACGAGCGGGTCCCCCATATCAATTTCTTCAAAGATTCTGTCAAACTTCTTTGCGTAGATATCAGCGGAAGAATTTTTGTATCCGCGAATCACAGCTTTTTTCGGGAATACATCTTCAGAACTATCAATCTTGCAATCAGGGTTCATCACGGTAACAGCGGTCATTTCACTCCATTCGCAGAATGAATACCGAATGATTCTTGTGACATATTCCGGTATTACATATTCAGAATCCGTCTTGCCTCCCGGATAACACATCAGCTGCGTGTTATCTTTTGAGAACAGAATGCCGTCTGCTGACATAAAATACGGATTCGTTTTGCTGACGACAATCTCACGCAGACTGCCGCAATTCATAAATGCACCGTCACCGATGGTTTTGACTCTTTCCGAAATAGAGAAAGTACGCAGACCGGAACAATAACAAAACGCCTTCTGACCGATGGAAGTGACTGCGTCCGGCAATGTTACGGAGGTCAGATCGTAACAGTCTTCAAATGCGTTGTTTCCGATGAATGTGGCACTGTTTGAAAGCGTAACCGAAGTCAGATTGGAGCAATACTGGAACGCACTGTTGCCGATTCCCTTGACACTGTCCGGTATGGTGACAGAAGTCAGATTGAGACAACTTTGGAATGTTCCTTCCTCAATGGTTTTGACTCCGTTCGGTATCACATATTCCGTATCCGCCTTTTGTGCAGGGTAACAAATCAGCTCTGTTTTGTCTTTTGAGAACAAAACGCCGTCAGCTACAATATAATTCGGGTTTTTCTCGCTGACAAAGATTTCTGACAGATTGCTGCATGCATAAAACACAGTCTTGCCGATGCTTGTGCTGCTGCCCAGTATCGAAGCAGAGGTCAAAGCGGAACAGTTTCTGAACGCATCGTGCCCGATGGTTTTGACGCTTTCGGGAATTGTGACAGAAGTCAGATTTTTACAGCCATTAAATGCCCAATTACCGATATCCGTCACACCTTCCGGAATGGTGACAGCGTCCAGAGCGGAGCAATATGCAAATGCATCGCTGCCGATAGTTTCCACGGTGTCAGGAATGGTGACGTTCCGCAAGCTATAACAATATTGAAACGCTTCACTGCAGATGCTTGTCACGCCTTCTTCCAGCACAACTGTTTTGATGGTATAATTTCGCCACGGAATGTCAATCATGCCCATGTTTGTCATTTCGCCCGTGCCGGAAATGGTCAGTGTGCCGTTTCCATCGAATGTCCATGTAAGATTTTCACCACAGGTGCCTGACATATCATCTGCCGCCGATGCAGAAAAATCCGCCCGATACAGTACAGAAAACGGTTCTCCGCAAATGCCTGCCAGCAATGCAGCAGCTGCCGTACAAGATGCAATGCGATGTTTCATAATTATTTCTCCTTGATGTATTTTTCGTTTTCGTGCAATGGTTCTGTTTTTGTGATTGCCATAAATATGCTAAGATGGATATATACTATTCCAGTATACGACATTCATGTCATATTGTCAATATATGTCAGCGGTTTCACAGGCTGAAATTCCAAAGGGAGATTATTTCTTCGGAATCTCTTTTTCAGTCTTGTATGGTCAAAAATCGGTTTTTTTCAAGTTGTCTGAAAAAGCCGTTAATAATCACAAGATACTCTTGACAATTCAGAGTAAATATGTTAAACTGAGTGTGCAGCCTAAAAAAGCTGCGATACAGAGATACACCGTAGCGCAATGATACGTTTGATTTCAGGGGTACAAACGGGAACCGTTCGATGCAGAATCGGTGTATTTTCTGCTGCTGTTTTCAGGCAGACACAGAGAATCAGAAACGCCGTATCCGCATTTGCAGATACGGTGCTTTTTTTGAGGGAAAAGCGTATAGATAACGGCAAAGGAGGGATTATTCGGAGATCGCAGAAAAAGCGGCGGCAGCGTGCCGCATCACATATTGGGAAAAATCTTACAGAAAAAGAGTTTGCAAGGGGTAAATCAACCACATAAAAAGCGTCGGAAGGGAAAACGGACGCGGATTAAAAAGCCAATATGGCGGGAGGATTTTTCATGAGATCTCGATTTCTGAGCTGCTGCGGCATCGCGTTGGGTGTGCTGATCGCAGCAGCAGCAACTTCCGGACCGATTCAGGCGGATGCAGCGGCATCCGGTGATCTGGACGGCAACGGTCAGTTCAATGCAGCGGATGTGAAATTACTGCAAAACTGGCTTCTGACGAAAAGCACATCGCTTTCCAACTGGCAGGCTGCGGATTTTGACGGAAACCGTGTGCTGAATGCCATTGACCTTTCGTTGATGAAGCAGGATGTTCCCGAAGAAGAACCGGAGCCGCAGTATATTCATCTGAAAGGCAGCAGCATTTCCTTTGAAGGCAGCAATATATCTGTTTCCGGCAAAGTTGCAACGATTTCTGCATCCGGTGTCTATTATATTGACGGAAAACTGGACGGCGGTCAGATCCTTGTCAATGTGCCGGATGAAACGATTGATTCCAAGACCGTCAAGCTGTATCTGGACGGCGTGGAGATGAAGAATACCGATGCGCCCTGCATCATGATCGAGAATGCAGAGAATACATCGGTGAATCTCGTTGAGAATAAGAGCAATTCGCTCTCTGACGGCACAGATGCACCGACTGCGGAAGAACCGGACTATGCTGTTCTGCATTCCAAGGATGATCTGACAATCAAGGGCAGCGGCAGTCTGGAGATCAATGCCGGTACATTGTATGGCATCCACTGCAACAACGATCTCAAGCTCAACGGCGGTACACTGACTGTCAATACGGAAAGCGGTGATGCTGTTCGCGGCAGAACCTCTGTCACAGTCAAGGACGGTACGGTGAATATCAATACCGAGGGCGACGGCATCAAGTCAACAAAGGGGAATCTGGCGATTTCCGGCGGTACGGTCAGCATCAAATCCGGCAAGGATGCATTGCAGGCTGAAACCGATATGGAACTCAGCGGCGGAACAGTCAGTGCCTGCGGCGACCGCGGTCTGACGGCAAACGGTTCGATCACGCTGGACGGCTGTGCGCTGCTCGCAACTGCAACTGATCATGCAGCCGACAACCTCAGTGCATCGAATGCGATCAATCTCAGCTTTACAAAGGAATGGTCAAAGAACAATCCGATTTCGGTCACAAACGGCAGCGGCATCGTATTCCATCAGAATACGCCGAAAAAATACCGTTATGCAACCATATCTGCGCCGAATGTGTCCGGCACGGTCAATGTCTATGCGGGCGGCATTCAGGTTGAAGCAGGCGGCAGCAACAGTTTCCGCACAGGCAGCAGCTATACCGATGTCAATAATACCGACCATGCCGAGCTGCTCTATGCAGGACTCTTTGACAAAAGCAGCGTCCATAAGATTGAAATTGAAATGGATAATTGGAGCGAATTCATGACGAAAGCAGATCAGGAAGTCTATTATCCATGTGATATCGTGATCGACGGCGAACGCATCCCGAATGTCGCCATCCGTACAAAGGGCAACAGTTCCCGTATGTTCGTTTCGCAGGCAGGCGGCAAGAAATATAGCTGGCGCATCAAGCTCGATGAGTATGATAAATTGCAGAATTACTACGGTCTGACGGAATTCTGCATGAATAATATGTATTCCGATCCGTCCTGTATGCGTGATGTCCTCTGCTATGATGCACTGCATGAGATCGACGGTGTCGGCCCGAACTGCGCTTATACGGACATGTATCTGAACGGAAATCTGTATAGCTTCTATTTCCTCGCAGAACAGCCCGGCACAACGCTTGCGGAACGTCTGGCAACTTCTGACGATGCTGTTCTGTATAAGGCAACGGATAATGCCGGCGGCGGCGGCGGCTGGGGCTTCGGTTTCGGCGGCAATGACGGTTATTGCTCCTTTACGCAGAATATGCCGCTTGAAAATTTCGATGTCAAATTCGGAACGGATGACGGTTTTGCACATATTGACGCAATCAAGCAGGCAATCAACCGTGTTTCGTACAATGATTACAAATTCATCGAGAATGTCATTGATGTACCGAGCTTCCTGAAGGGATTTGCGGTCAATTCCGTCATGTGCAACTATGACAGCTACAACGGTACGCTTGCACATAATTATTATCTGATGTATAATGAAGGCAGATGCTATTTTGTCGGCTGGGACTACAATCTTTCGCTCGGCAACTTCACAGGCGGTGCAGATTCGGTCAATTCCGATGTCAAAACCGGTCTGTATCAGGTCGAAGTCAAGGATCGTCCGCTGGCAAAACTGTTGGAAGTCGATGAGTATTACAAAATGTATATCGGCTATGTAAATCAGATTCTGGCGCTTTACAGTGATCCGCAGAAGAGTGTTGACCGTTATGCGGCACTGATCGGCGATCATGTCAAGGCGGATCCCAATTCGTTCTTCTCGTATGACCAGTTCCTCGCAAATACAACGAAATCTGCGAACGGCTTGCAGGTCAATAACGGCGGCAACAACGGCGGCTGGGGCGGCTTCGGCGGATTTGGCGGTTTCGGCGGATTTGGCGGCGGCGGCTTCGGTTTCGGCGGCGAGAATATCTCCGTCGTTGATTTTCTTGTCAAGCGCAACGAGGTCATTCGGCAGGCCATCGGATATTAAACGGTAAAAGAGCAGTCCGGAATCTGATGTTTCGGACTGCTCAGCTTTTCGCCTGTCGCAAATACACACGAAAAAAGCGGACGACCGGAAAAGTCGTCCGCTTTCATGCTCCTGATTTGATTTTGAATGAAACCGTCGTTCACTGCTTGGCGATACGATTGTGACAGATGCCTTCAGGCAGGAAAATTCTCATTGCCCTGCACGGTGCCGCCCGAAACCAGCGTAACGGTCTCCAGCACAATATGCCCATAGATATCGGTGACACGGAACGTGTTTGCACCGCTTTTCACATTCTGGAAATAGCCGTAAGTGTTGCGTTCGACCGCTGAAAAAGTGCCGTCGGCATTTTGCTTTTCCAGTGAATAGATCGGGTACGTGTGATCGAGAATTTGCAGCGTTCCGCTGTTGAGCTGATACTTCATGCCGCCCGATGCGGGATAGGGCACGATTTCCCAGCTGATTTTGATTCTGCCCGCTGAAAGTGCCGCGACCTGCTGAAAAGCAGCTTTGTCAAGATCAATACCGCCCGCACTTTGCCCTGACACATCCACGACATACACATTCACGGACTTGCCGTTTGCTTTGTTCGTCACGTTCAGATACGCACCTGCGGGAATGGGATTTGCGAAATCCTTTTGATTGACGGCGCAGATATACAGCCCGTTTTTCTTCGCATTTGCGTTCAATCCAAAGTATCCGCTGCCGGAACCGATGCTGTAATAGGTCGCATCGCCGTTTCGCACAACGTGTTTCGGCTCGATGATAGGATCAGGCTCAAACAGAAATCCGGGATCATCAGGCTCAGTGGGTTCATCGCCCTCCAGCGGCAGTGTGCGGAAACCCAGGATATGCGAATCAATCATATACATATCGTAAAGCGCACCGCTTTCGGGATTCTCCATATATTCGCGTTTTTTGAGTACGATGTCGAATGCGGTGAGATTCTGGTCACCGTCCATGTCGTAGGTCACGGCGGATGCGGAAACGAAACTCAACAGTGTGATGCAGAGCACTCCGCCCAAAAGCAAACCGTGTCGATGCTTCATGATTCTTCTCCGTTCTCAGTCGGCGTCTGATTCGTTTTCATCCTCAGACTGCGGCGGAACAGGCGGCAGGTCATAGGGACTGCGCACCTGCATCAATCGTGGGTCAACAGGATTTTTCTCTTTCGTCTTTTCACGGGTCTTATCCACCCATGCGGCGATTTTTGGGGTCAGCACGGCAATCAGCGCGATCAGCCCGAATACCGCCACGAATTTCCCGAGAAACAGCAGCACATCAGGTGTGACGTTTTTCATGTCCTCTGTATTCTCCTCAGCAAAAAGCGCGGCATACATCAACAAATTCATCGCTGCTCCTTACAAGTTGACGGGCGGTTCGGCATCCTTGGTGATGAACACCGCGAACGGCGGGCAGCCCGTGCGGTTCGGGAATTGACATTGCAGCACAGTATAATAGGTACTGTCAAGCGACTGAAAATATTCCAGCAACGCATCACGCTCAGAGAACCCGTTTGCGCCGCCGTAATAAATGCAAAGCGACATCGCCCCGCCGACTTTCAGAAGCTTCAGACCTGCATTCAGCGCGGCGATACTGGAATCGGCATGGGTGAAAATCTCGTGGCTGCCCTTTGGGAGCCAGCCAAAATTGAACACAATGCAGGAAACGCTCTCCGCCTGTGCATACTGTGCAAGATTTGCGTGGCTGTCCAGATGCACTTCGGCATTTGCAAAACCTTTTTCGGCAAGCAGAGCCTTTGTGCTGTCCACAGCTTCCTGCTGAATATCGAATGCCAGCACTTTGCCCGATTCGCCCACCAGTTCGCAAAGCAGTGCGGTATCAAATCCTCTGCCTGCTGTTGCGTCGATGCAGAGATCGCCTGCCTGCACGCGGCTGCGCAAAAACTGATGTGCCAGATTCAGGACGCTCAACTGTCGGGCGGGTTTGGGGTTTTGCATGATATCGCTCCTTACACGTAATAGACCTGCATATTATCGAGGCAGAGGCAGGCAAGTTTTCCGCCCGATTCGGTGAACACCGCACCGCAGTCGATGTTGATATAGGTCTCCTTGAAGATGACCTCGGCTCTGCCGTGCAGTTCGGGGTATGTGAGGGTCGGGGTATGCCCGAACACCATAAATTTATCCTGATAAAACTCAGCCGTCGAGGATGGTCGAGCATTCAAAAATGCGTCCGCAGGATAGTCGATCAGCGGACGATCGGGGTCGAAATCCTCAAGTCCGCTGTGCGTGAGGACAAACGGCACGCCGCGCACCTCACAGGTCTCAAACAGCTGAAATTCGCTTAAATACGAGAGAATATCGGCGCGGCGTTCAGGCGGAAGTGCCATATACTGCAAAAAGGTCGGTTCACCACCGTTTTGCATCCAGGTGCCGAACAGTTCGCGCTGCGGATAAGTCAGGCAGTCGTCGAGGGTATCAAGGGTAACATCAGCGGGCAGATCCATGACACAGCCGCGGAACATCGCCTCATGATTACCGAGCAGAGGGTAGACATTGACACGCTCCATGCAGTCAAGGAGCAGCGGAATGGGCGCATCACCGCGGTCAACAAAATCTCCCAGCAGATAGAGGTCGTCCTCATCCGAAAAATGGATCAGTTCGAGCATTTCGAGAAATTTTGCGTAACAGCCGTGCAGATCGCTCATGACATACGTCATAAAAGAGGGACGCCTCCTTTCCAATAAAATTGCATGTTCCTCATATTATACCACATTTTCCCGATAAAGTCAATCGAAAATCGAAAAGAGAAGATACTTGCAATTTTTACGCAAATCATGTATAATAGGATATGCGGTTCTTCCAGATGCTTTGACGGCATTTTGGTTGATAATTTTCTTTTTATTTCAAACGAAAAGAGAGGTTTTATGTATGGGATTTCGTGTGGCAGAATTTCAGGATCGTGTGGGCTTGCGTTATGATGCGCAGTCGAAAATGTTTTTCGGCAGATATGACAACTATGACGTCTATATCCAGATGCTTGATAAAAGTCAGGGCTTGCTGTTTCGTCTGGCGGGCAGACAGCCTGCTGATTCGGAAATGAATCCGAATGCGTGGTTTACCATGTGGGAAACCCAGCAATCCGGCATTGCAGCCGTTTCTTTCGAGAAAGCAACCTTACAGGCCCGCATTCAGTTTTCCAAAAAGGAAACCGAAGAAAACGCAGCGGCGAACGTCGCGGCACTGGTTGCCGCAGCACACGAAGTCGGGCTGGAACCGTGCTGCATGGCATGCGGCGATGATCTGCGTCTCTCCGCACCGTATCTCGTGCAGGGTGTCGGTGCATCGCTGTGCAATGCATGTGTATCGGATCTCAGCAATCACCTCGAAGAACAGCGAGAAACCAAATCCTCCAAACGAGCAAACCCCATCGGCACGGTGATTGGCATCGTGATTGCCGCAGTGTTCATTTTCGGCTTCACGTTTCTGCTGTGGCAGGCAAACTTCATTTCGTTCATGGGCGGCTATCTCGGATTGCTGATCGGTGTGCTGTGCATTCGCAAATTCGGCGGCAAGATGAGCAAAATCGGTGCAGTGCTCTGTGCGGTCATCTGCATTGCAACGGCATTCTTCGCCCCGACATTCTGCATGGCACAGGATATCTCGAAAACTTTTGCGGAATCAGTGGAATCGGGCGAATTTGATGTGGATGAAATGCAGGAAGCTCTTGACACTGTCACCGCAGACCTTGCCATCTATGACGATGACGAACTCATGGAAATCTATGGAATGTCCCGTTCGGAACTGAAACAGCTGCTGGAACAGGGCAAAGAAAACAGCTGGCTGATCGGTGAGCATACAAAACTCATGCCCACGCTGAAAGATCTGCCCCAAATCCTCAAACACGACGATCTTGCAAAACCGCGCCTCGAACTGATCAAGGATATTCTGCTCACGGTGCTTTCGGTGATCGTGGCGGCACTGATGCTGCTGCCCGGAACCGTAAAGGATGACCGCGGCGACTACGAGCTGCGGAGATTGGACGCATGAGCCGTCAGGTGATGATCGTCGGCGGCGGTGCTTCGGGGCTTTCTGCCGCGATCGCCGCAGCACGGGCAGGCGCAGCCGTCACGATTCTGGAACGTCTGCCGCGTGTTGGCAAAAAATTGCTGCTGACAGGCAACGGCAGATGCAATCTCGGACACAGCGGGCACGATTTCTCGCGCTATCACGGCACACTGCCGCAGGCAAAGCAGATCTTATCACGGTTTGACACGGAAGTGTTCTTTCAGCAGCTTGGGCTTTATACCCGCACAGATGACGAAGGACGGATGTACCCTTGCAGCAATGCGGCGGCATCGGTGCTGGATGCACTGCGCATGGAGGCTGCACGGCTCGGTGTCACGGAAATCACCGACTGCATGGTGACAGACTTACAGCCGCAGAAAAACGGCGCATGGTTGATTTTTGCAGGTAATGCGAAATATTCCGCCGATGCGGTCATTCTCGCGGCAGGGGGCGCGGCAGCACCCGCCTGCGGCACCGATGGCAGTCTTTACCCCATCCTGAAACGGCTTGGGCACACCATCATCCCGCCGATGCCCGCGCTTTGCCCCATCCCAAGCGATGCGAATTTACTTCGCCCGCTGAAAGGAATGCGTGTGCGCGCGTCGGTTTCGGCAATCGCGGAGGGAAAGGTGCGCGGCAGAGAAGTCGGGGAAGTGCAATTCACGGATACGGCATTGTCGGGCATTTGCCTGTTCAACCTTTCGCGGCTTGCAGCCACAGAGGGCGGCAAGCTGCAAATCTCCCTCGATGTGCTGCCCGAATCGTGGCAGTCAGATGCCGACGGTGGGCTCTCCAAACTGACAGAACTGACGCAGATCCGTGCAAATGCGGCTTGCGGCGACTTGCTCACAGGTCTGCTGCCCAAGCGTGTCGCGGAAGTGCTGGTGAAACAGGCTGTCGGCACGGCAGGCGGCACAGTTGCAGAACTGCTTGGCACTGACAACGCGAAAATCAAGCTGCTGCGCTTGCTGAATGACTGGCGTTTCCCCGTATGCGGCAAAGCAAAGTTTGCACAGGCACAGGTGACGGCAGGCGGCATCGCAGGGCAATGCGTGGATGCATCTCTCGCCTCGAAAATTCAGAAGAACCTGTATTTTTGCGGTGAACTGCTCGATGTGGACGGCGACTGCGGCGGATATAATCTCGACTGGGCATGGGCATCGGGCGCATGGGCAGGACATCATGCGGCAACGAGCGAAAATAAGGCAAGATAACGTCCCTCGCCCAATGAGAAAGTGCAGTTTTTTATTATAAAAGTTTGAAATATATTTCAGTGCGAAAAAAGATGTAGTTTCCCACACGAAAATCTCGTATAACGAAATGAAGGGATAACAAGCATCACATCGCGCAGAATGTGTGAGGTGAATGGCGTGTCGGATGAGGAACTCCGAAAACTGCTGCTGGAAAAGCCGGAATCGGGCTGCAAACAGCTTTTGGAGCAGTACACAGGCTTGGTCTATGCCGTTGCAAGGCGAAAACTCAGCGGCTGTCTGACCGAGGAAGAACTGGAAGAACTATGCAGCGATGTGCTGTTCTCGTTTTATCAGAAGCGGGAACAGATTGATTTGAAACGCGGCTCGATTGCAGGCCTGCTCGCCACCATGACAGCCAATCTGTGCATCGACAAAATGCGCAGACGCAGCACGTTGGCAGGAAAAAACGAAGCCGCACAAACAGAACTGACAGAAACCATCGAGGATGACACACCCTCGCCTGATACGCAGTATTTAGAGAAAGAGCGCAATCAAGTGCTGATCGACGCGGTGCATTCGCTTGGCGAACCCGATTGCAGCATCGTGCTTTGGCGATATTTCTTCGGGCAGTCGGCAGCGGAGATCGGTGAACGGCTCTCGATGCGAAAGGGCACCGTGGAACAGCGTTTGCTGCGGGCTCTGGAAAAATTACGGAAACGGTTGGGAGGTGAAGCAGATGCGTTTTGAGGATAATTTTGAGCAGATCCTGGCAGGATTGTCACCTGACGAAACCGGCGACCTGCTCTCAGCAATGCTGCCCGGAAAACCCGATGCCGCAGAAAAAGCCGCTCTCGCAAGAATCCGCAAATCCGTGAAAAAACGTATCTCTGCGGAATCACCCACAACCGCAAAACCGATCTGGCAGCGCAGGATCGCCATGATCGGCGCAGCTGTCGCGTGCATCGGCATCGTAGCGATTTCGGCATTTGTCTGGAATCACAAAGCTGAGCCGCCCATCAAACCCGATGAATCCACACCCGTTGTGACATCTGCCACCACCGTGACCGATTCAACCGATGATATCGGCTCGCAAGGCGCGATAACCACTGTCACAACGGTGAAATCAAATGTCACAACGACCACAGGCACCGCCACCGATGTGACAGGCACTACCGCAGAAAACAGTGACAGCGGCGAAAATACCGAGCCGCCCGAACAAACTGAACCGACAGAACCATCCTCCGAGCAGACCGAACCCTCTGCGCCGACAGACCCCATCGAACTCTCGGAGCAGAGTGAGTTGACCACGCCCGTGGATCCGCCGCAAACCGCGGAATCCACCACGGAACGCATCACCACCACACAACCGCCGCGTTCTACCACAACACCGCCGCACTCCACAACACCGCCGCCTCGTTCTACAACGACGCCACCGCGCTCCACTACAACGCCGCCTCGTTCTACAACGACGCCACCGCGCTCCACTACAACGCCGCGTGTCACCACAACCGGCATACATACAACACCGCCCGTTGTTTCTACCACCGGTATGCGTACAACGCCCGTTGAGATCACCACCTTTGCAACGCCCCCAACCGAGGAAGAAACCACCGAAACAACGACAACGCTTGTGGATGAGAATCTCTATCTCAACATGGCAGAAGCCGTTGCGGCAACAAAGTCAGCGGCGTCAGAGTGGGGATAATCCGAAATCATCGTAATATACGTGAATTGCACCTGTCTGAGAGGGAAAAGGGAGACAGGTGCAATTTTCTATCTTCACATGACAAAAAATATGGGGGAACCCCTTGGTAGGGTTCCCCCATGTTCTCTCCTGACCTGCTGTGAGGAGGGAGATGTTGCGCTTCGTGCGTCATACCTTATAAAACAGGATTCCAAAGGGACAGTGTCCCCTTTGACGAGGTTCAGAGCGGCACGTTTGCGATGCAAACTGCCGCGTTACAAATGCATCGCAGATACAATCAAATCGTGTGCCGCTTGATGAACCGCTCCATGCGGTCCGCCGCCTCAGCCAGATGCTTCAGCGAATACGCATACGATATTCGGATGTTATCCTTGCCGCTTTCGCCAAACGCGCTTCCCGGCACGACAGCCACGCGTTCCTCCTGCAAAAGCTGCTCACAGAATGTCTCACTGTCCATGCCTGTTGCCGAAATGTTCGGGAACAGATAAAATGCACCCGCAGGCGGAAAACAGTAAAGCCCCATTTGTTTGAAACGCTCCAGCATGAATCTGCGGCGATGGTCATATTCCTCCACCATGCGCTCGACATCCGCATCGCAGTTGCGCAGTGCCTCGATCGCGGCACGCTGCGAAAGCATCGGCGCACACATGATGCCGTACTGGTGAATTTTTCTTGCTTGTGCAATGATCGGTGCCGGAGCCGCCATCCAGCCAAGCCGCCAGCCTGTCATCGCAAATGCTTTTGAAAATCCGTTCACAACGATCGTGCGCTCACGCATTCCGTCAACCGTGGCAGGCGAACAGTGCTTGGTGCCGTATGTCAGTTCCGAATAGATCTCATCGGAAAGCACCATGATATCCGTGCCCTCCAGCACTTTTGCGATTTCCTCGTAATCCTCGCGGCGCATGACAGCACCCGTCGGGTTATTCGGGAACGACATCATCAGCAGCTTGGTTTTCGGGGTGATTGCCTTTCGGAGCGATTCTGCCGTCAGCCGAAATTCATCCTTCTGGTGCGTTTGCAGCGGCACCGCGATGCCGTCGGCAAGGGAAATCAGCGGCGCATAGCAGACAAAACACGGCTCTGTCACAAGCACCTCATCCCCGGGATTCAGCAGCGTGCGGAAGGTCAGGTCAACCGCCTCCGAGCCGCCGACAGTCACAAGAACCTCATCTTCAGCACTGTATGTAAGCTGATACCGCCGCTGCATGAAGCGCGAAATTTCCTCGCGCAGCGGCAGAATGCCCGAATTGGCACCGTAGAAGATCGACTGACGTTCCAGCGTGGAAATCGCCGCTGAACGAATCGTCCACGGGGTGCGGAAATCGGGTTCGCCAACGCCCAGCGAAATGACATTGTCCATCGTCTCCGCCAGATCGAAAAATCTTCGGATCGGCGAGGGAGAAAGCTCTTGGGTTCGCTGGGACATGATTTGCTCATAGGGTTTCACAGATAGACACCTCTTTCATCGCAGGAATCCTCCAAAATGGTGATGCCTTTCTCCTTGTAACGCTTCAGCACAAAATGTGTTGTGGTGGAGAGAACACCGTCAAGCGTGGAAAGCCGCTGTGCCACAAACGCCGCGATATCACGCAGGCTGTAACCCGTGACGGTCAGACCAAGGTCATAGCCGCCCGACATCAGCGTGACGGATTCCACTTCGTCATAGGACATGACGACTTTGGCGAGTTCATCGAAGCCGCAGTCAGGCTTCGGGGTCACTTTCAGCTCAATATATGCGGAAACGGCATCGCGGTCAGCTTTTTCTTCATCCACGATGACACTGTATCCGCGAATCACACCCGACTGTTCCAGTGCGGCGATCTCGGCGGCGACCTGTGCCTCGGTTTTGCCTGTCATAACGGCAAGTTCGGCGTTGCTGAGACGCGCATTTTGTTTCAGAAGCTGTACGAGTTCATTCATGGAAATATCCTCCTTATATCTGAACGGATGCGTCCGTATAGCGGATGATACCGTCGGTAATCGTGACAACGGGCTTGCCTGTCAGTGTCATGCCTTTGAATACCGTGTTATGCGATCTGGAATGCAGCTGATCGGGATCGACCTGCCATGCAAGTGTCGGGTTGACGAGAATCAGGTCAGCTTTTGCGCCCTTTGCGATCGAACGCGGCGCAAGCCCGAGCAATTCGCGCGGATTGCTGCTCATCAGGCGGACAATGTCCTGCAGCGTGAGCAGATTCGTGTGATACAATGCGGTGAGCGTCGCGGCAAGAGAGGTTTCCAGCCCCACCACACCATTGGGTGCTTTCTCGAAATCCGCCTTCTCAGCCGCAGTATGCGGAGCATGGTCGGTGATGATACAGTCGATGGTGCCGTCCAGAATGCCCTCAATGACGGCGCGGCGGTCATCCTCGGTGCGGAGCGGCGGATTCATGCGGAAATCGGCATCACGGGCAAGCAGTTTTTCCTCGGTGAGCGTAAAATAATGCGGGGCTGTTTCGCAGGAGACCCTTGCACCTGCGGCTTTTGCTTTTCTTACCGCATCCACGCTTCCGCGTGTGCTGACATGACAGATATGCAGTCTTGCACCCGTTTTTGCAGCCAGGTCGAGGTCGCGCTGTGTGATGGAATCCTCTGAGCGTCTGTCCATGCCTTTGACGCCCAGTGCCTCGGAGATCTTGCCCTTGTTGATGATGCCGCCGTCGATGATTGCCAGATCTTCGCAATGCGAAACGATCAGCAGACCCTCGGCATCGGCACCGCACAGTGCCTCCTCCATCAGATCGGCAGTCGGCACAGGCTTTCCGTCATCGGAGAGTGCCGCGGCACCTGCCTGTTTCAGCGCGTGATAATCCGCAAGTGATTTGCCCTGCAAGCCCATCGTCAGGCAGCCTGCCTGACAGACCTCAACGCCTGTTTCCTTCGCTCTTGCGAGAAATTCCGTGATCTGTGCAGGCGAATCCATCGGCGGTGTGGTGTTCGGCATACACAGCACACCCGTCACGCCGCCCGCCAGAGCCGCCGCAGAGCCCGTCATCAGATCTTCCTTGTGTGTCTGACCGGGATCGCGGAAATGAACGTGCATATCAAACAGCCCCGGCATGGCGACCAAGCCGCTGCCGTCAATCTGTATTTCCGCACCGACATTCAGTTTGTCCGCGATCTGCGTGATTTTTCCGTTTTCGATGAGAATATCGCAGACCTCGTCACGCACGGTATCCACCGCACGCACGCCGCGAATCAGAATAGATTTGCTCATTTTTCGTGTACCAGCTTTCTATTATCGCATTATCGCGCCAAAACATCGCGCCCGATATAAACGCTTTCTTTTTCCGATGCGTGCTGCCTCGCTGTGCGCGGAAATCGCCGCGGAACATAGGGGCGCATCTGCTGCCGTTTTCACTTTTTTCCTTTCAGCAGCCGAAACGGCGCACGCACAATTTTCCGTGCTTTGTGTACCGCGGAAAACACGGTCGCCCATCTGTCCACACCGTTGATGCACATGATGCGGATGCCCTCCTGCAAGGGCACGACCTCACTGGGCTTTTCGTCGCCGCTGCCCACTGCTGTCTGCGACTGATAGCCGATATCCAGAAACCGTTTGCCGTCTTTACTCTGAAAGTGTTTCTCCATCTTCATTTTCTTCCTGCTCCTCCGTGTGTGGCTTCGGCGCATATTGTTCGGGCAGGATCGGCTCACCGACAGGCGGCTTGGCAATCAAAAACTTGATTTTCTTGCCTTCCTCGGTGAACATCTGCTCATGCTCCGTGCGAATGTTGTCTGCGGGCTCATTTGCGTGCAGATCGGTGGTTTGAAAGAGAATTTCCCAGCCGCAGTCGGTGAAATAGATCAGCGACTCGCGGAACAGATCATCGTCATCGGTCTTGAAGTGCAGTTCTCCGTGCAGGATCGCCTGATACTGCACAAGCTGCCGCGGATGTGTCAGACGGCGTTTTTTGTGCGAGGGCTTCGGCCACGGGTTGCAAAAGTTGATGTAAATGCGGTCAACACCGTCCTCAGGCGTCAGCACCTCGGAAATGCGCTCGATGTTGAGAATCGACAAGCGGATGTTGTCAGGCTCTCTGCCGATCTCTTTGAATTTTGCTTCGGTCTTGCGCTTTGCCATGCCCAGCATTTCATCCTTGATGTCCAGTGCAAGATAGTTATTTTCGGGGCGCATGGCTGCTGCCTGCGATACCCAGCCGCCCTTGCCGCATCCAAGCTCCACAAAGAACGGCTGATCCGGTCTTGCAAACTGGCTGCGCCAATGTCCGCGCAAAACAAATGCGTCATCCATACAAAACGGCGAAGCGGCGATCTCGGGCTTTGCCCACGGCTTGTGTCTGATTCTCATAGATTTTCATTCCTTTTCTGCATTTGCATATAATTACTTGTATTATACCACATTTTTTTGCAGATTGCAACTTGACAGCAAAATTTTTACGGTTTATAATGAAGAAAAACACTCAAACAAGGAGGAAGTGCATATGAACCGTTTGCAAGCGCTTTTTTCGATCATCCGTGAAAAGGAAGCCGATGCCATGCTCCTCACCGGTGAAGTGACCATCACTTACATCACGGGTGAAACCGCACTGGAGGGAACTTGTCTGGTTTTCTCCGATGATACGGCTGTTTTCATCACCGATGGCCGCTATATCGAGGTTGCCGAGAATTTGCTCACCCCCAAGGGCTTCATGGTGGTCTGCACCACGACAGAAAAAAACGGTGTTGCGCACATCCGCGAGCAGCTTGCGCTGCATGACGTCAAAACCTTGCTGTTCGAGGATGACGATGTCACGGTGAAGCAGTTTGGCATCAACAAAGGCAGATACGACATCGCCGAATGGCTGCCGCTGGACAGTGCGATCAATGTGCTGCGTGCCTGCAAATCGCAGGAGGAAATCGACTGCATCGTCCACGCACAGCGCATCGCAGAGGACGCATTTGCTGCACTTTTACCCGAACTGACGCTCGGCATCACCGAAAAGCAAGCAGCCGCCCGCCTTGATTATCTCATGGCAATGCGCGGCAGTGAAAAGTCCTCGTTTGACACGATCATCCTGTTCGGCGAAAATTCGAGCAAACCGCATGGTGTGCCAAGCGACCGCCCGCTGCAATCCGGTGACATCATCCTTGCCGATTTCGGTGCAGTGTGGCACGGCTACCATTCAGATATGACGCGCACACTGGCGTTTGGCAGCGTCACCGATGAAATTCGCCGCGTGTATGAGATCGTGCTGCAGGCACAGCAAGCCGCATTCGATGCTGCACGGGAAGGTGAACTGTGTTCCAAAATGCACGAAGCTGCTGAAAATCTCATTGCCGAGGCGGGCTACGGGAAGTATTTCACACACGCATTGGGGCACAGCGTGGGGTTGGAGATCCATGAATACCCATCTGCGTCACCGCGCTGCAGCGAGCCGCTGCAAAACGGCATTGTGATGACGGATGAGCCCGGCATCTATCTGGCGGGAAAATTCGGCATCCGCATCGAGGACATGGTGCTGATTCAGGGAAACACACCGCAAAATCTGACGCAGTTCCCGAAGCATTTGCAGATCATAGGGGTGTCTCAGGCGGATTTGTAATGGGACTCTCATTCTTCGCAAAGGGAATCCCACTATGCGACCCACGGGGCGAATCACAAAAAATCGGTCAAACCTTTGAAAAGGCTTGACCGATTTTTATGATATGTTCACTGTTTACATAATGGGATCGTATCCCTTATCACCCTGCGATGCTGTGCATCGTCACGCTGCTGCCCGCGTTGAACGTGCCGCCATCTGTGCCGCCGCTGTATGTGCCGCCATAGGTGACATAATTTTCCTCACTGCCGCCGCTGACACTGCCGCCGTAGCTGACTGTGTAATCGGTATTCTGCGTCAGGTTGCCGCCTGCATAGAGCGCATACTTGAATCCGCGCGGCGATGTGAACGCTGCAACCGTGTTGCCGCCGCCCGCAAACTGCACCATCGTGCCGCCCGATTTGGGCTGCGTGAACACCGCACCGATGACCGTCGCCGTGGAAACCGAAGGGTCAGGCGTGGTGCAGGTATTTCCGATCGCATAAAACGTGCCGCCGTTCACTGTGAACGTGCCGTCGCAGTAAACTGCACCCTTTTCCTCACGCGTGCCGCCGAGGAAAATCGACTCACCGCCGTTGATGTTGATATAGCCGTCGGTTTTGATGCCGTTGGTGCCGCCGTCGCAAAACAGCTTGCCGCCGTTGATGTCAATGCCGTCGTTGGAGTGCAGACCGCTTTTTGCCGAGACAATATTGATCGTGCCGCTGTTGACGATGATATCATCGTCGCTCTGGATGCCGTGTGCATAATTTGCGGTGATGTTGAGCGTGCCCTCGCCCTCCAGAATCACTGTATCTTCTGAGAAAATCGTTCCCTTATCCAGATCATGGGTGCCGCCGTCGGCAAGGGTGTTGACAGTGCCCGGCAGCGTGGTGACGGTCACTTTTTTTGCCTGCTGACAGTTGATCGCGGAGCCTGCATTGTTGGTGATATCGCAGCCGTTCAGGTTCAGATACACCTTTTTGTTGCCGTTCTTAATGAGAATCTGACCATTGTTGAGCGTGCCTGAGATCTCATAAATGCCGCCCTTTTCGATAATGATCGTGCTGCCCGACACGTAGATACCCGTGCCGTTATATTTCGCGGAATTGCCTTCGAGATAGATGTATTTTGTTTCCTTGACCTTCGGCTCGTCGTCATCATCCTCGTTGGGGGGTCCTTCAGTTGTTTGGGCAGGTTCCTCATCCTTCCAGGATTCGCTGCCCGATTTGCTGTTTTGTTCCGCAGGCTTGGAATCTGACGCACCGCCCTGCGAATCATCGCCGCCCGACGGTTGATTATCGGAGACGGAACTTTCATCATCGTTCACCGAGGATTCGTCGCCCGATTGCTCCATGCCCGATGAGGATTCATCGGATTTTTTACTGTCGGGACTATCCTTTTTGCTCGAAGAATCGTCTTTTTTGCTTTTCTCCGAGGATTCATTCGCATCGGCAGTGCTGCTGTTGTCATTCACGGTACTTGATTCCGCAGTGGAATTGTCGCCCTGCGTTTGGCTGGAACTGTCATCGCAGGCAGCAAGCGGCGATGCAGCAAGCAATACGGCAAGCAAAACCGCACATCTGCGTGCCTGATGGTTGAATTTCTTCATGTGTTTTCCTTTCTCCGTGCAAATGCACAAAAAGACCAAACCTCTTTGCGCGGTTCAGTCTTTTCGGCATTTTTACGTTTCTCTTATTTTGCTTTTGAATCGTAAATCTGGTCGTCATAGCGATACAGCACCAAAGTGACATTCAGATTGCCGTTGAGTGCGCGAATATCGTCGATGAACTTTTTCTGGTCGGCATCCGTCTTGACGCGAACAGAATATACAAGGTCGAACAGCGTGCCGAAATCCGTGGTCTTCACGCGGCGCAGCAGCCATGCGGTGGTGTATTTTTCCATCACCTGATCGAACAGACCGTTGTAGTTGAGGTTTTCGGGGATGGTAACTTTCAGGGTCATATCCTGCGTTTTGGGTGCTGCAAAGTTCGTGAGGTTCATCACCACGAGAACTGCCGCAACCAGCAGGAAAAACAGTGCCGCATAGCCGATATAGCCGATGCCGCAGATGACACCCATCGTCATGGAAAAGAAGATGTAAGCGATGTCTCTGGGATCTCCGGGGGCAGAACGGAAACGCACGAGCGAAAATGCACCGGTCAGCGAAATCGCCGCTGTCATACCCGCAGTGCCTTCTGCCAGCACGCACATCATCACGATGACGACGGAAACCAGCGTCGAAAGCATCGGCATTGCCAGCACATAACTCTGCGCATAACCCTCCTTGCGGTGGGTGAACATATAGACGAGAGAAATCAGAAAACCGATGACAAGCGCCGCGACCACACAAATGATGATCTGCCCTGCACTCGGCATTGCAAGATTGAATTCGGATTGATCCTCAAACACACGGGAAAAAAGCCCCGATGCCACAATGGCTGGGATATTAAGCATAGTTAGCCTTCCTTTCAATTTCTTTCGCAGCCTCCACTTTGCTGCGGACATAATTCTTATAAGCAGTGCCGTATTTCGAGAAGCTGACCTTTCGGATGCCGAGCTCCGACATAGCCTGACTGAGCCACAACGGGATCGACCCGGGGACTTTGATCTCCATCAGTTTCTGGTCGGGCAGAATAAGCTGCTCACCGTAGCTTTCTCTGCCAAGCGTGAGATCTTCGCGTCTTGCGGTGATCTTGCGGTCAAAGGTCAGACGGAATTCACTGTCCTCCTTGCCGAAAAACGCCGCACGCTGATAGCTGATGTACTGGCGCGGGGCAATGTTCTCATAGAAGTTGAGAAACACATCCAGTTCCTTGATGACCTGCTGGTCGATGAAGCGCTCATAATATGGCTTCACGCGGGTCTGGATATAGGTTTCCGCTTCGCTGAGGGTCATGGAAACACGACGCTTTGTGACGATACCACCGATTTTCTTCTTCACCTCAAGAAAAACCTGGTCGTCGGGGGCTGCCGGAGAGTAATAGCTGCGCAGACGCAGCTTTTCCTTATAATAAGGTTTCTCCAGCGACTGTCTGATGAGGAAATTGTCGGGCGTGTCATAGTAGATGTTGTAAATGCCGTATTCTTTGCCGTCCACACAGAACTTGTCCGGATTCATGTATTCATGGATCACGGGCAGCAGACCTTCAAACTGCTCTTTGTCTAGCATGAACTTGACTTCACGGCGTTGAAACGTACTAATCGCCATACTGTGTGCATTCCCTATGGAATGCGTCCCCTCCTTCACGCTGAATTTTTCTTTCTCTCTGTTACGGTATTCACCGCGATATTTTGTGTGAACCCCCTGTCAAAATACAGGAACTGTGTTTTTTCTTCCTGTCCGGCAAAAAGCCGATGATAATATGATAAAGCCCCCTGCTTAAAATAATCTGAATGACAAGCCTGCCACGCGGAAAACGGTGAAATGCGGGCAGATATGTGCCAAACGAGCGGTGCGGGCAACTGTCTTTTTTCGACTGTTCTCAGTCTTTGAGGATCAAACCATTGGCATCGGTTTTGATGGAACCTGTCAAAATCATGATCGACTCCACAAACGACCAGACTGCTGTGATCGGTGTGCAAAGAAAGCAGGTCAGAACCGTGAGAAGAAGCTGCGCGGTTGCCTTGCCCGTGTTGCCAAGATAGAAATTATGCGCGCCGAAAATGCCGAGAAGAATGCCGAGCACTCCCGCCACAACACGCGATTTCGACGATGTTGCAACATAATAAGGCTGCGGCTGTCCGCCTGTGCTGTACCCCGCAGGCTGACCGGGCATACCGCGATATGGTGCCGGCTGTCCGTAAGGCTGCTGTGCATAGCCCTGCTGATAACCTGCCGTCGGCGTGGGAACAAACCCCTGCTGCGGCACACTGTTCGGCGTGGGCACAAATCCCTGCTGGGGATATCCCTGCGGCATTGCCTGCTGTGCTGCGCCGTTCTGCATTGTACGGTCAGGCTGTGCATAGATCGGCTGGTTTGCATACATATGTCCCGAATACGGGTTTTTATTGTCCGGCTGTGTATAGCCCTGCGGTTTCGGCTGTGCCTGCGCCTGCTGCTGTGCGAAATTCTTCTGCGGGATCGGTTTGCCGCAGATCTCGCACACAATGGCACCCGCCGTGACCAGAGAACCGCAGAATTCGCAATACTGGTCGCCTGTTCCTTTGGCATAGCCGCAGGTGGGGCAAACCACATCCGTATCAGTCAGCACTTCCGCGCAGTTTTTGCAAAATCTCATTTTCTTGTCCTCCCGTATATGGTTTTCTCTGATGATACGTCATAATATATCATCAAAGCAAGGTGATATCAGAATATCTGCTGCGTTTGATTATTCCAGCGGATTGTTGTTTGCGTCCGTGGCATTGGGATCGTTCATCGTCGCAATCGTCTGCACGATCGCCCAGACCCATGAAATTCCACCCATGCCGCAAATCGACATTCCCAGATGCACGAAACCTGCAACGGTATTGCCGAGGTAAAAATCATGCACGCCGCACCATCCAAACAAAAAGCCCAACACAGTCGCCGTTTTCTTGGATTTCGCCTGTGAAATGCCCATCACCTTGCCGTTGAAGGATCCCTGTGAGGGTATCGGATAAACCGACTGCATCGGCTGCTGTTGTTCAGGCGGAATGGGATAAACGCTCTGCGGCATATCCTGATATTGAGGTGCAGACTGCGTCTGAAAGGACGGCTGCGGCATTTCGGCATACTGCGCCGCTGCACCGTCCATATTTGTTTCGGCGCGATTGATTGATTTCCCGCAGACCTCGCATACAACATCATATGCGGGTGTCGGTGAACCGCACTGTTCGCAGTAGTTTAAACCTGTATCAAGTGCAAAGCCGCACTGATGGCAGACCACTTCGGTATCAGTCATGATTTCTCCGCAATTCCTGCAAAACATCGTTTTCGCTCCTTCTGTATGTTTGGGTGTATAGGAATCCGATTCTATTATACTGTTTTTTCACTGTATTGTCAAGCAGTTGGAATGAAAATCATATGAATATTTGCATAAGATTTCATGAAGAAAAAAGCGGGCGCATCCGTATCGGATAAACGCCCGCTTCTGATGATACTTATTTTTGTGCTGCAAAGCGCAGATGCGTCATTCAGGCAGCCGCCTCTGTCAGCACAGCTTTGGGTTTCTTGTTTCGATTTTTCCATGCCGTGCAAAGCGCACAGTAGCACTGATATGCGGCATCGGCAGCCTCCTGCGAGCATCCGCCGCCATACACGGTCTGTTCCAGTGCAGAAAGCAGCGGTTCTGTTCCGCAATGCAGTTTTTCCGACATCTCCGCGCACAGCGCACGGGCAGTCAGTGCAGGGTCAGCGTCCCATGTCTTGCGCAGACGCGCAAACGCCTTTTCCACTGCCGTTCCGTCACAATGCGTCCGAAAATACCGACGGAACAATGTCTCCTGTAGGGCAGGGATGATGAAATACAGCAGCAGAATGAGCAGCAATGCTGTCAGCAGTAAAATCACGCCTGCGATTTGCAGTGTGCCGATGACGCTGCCATCGGTTTTTCTCGAACTCGCATTCAGATCGGGTGCAGTCGCGTCAAACGACATCCAACCGTAGCCCGCGATGAATGCCTCCGTGAAACCGTGTGCGTGGCTCGAACGGATCACATAATCGTACTGTCCGTTTTTGGGCACTTCCGACATGGAATATCCTTCGACATAACGTGCAGGAATGCCCGCCGCACGGCAAAGTTCGGTCATGGCGGATGCAAACTGATAGCACACGCCCCGCTTGGATTCAAACAGGAAAGTCTCCACATTTGCATCAGAGGATTTCAGATAGTCGAGGTCATAGACATAGTCGCCGTTTGCCAGATAGCTGCAAATCGCAGTTGCTTTCTCGTAGTCAGAAGTAAGCCCTGCGGTAAGCTGCTCCGCAAGTGCAGTGACACGCGCAGGACGTTCCCCTGTTCCGTCATCTTCTCCGATATCGACCGTGCCGAACCCGTACCACGCCGCCTGTTCATATGCGACCGATGCTTCTGTCAGCGTAAAGAGACTCTCATAGGACAGATCCGATTCCTCATACACCATATAAAGTTCGCGCAGCAGCTTTGACCACTGTTCGAGATCCTGATTCCGCATCATATCCTGTATGGGCTGCTCCGTCGTGATCGCATCGTTCAGATACAGCACCGAAAAGCTCTCCTTGAACACGCGGGCATCCGAATTGCAGTAGAGGATTCCCGACGGATTCATTCGCAGCTTCACTTCCTCACCGGTTCCTCGGTTTTGAAATCCCCAGAACGTCTGGTTGGGGGCGAGAAACGTATTTTTGTTGAACGTCAGCGCATGGAGCGTCACGGATTCGATATAATCACGCGGGTCAAGTTCTGTCTGCGGCAGCGATTGCAGCCCCCATCTCTCGGCAAACGCAGGATCAGTGGTGCAGGCTTCTTTCAGCAGCAGATAGAGGTCATAGGTTGTCAGCGCACCGCCCGTGGTTGCAAAAGCGGGCTCCTGCAACACCTGCAGCAGTTCTGCGATGGTATCTGCGCTCTGCACAACGGAGCCGTGTTCCGTGACAAGCCGTCTGACAGTCTGCTCATCCGAAAAATCCAGCAGCGCGGTCTGAAAATCGCTGGCGAACGCCTGAAAAAGGCCGTCCCCGTCATCGTTTTTACGGTCATAGTCGCCCGCTGTCCACGAATCCGTATCGTAGTGATAATCGGAAAGCGTGGCGCGGCGCAGATTGGCAGGAACATCCGCATCGGCATAAAACAGGGTTTGTGCGTTGTTCGTGGTCATCACACTGCCGCCGTCCGATTCCTCCTCAAAGCCGCTGATGGCATTGAGCAGAAAATCGGTGAATGCCGCCATGTTGATCATGTTTTCCACATAACTGCGGTTTTCATGGAATTCGGGTTTGGGCAGCACCAGCACGGCAATGCAGGCACCCGATAAGAAAATCGCACCTGTGCGCCAGCCCATACTGTCCGCAATTTCACTGCGCGGCTTGACCATCAGCGATTTCGTATCCGCAGTTCGGTTGGTACAGGTCTGGAACTTCGGTTCATAGGAATGTACCACCTCGGGATCGTTCATGTGCATCTGGCGGCAGAAGATCATCACGGCGAAATAGCACGCAAACAACAGGATGATACACAGCACCGGCATTGTTTCATCTTCCTTCGCGTAGATTGCAAAGGGGAAACAGAGGATCGCAAAGGACATCAGCACACGATACTGCACAAAGGTGAAATAATACGTGGTGAAGCCCACAAAGAATCCAAACAGCAGGAAAATCGCCGTTGTATAGGGAAGATATACCGTGTTGACAACGGACTGCGGTGTGAGAAACCAGACATAAAAATCCAGATCATTCGCCGTGCCGACCGTCTTCGGCACAAAAACATTGTTGGTGTATTCAGGGTTTTCACCGATCCAGATCAGTGTCAAAGCCAGTGCAAGCGTCACAAGCCCTGCTGCACAAAACAGCACGCCGCCCTTGATGTGATGCTTGTCCACATAGGCAAACAGCCGAAACAGCATGATCTCGCTGCCCAGTGCAAGCAGTGTCCAGAAAGGTGTCCAGGCGGGCTGATAGTGATACATGATGGCAGCCACCACCGTCACCGCGAAGAACAGCGGCAGGCGTTCCGCCTGCAAAAACCATCGGACGATCTTGTTTTGCTTCCATTTTTCGAGGGATACCGTCATATCGGCGGACACCTCCTTTCGCAAAATATCAGTTCTGCGTCATTTCCAGCGTATAGTGCTGTCCCTTTTCAGGGCAGCAGAGCGGCGGGGGTGTGAAGCAGTCTGCATAATCGGGCATCATCAGATAAAGTGAGGCAAGCGGCAATGCATCGAGGCGTGCTGCCTTGCTTTTGGTCATGTGCGAGGCATAATACAGCACGATCGAGCCTGTATCCTGCGTCAGCACATTCGGGATCGGTTCTGTGCCGAAATCATCTTTGGGAGCCTCACCCGCCGCATGAAACCGCACCCTTGTATGGAAGCCGCCGCGCAAAAGCGTGACTGCTTCGCTGTCCACCTGTTCAGGCGAATCCAGCTGTACGCCGGTCCAGCGTTCGGCCTCATCCTGATACCATAAGGTGCAGGGAAATCCCTGCGCGGTGAACAGTTTCAGCTTGCCAAGACAATCCTCAATGACAAGCTGCTCATAGCGCACCGTGTCACGCGGCGAACAGTTGCCTGCCGCACGTTCAAAATCCAGCACTGCCATGAGCTTGGTCAGCGCGATGGGTTCATCCATGCGCACCATCAGTTTTCTGCGCTTGGAGGACAATTTCCAGTTGATGCGTTTGAGCGAATCTCCCGCCACGTAGTCACGGTGCTCGTAGCCTGCCGTGGTCGCCGCCGAACCGGTCGGGTTCGATTCGGATTCATCATCGGAGGTGAGAGACTCGTTGGACACCGCCCGAAACAGCTCGCTGCCCGTTTTCTCATCGGGGATGCTCGGCAAAATCAGCAGCGAGGCGGTGATATCCTTTTTCAGCTTGAAGCGAAGCATCAGGATGAAATCAGAAAGCTCGCGTTTGGTAAGCGTCAGTGTGCCCTTGCCGCAAAATTCACCGCAAACGGGCACTTCAATCACTTTCTTCTTTTCCGTCCCCATGCTGAGGCGGTAAAACAGCTTGTCGGGGGCAGAATTTTTCGGGAGCATCCGCCGCCATTTTTTCATGTCCGAAAGATATTTCAGATAACCGAAAAAGCCCCCTGCCCGTGTCGGTTCATCGGGGACAGGCTCGGCAAGGGGATCAAGGGGCATGAAGTGTTCGTCCGCATTGAGTTCCATGCGCAGAAACGGCAGCGGCAGCACGGATTTCTTCTCCAGCACGATCTTCAGCGTGACAGGTTTCATTTTCGCCGTGTTTTCAGGCAATTCCATCGAAACAGTCAGCGAGTGCTTCACGAGCAGCGTCACCGCCACGGAAAGAATCGGCATCACCAGCAGAAAAGCAAGCATCATCACACCGATCTCGCCGTCCAGATACATCATGAACAGCACCGCCACGCCGATGGCGCACAAATATCCGAGCGTCATTGCTCGCGTTCCATCGGCACGGGAACTTTTGCAAGCAGTTCGCGCAAAAGTGCAGCCGCGTCGTCATACTGTGTTTTGCCCTTTGCCGAAAGAATCAGACGGTGAGCAAGCACGCATTCGGTCATCGTTTTGACATCATCGGGCAGCACGTAGTCGCGCTCATTGAGGAACGCCTCCGCCTTTGCCGCCTTATATAGTGCAATGGAACCGCGGGGGCTTGCGCCAAGCGTCAGCGCATCGGTGCTGCGGGTCGCGCTGACGATCTTCAGGATGTAATCCTTGACCGCATCGCTGACATAGACTGCCTTGACCTGCTCCTGCAGCTTCAGGATCTCCTCAGGGGTGACCGCCGCCTCGGTGATATTTTTCAGCGGGTTGTGATGTTCCGTGCGCGAGAGGATCTGCATTTCCTCCTGATGTGTCGGATATCCCATGCTGATGCGCATGAAGAAACGGTCCATCTGCGCTTCGGGAAGATGATAGGTGCCGTAAGTTTCAACGGGGTTCTGCGTTGCCAGCACCATGAAGGGCTTCGGCACATCACGCGTCACGCCGTCGATCGAGATCTGATGCTCCTCCATGACTTCCAGCAGTGCCGACTGCACTTTCGGGGAGGCACGGTTGATCTCATCCGCGAGCAGGAAATTGCACATCGCCGCACCTGCGCGGTATTCCAGTTCAAACGTCTGCTGATTGACCATCGAAAAGCCCGTAATATCCGAGGGCATGACGTCAGGGGTGAGCTGAATACGGTTGAACGATCCGCCCACCGACTTTGCAAGCGATGCCGCAAGCTGCGTTTTCCCCACGCCCGGCACATCTTCGATGAGAATGTGACCGCCGCAGAGCAAGCCTGCCAGCACCCGCCGAATGACGTTGTCCTTGCCGACGATGACCTTGCAAATGCTGTCTGAAAGCGACTGAAGTTCTTTCTGCATATATTTGTCCATCCTTTCGGGATCGAATTCTGTTTTTGCAAAGGCTGCAAAATGATACAGTCTATTTGGTTTATTATACCATATAAATCAGAAAAACGCAAGAGAAAAATACGGCATCGGAAGTTTGCAGGGGTGCAAGGCGTCGAAATCTGCCTTATTTCACCAGAAAAGTACCATTTGGATGCCCCGAAATTTCCGAAATTGCCAAAGAATCCGTTTTTCTGCAAATCGCAGGATTTTTTCTTGACAAACGCAGGATTCTGTGCTAGAATTAGATTACCTCTTTGCGGAGGCGCATTTGTTGTGCCCGTTCGATGTTCGGGGATCACTGCTGTGCCGCAGGATCCGCCCCGCTTTTTTCAAAGAGGGAGGCAAGCTTTCGTTCCGCTCCCATGCGGAAAAATTTACACAGGAGGTGCCGAAAAATGCGTGTTAAAATCACACTCGCCTGCACAGAGTGCAAGAGAAGAAACTATGTTTCTAAGAAGAACAAGAAGAACGACCCCGACAGAATCGAAATGATGAAGCACTGCAGATTCTGCAACAAGCATACCCTGCACAAGGAAACAAAATAATCTGAACACAATCCAACATCGTGGCGATGGCCCGTTCGGCACAGGACGCGGCTTCCACAATACCGCAGCATAACAGAGGACACCGCGTTTTCTGATATGCGGAAAGGAACAAACCATGGCAAAGGACAAAGAACTCGCTCCTGCCGAAGAAAAGGCAGCCAAGAAAGAGAAAACGTCCAAAAAGCAAAACGGGATTGTCAGATGGTTCAAAGACCTCAGATCCGAATGGAAAAAGGTCGTCTGGCCCACCAAGAAAACCGTTTTCAACAACAGTGTTGTCGTGTTTACAACCATGATTGTGTTCGCAGTCTTTACATTCCTGCTGGATACAGGCTTCCTGAAACTGCTTGAGCTGGTGCTCAAAACCAAGGAAGGCTGATTCTCAATCATGTGTGAGACAACAAGTCCCAAATCGCGCTTGGCGCAGAAAGTAGAGGATAGAATTCGCGATGGCAAATGAAAACAGTATCGCGCAGGCGCAGTGGTATGTCCTGCATACCTATTCCGGCTACGAAAACAAAGTCGCGCAAAGCATCATGAAAGTCGTCGAGTATCGGAAACTTCAGGATCAGGTTCTTGAGGTGAAGATCCCCGTCGAACAGGTTCATGAGATCATCGACGGCAAGGAAAAGGATGTCACCCGCAAAACCTTCCCGGGATATGTTCTCGTGAAAATGTTTTACACCGACGAAATCGCATATCACATCCGCAGCATCCGCGGCGTGACCTGCTTTGTCGGCTCCAGCCCCACTGACCCCACGCCCCTCACCGAAAAGGAAGTCGCCGCACTTGGCGTCGATCTGGGGCAGATCATCGAGGTCAACATCGCTGTCGGCGATACCGTCCGTATCGCAGGCACCGCAATGGACGGCTTTACAGGCGTTGTCCAGAACATCAGCCCCGAGGAAGGCACTTGCAATGTCCTCGTTTCGATGTTTGGTCAGGAAACACCCACAGAGCTGCCGCTCAGTCAGGTCATCAAACTTGACTGAATCACAGATACCCCTTTTTCAGACGGCGAAAACCATATCTTTGCCGTCGTGGGAGAGATGAACGCGCAGATTCGCATTCATCCCGCCATACCACATTATTCGGAGGTAAATTATCATGGCACAGAAAGTTGTCGGCTTTATTAAGCTTCAGATTGCAGCAGGAAAAGCAACTCCTGCACCGCCTGTCGGCCCTGCACTCGGTCAGCACGGCGTCAACATCATGGGCTTCTGCAAGGAGTTCAACGAGCGCACCAAGGGTGATGCAGGCATGATCATTCCTGTTGTCATCACCGTTTACGCAGACCGTTCCTTTACCTTTATTACCAAGACCCCGCCCGCAGCTGTTCTCATCAAAAAGGCAGCAGGTATCGACAAGGCATCCGGTGTGCCCAACAAGACCAAAGTCGCTACCATCACCAAAGAGCAGGTTCAGAAGATCGCTGAAACCAAAATGCCTGACCTCAATGCCGCTTCTCTCGAAGCTGCAATGAGCATGATCGCAGGTACTGCTCGTTCTATGGGCGTTGTCGTCGCAGACTAAGGGTTCATTCTGCACATTTCACATTCACGAAATGTTCACGGAATGCCGCCACTGCGTCTGCCAGTGGGAGGAACCATTCCGCCAAACCCGACATTCCCGCAAAACACGGAGCGTGTCGGTGTACCACGTAAGATGATAATAAGGAGTATTCTGATATGAAACATGGTAAGAAATATGTAGACAGTGCAAAGGCACTGGATGCAGCAAAGCTCTACGAGGCAAACGAAGCTCTGAGCAATGTTTGCACTCTCGCAAAAGCAAAATTCGATGAGACCGTTGAGGTCCACATCCGTCTGGGTGTCGACTCCCGTCACGCTGACCAGCAGGTTCGCGGCGCTGTCGTTCTGCCCAACGGTACCGGTAAGTCCGTCCGTGTGCTCGTGTTCTGCAAAGAGGACAAGTACGAAGCTGCAAAGGCAGCAGGTGCTGAGTATGTCGGCGGCATGGATTACGTTGACAAGATCACCAAGGAAGGCTTCATGGATTTCGATGTCGTCATCGCTTCGCCTGATATGATGGGCGTTGTCGGTCGTCTCGGTAAGGTTCTCGGTCCGCGCGGCTTGATGCCGAACCCCAAGGCAGGTACCGTTTCTCCTGACGTTGCAAAGGCTGTCGCCGAAGCAAAAGCCGGTAAGATCGAGTATCGTCTGGACAAATCCAACATTATTCACTGCCCCATCGGCAAGGTTTCCTTCGGTGCTGAAAAGCTGGAAGAAAACTTCAACACCCTCGTTGAGGCTGTTGTGAAGGCAAAGCCGGCTGCTGCAAAGGGTACTTATCTGCGTTCCATCACCGTGGCTTCCACGATGGGCGTTGGCGTGCCTGTTGCAACCACCAAGTATGGTGTGTGATTTTCGCCTGTTTGCTTGAAAATTATGAGGAAGATGTGAGAAATCTCACATCTTCCCTTATAATTTTTTCAAAAAGGGCTTGACATTTCTCAGATTATGTGCTATAATATTTGAGTTATGTGAGATATGAGAAATTAGCTCAGTTGGCAGAGCATCTCCCTTTTAAGGAGAGGGTCGAGGGTTCGAGCCCCTCATTTCTCACTCATGAATATTTCGTAAATACGCTGTTTTCCAACACATGGAAGACAGCGTGTTTTCTTACCCGGCAGGGTGGGACACTGTTTGAGGACTCTATACGCAAAAAGAGGAATTCGCCGATTGTGGTGAATTCCTCTTTTCTTGCTTATTCTGCCTTTCTGTTTTCATCGGGCTGCTTATCTTCACAGATGAACAGGTCGCACTTGGTGATGTAATCATAGGTGCGCTATTATTTCAGAATCGCTGTTTCCGATTTCATCACCATGCGTTCTCCATAATTATGATTCTGATAAAACGGCACCGCAATAAAATAGAATTGGTTTTCATCGTCAAACGGCAAATCAAGTGCTCGCAGGTCAATTTCTTTCATGCAGATCTCATCCCGCGAACAGATCATGTCGATATAATCCGCGCCGTCAAACGCGCCTTTCACCTGCGCATGGTTGAAATACATTGATACACGGTATTTGCAAGGTTCTCTTCCGCCATAGAGACAAAGCGAAATCGAATCCTGCATCGAAAACGGTGTCATATCCTGCTTTCCGTTGAGATAGTCCTTCGGAGTCAGGAACACTCCGTTTTTTAGTGCTTCCAGATGAACCGTTTTGTCAAGCGCATTTTCGCCTGAGAATCTGCCCGTCGCATCCATTTGGTTGAATTCCCGCCGCAGTTCTTCAGTAATCGTTGTATGCGTATAATCGCTGCAAATGGTCGGAGCGATGCAGTCTCTCTGCTCTGTCACAGTGAGTGTCGAGGGAAACAGCGAAAGAATGCGGTGTGCAAAATGGTTCGCATCTTTTTCCTCCGATGAACACAGCGGATGATACATTGTGACGATCTCGACGGAAAGATCCGCACCCGGTTCTCCGATGATCGGCTCAAACAAAATCGTATGTGTTTGTTTCTCATTTTTCTCGACGTGAAACGTGTGCAGGATATCATCTTCAGGTTCTTCCTTTGTACGATACGGCTGACGAATGCCGTTGATCAGCAGCAGCAAGCCGAAATCTGTTGCTTTCCCGCTGTTTTCCACACAATAGCGAAACGATACCGTTGCGGCATCCGTCAAGACCAGTTCCTTGCCGTTTTCCCATTCCACGCCGTGGGTGTATCCGACGCTGGTGCTGTTTGTGTCTTCGGCATCGTCATGGTCTGACCGTGAAAACGGGTCATAGTCGGTGGTTTGTGAAATTTCGGGTTCGCTGCTCTGCACATCAGGCATTGCTGATTCTTCACAGGCTGTCAGCAGCCAACCAGCCATCAAGATCATAGTCATCATTCGTTTCATCGTGCTGCCTCCTTCTGAAACTTCGATTCGTCAAACGCAGGCGAAAGCGTTTTCGCACTGCCGTCTGCAGAAACATGATAAAACGCACCCTCCCGCAAATCCTTATAGTACAGACCATCATCTGATGCATAGAAGTATTCTGCCTTGCCGATCGACATTTTTTCAGTGGTTCGGCTTTGCAAATCAAAACGATAAACGTCCATCAATTCATCCAGATAATAGACTGCTCCGCAGGTGCAGACAAGATTTCGCGCCTGTCCGTCATAAAAGCGCATATGCCAATCTGATTGCAGGTCATACCAATCAATATGGTTGCTTTTTTGCAGAATCAGCTGATTCTCGTGAACAAAAAAGCTGCTGACACTTTCATCCTGTGCGGCTTTCGCAGGCAGATACAGTCCCAATCCGAACAGCATATCCATTTTGTCAATGTTGTCAGACCATTCGATCTCATGAACCACTCGCTCCGAAAAATCATGTGGATCCAGTGCAATAACAGCATAATGAAACATACTGTACTGATTGAGATAATATACCGTATCTCCGTCTATATATTGCAGACATCCCAACCGATAAGAATCTGTTTCCGAAAAGCAGTCGCGGATGATAGGGATAAGTTCGCTGCTGTCCTTATATGCTATACAAAGCCCTTTCACGTCATCACGCACCAACGAAAACGACGTCGTGACAGGCTGATAGCGGTTGGAATCAAACACAAAGCCGTCGAAATCAGGCTGCTTCGGCTGATGAGAGCATCCCGTCAAAAAAACGGGAAACACCAGCAGAACATAAACAAATGCTTTGCATCGAATATGTATCATTCGTTTCCCGATATAGGCATACATCCCGATGCAGAATAAAAGCAGCATAATGCACACAGATGCCGCAAACGTCACACCGTACTGCATCGGCGAAATGGTTATAGATTGCTCTGCCAATGGAGTCGGCAGAAAACTGCCCTTCAGGAAACCGCAGGAAAGGAAAAAACCGAGCGGCGTCGGAAACAGATATTTCATCGTGCTTTCCGACCACAGCAGATAAGGGAACAGAATCGTGAGCGTTCCGAGAAAGATTGCTGACAAAGCACGCCTGCACAGAACTGCAAAGCAGATCAGCAGCACGGAAAAATACATCGCACCAAAGCAACGGTTGACAAGTGTCAAAGCCGCCGCACCGATAATACTGACTTCATACGGTGACTGCACAAAGGGCGGCAGACTTTGCAACGGAAACGAACCGTCGGGCAGCCTGAATACCGCAGCGTAATAGCCAAGCTCCACGGCAAAGCACAGAACTGCGGCAAGCAGTGCAGTCAAGATGCCGACACCGCATTTCGCTGCATACAGTCGGATACCGCCATTTGGAGTCGAGCGCAGGATCGGGTACATATCCGTAGAAAACTCGCTGCAAATCGTCGGCACGATCATCAGCATGAGCATAATCAGAAGAACATAATCCAGCCGTTCATTTCCAAGAAGCCCGACCCAGCCGTTTGTATATAGAAAATAGATTCGCTCGGGATTTTCAGACACTTGCGCATACCGTTCATTTATGACTGCAAACGCTTCCTGCATTTCTTTCCCTTGTTGGATCCGCATCATGCAGGTATCATATTCATCATCCGTGATTGCCCCACTGATATAATCGTTATAGACTGCTTCTCTATTTAGACTCAACATTTCGTCGATCAACGCATTTTGCTCTGCGATATACGCAGATTTTTCGGGGGTCAGTTTTCCTTCCAGCACTTCCATACTCTGCATATATGCGTCAAAATGCACATCCATTTGAATATCCCGCAGATAATTTTGCTGAAGAAACGCTGTGAAAATCCGAATGACGAGAAAAATCAAGAACAGCAGCCAAGCCCTGCGCTTGACAAACAGCTTGAAGCATTCATATTTCACGCCAACATCTCCTTGCCGCTGATTCTCACTGCTGTCACAGACAAGAAAAGCCATGCCAGCCCTGCCGTACAAATCGGCAGAAGAAATTTGTCGATCGGCATTCCGACCAAACTGCAGACTGCGAATTTCTGAAACAGTCTGTCACCGTGGCATAGCGTCACAGGATTACACACCGCGGTCACAGTATTTGCAAAAAACGCATCCGTCAGAAACAAGCCCAACGCTACAGCAAATGAACAGCAAAACGGGATGATCTCATTCTTCGACGCAGAGGAAACCGTTGTGCAGATTCCGCCGATGACCTGAAAACAAAGCAGTTTTAACATATTTTGGAGCAGCGCATATTCGCCGACAGAGATGGTCAACGGGGAATATGCATACTGTTTCAAGGCATAAACCGGCTGTGAAAGCCCCTTAATGTGGTAAAGAAACCGAAACATAAGAAAATCCTCACACCAGAAAACTATGCTGACAATGGTAACGGCAATCATGCCTGCAAACAGTTTGCATACGGATAATTTCCTATACTGCGGAGTCAGTTTCAGCAAGCCGTACATTTCAGTCTCGTGCTCTTTCGCAAACAGCGGGGAAAGCATCGGCAGCAGCAACAGCAGAATCAGCAGCGTGGAGAAATCATATCGGAAGTACTCTTGAATGCCCAGTGTGTCGTAATAGGCATTCACGGAACGATTCTGATACGTTTTCGCGATCTTGCGGTTCACCTTTGCTTGATACGCATTGCCCTTTTTTTGATAGAACTCTGCATTTTCCAACGCCTTTTTACTAAGCTGCGCCATCGTGTCACCATAGTGATACAGCGTGTCCATTTCCGTTTTGATCTGCTCGAAAAGCCCATAATCCCCGAATACATAGCCCGTGATGGTGTTGGGCTGGTCAGGCTGTGTCGAGAAATTGCCTGCATCGACAGCCGCCTTTGCCTTTTCGTATTCGTCCAGCACATATACGATGGTATCATTGTTCCATGCACCTGATATCTCCTCGTACAATGCAAAATGACCGTTGAAATAATCGCGCATCGACCCGATGTTTTGCTGATAATCACTGTAAATATGGCGAAAATTCAGAATGCTGAACAGCAATAACATGAACAGGATCAAAGGACTGCAAAACAGCTTTTTCAGTTCAAACAGTGTCAGCCTTTTCATAACGGTTCACCAAAATAGTAGAGGTAGACATCTTCAAGCCGTGGCTCCTCCGCAACGGCAGATTCATGCGGCTTTTCTTCCGCGATTACCCGCAGAAGATACTGCCCATCCGAAACTGACGCATTTGCAACGATATATCGAGCGATAAACGTCTCCAAATCTGATGCATCTGCCTGCACGCGCCAAACTTTACCTGTCATCGCAGTTTGCAGCGTCAGCGGCGATGCCTTTTTCAGAAGTCTGCCTTCGTTTAACAGAATCACCTCTTTGGCAGCAAATTCAAGGTCAGATACAATATGTGTTGCCAGAATAATGATACGTGTATCGGAAAGCTGCGATAGAATATTTCGGAACCGCACACGTTCTTTGGGGTCAAGTCCTGCTGTTGGTTCATCGAGAATAAGAATCTCGGGATCGTTGAGAATCGCCTGTGCAATGCCGAGCCGCTGCCGCATTCCACCCGAAAATGCCCCGATTTTCTTGTGCCTGTTTTCTGTAAGATTCACCTGTTCGAGCAATTCATCTACGCGCCGCGATGCGGTCTTTTTTTCAAGCCCTTTCATCGCCGACATATACATCAGAAACTCCTGTGCAGTAAAGTCCTTATAGAACCGCGGATACTGGGGCAGATATCCGATGTTTTTCAGATATTCCCGCCCGCCGATCGGTTTTCCGTCATAAAGCACGCTGCCCGAAGTGGGTGCAAGCAGTGTTGTCAGAATGCTGATAAGGGTTGTTTTGCCCGCGCCGTTTGGTCCGAGTAATCCATAAAGCCCACAGGAAAGCTCTGCGGAAAAATGGTCGAGTGCAAGTGTTTTCGGGTACTGCTTGCTGACTTCCTTAATCTCTAAAAGCATCTCGTCACTCCCCGAAGCAGAACTGATAGTATTCCCATTTGTCGGAACTGATCTGCGTAAAGTATGCGCACTTTGCATCTTCATCCATGCCCAGATAGGTAAACCCATCCGATATTCTGTCTGTGACTTTTTTGTCGAACGTCCAATCAAAGCATCCCAAAAACGTGCCGCTTTTGACATCATACACCGAATAACGTTCTGTCAGTTGACCATTCTCGGTCTTGCCCCATAGATAGGTACAGAGATATTTTCCATTTGCGGAAAGCCGCAGCTTGGTCTCTGATTCATACACATTCCGCAGGGTGATCTCGTAAATCTCTCCACTTTCCCAGTATTGCACGGTTGTTTTTTCGCACTGGTTGCTTGCCGCAGCGTTGTCGTAAACCAGAACACCTGTATCACAGGAAATGAGGTTTCCTTTTTGTGCGCAGGGAACCGTTCGGAAAGAGCAGGTTTTGGTGTCAAAACTGCCGATGCATCTCGCATTTCCGATACTCCCTGTAAAAAACAGCTGATCGGTGTTTGCAAACGAAATGAGCGAGTAAATGACATAAAGTTCGCCATCCTTCGTGGAAATCGGCAGCGAAAGCAGCTGCTGCGGGTGCTGCAATCCGATATCCGATTGATATATACCGTTCATGTTTGCATAATATAGCGTGCCGGAATCGGCACTGACGCAATATGCGGTGTTTGCACCGTCGTCCTGTACCGCAACAGACAGATCTAACGTTTGCCCATCAACCTCGACTGTCTCGTTCCCCATTCTTACACTGCCGTAGATGCACGAATCGTTTTCGCGATTCAACTGCGGCAGCTTTGCAAGGCGATATAAACCGCCGCCCAGTGCCTCCGCATTCACGTTATCCTCTGCGGACGGCTGATTTTCAACAGCATTTACGGATGTTTCACTGCTCTCATTGCTGATATAGCTATTCTGCAAATCGGGAGAAATATCCGGCATGGGTGAGTGCAGCATCGCTCCGACATATAGCACACCGCCGCCCAGCAGCAACACAGCAGCAGCACAGATCACAGGAATCTTCCACGAAATGTGCCGATGCGTTTTTGCCGGTTCCGATAAATCAAACGGTGCCGTAAAGTCAGCCGCATCCCCGAAATGATCCAGCCAGTCATAGTCTGCCGTAGTGAGCGGTGCGGAGAGTTTTGCACACATTTTCTGCCGAAATTCCGCACTGCATTTCACATTGCGAAACGCATCATGATATTCATCAACTGTCATCTGAAACTCCTCCCTTCATCAATTCCAATCTGAGTTTTTTTCTGGCACGATGCAGCAATGTGCAGACCGTGTTTTCATTTTTGTCCATCATCTGTGCGATTTCCCGCACGGAATACCCTTCGTAATAGTATAGAAACAGCACGGACGCATATTTCTGCGGCAGCTTTTCGATCATTGCCTGTATCGCGGTACGTTCTTCGGGCGAGGGTATGCTTGGAAGCTGTGCCTCTGCATTCTCCATATCCACACGCTGTTTCTGCTGCCAACTTCGATGATAATTGCGGCACAGATTCATGGTCACACGCAGAATCCAAGCTTTCAGGTGGCGTTCGTTTTCAAATGCGGGCGAATGCGCCATCAGCGATAGAAACACCGTCTGCACAATATCCTCAGCATTTTCCCTGCATCCGCACGCATATGCCGCACGCAAAGCATCGTCCGCATACTGTTCAAACGCACGAAGCGCAAGGTTTTTATCCACAATCATGCTGCATTTCCTCCTCTCGGGATCACCAGTATCAGGTACTCTTATATATAATACAATTCAATGGCAGATTTCCTTTCAAAAGAAAGAAACTTTTTGAAAAACCAGAAACGTGATATGATGATCGCATCATGAATCAAAAAAGACAAACATAATCATCACGCAAAGGCATAAGATCGGAGGTTATCAGAACGATGTGTGGGATGCAGGATGGAATAATACAGATGTTCTTTTGCTGCAGATCGTCAGCAGAGACGGCATTCAAATAGGAGACGACGGTATCGCTCACTTTATAATTACAAGAGAAGATCTGAAATCAAGGGATTTCAGCAATGTTAAGTATTCGTGGGAATGTTTCTGATACACAGTGAATCTGCGAAAAGCCAGATAACACATAAATTTCTAATAGGAGCAATGCAGTCCTAAGCAAGTCTTTAAACTACATAAAAGCACCGCCTGTTTTTCTCAGGCGGTGCTTTTTTAGGTCAGCAGGAATGCTTGCGTCAGTTTCTTGTCAATCCACTTGTTGGCGGCTGCATCGCCGCTTGCAGCATTCTCTCATATGATTTGAGAGAATGTTCCGTTACAATATGAATACACATGAGCAAATCAAACGGCAGTGTGCATCGAACACACTGCCGTTTTCATTTAATCATTCTCTCTCGTTGCGCATTGCCTTGACATCTTCAATGCCCAGTTCGCTGCCGGACTTCATTCGCTTGAGGTTCGGGATATGCTTCCAAAAGATCACCGCGAACAACAGCAGAAGCATCAAAAACTCGCAGACGGAATGTGTCATGATAAGCCGATAAACCGGGAAAATCGCCGCGCAGGTGATGGTTGCAAGGGCGATATATTTCGTGGTGACAAGCCAGAATACCACAATGACCAGAAACGCCACAAACAGTCTCCAATCAAGTGCCGCCGACATGCCGAGCAGCGAAGCAAATCCTTTGCCGCCCCGAAAATCCATCCAGAACGGGAAAATATGCCCGAGAATCACCATGCAGCCCGTAAAAACGGCCAGACACGGAATCGTTTTTGCTTTTGTGATCCAGTGCAGAATCGCAAACACAGGGAAAAATGCCTTTGACATATCCACCACTGTGGTACACGCCGCGGCACCCTTGCCCATTGTGATGAGCGCATTGGATGCACCTGCGTTGCCTGAACCCTTATTGCGGATATCAAATCCCTTCAAGCGGCTGATAATCGCCGCTGTGTTGATGCTGCCCAAAAGATAGCCGATAATTGCTGCGCCAAGATACCAGAAAAAAATCATTCTTCGTTCACCCGTATGATTTCTGTAAGACCAGTGCAAATTTTCTTATCCTCAGCAGCGGCAAGATGCATCATTTTCGCGCTCTGCGCATTGACCATGATGCTCGTATCCGCCACAGTGATTTCCGCATCCTCAGTTTCGCTGCCGATATCCACGACATTTCTGCCTTCGCTCTTGATATCCAGCTCACTGTTTTTGATCTTGATTTTCGGTGCGCCGTCGCGGGAACCCACGACCACAAGATCCTGCGCATTGAATGCTGCACGCACGCTCGAATCCTTCATCACCACATTGCCGCCGCCGTTCAGCGAACCCACGACCGCCACGGTCTTGCCCGAACCATTCATCTCCACACTTGCAGTGTTGAGCGTGATGGTCGGTGTGCCCGTTTCGATGCCGATGCCGACGCCGCGTGCGAATCTGCTTTCCAGATTCACCATGCAGCCGACCAGAGTGATATCGCACTCACCCATTGCCGCGCCCAAACTGATGCTTTCGACGCCGCTTGTCTGGAAAAAGACCTTCGTGCCGCAGACCGCGAGTTTCTGCCCGTGACCCGAGCCGCCGCCAATGCCGATACACTGTTCGCCGTTGGTGTTGATTTGCAGGCAGCCCGCAAGGTCAACATTGATGTCGCCGAACGTGCTGTCGATATCGCTGCCGATGGCACTGCTGCGGGCATCGTTGACGCTGATGGTCAGGTTGCCGCGTCCTGTCAGATGCAGGCTTGCGCTGTCGGGAACAAAAATGCCGCCATGATCCAGACGGTTGTCGCCGCGGATCTCAAGTGTGACATTGGTGTTTTTTCCCAGCACGATACACGGTGCGGAGTTTGTGGAACAAAGGTGAGCATCATGCAGCACGAGATGTGAGGTGGTGCCCTCCTTGAACCTAATCGTCAAGCCCGCCGTGACATTAAAATCGCCGGTCAGCTCGACATAAGGCTGTGCGATGAAAATATCAGTGTAATTTGCGGCACTGAGTTTGGAAAGCCGCACCGCCTGCCGATTGTTCGGCATATAGGTTTTGCGGACAAACTGTTTTGCCGCTTCCTGACTCACCTTGTTGATGATGGCGAGTGTTCCCTCGGAGATCTGTTCCAGCGGGGCTGCTGCGGGCTGTGCGGTATAGTTGCCCTGAATCAGGTCAATGCCGAAACGAATGACCGCCCGCATTTCCTCGATGGTCTCCACACCCTCTGCCAACGCCTGAAAGCCGTTGGCGTGTGCAAATTCGATGATGTTCGTCACGAAATGCTGTTTTTTGGGTTCCTCGTGGATATTGGAAATCAGGGTGCGATCGATCTTCACATAGTTCGGCGAATACCGCAGCAGATTCGAGATGTTGGAATAGCCCGTGCCGTAATCATCAACGGCGATCTCCATATTATTGTCGCTGCAGCGGTTCTGCATCTGTTTGAGTTCATCGCCGTCCGCTTCTGCCTGCTCGGTGAACTCCACCACAAGCATGGGGAGCAGATCGCTGTAAAGGTCAAGCAGGCGGTTAAAATCCGCATCGGTGATGAAATGCCCGGGAATGCTGTTGATGAACACCTTTTTTCCGCGGAACTGCGTTTCGTTCTCGCGGACGATGCGCAGTACGTTGCAATAGGTCAGCCATTCCACTTCGTAAAGGCGGCCCATCATCGTGGCATATTGCAACACATTGAGCGGCGAGATCTTATATCCGCCCGTGGTACGCATCAGGGCTTCGTAAGCATAGATCTGCCCTGTTCTGCCGCTGACGATCGGCTGGAAATGATAAGTCAGCAGATTGCGGTTGAGCACTTCCTCCACCTGTGCAGCCACAGGATCCTGAAGCGTCGCATTGTGCTGTCCGTCGCCGCCCGACGCATCGCTGCGGCGTTTTTTATCCTTGAGGTTCATGGCTTCGTTGAGCATGCCGTCGAGTGAAAGCGACGGTGTCACCCTTGCCGCGACCTTTCCGATTGCGATATCGAGGCTGTAATTTTTGCCTGACACCTGATTATAGCTGTGCAGACGGTTCATCAGCACGGTGATCATGGCATCCGAGGAATCCGCATCGCCAACGCCCGAGAAGAACGTGACGAGGAATTCATCGCCGCCCACACGCCCTGAAACCGCATCGCTGTCAATGCAGTCGATGATGGCACCCGAGAGACCGAGCAGTGCCTGATCGCCCTCCAGATGTCCGAAAATGCTGTTGATCTGCCGCAGATTCTTCAGCCCGATGACCACCATGACAATGCGCGTGGGGGTATCGCCGCAGGCTTCCACCCGTTCTGCAAGAGAGCGCATGGTGCCGTTGAGGTTCAGCATTCCCGTGAGAGAATCGCGGATTCTGGCTGAGAGCAGACGTTCATTCATCAGCGCGACTCTTGCCATGTTGAGGCTTGCACCGATGGCATTGCCCGCCGTATGTAAAAACTTCGGCCATTTCATCGCTTCCGTAACGATTCTGCCACCGTAATATGCATAATATCCGTAAATATCCTGCTGGAAATAAATGGATGAGACATAGAGCGTTCTGTCACTTTTGACGACGCTTTCCAGATCGGGAATCAGGGAACCGCGCGGCAAAAGCGCATAGCGTTTCTCGCTTTTCTGCACGGTGACAGTGCTCATCAGCTCAGAGCTGTCGGCAAACGAATGCAGAATGCCCTCTGCGGAATCGGCAGCAAGGCAATCGCGCAGACAGAGATAGCCGCGCTCGGGCAGACGGTCGGCAAGCACATCGAGATAATCAATGACCGTGGTTTTTTCACGCCGCAGCAAAGTGCCGAAAATTCGTGATGCATCAGATTCCTGTCTTGCGGCAGTCTGGATCTGATTGTGCAGCATGGAAACGATCTCATTCGCATCCTGCTGTGCCATGACCGCACATCCGCAGGATTCGGAAGCTTGCAGAACAGCAGGGATCTCACATTCGTGGTCGATGACCTCGCCCGCAAGCACCATTTCCGCCATATCAAAAAAGGCGATGCTCATATTTTCGAGGTCGCGCTTACAGGTGGTAAGACGCGGTGTATGGTAACGCTCACGCACGATGCCGTCAAGCCCCGTGACGATGACATCTTCGGGCACCCGCAGACCATGCCGTTTCAGCACAGAGCAGCAGGCGATCGCCATTGTGTCATTCGCACAGATGATCGCCTCAGGCGTATCCAGTGCCAGCAGCCGTTCGACGGCAAACGCCGCGGCGCCTTCCTGATAATCGCCGTATTCCACACGCGCAGGATCATAGGTCAGACCGTGCTTCTGAAGGGCATCCTGATAAGCGGACACAATGCACTCTGAACCATAATTGCCGCGCACGCCCGTGAGCAGATCAATTTTGCAGCAGTTATGAACCGTGAGAACATGATCAAGCAGGCGCGAAAACGCCTGACTCGGATAGCAGTACACCGAGGGATAATTCCGCAGAATACCGTCATACGAAAGGACAGGGACCTTAGCTGCCGCCGCCGATTCGCAGATGGCATCCACCACGACCTGATTCTGAATCGTTTCCGCCATCACAACAACTGCATCCACCTGTGTATAGGGGAGCAGGTCATAGACACTATAGCTGTTGACATCAGCTGAATTCGCATCTGATGCGTCCATATCGGAATTGAAAACCATGACGTAATAGCCTCTGGCTCTTGCTTCTCTGCGGAATGCGAGGATGCTGTCCAATATTTCAGGATTGTGCATATGTGCGGTGCAGAGCGCAAAAACCGTACGTCCGAATAGCATGGGAGTCCCCCCTTTACAAGTATAGTATGCTGATACTACCATTTTATCACACGAAAGTTGTCTTGTCAAGAGTGTGAAAATGTTTTTTTATACTAAATTGCAATGTCATTTTCGTGAAATTTGTATAGATATTATCTCCAGTGTGAAATTTTGCGAAAAATATAGAAAAGGTATCGCTTTTTTCTGCATTCTGTGGTATAATGATTCTATCCGTGTGAACGGAGAGCAAACACTGCGTTCACCAAAACCATCAAACGGAGGTATCAGCAATATGCCCACATGGAATCCGTCCGTGTCCCTCGGCAGCGGCATTCGCTTCACCGAAATTCAGGATGCGAAATTCAAGACCGCCTGTGCGCTCTATATTCGCCTGTATCTGACGCGCTGCCCCGAAAAAGCAGCCGTCCGTTCCCTTGTCATCGACCTTTTGACTGACAGCAATGCCGATTATCCAACCCTTGCGTCACTTTCCCTGCGCAAACAGTATCTCTACGGCACCAGCATCAGCAGCGTGCGCAGCAATGTGGGGGATGTACAATCGCTGACCATCTCCACGGTCTGGCTCGACGACCGCTTTTCCCTCGATGGGCAATCCATCACCGACAAAGTTCTGGACCTGACGCTCGGCTGCCTGCTGCGTCCCAATGTCAAGGACGGCGCTTTCGATAAGGCATCGTTCAAATTTGCAAAGCAAAACCTGCTGGACACCATTGACTGCGAGATCAACCAGAAACGCAGCTACGCCCTGCAAAAAGGCGCGGAATTTGCCTTCGCAGGCGAGCCTGCTGCCTGTCCGCCCTACGGCACCCGCGAAAGTGCCGAACAGATCACGCCGCAGTCTGCATATGAGGCATGGAAAGAGATGCTCGAAACCGCACAAATCGAGATCGTCGCCATCACCCCTGAGAAAAAACCGATGCTCCGTCAGCGGCTTTCTGAGGCGTTTGCGGCACTCTCAAACCGCAATCCCCTGCCGATCGTGTTTGAAAACCCGAGCCCCTGCAAGCCTGCATCCGAGCTTCATGAAGAACCGATGCCCGTCAGCCAGTGCAAAATGGTGCTGGTGATGAAATCTGCCGACGCCGACCACGATGCCATGCGGATGCTCAATCTGATTCTTGGCGGCACAACAGGCTCGCTGCTGTTTGCAAACGTGCGCGAAAAGCTGAGTCTCTGCTATTACTGCGCAAGCCGCTATCAGCGCAGCAAACACGCACTGACCATCGACTGCGGCGTGCGCACCGATAAGCTTGAGGAGGCAAAAGCCGCCATCCTCGAACAAGTGGCAATGCTCACACGCGGCGAATTCACCGACGACCACATGAACGAAGCGATCCTGTTCCAGTCACACGCCTATGCCACAGCAGCCGACGCGCCCAGCGGTCTGGCAACATGGGTGTTCAGCCAGAAAGAAACAAACAGAAATATCACCATGGAGGAATCCCTCGAAGCACTGCGGAACGTCACACGCGAACAGGTCATCGAGGCGGCAAAGAAGCTTTCCCTCGACACCGTGTATATTCTCCGTGCAACCCTGAACGACGATGAGGAGGACATTGCGGAATGAATTACGAAACCACCGTCTTTACCGATTCCCGCACAGGCGATGTCTGCCACTGCATTCACCACCCGAGCGGGCTTGAGATCCGCGTGATGGAACAAAAAGGATTTTCCACCGCACACGCACAGTTCGGCACCAAATACGGCTCCATCAACACGCGGTTCCGCAAAGCGGCTGACCCGACCTTCACCGAAGTACCCGCAGGCATCGCACATTTTCTCGAACACAAGCTGTTTGAAAATGAGGACACCGATACCTTTACGCTGTTCAACAAGATCGGTGCGAATGCAAACGCCTACACCTCGTTTGACCGCACCGTATATCTGTTCTCCTGCTCGCAGAATTTTGACAAGGCACTCGAAATCCTCCTTGATTTCGTGCAAAAGCCTTATTTTACCGATGCAACTGTCGCCAAAGAACAGGGCATCATCGCGCAGGAACTCAAAATGTATCTCGATGACCCCGGCGACCGCCTGTTCTATCAGCTGCTGAACATCATGTATCACAACCACCCCATCAAAGTCGATGTGGGCGGCTCTGTCGAGAGCATCGCACAGATCACCCCCGAACTGCTCTATGCCTGCTACCACACATTCTATAATCTGCACAACATGGTGCTGTGCTGCACGGGCAACATCACAAAAGAACAGGTGCTTGCCATCGCTGACAAACTGCTCATCCCTGTCGAGAATCAGGGGCTGGAATCGGCATTTCTCCCTGAACCGGAAACCATCGTCAAGCCCTACGCTTCGCGCAAAATGGCAGTCGGCAAGACCATGTTCCTCATCGGCTTCAAGAGCAGCCCCGCAGAGGGCATCGAGGAACTGCGTGCAATGATGCTTTCCATGCTGACACTGAATGTACTGGTCGGTTCTGCATCGCCGCTTTATCAGAAACTCACCGCAGAGGGGCTCATCAACGACACATTCTCCACCGATTATCTCTCGGGTGACGGCTATTTCTGCCTGTTCGCAGGCGGCGAATCCGATCAGCCGCAGGCAGTGCTTGACGCACTGAATGCCGAGATCGACCGTGCCCTGACCGACGGTCTGGATGCAGAACTGTTTGAAACCCTGAAACGCTCCGCCTACGCAGAGGCGATCACCGAAAACAATAACCCCGAAGGGGCTGTCTCCACGCTGGTCGATACCTTCATGACGGGCAGGATCTCGCCTTTTTCACGCGGCGAAATCCTCTCCACGCTGACACTTGCCGATGCACAGGAATGTCTGCGCACCCGTTTCCGTGCCGACCGCGCCTGCCTCTCGGTGGTGGAACCCGAATCAGAATCAGGAAAGGATGATTGACATGGATCTCGGATCACTCAGCACTGACCAGCTTGTTTTCCCGCATCTCGGCATTGATCTCACCGTGAAAAGCACCGCTTTCACCATCGGCGGTGTCGGCATCACATGGTATGGCATCCTGATCACCGTGGGAATGCTGCTTGCCATGTTTTACTGTTTCTCCCGCATGCGCAGTTTCGGCATCGACAGTGACCGCGCCATCGACGGCGTCATCGGCGGTGTCATCGGCGGCATCGTCGGCGCACGCACCTATTACGTCGCATTTCACTGGGATGAATACGCGGGAAACTGGAAAGACATCATCAACATTCGCGGCGGCGGCCTTGCCATTTACGGCGGCGTCATCGGCGCACTGCTCATCGGCTCGATCGTCTGCAAATGCCGCAAGGTGCGGCTGATGCCTATGTTCGATGTGGCATCGCTCGGTTTTCTCATCGGGCAGTGCATCGGACGCTGGGGCAACTTTTTCAATCATGAGGCGTTCGGCCGCAACACCAACGGCTTGTTCGGTATGTCCAGCGGCAGGATCCAAGCCTATATCACAAACAAATTCACGGATGGCTCCGTGGATCCCTCGCAGCCCGTTCACCCCTGCTTTTTCTATGAATCCATGTGGTGTTTGCTCGGATTCATCCTGCTGCACATCATCTCGAAGAAATGGCGCAAATTCGATGGTCAGATCTTCCTGATGTATGTCGTATGGTACGGCGCAGGCAGATTCTTCATCGAGGGGCTCCGCACGGACAGCCTCTATTTCGGCACGGTGCGCGTATCGCAAATGGTCGCACTGATCTCTGTCGTGGCAGGTCTGATCCTGCTCATCATCGGATTCAGCCGCACCAAGCGCATGGGCACGGATTATGTGCTTTACTGCAACTCGGAAGAATCGAAAGCCCTGCTTGCAGAGGCAGATGCAAGAGAAGAAGCCTATCAGCAGAAACTGGCTGACAAAAAAGCCAAAAAAGATACCGCAGAGGATTCCCCTTCGCCCATCCTGATGGATGATGCAAAAGAGGAAACCGCAGAACAGGCAGAAGCGGTGGAAGAAAGCATCGCAGACACCGTGGAGGAGATCGCAAACGATGTGCTGAACGGCAAAACATCGGAAACACCCGCAGAAGCGGAAGAACATACATCCACACCCGCAGAGGAAAACAAGGAGGACAAATCATAATGGCAACGATCATCAACGGCAAGGAAATTGCAGCAAAGGTCAAGGCAGAGGTTCGCGCAGAAGTCGAGGCACTGAAAGCAAAGGGAGCAAATCCCGGGCTTGCAGTCGTACTGGTCGGAAACAACCCTGCATCACGCGTTTACGTCAGCAACAAGGAAAAGGACTGCGCAGAAGTCGGATTCCAGTCCTATGAATACGCACTGCCCGAAGAAACCACTGAGGCGGAACTGCTCGAACTGGTGGAAAAACTCAATGCCGATAAAAACGTCAACGGCATTCTGGTGCAGCTTCCGCTCCCCAAGCAGATCTGTGAGCAGACCATTCTTCATGCCATCTCGCCCGCAAAAGACGTCGATGCGTTCCATCCGGAAAACGTCGGCAGAATCATGATCGGTGACTATTCGTTTTTGCCCTGCACACCCGCAGGCGTCATCGAAATGCTTGATTCGACGGATGTGGACATCAGCGGCAAGCACTGTGTGGTGATCGGCAGAAGCAATATCGTGGGCAAGCCGATGGCAATGCTGCTGCTGCACCGCAACGGCACAGTCACGATCTGCCATTCCCGCACCAAAGATCTTGCGGAACAGACCCGTCAGGCAGATATTCTCGTGGCGGCAGTGGGCAAGGCAGGCTTTGTCACCGCGGATATGGTCAAAGAGGGCGCAGTGGTCATCGACGTGGGCATGAACCGCGATGCAAACGGCAAGCTGGTCGGTGATGTGTGCTATGACGAAGTGGCAGCAAAGGCATCGGCAATCACACCTGTGCCCGGCGGTGTCGGACCTATGACCCGTGCGATTTTGATGCGCAACACGCTGACCGCTGCAAAAATGCAGTGGAAATAAACATTTCCGCGACGAAGCGGCAATCCGATGAACAGACAAAGCGGACGGCTTTTTCAGCCGTCCGCTTCTTATTTTATATTCCGTTTTTCGTCATGCAGGCAGCATGGATTCATCGCTTCTGCGCCTCAATGGGCAGCGGGTTTTTATCGCAGTAAACGTGTTCGCTGACATATGCCTCACGCTGATTGTATAGCCAAACCGCAGCCACAGCAGGCATAAATGCCGTCAAAAAGCCGTATTTCTCCGCGGAAAGCAGAAAAACGAGGACAACGCAGAACAAAATCATCATGATGATGTCAAACCGATGATCTTTGTTCCATTTCTTCCGAAAATACGCTGTGCGCTCCGATACCGTGAACCACGGCTCTGCTTGCTTCAATGCGGTTTGCAGGTTCTCCTCGGCTTTTTCGACATACGCTTCTTTCGTCAGCCGCTCCCCCGATACCATTTCGTTGATGCTGACTCCGTAGAGTTCACTCATCAGCATGAGCATTTCCACAGGCGGCAGATAAGTGCCTGTTTCCCAGCGTGAAACGGTCTTGTTTGTCACACCAAGTTTTTCGCCAAGCTGCTCCTGCGTCAGATTTTGCTCGCGCCGCAGTTCGCCCAAAAATGTTCCGATTTTTACCATATCCATCACAATGCCTCCTCCTTCGGGATTGATTTTATTCTATCACAAACCCGCGGATTTGTCATCCCCATAAACAGCGAACAGCATGGGAATCAAGCAGATACGTCAAAAATTCGATCCGTTCCAACCCCAGTCATTTGTGCTGTGATAGCTGACATAGACACGGTCGGATGACACATCGGCGTTGTCGCAGAGGATGCCTGTGATGTGACTTGTGAGAGTTGACAGTGCATTGGAAGACGCATTGCCGAACAGGCTGACCTGCACCATCGCGGCGGGCGCATCGGAGCCCTTGAAGAACAGCGTATAGCCGTCCTCGATGCCGACCATGAGCCAGCCCTCGGATTTTCCGGGAATCGCTGTGATCGCCTGTCCGAGTTTGGATTTGACGGCGGTGATCTGTGCATCGGTGAGTTTTTGATTGGTTTTCACGTTAATAAAAGGCATGGGAAAGACTCCTCTCAAAATAATTTTTCTTATTATAGCATATTTTTTCGGCAGATGCAAGTATCAGTGAATCTGCGATACATTTATAATGAGGCTCCCATGTTTCGCAAAGCGAAACGGGACAGTTTGCTTCGCAAACGGGCGGTCCCGAAAGACCGCCCGCTTTTTTGAGATAATCGCCGTTCTTATTGGATTTTCGCAACGATGCGCAGCACTGCTGTGACATCTTCTGCGGTGAAAAGTTCGTCGCCGTTCATTTCACCGTTCGCTTTGCCCGTGTCAGAGATCTGCACAGTGGTGTCAGAAACAACCATTCTGCACAGCAAAATCGCATCCGAAACCGTGACCATTCCATCCTCATTGACATCGCCCTTGATGCCAGCCTTCGGAAGCGTTGTGGTTTCTTCCGACGAAGTGCTGCTGCTCGTGGTCGTTGTTGTGGAGGTAGTGGTGGTAGACGTTGTGGTAGGCTCTGTAGTCGAAGAAGGCGTGATGCCGTCGATGATCGAGTAGAAGCACTCTTTTGCGGTATAGTCGCCATTGAACAGCAGCGGATACTGAGATGCTCTCCAGCTCTGGTCATCGGTCGTGCCCCAGAACACAACTGCCGAAATGCCGTCCTTATACTTTGCCAGAACGTCCATGATATCGCTGTAATACTGTGCCTGTGCCTTGAAGCCTGCCGAATTGCCCTGATTGATGGTGACATCCATTTCCGTCACCTGTACATCCAGACCTGTTGCGGTATAGGTTTTCACAGCATTTTCATACATCTGCACAGACGGGAATGCATCGCTGCCCTGACGCGCATCAAGGTGAGACTGCATACCGATACCGTCGATCAGACCTTTTTCTTTCAGGTCAGATGCCATTTTCACGATGGCGTCCATTTTGCCGGTCATGTATTCGTTGTAGTCGTTGTAATAGAGTTTGCAGCCCGTAGGTGCATACTTTCTTGCATACTCAAATGCGGGCTCGATGAACGAGTTATCGCCGAACACCTTGACCCATGCGGAATTCTCAGAACCGCTCTGACCCTGTTCGCCGCCCTGACGCGGAGTGCCCTGATCGGTCCACGCTTCGTTGACAACGTCCCATGCGTAGAAGTTGACCGTCGGATATTCCTCTTTGACTGCGGTGAACACCGCCTTGATGTAGTTTTCCATACGCTTCAGCATGGTGTCCTTATCGACCCATTCGCCGTCAGCCTTGTAGCCCTTCTTGAAGAACCAGTCAGGTGTCTGGCTGTGCCAAACAAGAACGTGACCTCTGACAGCCATGTTGTTCGCTTTGCAGAAGTTGAGGATGGTTCTCGCGCTTGCAAGGCTGATGACAACATCAGTCTCGCTGCCGAGTTCCTGTGTTGCAGTCTGATTGAGCAGGGCATCGGGCTTCAGCTCGTTGCCCAGCGTGATGCTGTTGAAGTGCTTGAGGATCAGGTTTTTCGTGGATTTCGGTGCCAGTTCCATTGTGGTGGTGGCACAGCCGATCTTGAAATAATCGCCGTAAACCTGCTTGAGCGAAGCAATGTCCTCCTCGATCGGGACAACAGGTGCCTCGGTGACGCTGAAATCGTCGAGATAGATGTTATCGGAGCCGCCCTCGAAGTACACGAACACATCGGTGACGTCATCGGAGAAGCTGACCTTCAGATCGGTGACAGTCTGCCAGTCAGAACCGTTGCAGTTTGCAAGGTTGACATAATGCGGCTCGCCTGACGAATCGCTGTACTGATAGCTGACGGTGATGCTGCTGTACCACTGTCCTCTGACTTTCGCGCTGATGAAATACTGCGTGCCTGCTTCACATTTGTCATCCAAACGGAATGCGGGGCCATTCCACGATTCGGTTCTGCCGCTTGCGCAAAGCGAGGTCGAACCACTGACCGCATACTCCGTGGATGCGGAAAGCTCCGTGGTGTCATCGCCGCCGCGGTTGGTGAATTCGGATACGTCACCATCCTCAAAATCCGTGCTGAAAATGACTTTGCCGCTGTCTGCCGCAGATACAGGTGCGGTGATGCCGAGGGGCATTGCGCCGAACGCAAGCACTGCACTCGTGGCTGCCGCCAGAGCTTTGTTGATAGATTTTCTCATGCTTGGGATCCTCCTCTTTTCTTTTTGGTTCGCGTTTGCCGATAATCCGACAACTTTATTATATCACGCAAATTCCAGAAAAAGCAAGGCATTTTTTGTGATTCTTCAGATGTGATATTGCACATTTTGCGATTTTTCCCATCCCCCTGCAAGCCTTTGGCAGCAGTCCGAAACGGCAAAATCCGAAAGCTTTCGCCCCCCCGCTTTACGCTGCAAAACACCGAATCCCCCATTTCAAATCCGTCACCGATATCACGCCCCCCCTTTTTTCGAGACAAAAAATGCTTGTTTTTTTTTCGACGATATGTTATAATATCTGTATATGAGTTTTTACGGAGGCAGCTATGGCATCAATTTGGAATCATCGAATCAGTATCTCCCTGTTCGGCGAAGCAGAAGGCCCCGCAATCGGCGTGGTGCTTGACAACCTCCCGCCGGGTGAATATATCGAACTGGAACAGCTTGCACGGTTTATGACCCGCCGCACCCGTTCTCCGTTTGTCTCCAGCGACCCTCATCAGCCGCGCGAAGAACTGGATTTCCCGCAGGTGCTTTCAGGTCTGGCAGCCGACCGTACCACGGGTTCACCGCTGTGCGCGTTTTTGAACAACCCCCGCGGCTCCGAGCCGTTTGATTACCGCAGCGTCTCGAAAATCGCACGTCCCGGTCATGCCGATTATACGGGTGCCATGCGCTACCGCGGATTTGCAGACTGCCGCAACGGCGGACATCTCTCCGAGAAAATGACGGTTCCGCTTTGCTTTGCGGGTGCCGTCTGTCAGCAGATTCTGGAACGCCGCGGCATTTATGTCGGCGCGCAGGTCACCTCGATTCACGGCATCAAGGACAAGCCGTTCTCTGAAACCACCGTGAGCAAAGAGGATATCCTCACCCTGCGCAGCCGCCGATTCCCCGTGCGCAATCCTGCACAGGGCAGAAAAATGCTTGCAGATATTCAGAATGCCTCGCAGGGCGGCGAAACGCTCGGCGGCACCATTTCCTGCTATGCGGTGAATGTGCCGGCAGGCATCGGCTCCCCGATTTTTGACGGGCTGGAAAATTCCATCGCGCAGTTGGTTTTCGGCATTCCCGGTGTGCGGGGACTCGAATTCGGCGCAGGTTTTCAGACGGCGAAAATGACGGGCAGCCAGTGCAACGATGAGTTTTACGTCGATGAGCGCGGTCATGTGCTGACAAAAACGAATCATCACGGCGGCATTCTGGGCGGCATTTCATCGGGCATGCCGATCACGTTTCATGCGGCGATCAAGCCCGCGCCGTCGATCGGCAAACCGCAGGCAACCGTCGATTATTCCGCCCTCTCCAACGAGGTCCTGCAAAGTGAGACAGTACAGCATCCGTGCCTTGTGCCGGAATCGGTGCCCTGCATCGAAGCGGCAATGTGCATCGCACTTTTGTCGCATTTGCTGGATTATCCGAACTTCTTCTGATGACATTATCCTGCGCATTTGGAGGTGAACCGCGTGCTTGAACTGTTTGAAAACAGTGAATTTTCCACACCGCCGGAAATCCCGGGGCAGCTTGCATTTTTCCCCGAATCGCAAAAAGCTGCGCACACGGAGGCACGCCCGTCCAAGCGCAGTTATCCCGAACTGACTCCCCTTGCCCTCAACGATCCGCATCTTGTCAGCATTTTGATTTGCTGTGTGCTGCTGCGATTTGAGAGGCGTCTGCCCGAGGCGTGGCTTTACGACGCCCTTGTGACAAGCGGTCACGTCAGCTATTTCCTCTATTCCGATGCGGTGGGATTTCTTCTCGAAAACAGCTCGGTGGCGGAGGAGCGTGACAGCGAATTTCAGTCGGTGTACTATCTGACGTCAAAGGGCAAGCTGTGTGTTGAAAAACTGCGTCAATACGTGCCAAAACCGTTCCGCGACCAGGTGATGCTCACCGCTTTGCGCTATGTGTCGCGGCAGCGGGCAATTCGCGATCTGGCACTGCACTATGAGAAAGACGACGATGGCACGGCACTTTGCCTCACCTGCAAGGATGGCGGACACGAGATGTTTTCGCTGCGTATCCACGCGCCGAGTGAACAGTCGGCAGAGATGCTCGGCGAACGCATTTTGCGCAACCCTGCGGGCTTTTTCGGAAAAATCATTGACATTGCGATGAACAACGAGGAGGAAATGTATGACCTCTCCGATAACTGAAAGGACGGATTCATGAGCATTTCAAAGGCATGGAACTGGGATTCCGCGGTCGATGATTTCTGGCGTATCCCCTCGGGGGAAAGCATCGCTATGGCGGCACGCTGGCGTGAAATCGGTTTCCGCGATCTGCTGGATTTCGGCTGCGGGCTTGGTCGGCACGCGATTTATTTCGCAAAAGCAGGCTTTTCGGTGTCGGCATTTGATTTGTCCGAGACAGGCATCGCATCACTGAACGACCGGGCAGCCGCCGAACACCTCGAGATCCCGACGGTCTGCTGTGATATGCAGCAGCTCCCCTATGCAGATGCATCGTTTGACTGCGTGTTTGCTTACCATGTGATCTCCCACACCGATTCGCAGGGCATTGTGCGGATTCTCTCGGAAATGCGAAGAATCCTGCGCTCGGGCGGCGAGGCATTTCTCACGCTCTGCTCGAAGGAGACATGGTCGTTTCGGGAGGCAGGATATCCCAAACACGACGAAAACACCGTCATCAAAACAGCGGAAGGACCCGAATACGGCATCCCGCATTTTTATGTTGATCTGGACGATGTGCAGCGGTTGTTCGCAGATATGGAACTGATCTCGGTGCGGCATATCGACGACTGCTTTTTCGCGGGAAAAGTGCAGAACAGCAAGCATTATTTCATCTGCGTGCGAAAACCGTGAAAAATCCGCAAAGAATTTGCAAAAAGCTCTTGTCAAACACTCGAAACTATGATATAATAGAAAAGTATCTTTTCGGACACAAATTTCAAACAGAAAGGCGTTTTTTAACATGAAAAAAATGATTCGTACCGCAGCAGGCGCAGCGGCAGCCATGATTTCTGCCGTGATACTTGGCATCACCGCATTTGCCGAGGACGGCGCAGCCGCAGCCACAGCCGCAGGTGCCGATGGTCAGCAGCAGCCCGGCACAGGCAGTTTGCTCATGAGCTTTGTGCCGCTGGTACTGGCTTTGGTGCTGATGTATCTGCTGCTTGTGCGTCCGCAGCAGAAGCGTGATAAGGAAGCGCAGCAGATGCGTGATAATGTGCGTGTGGGCGATGAGGTCTGCACCGCAGGCGGTTTGGTCGGCATTGTCATCAAGATCACCGATGACACTGTGGTGATCGAAACAGGCGGCGAGCGCAGCAAGATCAGAGTGAAGAAGTGGGCGATCCACGAAAACATCACGCAGATCGAAGAAGCACAGGCTGCCGAAAAGGCACGCAAAGCCGCGAGAACGAAAGGTCTTGCGGCGGCAGGCGTGAACACCGAAGAAAAGCCCAAGAAGAAAAAGAACGACGAAGAATAATTTCACACCAAACGCCCTGCGGATTGTCCGCGGGGCGTTTTTTTGCATTCCTGAAATTCCATTGAATATATGGATATAATGTAAAAAATGGATGCTTCTTCTTGACAAATCGGCAAAAATCGTGTATCATAAAAATGGTGACCTGTACGTGAGGGGCGTGGGTGTTCACGCCGTATGGGCACGAATTATTGAGAGGGGGAATTTCCCATGAGAAGCAAAAAATTGGTTTCACTTGCCACCGCAGCAACTCTGGCAGTGACCGCGCTTCCGCTGGGTGTCGGCTGTTCTTCCGCAACCGCAGCCGAATCATCCAAATATAATTACGCGGAGGCTCTGCAAAAATCCATGTTCTTCTACGAGGTGCAGCAGTGCGGCGAGCTGCCCGATTGGAACGAGGTGTCCTGGCGTGCTGACTGTATGGTCAACGATGAGGTGCCGGGCGGCTGGTTTGACGCGGGCGACCACATCAAATTCACGCTGACCAACGCTTACACCGCAACAATGCTTGCCTGGGGCATTTATGCCTACAAGGATGCCGTCAAAAAAGCAGGTCTGTATGAGCTGTATATGAACAACCTGCAATGGGGTCTCGATTACGTTGCAGCCTGCGACAGAGGCACAAAAGTCGTCAGCACCATTGCCGATGACGCATTCGACCACGTTTGGTGGGGCAGCGCCGAGGTCTATATGGCAAAATATGTCCTGAAGGGCGGCAAAGACCCGCGCCCGTTCGATGAGACAACTTCTACCACCACCGTCGGCGAAATGGCAGCGGCTCTGGCAGCAGGCTATCTCGTGTTCAAGGACGAGAATCCCACACTGGCTGAAAACTATCTGACACACGCAAAAAGCCTGTTCAAACTGGCTGACAGCACCAGAAGCAATAAAGGTCAGGGCGTGCAGAAAACTTATTACAACACTGAGCAGTCGGGCACCGAAGCTGACTACATGGACGAGCTGTTCTATGCCGCAAACTGGCTGTATATGGCAACCGGCGACAAGTCCTATCTGGACAAGTGTGTATCCGATTATATCCCCGCTTTCCCGCTGGAAAACCAGTCCACCGACCGCAAGTTCACCTGGGGTATGTGCTGGGATGACAAATCGCAGGCAGCAGCACTGCTCTATGCCTACAATACCGGCGATGAGGAGTGGATCGATCAGGTTTACAGACATCTCGAATACTGGACGACCGGCTATAACGGCAAGCAGATCACCTATACACCCGACGGTCTGGCATGGCTGTTCAACTGGGGCGCGACCCGTCACGCAACCACCACTGCATTTATGGCGAAGTTCGCCTGCGACACCATCTTCAAGGATGATGCGGAAAAGTGCAGCAAGTATAACGAATTCGCAAAGAAGCAGGTCGATTACTGCCTGGGCGATAACAAGCTTGGCATGAGCTACGTGCTCGGCATGGGCGAAAAGAACCCGAAATCCTGGCACCACAGAACATCCAGCGGTGTTTGGGATGACAAGTGGAGCGAACTGGGCAAAACCAAGGAATACGCACACACGCTTTACGGCGCATTGGAAGGCGGCCCCGGACAGGACGGCTCTTTCAAGGATGAAGTCAACGCTTACGAGAACACCGAGGTCGCCATCGACTACAACGCAGGCTACACCGCTTGCCTCTGTGCTCTGATCGACGACTACGGCGGAGAGAAGCTTGCAAACTTCCCGCCCGTGGAAACGCCCAAGTGGGATGAGTTCTATATGGAAGCCTGCATCAACCAGTCGTCGGGCAGCTATACCGAAATCAAGGCAAACACCACGAACCATTCCGCATGGCCCGCAAGAATCGTCAAGGATCTTTCCTACAACTACTACTTCGATCTGACTGAAGTGCTGGATGCAGGTCTGACCGCAGATGATGTGCAGGTCCGCATCGGCTATGACGAGTGGAGCAATGCTGAGATCTCCAATCCGATCCAGTATAAGGACAACATTTACTACGTCAAGATCTCCTATAAGGACGGCTCTGTGGTCATGCCCACAGGTCAGTCTGAGCATCAGGGCGAAATCCAGTTCCGTGTCGGCGTTTCCGACCAGAACCCTGTCTGGGACAGCAGCAATGACTATTCGTTCGATGGTTTGGTGAAACAGGATATGAATGTCACCGACAAGATCACAATGTACGACGGCGACACCCTGATCTGGGGCACTGAACCCGACGGCACCAAGCCTGAGCCTTATTCGGGCGGCAAGAACCCCTCGACAGGCACGACTCCGACTACCACATCGACGACAAGCACCACCACAACCACGACGACTTCCACTTCTGTCACCACGACCACCGAAAGCACAACTTCTTCGACATCCACCAGCACACAGCTGGGCGGAAACGATGGCGATCTGTATCTCGGCGATGTCAACTGCGATCAGAAGATCACCGTTTCGGATGCAATTTTGCTGAATCGTCTGGCAAGTTCGGACACCACAGTGGATGTGACGGCGCAGGGCATTCGCAATGCGGATGTGGACGGCGTAAAGGGTCTTTCGGCAAACGATGTCACCAGTGTGCTGAAGGTTGTCGCACGGCTCATTGAACAGTCTGATCTTCGCGCACCGCAGTGACGGATATCTCCGACTGATTTTGATTGGGTTCGCAAACGAGCCTTTACAACAGTATCGCCCGAGTCATTCATTGGCTCGGGCGATACGTTTTGTCTGATTGCGTCTTATTATGAACAAACTGTAAAATAAAGGTGAACATTTCGTGAATCCCATTGCTTTTTTCTGATAGTATGTTATACTTATTATTAGCACTCGGACAAGATGAGTGCTAAATCCAATTTGAAAGGTGACAGATCCCCATGGAACAAAAACAATTTCAGGCTGAATCCAAGCGAATGCTCGACTTGATGATTCACTCGATTTACACCCACAAGGAGATTTTTCTGCGTGAGCTGATTTCCAACGCATCTGACGCGATCGACAAGCTTTATTTCCGCTCCCTCACCGATGACAAGGTCGGCATTGCAAAAGACGATTTCTGCATCGAACTGAAACCCGACAAGGATGCCCGCACCCTCACCATCATCGACAACGGCATCGGCATGACCGCCGAGGAACTGGAACAGAATCTCGGTGTGATCGCCCATTCGGGTTCGCGTGCGTTCAAATCTGAGAATCAGCTTGACGAAAACACCGATATCATCGGACAGTTCGGCGTGGGCTTTTATTCGGCATTCATGGTCGCCAAGCGCGTGACCGTCCGCACCAAGGCTTACGGCTCTGATACTGCGTATATCTGGCAGTCGGAGGGCGTGGATGGCTATACCATCGACACCTGCGACAAGGCAAGCGTCGGCACAGAGATCGTGCTGGAACTGCTGGACGACACCGATGACGAAAAGTACAGCGAATATCTCGACGAATACCGCATCCGCAGCCTCGTGAAAAAGTATTCCGACTATATCCGTTTCCCCATCCGCATGGAAACTTCTCATGAGCATCTGAAAGAGGGCACCGAGGACGAGTATGAAACGCACACCGAGATCGAGACTCTCAACAGCCGGACACCGCTGTGGAAGAAGAATAAAAACGAACTGACCGACGAAGATTACGACAAATTCTACGAGGACAAGTTCTTCGATTATAACGGCAAGCCGCTCCTGCACATCCACAGCCGCAGCGAGGGTGCTGTTACGTATAACTCCCTGCTCTACATCCCCGCAAAAGCGCCTTACGACTACTATTCCAAGGAATACGAAAAGGGCTTGCAGCTCTATGCATCCGGTGTCATGATCATGGACAAGTGCGCCGATCTGCTGCCCGATCACTTCAGCTTTGTCCGCGGTCTGATCGACTCCGAGGATCTGTCGCTGAACATTTCGCGTGAAATGCTGCAGCACGACCGTCAGCTCAAACTGATCGCAAAATCCGTTGAGAAGTCCATCAAGAATGAGCTTGCAAAACTCCTCAAAACCGACCGCAAAAAGTATGAGGAATTCTGGAACGCATTCGGCATTCAGCTGAAGTTCGGTGTTTACCACACATTCGGCACAAGCAACGAGCTTTTGCAGGATCTGCTGATGTTCCACAGTTCTTCCTGCGAGGACGCCGAGGGGCTCACTACACTTGCCGAGTACGTTTCCCGTATGCGCGAGGAGCAGAAGTTCATCTACTACGCAGCAGGTGAAAGCGTCGGCAGATGCAAGGCTCTGCCTGCAACCGAACAGGTGCTCGACAAGGGCATGGAAGTGCTGTATCTCACCGAAAATGTCGATGAATTTGCGATCAAAATGCTTGCCAAGTATGCCGACAAGGAATTCAAAAACGTGTCTGCCGGTGATCTGGGGCTGGAATCCGAGGAGGACAAGACCGCACTGGAAGCAAAGAACGCCGAGTCGAAAGACCTGTTTGAGGCAATGCAGAAAGCCCTTGCAGGCAAAGTCAAGACCGTGCGTCTCTCGAATCGCCTGAAAACACACGCCGTCTGCCTTTCCTCCGAGGGTCAGATCTCGCTGGAAATGGAAAAAGTGCTGAATACCATGCCCACAGGCGAAAAGGTGCAGGCGGAACGCGTGCTTGAATTGAACGGCGACCACCCGATTTTCGCAACACTGCAGCGCCTTCAGACCGAGGACGCCGATAAACTCGCCAAGTATTCCGAATTGCTCTATCAGCAGGCTCTGCTTATCGAGGGAATGCCCGTCGATGACCCCGTTGCCCTCAGCAAAATGATCTGCGACCTCATGGTGTGATATCAGTATCTGCGATGCATCGTAATGGGGGCTCTGCCCCCCCCGCCAAAGGGAATGATCCCCTTTGGAAACCTCATAGATAAAAAACATCCGACTACCGCGGCAGTCGGATGTTTTTTTATAAATGGGATTCTCAAGGGGCACAGTCCCTTGAGCGAAGTTTGAAGCGGAGCCTCGATTTCAATGCACCGCAGATACCGATATTACATCTGGGCGTTGAACAGGCTCTTGAGGTTATAGACGACATCATCGCTGTCGGCGTTGATGTTGGCAGCCTCGTTGATCGAAGACAACTCTGCGAGTTTGGAGAGGTTCGCATTATAGCCGATGGTATAGCAGGGCACTTCCAAGCCTTCAACGATATCGTCGATCTGAGAAAGTTCGCAGCCGGTGTTTGTTTCGCCGTCGCTCAGCACAAACAGCAGCGGCTTGATGGTCTGACCTTCGGCTTCGAGCTCTGCTTTTTTGGTCATCAGCATATCCAGTGCGACCAGCACGGCGTCGTAAGTTGCGGTGTTGCCGCCGGGAGAGAGACTGTTGACGGCACCGGTGAAGTAACTGCGCTGATTGAGGTTGAACTCGCCGATGTCAAGGTTTTTGGTGACGTCGGTAGAATAGCTGACCAGACCGACGTAGTTTGTGGAGTTGATATACTGCGAAGCATTGATGAGCGACTGCTGCAAATTTGCCAGCGGCGCACCTGCCATACTGCCCGAAACATCAGCGACGAACACTGCCATGACAGGGCTGCCGGAATCTTTTTCGTTTTTCCACAGCGATTGTGCGCTCAGCATTGCGGCACCGTTGACAGTATCCGAGAGGTTGTCCTTGTAGTCTTCCAGATAGTTGAAGCCGTATTTTTTCGCAAGCTTCTGGTTCTTGTCGTTGAGGCAATATTCGATAAAGGTGTTGAGCAGTTCCGATTCTTCCTCAGAGAGATGTCCGAGCGCATAAACGGGGCTGTCGTGGCGTACACCAAAGGGGATAAATTCGTAGCTGCGCAAATCGGAGGCATTGTAATAGCCCTGATATTCGAGAACAAACGCATCCAGCACGCCGCTGTCGGCAGCGTCACGCATTTGCAGGGTGGTATATGCAACAAACGGGACATTCTGCTGAAATTTCTGGAATTCGCTCACGGCTGTATCGCTGAGGATGTTGCTGCTGTCGAACGCCTGAAGCGCAGACACAAGGAAGTTGATGCCTGTCGAAGAAGCATAGGGATTGGTATAGCCCATAGAGATCTCGCTTTTGATCGTTGCCTGTGTGATGGCGTTGATATCCACGGTGCCGTAAGTTTCCTGCAGTTTCTTATAGGTATCCTTGCTGACCAGCACGCCTGCGGTGTTGCCGGCGAGGCGGTCGCACACCTTGCGGATATCAACATTCTGCGCGGCGATCATTTCGCCCCAGAGAATGTTCGAGGGGGAATATGCCTGCGGAACATACTTGCCGGACACGATATAGTCCACGGCGGCACCCGATGCGATGGGGCGCACGGAAATCGCTGCGGAATAGCCGTTGATGCTGTGATGTTCGCGGTTGAAATCCTCCGCGACTTCGTTGAGCCAGCCATCGGTGCCTGCCGAGGATTTTTCGGTGGAGGAGAAGATCTCCAGCACGAGTTCGGCACGCCCCTCAACGCTCAGCGGATATTTTTCGATGTCGGGGAGTTCGTCGGCAAGGTCGCTGGGCGCGATCTCGACGGCGGCTTTTTTCGGCTCCGCGGTTTTCACGTCGATGTTTTTGAGCTTTTTCTCCATACGGGCGATTGCCGTCTCGCGGGTGATCTGGGATTTGGATTTCCCGCTGTTGTTGAGGATCGCCACAGCCACACCGATCACGGCAAGCATGATAATACCGATGATCACCAACGTAATGGCATTTTTCTTCGAGGATGATTTGGACATATTTTTGCTCCTTTCAAATCATGATGTATGGGGGCACAGTATCTCACTGCATTTGCTGATGATGGAACTGTTCTGCATCCTGCTGCATCTGTGCAGCGTCTGCCTGTACGGCATCAAGCTGTTCCCATGCTGCATTTTCATCGCCCGTGTCACGTACACTGCGGAGTGCTTCGGTCAGTTCGCGAAGGAAAGGCGTATCAGCACTCTGGTCATCACCGATTTGTGACACCTCAAGGATGAGATTTTCAAAATCGGACAGCACCTTTGCGTTTTTCTGAAGAATATCCTGCAAGTAGAATGCGTGTTCGCGTAATTTGCTGCGGTCAGTGCCGTCATAGATCATCACGCGGTTGAGCACACGTTTGCTGTTTGCCAGCACATAGCGTTCGACATCATCCGCGGTGGAAAGAAACGGGCTTTCCTTCGTATCATCGAGAATGCTGCGGAGTGCCTTTTGCTTGCGTTCCAACGAATCAATCTGGTTGACGGCAATGCGGATCTGATCGGTGAACGGAGTTTCCTCACTGATCCAAGCCTCCAGTGCTTTGCGATAGTCACTCAGATCCTTGAGCTTTGAAGGCTTGCTGATAGAAGACGCACTGTTCAGCTTCATCACGAGGCCGCAGGCGATCAGTGTCAGGATCACTGCAATCAAAGGAACAATCTGCTCTTGATTCGTCAGTTGATAGCCGACGAGCGCGCCGAGCGTTCCGCAGACAGCAATCAGGATGAGCGTCAAAAGGGTGCTTTTTTTCATGTGGGAGCTGCTCCTTTCGTTGATGAAATGAGTATATCATATAACGGGAGAAATGTCAAAGCCGAAATTCGCCCGAAAAAAACGGATTTTGCCCGAAAACAAAAAAGAGGACGGGATAGCACCGTCCTCTTTTCGGAAATCCACCCGACACAAAATCGGACGATTTTCAAAATGAACTGTTGGATTACTCCGTGGCTTCAGCAGCGGTTTCAGCCTCTGCTGCGTTGTCGTCAGAATAAACGACTTCATCACTTTCTTCTGCAGCAGCTTCGGTTTCTTCCTCAAGCAGTGCGCGGACAGAAAGACTGATGCGCTTCTTTTCGGTGTCGATCTCGGTAATCTTCACAGTGACAACATCGCCGACATTGAGAACGTCCTTGACATTGGTCACACGCTTGTTGGAAAGCTGCGAAATGTGAATCAGACCGTCAACGCCATCGGTGATGCGGGCAAATGCGCCGAAGGAAGTGGTCGAAACAACGGTTGCTTCCACGACATCATCCACATGGTAGTTCTCGGTGAACTTGACCCAGGGGTTATCCGCGTCGCGTCTGTGACCGAGGGAAATTCTGCCGGTTTCGGGGTTGAGAGACTTGATATAGACCTCAAGGGTGTCGCCGACGGAAACAACATCGCTCGGCTGATGAATGCGAGCCCAGCTCAGTTCAGAAACGTGAACCATGCCGTCGATGCCGCCCAGATCAACGAATGCGCCGTAGCTGGTGAGGGACTTGACCTCGCCCGTAAAGACGTCGCCTTCCTTTGCAGTTTCCCAGAACTTTGCCTTTGCAGCATCGCGCTCGGTCTTCTGCACCTGACGGATAGAACCAACAGCGCGGCGGCGCTGCTCGTTGACATCAATGATGACAAAACGGACATCCTGCTTCACCAGAACATTGAGGTCAGCATCTCTGCCGAGACCGGACTGGGATGCGGGAATAAATACGCGGACGCCATCGCAGCTGACGACCAGACCGCCTTTGACTGCGCTCTGGACAGTGCCTTCGAGAACGGTTCCTTCTTCCTTTGCCTTGAGGATAGTTTCAAAGCCAACAAGCTCATCGACACGGCGTTTGGAGAGCTGGACAGTACCATCAGCGTCATTGACCTTAATGACGATCAGGTTGAGCTCATCGCCGACCTTAACGAGATCAGAGGGCTTCTTTGAAGAATCGTTGGTCAATTCGGAGAGGGTGACAATACCGGTCTGCTTGGCACCAACATCAACCATGACTTCGCTGTTTCCGCTGATGGAAGCAACGGTGCCGACGACCCGGTCTCCTGTACGTATTTTTTTGGTAAACGTTTTGTCGAGCTCCTCATTCATAAAATTACGGAACTCTTCGTTTTCCGGGGTAGTGGTATCGGTGTCAAAAAATCCAGACATATGTGTTTGAACCTCCTTAATGATGTGGGCGGGTGTACTGGCCCCCGCAGTAATTCCGATATGCAGCCTGTGGTTTTCACCCTTTCGGGCGAGTGCCTTGGCGGCGGCATCTCTCAATGTATCTGCCAGTTGGAGCAGTTCTTCGGGCTCTGCGATATGCCATGTGGGGCAATTTCTGCGGCACACATCATAAAGCTTCACGGTGTTGGAACTGTGTCTGCCGCCTGCCACGATCATCAGATCGGATTGGCGTGAGAGCGCATCCGCATCGGATTGACGGGCACCGGTGGCACTGCAAATGGTATCGAACACGAGGATATTCGGATGTTCTGAGGGAAAAACCTTTATACAATCCTCCCATAATAAACTATTATACGTTGTTTGGGCTACGATTGCAAGCTTTTTTTCGCAATTTCTTAATTTTCTGTCGATTAAACACTTTAATTCTTCTTTATCGCGAAAAACTGTGCAATATTCTGGTGCGTAACCCACAATGCCCTCCACTTCGGGATGTGTGGCATCTCCTGCGATCAGAATTTCATTGCCCTGCGCGGATTGTTCCGCGACAATTTTGTGGATGCGTGCGACAAACGGGCAGGTTGCATCAATATATGCAAGCCCAAGCTCCCCGAGACGTTCATAGACAGCTTTGCCCACGCCGTGCGAACGGATGACGATTGTTTCGTCGGGTTCTGCCTCCTCCACGCTCTGGATGATACGGGCTCCGCGCTGCAAAAGGTCGCTCACCACGGAATCATTGTGGATGATGGGGCCCAGTGTCGCGACGCGTTTGCCCTGCTCGAGTGCCTCATAGACAAGTTTCATGGCGCGGTCAACGCCGAAGCAGAAGCCCGCAGATTTTGCGGTTTCGATGATAGGCTGCAGCATGGCGGTTCTCCTTTATATGTTATGCGGCGGTATCGGCGGCTGTGGTTGTTTCAGCAGGCGGCTGCGGCCGCTGATAGATGCCGTCGCACACGCCGCTGTAACGGTCGTAAATGGTGAGGGTGTCATAGATGGCGTCCATCGGGTCATCGCAGCCTGCTGCAACACAAATGAAAGTATTGCCGCTTGTATCCTCTGCCCATGAGGCGAGGCACTGTCCCGCATTGTTGGTGAAGCCTGTTTTGCCGCCGCAGACTTTCAAACCGTTGATCGTCTTATCGCCGAGACGCATGAACACGATGCTCTGGAGAATCAGACCATTCGGATGCTGCGCGGTCGCGGCGGTGCAGTGTGCGGGAGTGGACATGATCTTGCGTGCAGTCTCGTTTTGCAGGGCATATTCGAGAAGTGCTGCGATATCGTTTGCCGAGCTGTAATGCCCGACCTGGTCAAGCCCTGTGGGATTCAAAAAATGGGAATGCGTAAGCCCGAGTTCTGCGGCTTTGGCATTCATGAGGTCAGCAAACGCATCCACGTTGCCCGCGGTATAAATGGCGAGGGCAGTGGCGGCGTCGGCACCTGACGGCAGCATCGTGCCGTAAAGCAGGTCGGTGATGCTGCACGATTCGCCGTTGGCAAAGCCTGCGCAAACGGCATTCTGCGCACGCAGCGGTGTGATGATATCCTGTGTCATGACGAACGCGCCGTCAAGCTGTGCAGGGGTGAGGGTGTCCAGCACGACCATCATGGTCATGAGCTTGGTCATGGAGGCAGGAGCAATCTCCGCATCTGCGTCGTGGTCAGCCAGCACGGTTTTCGTGTTCGTGGAGCGCAGCACTGCGTTTCTGGCAAGGATATCCGTATCCTCTGCAAGCGGCAGGGCGGTCGTTGTGGTGGTAGTGGTGGTTTCGGTGGTTGAGACTGTTGTTGTCGCGGCAGTGGTGACATCTGCGGCTGAGGATTCCTCGGCAGCGGTGTCACTATTTGTCATAATAACAATCAGCAGCCCTACAATCAGCAGGAAGAACAGCAGCCCTGCAACCGCGATCCTGTCGGTGCGAAGTTTCCGTTGTTTTGCCATTTTGTCGGCTCCTTGGTTTTTGTATATCTGTCAGAGTGCGGAGGAAACGTCATCCTCACTGCCAGATTCATCCTGCGTTTTGCCGCAGTAGGTGCAGAATTTCGCGCCTGCCTTAATGGTGCGCTTGCAGTAGATGCAGTGGGCATTCTGAGCCTTTTCTTCGGCATCTGCCTGTTCCCGGGCAGCGGCAAGCTTCTTTTCCTTTTTCTCTTTTCTGGATGCGGAGAACAGATTTGCAAGCTTTGCGATACACAGCAGGATAATGCCTGCAAACAGTGTGATAGAACCGTAAAGCAGAACGGGCGTGCGTGCCTCCTTGATGACAGCTGACAGATCTTTGACGCCGTCTTTGGCGAAAAAGCCCATCACAACGGAGACAAGGCAAGCTGCAACCGTCAGAATCGACGGCACAAGCAGCGTGATGCCCATGCCCTTGACCGCACCTGTACGCTTCTTTTCAGAGCGTGCAAAAACGGTTGTCCATCTCCAGAGCAGAAGTGCGAGCAGCACCAGATCGAGAATGATTCTGTAAATGCTGACACGGAAACGTGCGAGCATTCTGAGAGCAGGAGAACCGTAGACCGTGTCAAAAATGCGGTTGACGGTGTCGAGTGCGCCGCCTGCTTCGCCTGCCTGACGAATCGCGGCTTTGTCACTTTCCTCAATGAGGATCATGCACTTGTCGTGAAGGGCATCCTGATTGTTTTCAAGGATCGCCACGATTTCTTCAGCGGGGATCTGAATAACGGTGTCTGTATTGCCGCGCAGCATATCGAAATATGTGGTCAGCTTTCCCGCGACATACTGCGGGATCTGAAGCTGGTCGATCGCGGTTTCCATATCTTCCGGTGTCACCTGATCATCGGTGCCGTATTCTGAACGGATCATTTCTGCAACAGTCTGCTTGGTGAACGGTACTTTTGTGCCGCCCAGTTCCAGCGATGCCACAGAGTTTGTGAGACTGTCCGATTTGAGATAATAGCGCATAACAGCAGCCGTGGTGATGCAGCCCAGTAAAATGAGCGTTGCAATGACGCATAAGATCGAATGAAAGACACGATAACCTGCGCCGTGTGCTTTGTGTTGCTTTGCCATATGAAAGCACTCCTTTTCAACATCTGATTCCTTTTTTCATGCGGTGAAATCCATAGAAAACACCAATTTATATTATATCACAGCGGCACCGCGGTTGTCAATGCTTGACGCAGCGAAAAAAACATGATATACTAGAGAAAATCCGTGAATAATGAGTAATTTTTGCTTACTTCAATCTGTTCATCAGCGAAAGGAAATGCAGTCATGAAACGAATTTTTCTCTGCGGTGCCGCGGCACTGCTTTTGCTCACTGCCTGCAACGAAAAGGTCGATTACAGCAGCGCGGTGACAGTCACCAAAGACGGTGTGGAGGGCAATGTCGAGGACATCTATCCGCGCATCAAATCACTGCTGGAGCAGTATTATGCAGGAATGCGCGACGGTAATTTTGATCTTGCGATGTCCACATACCCTGATTTTTACATTGATCTGGAAAAAAAGTGGATCGACGAGAACATCAAAACAAGCTACGATGAGGCAATGAAAGCCAACAGCGATTGGTACGCGGACAACTATGGTGAGAATTACAAGGTGCAGGTCAACATCAATGAGATTTTGCAGCTGACAGAGGATTCCTTGACAAAAATGCAGGAGATTCTGAAGAAAAACTATAATCTCACCGAAGCACTCGACGACTGCTATCATTTCACGGCAACCGAGATCACCACGGGCAGCGGCACAGGTGAGCCTGCCGACCTCGAATGGTATGTGCTTTGCTATGACGGCAAAACCTACCTCTACGATACATTATATGAGACTAACTGAACATTTATGACTCCTTATTCACAAAAGTTATATCTGCGATGCATTAAACATGGGGGAACCCTTTCATAGGGTACCCCCATACTTTATCCCCAAAAAAGAGACGGCACACTTTCGTGTGCCTTCTCTTGCTGTTGTGATCAGAACAGGTTGCCGTTGATCTCATCAAGGAAATCAAAACCGCAAATAGCAGTCCATGCTTCGTGGCCTGCGGGATATTTGTGCATGACCTCTACGTGGACATAGTAGGTCAGAATCTTCGATGCATCCTCTGCATCCAGATTGGTATAATATGCGTGTTTTGCCTTAAAGCCGTCCGGTGCCTGTGCTGCGCTGTCATCCATGCCGCAAGGCGTCATGACATCACTCAGGTAGAACGACAGTTCCTGCAATTCGTCATCAGGAGCAAGCGGACAAGATTCCTTGTTCATTACCGTGATGTAAACGTAATATTGCAGTACTTTGGTAGCGTCATTCGACTCCACACGGTTGTTGAGGTCGGTATCGCCCTTCAAGCCGATGAAGATCTGGAATTCGCCAAACTTCATGGGTTCGCCGTCGTTGATATCGAAGTCCTCACCCAGAGATTCATCCCATGTGTAGATGCACTCCACATCAAACTGATGCTCCTCTGCACGATATTTGCCGACTTCGTGCGTTTCGCTGTCCCAGATTTCCTTCGGGGAATTCTTGCCGAATTCAGGCTTGACGAACGGTGTGATATCCTTGGTCTTGGTTTCAAATGCAAAGTTGACATCCGGCACCTTACCTTCGGTATAGCTGCCCAGAACATTACCGTTTGCATCGACGATCTTGTTCGCATCGTTGACGTAGAACTTGTGGAGGACGATCTGTGCGGTCATGTTTGCAAGACCCTTGCTCTCCTCAAAGCTGCGGTCATCGTGCGACCAGTAGTAAATGCGGGTGGGAGGATTGAAGATCGTTTCATAAGCGGTGACGATCTTCGGAGTGGGTGCGCCGCCGGAAACTGTCACGGAGCCGCCCGTGGTGGAAACCTTGATCTCGCCGCCGGATTCGTTGGTTGCTTCCACGGTGTCGAAATCAACGAAATATTCGCCGCCGACCGACGGAGCTGTAAACGTCAGATAGAGGATCGGTTCGGAAGAAGCCTTTGCATTGTTGCCGTCAGCCTCATCCCAGACAACCGTCAGCTTATCATCGTTCATCAGTGCTTCGCCGCCGGAATAGCCCTTGCCCCATTCAAAGCCCTCAAATGTCAGAGCATCGGAATGCTTGAACGAAGCCACAAAGCCTGCGGTGCCGTCATCTGCCGTGACATACACAGGCACTTTCACTGTGCCGCCTGCACTGACAGTCTCTGCGCCCAGCTTCCAGACTGCATTGCCTGTGACTGCCGCATCCTTGTTGACAACCACTGCGCCGTTTGTCGTGGTGACTTCAAGTGCATTGCCGCTGTGATTGGTCACTTCCAGGCTGTCAAATTCCACTTTGTATTCTCCGATCTTATCGGGAGCAGTGAATACGAGATAGCATACAGGATTGGAGGTTGCCTTGGTGTCGTTGCCGTCTGCTTCATCCCAGACGACGGTCAGTTTGCCATTGTTCATCAGTGCTTCGCCGCCGGAATAGCCCTTGCCCCATTCAAAGCCCTTGAACGTCAGTTCTGGAGCGATCTTGAAGCTTGCGACAAATGCTGCGGTGCCGTCATCCTGTGTAACGGTGACAGGTACCTTGACTTCGGTGCCGCCCTGACAAGTTGCTTTACCGATGTTCCATGCCGCCTTGCCGCTCTCCTCCTGATCAATGATGGTGATGACAGCAGGTGTGAGGTTAAACGGCTGAGAAACGGTATCACGGTTTTCGAGAGAATTGAGCTGCGTTTCATCCAGCTTGACTTCGATCGAACCGGATGCATTCGCAGGCACCTTTGCGGTGAATTCGACAAGATACGAACCATCAGCAGGTGTCTTGTTCTTGTCGCCCGACCATGTAACACAGCCGTTCTTTGCATTCCAGATAAATTCAGAATCGAATGCAGGATTGTCGCTTTCGACCAGTTCAACATCTGTCAGCGAGCCGAAGTCGAAGAAGATCTGACCGCCTGCCAGCGGCACAGCTTTATCAAAGCTGAAACCGAACTGTACGGTCTGACCCGCCACGCCATTGACTTTGTCACCGACGAGGTTCATGGAAGCTTCTGCATCGGTCACGATGATCTGTGCAGGAATGAAATTCAGCGCGATCTTGTTGGTGTCTCTGTCTTCAACAGAGTTAAGTTCTGCGGTGTTCTGCTTGATGTAGTAAGTGCCGCTGGTGGTCGGTGCTTTGACTTCAAAGAGGACGATATAGGTACCGTCTTTTGCTTTGACGTTTCTGTCGCCCGACCATGTGATGCAGCCGTTCTTGGCATTCCAGATGAGTTCCGTATCATATGCGGGGTTGTCGCTTTCGACCATGTCAACATTCGTCAGCTGACCGAAATCGAAGAACATCTGTGCACCTGCCGTGCCGGGGTCGTTGCTGACCTTGAAGCCGACTTCAACGGTTTCGCCTGCTTTTGCAGTGACCTTATCGCCTGTCCAGGTCAGGGAATCGGATGCGGAAGGTGTATCAGTAGAGCCGCCCTCAACAATGATCTGTGCAGGAATGAAGTTCAGCGCGATCTTGTTGGTGTCTCTGTCTTCAACAGAGTTGAGTTCTGCGGTGTTCTGCTTGATGTAGTAAGTGCCGCTGGTAGTCGGTGCCTTGACTTCAAAGAGGACGATATAGGTACCGTCTTTTGCCTTGACGTTTCTGTCGCCCGACCATGTGATGCAGCCGTTCTTTGCATTCCAGATAAGTTCCGTATCATATGCGGGGTTGTCGCTCTCAGCCAAATCGACATTCGTCAGCTGACCGAAATCGAAGAACATCTGTGCACCTGCCGTGCCGGGGTCGTTGCTGACCTTGAAGCCGACTTCAACGGTTTCGCCTGCTTTTGCAGTGACCTTGTCGCCCGTCCAGGTCAGGGAATTGCTTGCGGGAGGTGTGTCAGTAGAGCCGCCCAAAACCGTAATCACAATCGGGGAAAGCGAAAGCGAAAGCTTGTTTGTGTCGCGGTCCTCCACAGAATTCAGCTCCGCAGTATTCTGCTTGATTTCATATTGACCGCTGCCGTTTTGAGGCACGGTCACTTCAAACATAAACGCATAGGTTCCGTCTTTTGCCTTGACATTTCTGTCGCCCGACCATGTCACACAGCCGTTTTTCGCGTTCCAGATCATCTCCGTATCGTACGCAGGATTATCGCTCTCAGCCAAATCGACATTTTGGAGTCCGCCGAAATCGAAGAACAACTGCGCACCTGCGGTACCCGAATCGCCTGAAACCTGAAAACCGACTGTAACGGTCTCGCCGGGTTTTGCAGAAACTTTGTCACCTGTGTAGGTCACACTGCCTGCTGCTGCTGCCGGCAAAGCAGAAAATGCGCCCAACATGGAGGTGACTCCAAGACATAGGGAAGAAAGTGCCGATATTAGTCTCTTCATCATGTTTCCCTTTCCGTTTTCAGATGTGTTGAATCCTCAGCACACCGAAAACCATTTCATTTTTTCAATCCACACGGATTGGGGGGTACAGGATACGACATCAGAGGATGAAATCCGCGCTGAAAATGGAATTTTGCGGCGTCACAATACGAAAATATGAGGCAAGCCGCGATCCAGCCCCTGTGTCAAACCAGAACTGCCCAGACTTCGCCGCTGACTGTCTGCGCTGACGTTCTGTGCATCGCATGTGCGTTCCCGCATCGCACACGCTGTTTCCCGAATCGGACAAGTGATGTGCATAAAATGCCGTACTGTCCTTGCGGGAAAGTTCCTTGCTTCAATATTCACAAGCGGATTTGGCAGTTCACCTCCCAGATTAGAATACGCCAAGCCTGCAGCATCGCAGATCATGGCTGTTTGCTGTCGGTTTGCCGTGACACGGCGAATCAGGGCACACGAACCGACGCGTAATTCTCCCAGTGAAACGAATCGGCAGGCGAATATGCATCATGGCAAAACGCCGCAGTTCAGTTTCACAAATCCCTATATAGAATCATTATAGCATATACGTATAAAAAATACAAGCTTTTTTTCTGATATAACAGAAAAAGAGACGGTACACTTTCGTGTACCGTCTCTTGGGTTGCTGATTCAATCTTCAACAACTGTCAGGAACAGATTATTCCATCAGGTCGCCGTTGATCTCATCGAGGTAATCGAATCCGCAAACATAGGTCCAGCCGATATGTCCGGGAGGACATTCATTCATGTGCATAACCGTGGTGCGGACGTAGTAGCTCAGAATCTTCGTTGCATCCTGTGCATCGAGGTTCGTGTAGTATGCGTGAGCAGCCTTGAAACCATCAGGGATCTTGGTGATTGCGTCATCATCCATGCCCATATTGGTATAAACGTCACTGACGTAGAATGCGAGTTCCTGCAGGTCCTCATCAGCATTCAGCTCATAGTATTCCTTGCCCATGACTGTAATGTAGACGTAGAACTTCAGCGTTTGCGTTGCATCCATTGCGTCAACTTCGTTGTTCAGCGTAGTATCGCCCTTCAGACCGATAAAGATCTTGAACTGACCGAGCTTGAGAGGTTCGCCGTTGTTGATGTTGAAGTCAGGATCAACGGAATCATCCCAAGTGTAGTAACAGTCAACCGGGAACTTATGCTCATCAGCAAACTTCGCAGCATCTTCCTGCTTGTGGACTTCAGGCTTGTTGAGGTTCCACAGATCCTCAGGCGTGTTGTGATCGACGTCAGGTCTGGTCTGCTTGGTAACATCCAGAGTCTTGAGATCGAATGCATATTCAGCCTTCGGAGCTTCGCCTTCAACATAGTCGCCAAGTACCTTACCGTTGGCGTTCACAATCTTGTTGTCCTCGTTGACATAGAACTTGTAAAGGAGAATGCGTGCGCTCATGCCTTCGAGGCCGCCGCTCTGCTCGAATGTACGGTTGTCGTGAGACCAGTAGTACACGCGAGTAGGACCTTCGAACGAAGTCTCATAAGATGTGACAACTTTCGTGGTGGTGACAGTAGGTGTGGTTTCGGTAGTGATTGTGGTGGTTTCACCGGAAGTAGTGGTGCCGCTTGTGGTCGTGGTGGTCTCACCGGACGAAGTGGTGCCGCTTGTGGTCGTGGTGGTCTCACCGGACGAAGTGGTGCCGCTTGTGGTCGTGGTGGTTTCACCGGACGAAGTGGTGCCG
>JAZLJA010000054.1:0-34715 GCA_045617625.1 Oscillospiraceae bacterium | reverse complement strand
TAAAGGCGAATGCAGTCCGGAACTGGGTGTATATCTCTCCGATTTACTAATTAATTGTGAAAGAGTTTCTGACCATTGCTCTAATGTTGCTGTATCCATTATCGAAATCGGACAGGCAAAGCTCCTCAGCCATGAGTATATTACTTTATTAAAAGCTGAGAGAACACCACAGTTTATTGAAAGTTATACGGCTTATGGGCAGAAGTACAGGTTGGCAGCGGACTAATCGTTATAATATCAGCAAAAAGACAGATACCTCATGTGAAGTATCTGTCTTTTCTTGTTATAGCCTGCTGTAAAGGTCATGCTTATTGTAGTTGTAATAGAACTTCTATATGAGCGCACTTCTTACAGTCATCCGCTTTTGTTTTTTCCTTATATTGCTCTGCACGAATCTCGTCAATGCTTTTCTGCGTAAAACACAGGGCTAACGCCGTTGTCTGTCAGCACATCAATCTGGGCGAAACAATAATCGACACCGCCGATGTTTTTGCACAGAACACTGTCAGAGCCGCTCGATTGCTGCTTGAATCCATTCTGTTTCAGCAATGCCGCATACGCATCCAAAGCTTTCTCGTCAACACCTTCCGCGCGGAACTCATACGTAGGGAAGCCATCCTGTTCGTTGATGATTTCCAGCGAGAAGTTCTTGCCGCCCTGCGCCCACTTCGGATACTGCGGCAGCCATTCATCCCACAGAGCCATTGCCTTTGCATCGGCTTCCGCGGCAGCTTTTTCCGCCTCGATTTTCAGCGGCAGCTTGGTTCCGCATGCCGTGCAGAAATTTTTGCCGAGTTCGTTTTGCTTGCCGCAGTTGGGACACAGCGAAAGCTGTGCCATCGTCAGCGAGGGGAGCTTTTCACCGCAGTTTGGGCAGAACTCCTCGTCTTTGCCTGCCATTTCGCCGCATTTGCTACAAACCTTTTTATCTTTGACCATATCAGTCGCCATGTTTTCCAGCATGGAGAACGCTTTTTTCAGTTCTGCGGTGTCAACATTTGCGGCATCGGCACCCGATTGTTCCATTGCGCTATTGAGTTCGGCAGCGGCTTCGGTGACGCCTGCAAGGCTCTGTGTCGTTGCTTTGGCAACGCCGTTTGCAGCCTGATTGACCATCGGCTGCACCGCTTTTTTCACACCCTGTTCCACGGCATTGCTGACTGCGCCGCTGACAGCTTTGTCGATGCCTCTTTTGATTGCACGTTCTAAAAAGTTCATAGTGTCAAACCCCTTTTCCGCGGCTGCATGGCGCAGCCGATATTTGGTATCATCATATCACATTGTTCAGAAATTGTCAAGATGCCAAATCCCCGCAGCCCGAAAAAAACCGCGCAAGCCTTTGAAACGGTCTGCGCGGTATTTTGTTTTGTGAGCGTTTATTCGATGGTCTCACCAAGCAGAGTCATCGTCAGATTTGAAATGCTGACTTCCGGCGTTCCCGATGTGCCGACGAGTCTGTATCGATACGTGATTTTAATCTGGCTGTCGCCTGTTTTGATCAGATTTTCAACGACACCGTGAGGATCGCCTTTGTGCGAGCCGTTATCGTCGGCGATCACACGGGTAATGGCCTGTTTCCCATTGGGGATCTGGAGCGGCTGTCCTGTTTTCTGCCCGACCTCGACCTGCACCTCCCCATCTTCAGGGAAGAAATCGCTGTCAGAATAGCTCTGCACCTTCTTTGCTTTCTCATAGACTTTCTCTGTATGCTGACGCTCAGCGACTGAAAAGCCTATGGGCATATACCCGTCATCGTTTACGCAATAGGAAACATAATTGTTGTAGATTCTCGCTGCGTCTTCGCCGAAAGTACCCTTTACGCAATTCTCCCATTCATCATCGAAGATGGAATTACCCTCTAAAGCAGGGAACTGCGGCTTATCAGCATACAGTGCCATGAATTTATACCAAGTATCCAGATCGTTGAGCTTCGCGGAATACCAATCCGGATCGGCATAAGGATTCATTTTGTCGAGATATGCTTTTTCTGCTGCGCTGATGTCCGACCGATCATATTCGCGTGCGATAAAGAAGCCATATTCCTCAAAGATTGCATCCAACGCTTGGGTGCTGGGTGTTCTGCCGTTGGCTTCATAACAGCTTTTGTATGCTGTCTCTACATCGTGATATTTCTGTACGATCGCGCCGTATAGCGCCTGACCGCCGTCGGGCAGATCATCGCAGTGCAGCACACGCTTGATGGTGTCCGAACAAGCGGTATCGTACTGGCTGATGTTGAGGGCAAGTCCGAGAATTTCGTCGAAATGTTCCACAGCCACAGCGTCAAGTGCTTTGTCATTGCCCGTCTGTTCGGATTCCATCAGGGCATCGAAGACTTCATCGGAAACTTCGCCCACAAATTCAACCGCTTTCTCGCGGCTGTAGGATTTGTCTTGCTCGAAATACGCCGAATCTTGGATAATCTCATATTTCTGCTTTTCAAAATCCCATTTGAGTATTTCGGCGGGGTAGTTTTCTTTCAGATCGGGATTATAGCAGATATCGCCGTAGCGATCAGAAACAGCGACAACCGCAGTCGTGGCGTAGCCGGTAGCAGTGGGTTCGCCGGAGGAAGTCATGGGATGTGTGGTGTAAATCATGGAGTCTGTCGTGCCGGTATAATTGGGATCGGTGACGATGGAGGTTTCGGTGACGATGGAGGTTTCGGTGGCGTCTGTACCAGCGGTCATATTGGTGAGGTCAGTGACCACCGTCGAATCGGGCGACGAACCCGGATCCACGATCTCATCTATTGTGTGGCGGGTCAGGGCGTAAATGCCGACAGCCGCGATGACGAGTTCTGCGGCAACCACAACGCCGATTGCAGTTTTGCTGATATGCCATGCAATCTTGTGGTTCGGCTCCATTGCCTCCAGAATGAGGTCGTCATCCACACGATTGATTGCTTCATTCAAAGTCGTTTTCTTCATGCTCATTCATCCTTTCCGTAAATTCAAATCGAAAATCCGTTTTCGTTCAGATATTCGGCAAGCTTTTTTCTCGTGCGCAGCAGACTGCCCGATACATTATTTTCAGACATATCGAAATCTTCGGCGATTTCTTTGACGCTTTCCCCTGCGAAATAGCGGCGCAGGAAGATTTTGCGGTTTTGCACTTTTTGTGTGCGGAGGAAATCACTGATGCATTTGCTCAGTTCACTTGCATCGCACGCCTCATTGGGGGATTCCTGCGCGGTGCAGAGGGTTTCGGCAAGCTCGTCGATCGGCAGTGCGTCGAGGTTGCCCTGACGTTTCTCTGCGGTGTTGTATTCGATTTTTTTGAGCGACAGGTTTCTCGTGATCTTGCAGAGAAATGCGCCCAGAAAGCTCGGAGTCTCGGGCGGGATGCGGTTCCATGCCGTCAGAAGCGTGTCGTTGACGACTTCTTCGACATCCTCGTGTGATTTGAGCATATTGCCCGCGATCTGTTTGCAAAGTTTGCCGTATTTGGAAAGCATATTTTCGATAGCGGTTTGTCTGCGCTCCGAAAGTTGCAGTAAGATTTCGCTGTCTTCCATAATTTCAGCCTCCGTAATTTGATTTGACGTCCTCATCCTATGAGTACGATTTGTTTTGGGAATCTTTGTTTTTTTCTCGTTTTTTTGTGGGGTGGATCTGCGCTTGGGTGAGAGGTTCAGGACGTCTTCACCTCATAAGTACGAAAGCGGAAAGAAATCTTTGTTTTTTGAATAGAATTTTTTGTGCATGATCGAATCTCTCTGCTGTAATAAAGAAACGAGGCAACATCACGGCTATGCTGTGATGCTGCCTCGGATTGTATCCACACATCAATTATTTGTGCCCTTTTCGTTTTCCGACAATTCCATAGATGATATGGAACACGATGCAAAGCACCACAAAGCCCACATATCCCGTCCACGGAAACCAGACGTATTCGGCACCGTTGAAATCGATTGTTTCGTGATTCGTGTGCTGCGGAATAAAGACACCTTGATCCATAAGCCAGCCGATGATGAAACCAAGCACAGCGAACATGATCGTATAGCCCAGAAACCAAAGGCGCAGTTTTTTCGCGCTTGGGTGCTGCTTGATGTAATGTTTGATATACCAAATCAGCATGAACAGCGGAAACAAAAAGAGTGTAAGTAATGAAAATGACGAATCCAGAACCAGTTCGTCAAGTGCATCAACGGCGGTTTGCACGCCCCACCCGAGGAAAGCCGCGCCGCAGCCGTACAGGATGGACTTATTGTTTGATTCATCCATGTGATTCTCCTTTCGCGGCAGACTGCTGCCGTGTTTTTTCATTTATTGTATCATAACCGATGGGAAAAGTCAAAAAAAGCGGAGATTTCGGCTTCAGTGAAGATATCGGTGAACGTGGATATCGCCCGCACTCCCGCCGATGATGATAGAATTCCAAAAGGATAGGAGCCCTTTGACAGGTGCTTGGGAACGGTGCTCCCATTATAATCCCGACTTCATGCAAATTTCTCGATGTGCAGCACCAGATTTCCCTTGCGTGTGGTGCCCTGCACACCTGCATAGCGAAATTTTCCGAAACCGCGCACCGAAACAGTATCGCCGCTTTTCAAAACGGCAGCCGAATTGTTCACGGCTCGCCCGTTGACAAACACACGCTCCGCCGTGAACAGTACACTGCATTCGCTGCGTGAAATGCGGTAAAGCTTGGCAATGATACCGTCGGCACGCTCGGAAGCAGCCTGAATGTCAACAGGTTCGGTGTGATTGATCGCAGCATCCGGCACAGTTTCCGCCGCCGTGCATTTGACACTCGTATGCCGCACGGTTTGCAGTTCGCGGCAGATATAATCCGCCATTTTTTCGGTGCAGAACACATATGCACTTTTTTCCTGCACGAGAATGTCCCCGATTTCCTGCCGCTCAATGCCGAGATGCATCAGCGCACCGAGAAAATCGCGGTGCGTGAGGGTATCGGCGAATTTTGCCTGCAGCGGACTGACGGCAAGGCAGACGATCGGAAAATCCTGTTCATAGCCGAGAAAATCAGGTGAACCGAAGCGCAGCATTTTACGTTCTGCACCGTCAAAGCCGCCCCACACGGCATAGCCGACATTTGGGAGCGATGGTAAAACCGCATAGAAATCAGAAATTTCGGCTTCGGTGAGGAAATCGGTGAATGTGTATATCGTACGTTTGTCGGCTTGATTTGCAAGATCGGCAAAGCGGCGCTTGATGAGATCATCGGTCATGAAAAGCATCCTTTCGCCAAGAAAAAAGTCGGAATGTTTTTGAGACTTTGGCGTGCATTTTGAAAAAATCTGCATATACTAGGAGAGCAGCAGCGCACGCATGACCGTATGCAGAGCAAAAGTGATGACCCAATGCGACGAATCATCCGCCGCGGGTTATCCGTGAATCAGCTTTTGTTTTGGGATTTCACGCGGCGGGCTGTTTGGGATAAAGCGGCGGCGGTCTGTCAAGGCAAGGGCTGCCGCCGTGATTTGGAAACGGTACACAGCAATCTTATCGCTCCATCGAAGACAATGCTTTCTTGTTCTCCGCCGCGTATTGCCGATTCGCCTGCGAAAATCCGACGACAGCCCGCGGACATTTCTCCGCAACCGTCTTGATCGCATTCTCCAGCTCGGAAACGTGCTTTTTCCCAAGCTTGAACGGATAATCGAAACTGTCCCCGAATTCGTCATGCGCCGTCAGGAACACACCATCCTTGAGCCCGTTCGTCGAATGCGTTTTCTTATAGATCCACAGCACCGATTCATACGGCATATAACTCTCAAAATCATCGTTGCGCATGATGAATTTCTCGGTGATCAGCACCTTGTCATTCTCAATGATGCGATTTGAGATGCCCTCCGTGATGTGCGCCGCCAGCGTTTCTGCGCTGCCGTATTTCAGAAACAGCCGCACATTTTCCGTGTCACGATACGCACGCCAGTGATCGGGAATCAGCGAAATAGCCATGAAGATGAAAAAAACACCCCCACAGATGCCCAGAATCCCGTAAAACACCGATTGCTCATATTTATACTCATACCACGCAAAGAAGATGAACGCCATGCCAAGCAGCATCACACCGATATCGCCCAGAAAGTGTCCGCGATTCTTGTGACGCACCGCCTTGCGCAGCTGCTCTGCGGTGACTTCCTTACTCTTGTACGCCATTTTTCAAGTTCTCCGCAGCCTGATAACCAAGCTTTGCATCCACGCGGTCGATGGCTTCCTTGAATTTCGGCTCGTTGGTCAGATCGTAAGCGACGCGGTAGAACAAGCCTTCCAGTTCGGGTCTGCCGTATTCGGACGCAGATTTTGCCAGTGTCAGCGCAAGTTCAACGACCTCATCGTTTGGCGGGGGCTGAAGCCCGTATTTCTGATAAGTGTCGAGGATCTGCCCCTGTGTGGGCGGGTTGAATTTCTCGCCGATGCTGTTGATATGCCGCACAACATCCTGCAATTCAAACTCCACGGCTTTGCTGGGCATGAAGCGGATGCTTTCAAAATAGAACACGGCAGCCGACTGCAGATCGCCGATCATGTTGCAGAAATAGCCCATGTTGCAAAGGGTTCTGGCGATACGGTCTGCGGTGGTGCAAACGCGCAGGGTGTCCTGATTGACGCGCAGGAGCGTGTTGGGGTCGCCGCCCATTTTGCAGATCTCGGCAAGTTCAAAGCGGAAATCGGCGCACACGGGGTTGAAGCGAATGCCGCGCTCGACGGTTTTTGCAGCTTTTACCAGCTCGTGTTTTTCGAGCAGCACATAGCCGTACATGGTCAGATAGTGTGCGAAGTCAAACGGAGCGCGTTCGCATTCTTTCGAGTTCGGATAGAAGTGCTGATACAGATGGAACTCGAACGGATTGCGGAAGCTGAAGAATTTGCGTTCGCTTTCCTCAAAGTGGACGCGAATGACCTCTGAGATCTCGAAAAGGAGCTGTTCGGCGTCATCGAGTTTGCCGTTTTCGAGCATGGTCATCGCCTCATGAAACGCCTTGTCCATACGCATATCGCGCACGAACGTCGCTTCATACATATATTTTTTCTGCTTATCAGGCAGGATCGTATAAGCATAGTCAGCAAGTGCCGAGCAGAGTTCTGCGGCATTATCTTCGCGCTTCATTTTCTCGGCGAGTGCGTTGATGTAGTGAATATCCGTCTGAACATCGCCTGTCATTTCGCTTTTCACTTTTGTCATCAGTTCATCGACTGTCATGATCTTCCCCTCTTTCATGATTTTCGGTACACTTATATAATGGTCTCCCAAAGGGATACGATCTCTTTGGGAGTTGGTTGGAGACAGCGTCCCCATGATTCATGATCAATTCTCCGGCGTCACGGTTTTGATTGCCAGCACATCCAGATCAGCCTGTGCAACAGGCGACGGACAGCCGCTCATCAGTTCTCTTGCATTCTGCACCTTCGGGAACGCCACCACATCTTTCAGACTTTCTGCCTGTGCCAGTGTCATCGTCAAACGGTCAAGGCCGATGCCCAGACCACCGTGAGGCGGTGCGCCATACTGATATGCCTGCACCAGAAATCCGAATTTTGCCTCGATCTCCTCCGCAGTCAGTCCCAGCGATTCAAACATTTTCTGCTGCAATTCATAATCCGTAATACGGATCGAACCCGAGCAAAGCTCCGTGCCGTTCAGCACCAGATCATATGCCTTTGCAAACACCTTTTCAGGTGCCGTGTCCAGATATTGCAGGCACTCGTCCATCGGCATGGTGAACGGGTGATGCATCGCAAGCCATTCGCCCGTTTCCTCATCCTTTTCAAAGAACGGGAATTCGGTGATCCACAGGAAATTATACACGCCCACGGGAATGAGGTCGAGCTGACGTGCCACCTGATTACGCAGCGCACCCAGCACAGGCAGTGTCACGGAAACCTTGTCGGCGATGAACATCACCACATCGCCCTGCTTTGCGTCCACAGCGTTCAAAATCGACTGCAATTCGCCGTCTTTCAGGAACTTTCCGAACGAGCAGGCGGGTTCCGCATCCATCCAGCGGATGTAAGCCATGCCCTTTGCACCGATGCCCTTGACCATTTCCGTCAGCTTGTCGATTTCCTTGCGGGTGAGCGTTTTTGCCGCATCTTTTGCCACGATGCAGCGCACAGTGCCGCCATCGGCAAGTGCATTTGCAAACACGGGGAATTCCATGTTCTTCACGATCTCGGAAACATCCTGCAATTCCATTGCAAAGCGGGTGTCGGGCTTATCGGAACCATAACGGTTCATTGCGTCGGTATAAGTCAGGCGCTGCAGCGGCACGTTGAGTTCCTTGCCCATGACATCGTGCCACAGGCGAATGAGGAAGCCCTCGGTGACATCCAGAATGTCATCCACATCGACAAACGACATTTCAAGGTCGATCTGGGTAAACTCGGGCTGACGGTCAGCACGCAGATCCTCATCACGGAAGCAGCGTGCAAGCTGGATATAGCGGTCATAGCCTGCGACCATCAAAAGCTGCTTATAGATCTGCGGCGACTGCGGCAGCGCGTAAAATTCGCCGTGATGTACTCTCGAAGGCACGAGATAATCGCGTGCGCCCTCGGGGGTGGATTTCATCATCATGGGCGTTTCGATCTCAAGGAATCCGTTCTCGTAGAAATACTGACGGGCGCACTGTGCGATCTTGTGGCGCAGGATCAGATTCTGCTGCAGCGGCGCACGGCGCAGGTCGAGATAGCGATATTTGAGGCGCAGTTCCTCGTTGACCTTTGTCTCGGCAGTGATCTCAAACGGAGGTGTCTTTGCTTTTGCAAGGATCCGCAGTTCGGTGACATAGATCTCCACCTGACCTGTCGGGATCTTGAAGTTTTTGCTTTCACGTTCTCTGACTTCGCCCTTTGCCAGCACGACATATTCACTGCGGCAGGACGCTGCCTTTTCAAATACGGCTCTGTCGGTGGTGTCGTCGAACGTCAGCTGCACCACACCTGTACGGTCACGCAAAACAATGAAGATGATGCCGCCCTTATCGCGGACAGTGTCGCAGAAGCCGCCGACAACGACGGTCTTGCCTGCTTCCAGCACTTCGCCGCAATAATGCGTGCGCTTCATTCCCTGCATATTGTCCATTTTAAGTTCCTCCTGAATATATAAGTTTCTGCGTTTGCAGATTGGGGTTCGGAGCGTGTTTCGCCTGCGGGACATGGGGAGAGACCCGCAATCCAACTCGCCGCAGGCACGTTATTTCTTCCCAAGCACCCTCGGCAAAAACACCTTGTGGATAAACCATCCCATCTTGTCAAGCACGCCGTCATATATGAAAAATACCGTGTTTGCGATCACCATCAGTGCCAGCAGCATCCACAGTTTATCATCTTCAAACGTCGGCAGCCCCAGCACATACACCGTCATCCAGTAGTCGATTACCAGAAATCCGTTGAACAGCACTGTTTTCCATCCAGCCCGCAATACTTTCGGCAGCTTCATCCCATAGGGCCGCAATATCGGATAGTATCCGAAAAACAGAATAAACATCAGTGACGCTTCCTTATCATACGTCACCACCAAAGAAAGCATCGACACCGCCACATACGTCAGCAATGCCCAGCCCACCGATACTTCCTCGACCAGTATCATCAGCAGCACACCTGCTGCCATCGGCGCGGCGATATACAGCGCAGGCAGCACACCTGTCAGAAACATCGTCATGAGGCAAATGCCAGCCACGATGCCGCCCAATGCCACACGATAGCTTTTGCGTGCGGACTTTTTTTTCGTTTTTTCACCCATCGTTTTCACACATCATTCGCTGAATCCATTCTGCTTTGGTGATTCTCTGTGACTGTTTCACAGCGGAAAAATCCGAACAGTACACACACTTCACATTATACCGTTTTTTCGGCATTCTGTCAAGCAAAAAATGATGTTTTCTCTTATGCCGCAGCAACTTATCTATGAAAAGCAAAGGGGAGAACCCTTCATCGGATTCTCCCCATTGTGTATTCAATTTTCGGTGATAAGCGTCAGTTTATAATTCCTCTCTCTATATATTCAGACCATAATGGTCGTAGCGGGAGACTCGCTCCCATGGGACGCATATCTCTTCCCCGTTCACGCCATTGACGCTTTTCTGAAAAAATGGCATTTCACTTATGCCCTAGACTGTACATTTAAGCGGGCTCCCAAACTTACGTAAAGGGTTTCCTCTGCGGTTCAGGCTGTGCGTTTTCCATGATGGAAGTGCAGGTTGCCGAACGGAAACCGAAGGATGGGGTTCGTTCAGTCGATATCCCTGCTCTGCTGCACAGATGAATCTGTCAGGAAGCCGCTGTCAATGGTTGGGTTCACTGATTCCGTATCCATTGGACTCACACGACCTTTCCGATTCAAATTTGACGGCCGGATCACTACACGTTCCGCGGGTGGACGAACCCGCAGCAGAAACGCCGCCATTGTGTCGTCAGAAGCGAAGCAATCGGGGAAGCATTCTATCATCCGCCGTGGGTGTGTCGGAATCCGAACCGAAAACTGCACTCCCTAATATGCAGTCCGTATTCGGATATATCATTGACGGATTGCTTTGTTCTGTAATTGTATTATAGCACAATGAGATATATTTGTCAATACCTTTTTGAAAAATTTTGTGGAAAAAATTCAAATACGGGGACTTGACATTTTTGGAAAAATAAGGTACAATATATCCAGTGAAGTGCAACTATGCTTCACAATATTTCGCTGCGCCTGCACAAAGGCTGCGGCAGAATGGAGTATTTATTTATGCTGGATCATACCGCTGAAAATGCAAACGACGAATCCATGGAAAATTTTGAACCCGACATCTATACCCTTGTGGACGAGGACGGCAACGAAAAACTGTTTGAACTCGTGGATGTCATCGAGGAGGGCGACAAAGCCTACTTCGCCCTGATCCCTCATGTTGAAACCCCCGAGGAACTCCTTGAAGAATGCGAACTCGCAGTGCTTTCCGTTACCACCGACGAAAACGGCAATGAAATTCTTGCCCCCGTCGAGAGTGATGAGGAATACGAGCGTATCGCAAATCAGTTTTTGGAGAGACTCGACTGCGACTGCGACTGTGATTGCGACTGCGACTGCGACGACGAGGATTGCGGCTGCGGCTGTCATCACGGCGAATGATTGAACGAAAAACCGAAAGGATTCGGACAGAATTTTTTCGGGAAGTACGTGCATGATTTTGCATTTGCAGAATACAATATCAATGGCTGAAAGCATTCTGCCTTGTGCGAGCAAGCCCGATATGATATAATCCAACACTTATCATTAGGGAATTTGGCTCTGTGCGTGAATTGCAGACCTCCCGCTATGCGGACGAAGGGAGCGTGAAGGGCACAGGCGGATACCCACCTGCTTTTGTGCGGGTTTTATGCGTCGGGCGACGGCAAGGCGGAGCTGAAAAAAACACAGGAGCTGTGAGAGATCGCAGCTCCTGTTTTTTTGCATTTCGATAGGTTTTGTGATGACCGCTGCTTCAAGAGGGCAGCGGCTCGTTTATCCAAGATATCGGCAAGCCGCAAGTGCCGCAACAGCACCGTCTGCCGACGCCGTCACCACCTGCCGCACCGCTTTCGTCCGACAGTCCCCTGCCACGAACAAGCCCTCCGTTTTCGTCAGGCAGCGCTCATCCGCTTGCAGATATCCATAATCATCAAGCTGTGCAAGTTCCGAAAATGCGTCGTTTTCAGGTTTCTGCCCGATTGCCACGAACACGCCCGTCACAGCAAGCGTCTCCGCATTGCCCTCGTGCGTGATTTGCAGCCCTGTCAGCGCATCCCCGCCGATCAGCTTGTCAACCGTCGCATTGACGATGATCTTCACATTCGGCAGTGCGGCAATTTTATCCTGCAATGCCTGTTCGCCTGTCAGATACGGCAGATTTTGCACCACCGTCACCGACCGACAAATCTCCGCCAGCAGCACCGTGTCCTGAAGCGCGGTGTTTCCGCCGCCCACGACTGCCACATCCTGCCCTTTGAAAAACGCGCCATCGCAGACAGCACAATAACAAACGCCGGCACCCACGAGATTTTCCTCATTTTCAAGCCCCAGCGTGCGATGCTTGGAGCCTGTCGCCAGAATGACTGCTTTTGCCTGATACTGCCCATACGCGCCTTTCAGCGTGAAGCCGTCAGCGTCCTTTGCAATCGACGCGATCTCGTCCATTTCGAGTTCTGCGCCCTGTGCCTGCACCTGCTCGATCATCTGCTCGGAAAGTTCTGCGCCGCTGATTGCCTGCCTGGTCGGATAATTTTCAACTTTCGGCGAAAATGTGATCTGACCGCCGAAGTTTTCTTTTTCCAGTATCAGCACGCTTTTGCCTGCGCGTCTTGCGTAAAGCGCGGCGGTGAGACCCGCAGGTCCCGAGCCCACCACCGCGATATCATACCGTGCCATTATGCCTGTGCGCCGCAATCGCACGAAGATGCACCCTGCATGGCTGCTTCTTCCGTGAATTTGCGGATGTTCGAGACATTAACGATGCGGTCGAAGCTTTCACCGTTTTTGAGGATCAGCGTCGGTGCCTGCTTGACACCATACTGTGCGACCAGATCGGGTTCCTCATCGGCGATCAGTTTTTTATAGGAAATGCCTGCTTTTTCAAGGAATGTTGCTGCCATTTTGCAGTTGGGGCAGGTCTTGGTGGCAAACAGCAGAACTTCCTCAGTGCTGCCGCAGGATGCGGACTTTGCCTGTGTTTCGGTGTTCTGCACACCCTGATGCTTCAAAACGGAGCGTTCGATGTTGTAAACCTTGCGGTCTTTGAACTCCTGTGCCTTGCCGTCGTTGAAGTTTTTGACAGGGCGATAGTAGCCTGTGATGCGGCTGTAAACCTCGGTTTCCTTGCCGCAGTGCGGGCAGGCAGGCTGTTCGCCCGCGAGATAACCGTGTTCGTGGCAGACCGAATAGGTCGGGGAGAGGGTGTAGTAAGGCAGCTTGTAATTTTCCGCGATCTTGCGCACCAGATTGGCGGCTGCTTTCCAGTCGGGGAGTTTTTCGCCGAGGAACGCATGGAACACCGTGCCCGAAGTGTAGCAGGTCTGAAGTTCATCCTGAATATCGAGGGCGGAGAAGATATCCTCCGTATAACCGACAGGCAGGTGGGAACTGTTGGTGTAGTAAGGTGTGTCGCCTTCCTTGGCAGCGGTGATGATGTCGGGATACTTTGCGATATCGTGCTTTGCAAGGCGATAGGTGGTGGATTCCGCAGGGGTCGCTTCCAGATTGTAGAGGTCGCCGTACTGTTCCTGATAATCGGAAAGGCGTTCGCGCATATGGTCAAGCACCTGCTTGGTGAACACCTGTGTTTCACGGTGCGTCATATCCTTGCGCAGCCACTTTGCGTTGAGGCCGACTTCGTTCATACCGATCAGACCGATGGTGGAGAAGTGGTTGTCGAGCGTACCGAGGTAACGCTTGGTGTAAGGATAAAGGCCCTCTTGCAGCAGCTTGGAGATGATGGTGCGCTTGATTTTCAGCGAACGTGCCGCAATATCCATCAGCTTGTCGAGGCGGTGATAAAAATCGGCTTCATCCGCTGCAAGATATGCGATACGGGGCATATTGATGGTGACAACGCCCACGGAACCTGTCGATTCGCCGCTGCCGAAGAAACCGCCTGTTTTCTTGCGGAGTTCACGCAGATCAAGCCGCAGACGGCAGCACATGGAACGGACATCACTGGGTTCCATATCGCTGTTGATGTAGTTGGAGAAATAAGGCGTGACGTACTTGGATGTCATCTCGAACAGGAGGCGGTTGTTTTCGGTCTCCGACCAGTCAAAATCGCTGGTGATGGAATAGGTCGGGATCGGATACTGGAAGCCTCTGCCGTGGGCATCGCCCTCGATCATGGTTTCGATGAACGCTTTGTTGATCATGTCCATCTCTTTTTTGCAGTCCTTATATTTGAAGCCTGCGGGCTTGCCGCCGACGATGCAGTCGAGTTCAGCCAGATCATTCGGCACTGTCCAGTCAAGAGTGATGTTGGAGAACGGTGCCTGTGTGCCCCAGCGAGACGGGGTATTGACGCCGAAAATAAACGATTCGATGCACTTTTTCACCTGATCATAAGGGAGATTGTCAGCCTTGACAAACGGTGCAAGATAGGTATCGAATGAGGAGAACGCCTGTGCGCCTGCCCATTCATTCTGCATGATGCCGAGGAAGTTGACCATCTGGTTGCACAGCGTTGCCAGATGCTTTGCGGGAGCCGAGGTGATCTTGCCCTCAACGCCGCCCAGACCTTCCTGAATGAGCTGCTTGAGCGACCAGCCTGCGCAGTAGCCGGTGAGCATGGAGAGGTCATGGATGTGCATATCGCCCGAACGATGCGCATTTGCGATCTCCTCATCATAGATCTCGGAGAGCCAGTAGTTTGCGGTGATCGCGCCCGAGTTGTTGAGAATCAGACCGCCGACGGAATATGTGACGGTGGAATTTTCCTTTACGCGCCAGTCTGTGACCTTGACATAGCTGTCCACAGTGTCTTTATAGTCCAGAATGGTGGATTTCATGTTGCGGAGCTTCTCGCGCTGCTTGCGGTAGAGAATATAAGCCTTTGCAACATCTGCATAGCCTGCTTCACTCAAAACCGCCTCGACACTGTCCTGAATCTCCTCAACGGCGATCATGTCGTTTTTGATCTTGGGTTCAAAATCTGCGGTGACTTTCAGTGCAAGCAAATCAATCACCGTGGGATGATACTGTTTGTTGACGGCTTCAAATGCCTTGCGAATCGCTTCTGAGATCTTGCTGATCTCAAAACCGACGATCTTGCCGTCACGTTTTGTGACCTGATACATAATGATAAATCCTCCTCTTTGAATGCAATGTCCTGCATTTTCTGTTTTTGTTTTGCTGTCCGATTTCTTTGAGGGGATGCGTTTTCTCTCTTTTTTCAGTCGATGCCGCGCAGTCGTGCATTCGGGACATACGGTTTCACGGCATCCAGCAGCTTTTGCATTTCGGCAGGCGGGAGTCCCCCGCAGCCTGATGCGATCAGCGCGCCGGAATCGCGGAATGCCTGTAAATAATAAGCATCCGCACCGCGAATCCACTGCCCGATGCGTTCCATGTCTGCCGTCTCGTGATAGCCCCGCACGATCGTGGTGCGAAACTCATACGGAACGGTGCCGCGCAGTAAAAACTGCACGCTCTCGTTGACTGCGTCAATCTGCGAATGTTCCGTGCCGGCGGTCAGGGAGTATTTCTCAGGCGCGTTTTTGACGTCCATTGCCACCATATCTAGAAGCCCAGCCTCACAGAGTGTCCGCAGCATTTTCGGGTTTGTGCCGTTGGTGTCAAGCTTGACCTGAAAGCCCATTGCGCGGATCTTGCAAATCAATGCTTCAAGATCGGGATGTATGGTGGGTTCTCCGCCTGTGATGCACACGCCGTCGAGCTTTCCGCGCCTTGTTTCCAGAAACGAAAGCAACGAATCTTCTGTGATTTCGTCTTTGCAAGGCATTGTTACGAGCGGCGCATTGTGGCAAAACGGGCAGCGGAAATTGCATCCCCACAAAAACACCGTACAAGCAGTGTGTGCGGGGTAATCAAGCAATGTTAACTTTTGCAGTCCTGCGATTTTCACGCTGTCACCACACTTCCAAACTGTTTGTTCGATATTTGAACAAACATAAGATTTCACGCACGCGCCACAAACTGTATTTCCGGGATGGACACTATATCTTGTGTTGTACACTCTGTAATAATACAGAATGAGGTGTGTACTTGTTCCATTATAGCAGTAATCCGATGCTTTGTCAAGCAATTTTTTGCGCGGCTGCAATATTTTAATTATTGAACAATGTTGAAAAATCGACTTGACAAACCGCATAAAAAAGACGCTGAAAAGCCGTTGAAATTCTCTTTTTCGCCCCTTGACAAACAAAATCCGCGCTCGATTCGTTTCGCGGCAAACAAAACACCGCCCCGACAGTTTCCCATCGGGGCGGCGCGATAAAGCGGTTATGCTCAGAGTTCCGTGATCAGCTTGGCGATAAATTTCAGGATCATGGAAGAATCCACGCTTGTCACAGCACCATCGCCATCGCAGTCAGCATTTTTCTTGCCGATTTCATTCACATCCACGGTAATATCCTCATTCGCCATGCGGCATGCGAGAATCGCATCGGAAACCGTGACACTGCCATCGCAGTTGGCATCGCCCGGATGGAGCGCGGCAGGCGGCTCGGACTTGGTCGTGGTTTCCGTAGTGGTAGTGGTCGTAGTGGTAGTGGTTGTGGTCGATGTTGTCGTAGTGGTCGATGTGGTTGTGGTCGATGTTGTCGTGGTGGTTGTCGTCGTTGTTGTGGTGGTGGTTGTCGTGGTCGTCGAAGCACCCTTGAGCGTGCCCGAAGAAGCACTGCCGTTGAGTGTGCCGCCCACCTGTGCAAAATACGACAGCAGCTTGGAGGTGTCGGTCTGAAGCTGATAGCCGCCCGACGGGATATAGGACAGCGACGAATTGGTATCAAAATCGCCGTACTTATTTGCGGAGGAGACTTTCTGGTTTTTGTCGTTCACGACAGTTGCCTGCATATCGCCGCGGCAGTTGGTGAGGGTGTCGTGGAAACTCTTGATCGCACCCTGCTTGATCTGCTGCGGATTCTTGCAGTTGGTGAACAGGTTATACTCCGAGAAAATGTACGCATTTGCGCGGGGATTCTGGCAATAGCTCGTCTGCCCCTCGAACACGTTGTTATACATATGGATATTTGCCTGACGGGCAAGCGGGCCGCGGGATTCGCAGTTTTTCCAGTAATTGTGATGGAACGTGATGTGATACTGCATATTGTCATCCGATGCGCCCACGAGGTTCGTTTTGTGATAGCCCTCATAGTAGTTGTAGCTGTTGGTGAAGTACATTCCGCGCTTGAAATCGCAGGCACCGTCGCCGCCGTCCTTATCGGATTCGGCAGGGTTCGCAATGGTCGGCTTATAGAACTCGTTGTTATGGATCCAGCAGCGTTCCACGGGTGCGGTCAGGGCACTGCTGCTCTGCACGCCCTCCATGCCGATGCAGTCCTCAGGAACATTGCGGAAAATAAGGTTGCGGACTTCAAAACTCTTGCCCAGATCGGTGTTGGAGCTCTCCGCGATGAAATGCAGACCCCAGCCGTTGATGGTCGCATCTTCGCCGATGCCCTCGATGGTCACGTTTTTGCCCGACTGCATTCTTGCCATGAAGCCGTTGTCGCCAACCGATCCGCCGTAATCGACGGAATCAAAGGAAGTCAGCCCGCTCGGTGCTGTGACATTGCCGATGATACGCACCACAAGCGGTGTGCCGTCTTTCGCGATCTTCTGGATAATGCCCTTGTTGCTGTTGGCGATACCGCCCTTTGAATTTTTGCCGCCTGACGATTCCTTGCCTGCGGAGTTGAGAATATTGCCGATGCCCGAGACCGTGGTGCCGTCTTTCGATTTGACTGTGACGGTGTTTTTGTTTTCGTTGGTGACATAAAGCACGATGGCATTGGCTTTCAATGTGCCGTCGTCGTTATATGCGCCGACACCTGCGTTATAGTTGAAATGCGCATAGCCCGAACGATCCTGTGCGCTGACGGAAATGCCGCTGATGGTCACACTGCCCTTGGCGGTGGTGACATTCAGATCATATGTGCCTGCGGGAAGACCGGGAATGTCGATCCGCACGCCCTTGGAGGTATCGCGCACAAGATACTGCAAATCTTCGCCCGTGAGGCTGCCCGATACTTTGCCGCTGTACGAAACAGCGGTGATTGCCGCATCGTTGACGCCCGACAGAGTGGCATACAGCGTTTCATTGCAGCCGCCCGATGCCACAAGCCCGATATCGCCCACGTAAGCCGTCGGCTGATTCGTGGTGGTGAGGGTCGTGGTGGTTTGCTGGGATGGATTCGTGGTGGTTGGCGTGGTGGAACCGCCGCCGCCCCCTGCAATCACGTCGATGAAGAACAGATTGGAGGTGCCGCTGCCCTTACGGATGGAATGGCTGCCTGCACCGAGGGAAACCGTCGTCACACCGCTTGCATCAATAGTGGTTTTGACCTCATCAATATATAAGGTATCGCCGTCTTTGACTGCAAGCTTCAGCGTGGCATTACCGGTGGTGGAAAAACTGATGGCGGTAGCGGTCTCCATTTTGAGGCACTGCGTCAAGGTCTGCCCGTTATAGGTCATCGTGCCCTTTTCCTTGGAAAGGTTGCCCGAAATGTCGAAGCTGCCGCTCGACAAGCCCTGTGTGGTGAAATTATGGCTTGCATTGCCGCTGATCGCCGTTGCTGCATAAGCAATCGGGGCACGGAACAGGGTTGCAGAAAAATCAGTCTGCCCGACGGTCAAGGTGCCGAGCATCATGACCGCGGCGGTGCAAATGCTGATCTTTCTGTGCATGGTATGTGTTTTCATCTTCATAACTCCCTCCGAAAATCAAATAAAGATTCGGTTTCTTTTTTTCGGAACACGAATCCCGCACATTCTGCGTCAGCTTTTTTGAAGTGCATACGCAGTCACCCGAGCGGCGATTCGATTTCCACATATACTATACCCGATTTTTTCAAAAGATTCAATGATATATGATATCGTGTGACTGACATATTATCTTTCGTTTTCACGGAATCAACGCTGAAAAACAGTTTGACAAGCTTTGAGGGCTGTGCTGCCTCCTGGATGCGGACAGCACACCGCTTGATTTTCTCGCCGCGGAACGAGTAGCGATCCATGCATGTTTTCGTGCATTTTCGCTTGGCGAATGCACGGACGAAATGCTGAAACACTATTCGGGCATCAACCTGAAATGGTGGAAAAAATGGAGCGCGGCGAATGTGACCGCAAGAATGTGCAGCGCGGGCGGTTCCTCGAATTTTTCAGCATTTACGGAATTTCCACAGACATCAGCGCATTTAATCGGCAATTCCGGATCGAATCGGGAGAAACGGTATATTTTCAGCCGCACACTTTGGAAACGATTCAGGCATTGCACGGAAGGGTCAGGCAACAGGTCGTCACGAACGGCACTGCCCATGTGCAGCACCGAAAGCTTGCAAAATCGGGGATCATCGACCTGATGGACGGGGTGTTCATCTCGGAGGAGATGGGCGCGGAGGAAATCAGGCAGGGTTTTTTTGCTGCCGATATAATCCGAGTGGTGCAGAGAATCGTGAAAATGTGCGCATCGACGTAGAAATTCGTGACCTTGCAATGCTTGTGAAGTAACATCATCATCCCAAAACAAATCAGGAGGGTGCAGGAACCATATTCCGTGGTTCCCGCACCCTCCTGCCCGTTTGAACGGAAAGTGAAATTTCGATACAGGTTTTTACTGCGCTGCCGTGTAATTCACCGCCGCCACATAGTAATGATAGAGTGCCTTGCAAACATTCGCAAGTTCCTCGTTGTTTCCATACTGCGTCAGCACTGTGTAGATGTAATTCATCACTGTCGGCGCATAGATCGTTTCTTCCTCCGTCGTGCGATAAACGCGCCGTTCGGTAAATTTCAGCGGCGAGAAACCGCCAAAATCCGTGTATGCGCCCTCACTGCCTGCGTAAAGCCGCACCGTCACCTGATTGGCGACCAGCAGCGAATAAGCATGGAACGCATCGCCCAGTGCAGACGCATCGTAAGCCGACCCCACCTGCATCAGCGACGCCTCATCTTCGGCAGTCCATGTGACATTCACAGCTTTTGCGCCGCGCATACGGAAGAAATATGCAGCAGATTGGCAATATTCCTCAGTTGCATCCAACAGCGCGAGCAGGGATTCGTTTTCCTTATGTGCCTCTGCGGCATCGGCAAAGTATTCTTTTGCGGAGTAGCTGAATGTCTCGCCCAGCAGCGAAACCGAAATGACATCGGCATAGTTCTTCGCGGATTCTGCCACAGAGATCACCGTTTTTGTGCCGAATGCTTTCAGCACGCCCATCGCGGTTTTGCCGTCCGCATACTGCACTGTCATGGGCAGTCCCGTTACATCCACAGCCTGACCGTCGTCCTCCGCGCTGATGTCAAACACCACGTTGAGCGATTCGGAAAGTGCCATCGAATGTCCGCCGCAGGTGATGGCAGGTGCGCAGAAATCGAAGCCGTTTTTTTCAGCAAATGCTGCGGCTGCGCTTTCCTTTGTGCCAAAGAGCGTCAGTGTTTCGCTGCAGTCTGTGAATGCGTTGTCTGCGATCTCCGTGACGGATGCGGGGATCACAAGCTTTTCGAGCCCTGTGCATCCGGTGAATGCCTTCTTGCCGATCGTGGTCACGGTTTCGGGAATGGAAATCGTCTTCAGCGATTCCAGCCCGCCAAATGCCATTTCGGATAAGGTCGTGCCGCCCGTGATGCAGAATTCGGTGAGAGCGAGCGGGATATGTGCGCCGCCATTCACATTGACATAGTAGGAGTCGGTGCTGGAATAATATCCAAACAGCCGGTTTGCAAGCGGATCAAATTCACCTGCATCTGCCTGTTCGCTTGTTGCACCTGCAAACGGCAGCGTCACACGTTCCACGGCAAAGCAGCCTTTCAGGATCTCACGGCCAATGCTCTCGACCTTTTCACTCAGATAGAGTTCTTTCAGATTGGAGCATTCCGCGAATGCTCTGGCACCGATGCTTTTCGCATTCGATGCAAATGTGGGATTCACCACCCCATTGCAGCGCACGAACGACTCCTCACCGATCGAATTGAGATTCGGATTGCATTCCAGCTTTTGCAGTGATGTGCAGTCAGAGAAACTCTTTGCACCCAGATCGACAATGGAATCCGCAAGGCGAACTTCGGTCAGTGAGAAAAACTTCGCAAATGCGTTTGTCGGGATCTTTGTGCCGCCCGTGATGGTGATTTTCGTCAGCACATTCGGGATATGGGCACCGCTCTTTACGTTGATATAATAGGCATCATTGCTGCTGCAATAGCCAAACAACAGATCGGAAAGCGGGATCGTCTCATCAGCTTCAGTTTTTTCAAGGCTTTCACCTGCATAAGGAAGTGTGACTTCCCTGATGCCGAAGCAGCCGTTCAGAATGTTTTTGCCAATCTTCTCAACCTTGTCGGTGAGCGTCAGTTCCGTCAATCCGCTGCATTGGCAAAACGCTCTGTCACAGATTTCCTTTGCCTCACACGCAAAGTTGACATTCTCAAGCCCTGTGCAGTTTATAAACGCCTCCACCCCGATCTTCTCCAGATAAGGCGCGACGATCAGTGTTTTCAATCCCGTGCAGTCAGCAAAACTGCTTTTGCCCAGTTCCTTGACGGAATCAGAAAGCACGATCTCCGTCAGCGAAGAAATCTGCGCAAATGCGTTTGTCGGGAGCTTCGTGCCGCCCGTGATGGTGATTTTCGTCAGCACATTCGGGATATGGGCACCGCCCTTTACGTTGATATAATAGGCATCATCGCTGCTGCAATAGCCAAACAACAGATTGGAAAGCGGAATGGTCTCGTCGGCTTCTGTTTTGGCAAGGCTTTCACCTGCATAGGGCAATGTGACCTCCTTGATGCCGAAACAGCCCGTCAGAATGCTTTCCCCGATGGATTCGACCTTGTTGGTCAGATGCAGTTCAGTCAGCCCTGCACAGCCATAGAACGCCTGATTGCCAATGTGCTTGGTATTATAAGCAAATGCGACGCTTTTCAATGCGGTGCAGCCGCAGAATGCCTGTCTTTCTATGGTGTCAAGATTCTGGTTGCAGTTGAGCGTCGAAAGCCCGCTGCATCCTTCAAGACAGCGTTCGCCAAGCGTGGTGACGGAATCTGCGAGGTTGATGGTCGTCAGCGAGGTCAGCCCCGCGAATGCCATGTACGGGATTTTCGTGCTGCCCGTGATGGTGATTTTCGTCAGCACATTCGGGATATGGGCACCGCCCTTTACGTTGATATAATAGGCATCATTGCTGCTATGATAATCAAACAGCAGATTGGCAATGGGCAAAGAAGTGTCGTCATTCACAGCTTCAAGCGATTCGCCGGCAAACGGCAGCGAGACCGATTCCAGTGCAAAGCAGCCCGTGAAAATCCCCTTGCCGATGGACTCCACACCCTCCGAGATCGCTGCTTTTTTGAGGCTTGTGCATCCCGAAAATGCAGAATCCGCGATGGTTTTCACATTGCCGGGAACGACAAGCTCCGTGAGATTTGTGCAGCCGTTCAGCACACCGCCCGCGATGGACGTGACCTGCTTGCCGATACTGATTGCCGTGATCTTGCTCTTATTCGTGATTTTGTCCGCGATTTCAGCATCCATGCTTCCCTCGCCCCCGATGACCAGCAAGCCGTCTTCATAGAGCGTGAACGTGACAGCTTCTCCAAGTATGCCCGATTCGGAAACCGTTGCTTCTTCCTCTGCGGCGGCTGAAAACACAAGCTTGCTGCTCGCATCAGCCGCAGAGAAATTCGTCACCGCCGCTGCTGCGGTCAGACACAGCATCGTGCCGATGAAACCTGCGATCCATTTTCTTGACACAATCATTTCTCCTTTTGTTATTATATTTTCGCATACGCGAAAGTTTTTTCATTATATCATATCGTGAATGGATTTGCAAGCCATTTTTTGCGTTTTTTTCTGACGAATCATCAAATCTGACGTTATAGGCAGAAAAAACGCGCCGCAGTACGTTCTCAGCACTGCGGCGCGGGTATGATTATCGTTTTGCGTAGGGATTTGCGCGGTATTCCAGTTCGTGAATGCTTTTGTTGCGATAGAAAACGTCATCGCGGCGCGTGAAGCCCATGCGCTCCCAGAAAGCGTTGCCGCCCTGATTTTTCTGATACGTCAGCAGCGCGACCTTGTGGATGCCCTCCTGTTCCAGTGCCGCCATTGCCGCATCGACAAGTTTTGCCGCAATGCCCTGATGACGGCAGTCGGCAGCCACGGTGATGTGCTGAATGAAGCCTCTGCGCCCATCATGCCCCGCGAGGATCGCCCCGACGATCCTGCCGTTTTCCACCGCAACAAAGCTTGTCGCAGGGTTACGCTCCAGATATTTCCTGATGCCTTCGCGGCTGTCATCGGTGCTGTTGATGCCCATTTCAGGCGTGTTGTCCCAGAGGTCATACACCCCGTCATAGTCAGCGATCGTCATGATGCGAATTTCCATACTGTCATTCCACCTGTGATTTATGCAATCTCAAACTCAACGTAATAGTTCTGAAAGCCGTGTTCGCCGCCAACCCCATGAAAATCCATGATGTTTTTTTCAAGGCGATAGACACCTGCGTTGAGTGAACCGTAGAGCCATTTCCAGTTGATCTCCGTTTCAGAGGTCTGCTCTGTGGGGATGTAATACGCTATGGTATCCCATGCACCGTTGTCGATGACCATCGGAACATCCGCCCAGTTTTCGCCGTTTTTGGCTTGCAGACGATACTCGCTGCCCCATTCCAGCGTACCTGTATAGTCGCCGCCTTTTTGCGTGCAGACCAGTGTCATGCCGTCCGCGGTGACATTTTTTGCCGAAAGCGTGACACCGTAGCCATCCGACTTGTTTTCGCCGCATCCCGCAAGTGCAGCGCATTGCAGCAAGCCAAGCAGTGATGCAGTCAAACGCTTCTTCATATGTATGCACCTCCATATCAAAATGCGCGTATTTTTTGCTGATTTCATTCTATCACAGTGCGTGGGATTTGTCAACCCTCAAAGTGCCGAAAACACTGCACCGATCTTCTCATGCAGCACAATATCCGCACGGTTGTCAAGCGGTGTTGCATCGCGGTTGACCAGCACCAGCGTTTTGCCGCGGAAATAATGGATCAGCCCCGCCGCAGGATACACCGCCAGTGATGTGCCGCCGATAATCATGAGGTCAGCCTCGGAAATATGCCGAATCGACTGCTCCATGACGGAATCATCGAGTGCTTCTTCGTAAAGCACGACATCGGGTTTGATGACACCGCCGCAGGCATCGCAGTGCGGGATGCCCGTGCTGTCGAGAATGGCATCAAGCCCGAAGAATTTGCCGCACTGACGGCAATAGTTGCGCAAAACGCTGCCGTGCAGTTCGAGAACATTTTTGCTGCCTGCCTTCCGGTGCAGTCCGTCGATGTTCTGGGTGATGACGGCAGTCAGCTTGCCCTCCTGTTCCCATTGCGCGAGTTTTTTATGGGCAGCGTTGGGTTCCGCAGCGGGATAGAGCATTTTGTCGCGGTAAAAGCGGAAAAAGTCGTCGGGATGCTTGCTGAAATAAGTGTGGCTGAGGATGGTCTCGGGCGGTGCGTCATATTTCTGGTTATAGAGGCCATCGACGCTGCGAAAATCGGGGATGCCGCTTTCGGTCGAAACGCCTGCGCCGCCGAAAAACACCATTTTCTTTGCATTTGCGACTGCATCGCGGAATTGTTCGAGGTTGTTCATGATGATAACTCCTTCAAAATGTGTCTGCGGCGGATCATATCAGGTTTTGCCCCAACCGCCAAAGGTTCACTGGTTTTTTGGGGATGCCATAAACGAAAATGTCGGGCAGCAGCAAAAGCTGCTCCGATGCATCATTCATCCGTGGTGTGTTCGGTCTGCCCCAATGCATCGTCGATCATCTTATGCATCATGTCAGGCACGCCGCACGCATACCACATCAGATTACTCACTGTCACGATCTCATAATCGGCTGCCGCATCTTCGCACAATCCTGCATTGATGCCGCCGATCTTCTGCTTGCGAACGCCCATATCAGACAACGTGTTGATGGAACGCATATCCGTGAACCGGATCCCTTTCGGGATCTTCATCCCGCGCACCAGCAGATAACTGTAATACTCCTGCTTCAATTCCTCTGCCGATGCCTTGTTCATATAGTGTGCAATGAACTGTTCCGTTGGGAAATCCAGCTCCGAAAGTCCAAATCCCTTCGCAAAAAATCCGCTGACCGACGACCCTGCAAACACATCGAGCCCTGTTTTATAAACCGCCTTCATGCCTGCATGATACAGCACGCTCCGCACAGTTGTCATGCGCTGATAATCCATCAGCGGCGCACGCTGCTCGGAGTATTCCGTTTCCCACAGCGGCTCTGTGTACGCATCAAGCCCGATGATCGCCTGCACCTCGTCAGGATACTGATTCACATAGTTCACCGCATACAGCCCCGATACAGCCTCCGCCACCAGCACATATTTTCCCGTGACGCCCAGATTCTGCACCAGTTCATGCACCTCGTTGGTGATGTGTTCCGCAGTCCGCGGCGTATCCGCCGTATCACTGGAGCCGCTCCCGAAATAATCAGGCACGATCACGCGGTATTTGTCGGCAAGCGAATCGGCGAGTGCACGCAAAGTCATGGTCGGGCACGGGTCGTAATAGCCGCGCATGAAAACCAATGTATTCACTGCGGTTTCCTCCCCTGTCAGATACACCGCCATCTGCTTGCCGTCCACTTCCACAAAGCGCAGATATTCCTGCTCATATGCCGCGATCTTTTCCTGCTGTTCCTTGCGCGATGAGACCTGTCCCACACAGAAGATCACTGTCGGCACCAGCACCAGCAGCGGCAGGATAATGGCGGCTTTTTTGAGATCACGGCGCAGCGAAACCAAAAAATCACGCTCTGATCTGGCGAAAGCCGCAAACAGCATCAGCAGATATTTTCGGGCAAGCTTCAGCACAAACGCCGCCGCCACGCTGCATACCAGCACCACAAGCACATAAAGCGGCACGGATCTTATATAGTATAGCGGCTTGGTGTCCTCGGAAATATAGCAATAACTGAACGCCTGCACGAAAATTCCGTGGATCAGGTACAGTTCCAGAGACATTGCGCCGAGAAAATCCAGCACCCGATTGCCGATGCGAATTTTCAGCACGATCATCAGACACACAAACACAAATGCCGCAGATGACAGATACTGTCCCAGAATCACGGCAATGCGTGTCAGATGATACGCCGCAGGGGTGGATGTCTCAAACAGGTTGACCCATTCATTCAGGGAATTCGCCGTGAAGAAGCACCCAAACATCAGCCCAATGCCGATCAGCAGCAGCGGGAGATATCGTTTTTTGAACATTGCGGTGAGCGATTTCTGATACTTGGCGCACAGCACGCCCAAAAGAAACATCCCTGCGGTGTTATACCACCATGTACCGAACATCAACACATCCAGCACCGCGATGTAAAGCACCGTGCCGACCGCAAGCACGGCGATCGCCGCACCGTCCGATTTGCAATACCTGAATGCCAGATAAAACACGAGATAAAAATAGAGGATTGCCGCAATATACCATGTGTATGGATTCGCCGTGTGCCCTGCAAGATAAAAGATCAGCGCGGCGATCACGTACATCAGCAGAACGGGACCGCATCGCCTGCCGAAAAAGCCTTTCAGATAGTTCTCCTTGGTTTTCAGGCTCTGATATAGCCCGTAGCCCGATGAAAACAGAAACACACTGACAAAAAATGTACCGATGGACACAAACATATCCAGCCCATGATGGATATACGACGGATCCAGCCATTCCGCAGCGGTTTTCTGCGCCATATGATGCAGCATGATGCCCAGCGCACTGAACCCTTGCAGGGCTTTCATCTGTTTGAGCCCCAGATAGTCGTCATTCCACTGCCCCTTGCCCGCGGGCTTGGCACCGAATGCAGCAACAGAGAAAAATAAGAGCGGAAATAAAATCATCAGAAACACGTTCATAGACTGAACTGCACCCCTTTCACAGCAGATATTTTTATTCTACCATGCGGCTTTGCAGATGTCAAGCCAAAAGCATGCATAACCGATCTTCCCTGCCCACAATTTGCGTTATGATTTGACATGAACGGCACGATATGTTATAATGACAGCAGAAAATCAAAATCAGGTGCGCGATCGGCGCAGCAGGAGGTTTTTGCCATGAAACAGATTTCCCGACGCTCTGCCGCAATACTGACCGCAGCGGTGTGTTTACTGGTCTGCATCGGGCTTGCGTGGTTTGTTCTGGCGTTCATGGGCTTCAAACTCGTGGACGAACACGTACAGGAGGCACAGTATCTTTCCGTGTCAGAAACATTGACTGCCCATGTCACAGCACGAAACAAAAGCACCGCGGAGGTGTCATTTGACTATCAGGGCACAACATTTGTCAAGACGATCTCCGTGCCGCACAAAGTCCATGTGGGCGATGACGTTCCCATCGGGGTGCGGAATTTTCAGGAGAGCACAGACATTCACGGCGCAGAGATGAAGATGGTCGATTGCCTTTATGCGGCACATGACAATCTGCATTTTGGCGACGGCGTGTTTTTTTTCCTTGCAGTCTGCGGAGCTTTGCTTGCAGCTCCACTGCTGATGGCAGTGCTGATCTCCGTTTTGCTGCTGCGATATGCGACGCTGCGCAGCCGCGGCTTGTGCTGCACAGGCATCATCAAACAGCGTGTGGTGCGTGACGGCGTCTCCGATATCAAGCATGAAGTGCCCGACGCCCAGACCGTCACCTACACCATTGTCTATCCGCGTGACGGCGCCGTTTGCCGCACAGACATCACCCCGCATTTCATCCATCGCATCTATCAGAAAAATGATCTCGTGAACGTGGTGGTCTGTCCGCATACCCAAACCATGCATCACGGTGTTTTGCTGCCTGCGGAAAATATCAACCAAAAGGCATTTTTGCAGCAGAATCCCGCGCTGACAGCACCCGATTGCCTGACAAACGCCGTCGTCTGCCGCAAGAAAAGCGCATGGGTTTTCCTGCTGTATGCAGGGATGTTCACCGCAGGCGTGCTGCTTTCCGCAATGGCTTTGTATTTCCTGTGCAGAATGCACGCACTTGGGTTTTCGGTGATGGACTATCCGACATTCCGCATCGGCAGCATCGCAGGCGGACTGATGCTTTTGATATCGGTGTGCGGCACAGTATTCAAGCTGCACCGCGATGTGACAACGGCTTGACATTCCGCGCAAAATCTGCTATGATATACACGAACGAATTTTATCAGAAATGAGGCTGATTTTATGGCATTCCAACCCTATAATTCCCGTATGCTTGCCCTCGGACAGGCACCCTCCGTCATTCGTGAGACTTTTGAATACGGCAATCGACGCGCCGCTGAGATCGGCAGAGAAAACGTGTTCGATTTCAGCTTGGGCAACCCCAGTGTCCCCGCCCCCGATTCCGTCCACGAAACAATGTTCGATCTGCTGCGCAACACCGATTCCGTTCTGCTCCACGGCTATACCTCTGCCGTCGGTGCGGAGCCGACTCGCAAATCCATCGCGGACGACATCAACAAACGCTATCAGGCAGGCATTTCCGCTTCTGATATCTATATGACCTGCGGCGCGGCGGCATCGCTGACCGTCACCCTCAACGCCATTCTCACCCCCGAGGATGAATGCATGACCTTTGCACCGTTCTTCCCCGAATACCGCGTGTTTGTGGAGACAACAGGCGCAAAATTCACCGTCATCCCCGCAGATACCGATACGTTCCAGATGAATCTGACTGCGTTTGCCGAGATGATCTCTCCTGCAACCAAGGCAATCATCATCAACACACCGAACAACCCCACGGGTGTCATCTTCACCGAGGAAAATCTGCGTAAATTCTGCGATATCCTGCGTGCAAAAGAGACGGAATACGGTCACCCGATCTATCTGCTCGCCGATGAACCCTACCGTGAACTGGTCTACGACGAGAGCGCAGTCGTGCCGTATATGACGAATTTGTACGATGATACGTTCGTTTGCTATTCGTTCAGTAAATCGCTTTCGCTGCCGGGTGAGCGCATCGGCTATATCGTTGTGTCGCCGAAAATGCAGCAGAATCGTGAGCTTTATGCGGCAGTGTGCGGCGCGGGCCGTGCGCTCGGATTTGTGTGTGCGCCGAGTCTGGCACAGCGTGTGGTTGCGGAAAACGTCGGAAAAACAGGTGATTTGTCGGTGTATCGCAAGAACCGCGATCTGCTCTATCAGGCGTTGACCGATTACGGTTATCGCTGCATTCACCCCGACGGGGCGTTCTATCTGTTTATAGAGGCTCTGGAGGCTGACGCCAACGCATTCTGTCAAAAAGCGCGTGAATACGAACTTTTGCTTGTGCCATCGGATAGTTTCGGGTGCAAGGGCTTTGTGCGCATTGCCTACTGTGTGACAACAGAAATGATCGAACGCAGTTTGCCTGCGTTTGAGAAACTGGCGAAGGCATATCAGAAATAAAGTTTTCGCCGCAAGACACAGCGAAATGTAATTGCAGAATTGGAGATAAAAGAGTCTAAATGAACGGGATACCCATTCCCCAAAGGTACCGTTCCTCGTTTCCTTATTGTCTTTCCTATCGGCTGCACAGCCTATATTACGCATCCGTCGCACCGCAGAATCCCCCACCATTCGTGGGATTCTGCGGTGTTTCTTGCTTTTATGTGGTTAAATATTTGAAATATATCAAAAAACGCTTTACTTTTGCAAGTTAGTGTGCTAAAATGTGATAAGAAGATTTTCAACCATGAACATGGAGGGATTTCAATGCACAACTATCTCAACGACGAAAGTATGGACGCGCTCTACGAAGCCCTGCTCTGCCTCGAAAGCAAAGACGAAATGCGGCGTTTCCTGCGCGACCTCTGCACCATCCAGGAACTCAAAGCCATCTCTCAACGCTATCAGGTGGCAAAGCTGCTCTCGGAAGAACGCAGATACGCGGAAATCGTGGAGCTGACAGGCGCCAGCACCGCAACCATCAGCCGCGTCAACCGCTCCCTCAGCATCGACGGCGCAGGCGGCTATGCCGTTGTGTTTGAACGTCTGGGCGACAAAAAGGAAGATTGATCCATGCGCAGTTATACGGCGTTTGCACAGTATTATGATGCGCTGACGAAAAATGTCGGCTATGCGGAACGTGCGGAAAATCTGCAAACCTGCATCGAAAAACACCTGCCCCCCGATATGCCCGACCACATTCTCCTCGATCTGGCTTGCGGCACAGGCTCGCTTGCCGAGGAAATGGCAAAGCGCGGCTGGGATGTCATCGGCGTGGATTGCTCGATGGAGATGCTCAACATCGCGCTGGACAAAAAATTCGACAGTGAACTGCCCATCCAGTATTTACAGCAGGATATGCGCCGCCTCGATTTGTTCGGCACGGTCAGCGTGACGCTCTGCACCCTCGACAGCCTCAATCACCTGCCAAGTGCGGCTGATGCGGCGCGTACTATTTCGCGTGTGGGATTGTTCACCAATCCGAACGGTCTGTTTCTGTTCGACGTCAACACTGCGTATAAGCATCGCACCGTGCTTGCTGAACAGTGCTTTGTCTACGATCTGCCCGATGCATACTGCGTATGGCAGAACGTCCTTGACGACCACGCGCCCGATTATCCTGTGCAGATTCAGCTCGACTTTTTTGAACGGCAGGAAAACGGACTCTATGAACGCATGACCGAAACCTTCACAGAACATATCCACCCCCACGAACAGCTTGCGGAAATGCTCGCAGACAGCGGATTTTCACTGCTGGAAGTGCTCGACGGGGATACCTTTGCCGAACCGACTGCACAATCGGAACGGCTCTTATACATCGCACGAAAGGAAGCAGCACAGGCATGAACGGTATTTTGAAACGGTATTTATCAGCAAACGGAGCAGTCGTCTGCTCGGTGCTGGATGCAACGGAAATGATCGCGGCAATGGAGCGTACACATCATCCCTCTGCGGTGGTGACAGCGGCTCTGGGGCGGCTTTCGATGGCGGCATCCCTCATCGGCTACGATCTGAAAAATCCCGATGACACCGTCACCGTGCGGCTCGATGGTGGCGGACCTGCGGGTGTTCTGCTCGCCGTCGCCGATTATCACGGAAATGTCAAAAGCTGCATCGATAATCCGCTGGTGGAACTGCCCCTCAATGCAAAAGGCAAGCTCGATGTCGCGGGTGCAGTCGGCACAGAAGGCACTCTTTACGTCATCAAGGATCTTGGACTGAAAGAACCCTATTCAGGGCAAATCGGACTCGTTTCAGGCGAAATCGCTGAGGATGTGACACAGTATTTTGCCGTGAGTGAACAGATTCCATCTGCCTGCGGACTCGGCGTGCTGGTCAATCCCGATCTGACCGTCGCAAAAGCAGGCGGATATCTGATTCAGCTTTTGCCGTTTGCCCCCGAAGAAAGCATCGTGCAGCTTGAGCACAATCTTGCCGATATCACAAGCATCACCGCGCTTTTGGAGCAGGGCATGACCGCTGATGACATCGCAAACCGCCTGATGAACGGGCTCGATGCCGAACTGCTCGACGAATCGACTCCCGCCTATCGCTGCGACTGCTCGCGGGAACGCACCGCGAAAATGCTGCGCTCGCTGGATAAACAATCGTTGCAGGACATGGCGAATGAAATGCCCGAAATCGAGGTGTGCTGCCATTTCTGCACAAACAAATATGTGTTCACGCCGGATGAGATTCATGAAATGGCTGCAGAAAAGGGATAATACGTTAAAATATAAAAATAATTATTTTTTTAGAAAATCGCTTGACATTTTCGTAATCTTGTAGTATAATAATAAAGCATTCAGCGGTTGAATGCTTATGAGGGAGCTTAGCACAGCTGGGAGAGCATCTGCCTTACAAGCAGAGGGTCACAGGTTCGAGCCCTGTAGTTCCCATATGGCCTGGTAGTTCAGTTGGTTAGAACGCCGCCCTGTCACGGCGGAGGTCGTGAGTTCGAGTCTCATCCAGGTCGTTCAAGAAGCGGATTTAGCTCATCTGGTAGAGCGCCACCTTGCCAAGGTGGAGGTAGCGAGTTCGAGCCTCGTAATCCGCTCCAATTTTTTTGGCGCGATAGCCAAGTGGTAAGGCAATGGTCTGCAACACCGTGATCACCAGTTCAAATCTGGTTCGCGCCTCTCAAAATCATATGACAAATCGCACAGGACAGATACATCTGTCCTGTGCGATTTGTTTTATATAGACGTAGGACAGCACTCCAATCATTTTGCGCCCCAAAAATATTTTTTGAAATATTTCGTCATATGAAAACCGCATTCCGTACATATGGGGTGAGGACGTCCAAAACACTGCACAGGAGGAAAGCACATGGAAGACAGCGAAATTCTCGCTCAGCTGGAAGAACGAAAAGAATCCGCCGTTTCAGAAATGCTCAACAAATACGGGAAAATCTGCCGCAAAATCGCAGGAAATATGCTGCACAGCAATGAGGACGCAGAGGAAGTCGTCAACGACACCCTGCTGACCGCATGGAACCGCATCCCACCCGAAACACCGCTTTTTTTATGCGCGTTTCTCTGCAAGATCACACGCAACCTTTCCCTGAAACGGCTCGAATATCAGACCGCGAAAAAACGGGCTGCCTCAGCCGAGGCCGTTTCACTCGATGAACTTGCTGAGGTGCTTTGTTCCAAAGAAGATTCGCCTGAAGAACAGTGCGACGCTGCCGCGCTTGCCAAAGCAATCAGCGATTTTCTGAATCAGCAGAAACTGCGCAATCAGCAATTATTTGTCCGCAGATATTACGCGGCGGACAGCCTTGAAACACTCGCAGAAGAATTTGATATGTCGGAGAACAGCATTGCCGCAGTGCTGCTGCGGATGCGAAAAAAGCTCGCCGCATATCTGGACGATAACGGTTTTGATACCGCAAGATGAATGGAAGAGAGGGAATCATCATGAAAAAAGAAACACTTCGTAAGGCAATCAGCCAACTGGATGACAATATCATTGAACGCGGAATGCAGCCCGTGCCGAAAACAAACCGCCGCATTTCCCGCACCATTATCACGACCGTGGTTGCCGCGGAACTTGTCATTGCCACTGTCGGCGTCTACGCACTGACACGCGAAAAGCCCGATATCGTCGGTGAATCCAGCATCAGTGAAGTCACCACCCCCGCAGACGGCACCGATATTTCCACCACGGATACCAACAACGACACCCAGCAAACCGTCATCTCCACGGTGACAACGCTTGACAGCACCGCCACAACGGCAACCGTCATCACCACCCCCGAAAAAATCGAGACGAACGAAAATCTCAAAGAGGAGTTCAACAGCAACTACTTCTCATGGGATGAAAAAGCCGAAAAATACACCTATATCGCAAACGTCACATCGCCTGACTTCCTCAACATATATATTGACGGCAGATTCATCTCCTATTTTGGTGAAGCAAAGCCCGAGTTCCGCCGCGCACTGCTTGACCTTGAATCTCGCTTGCCCGACGGCAGCAATCCCGAAGGCATCGCGAGCGTTGGTTGTGTCAACTTCGGAGATATCTACGACAAAGCAAATAAAACAGACGCTCAGGCGTTCAAGAAAGCAATGGCAACCGCCCGCAAGGCTGCCATCAACGATTTCGACACCTGCTTTGTATATGCCATGAAGCAGGAGGAAGGCTCGGCAGCGGCAGGCATCGCTCTGGAGGACGTTCTCAAGCTGAAAGGCAAGCTGTACGGCGATATCCTGAGCAGCGGCAGACTTTACTATACACAGGCGGAAGCAGCCGTGAATACACTCCATGATTCCCTGACTCCCAAGCAGGTCGATGCAATGGTGGAAGTGTTCGGCTATCTGGTCGCACCCGCTTTGGAGAAATACGGCTTGCTCGACCTGATGCAGACCCCTGACGATCTCACCGCAAAGCAGCTTGTCGAATTTGCAAATCACTTCTCCCCCTATTGCGTCGGGGAAATCATGGAGCAGCAATCCTATCCGCTGCATGACGGCGATCAGATGACCAACTCCGATATCATGCTCTTTGCTTCTGAATTCGCACAAACCTGCATTGAGCTCCGCAAAGGCGAAGTCACACACCCTGATTTCTCTGCATATGTGAAGAATGCACGCCTCAACGAATATATGCAGAGCTGGGCCGATGTGCAGCGCACACAAATGGCACTTGATATGTCCTACGACACTACGCTCGGCATCGCAACCGTCTGGAAACGTTCTACAGGCTTTGGCTACTCGCACTATGATGAGAATGACCTTTACTCCGCAAGCCGAGCGATGGGACAAAACCTCCATGTCATCTGCACCACAGATGATTTCAAAACCGTACTGGTCAGCATGCAGATCATGCCGGTTAATCATTCGGGCGAAGAACGTGCCGTCATCAATTCCGTTCATATGCTGCTGCGCAAGGAAAACGGCGTCATCACCATGCTGGATTTTGAAGACGACCTGTTCAAACCGCTTGACACGAACGGCAACCCTGTCTCCGATATTCTCGCAACCCCGCCCTATGAACCTGTTCGCAAGGATAACTATATCAACCTTGGAAGCGAAAACTTCTGGAACACCGAAACCTCCGTGCAGGAATTGTATGAAATGAAAAAGTTCGCTGCCGCTGTGGCTGAGGAACCTACCCTGCATAAGGAACTCCACGATTATATCATCGGAGACTTTGAAAACATCCGCGCACTTGCACTGGATTCGGAATTCGGACCGCTTTCTGCATCCTATAAGCCTGCAAAACACGCAAAGATCGACCATGTGTGCATCTACGAAGACCCTTGGGGCAGCCATTACACCTATTTCAGCGATGACCCCCTTGACCGCCGTTTCGACTATGATTTCATCGACGCATACGCGATGCTCCCGAGAACGCTCAAGAACACCTGCATGGTGCAGATCACCAAAGTTGACAATCAGTATCATGTCTCTCTCTCATACAATAATGAAAATGGTGACCTGTGCACAAGCTCGGTCTGGGTCGTTTACGGCAGAGACGGCTTCACCTGCACACCGATCAATCCGATTTCCTGATTTTCCATGATACCGCATTCATTTTGCGAAAGATGAAAGCCACATTATGAATGCATCGCAGATATAAATTCTCTGCAAGCAAAAGCCGCCGCCGAC
>JAZLJA010000053.1:0-2989 GCA_045617625.1 Oscillospiraceae bacterium | reverse complement strand
TTTTTCTGCGCTCTGTCTCTCTCGAAACAGCTTATCTATTATAGCACACTCAATTCGATTTGTCAAGTACTTTTTTGATTTTTTCAAAATTTTCTTTCCCGTCTCTTTTCGTTTGTGCCATCCGTTCGATTCGCTCTCTCGAGGCGACTTGTATAGTATATCACTCCCGAAGGCAAAAGTCAAGCCTTTTTCCGACATTTTCTTCCATTCTACCTTATGCACAAAATCGGCACACACCGTCAGAGATTCTGTTGCAACTCAACCCAGTTTTCTCTGGTCAGCAATGACAAATACTCCGTGCGCCGCTCGCCCAGCAGCGGCACATCCACATTCTCATTGACGCAGTAGGGTTTGAATCCCACTTTTTCAATCACGCGATGTGACCGCTCGTTGCCCTTGTAATATCCGCACCAGATTTTCTCCGCGTGACGTTCTTCAAACCCATAGCGCACGATTTCCCGCGCCGCTTCTGTCATCAGCCCTTTGCCCCAGTACGGCACGCCCAGCCAGTAGCCAAGTTCCAGTTCGTCCTCTTTTTCGGCATTCCGCAAGCTGATGCACCCGATAGGCATACCCGTTTCTTTCAGAACCATCGCATAGGCATCTTCTTCGACATAGATCGTCCGAATCACACGCAGGCTTTCCGCAACCGATTGGGGCGGCGGAAATCCCGTGATGAGTGCGACCGCAGGATCCTTTGAATAACGATACACTTCTTCCGCGTCATCCTCTGTCCATTTTCTGAGTATCAAGCGCTCCGTTTCCATGTTTGACTCCTTATAAAGACGGGGAACCCTTGGCAGAATTCCCCGATTTTGTTATTTCGTCAGTTTGACAGCTGCCCAGCCCGCGCTCTGCTGAATGCAATCGACGGTGAAGCCGACTTCTTTCATCGCCGCAACGACCTCATCCAGACGCTCATCAATGATGCCCGAAAGCAACAGCGTTGCGCCGTCACGCATAAAATGCAAAAACAGTTCGCGCATAGCGATCAGGATATCCGAAACGATGTTCGCGCAGACAACGTCATAGCCGTCGCCCAATTTTGCTACCAATTCCGCATCTTCGAGAATATTGCCGCAGTGGGTGTGATACTTTTCAGGGGCGATTCCATTGCGCACCGCATTTTCGAGTGCCGAATCCGCGGCGTTTTGCTCAATGTCGATCGCCTGCACTTCACCCGCGCCAAGCAGCATCGCGCCGATGGACAAAATGCCGCTGCCGCAGCCGATGTCGATGACCTTGCAGCCATCCGTCACGCAGCTTTCCAGCAGACCAAGACAAAGTCTGGTGGTGTCATGCTGTCCCGTGCCGAAACTGGAGCCCGGGTCGATGTGCAGTGCCGTGCGTCCTGCCGGAACTTCTGCATCCACCCAAGTTGGCGTGACCCAAAGTCGCTCACCGACGCAAAGCGGCTGAAAATACTGTTTCCAGTTGTTCGCCCAGTCCTCCTCGCGGATGCCTTTTGCAGTCATCGTGAGGCTGCCGTACATCGCGGCATTTTCGCTTTCGCGCATGGATTTCAGAAACGTGCGCAGCGATGCCATCTGCTCGATGCCCTGCGCATTGTCGGGAACATACACGATCACCGTCGGAACGCCGCCCGTCAGTTGCTCCATCAGGCCTTCTTCGAGGTAATCCCAGTGCCCGACCTTGCCTGCCATCAGCTCATCAAAATCGGCAGGGTCTTCGATCGCAAAGCCCTTGAAGCCGATATCGGTCAACATCGCACAGAGAACATCAATGCCCGTTTCAGCGGTTTCGATTCGCACTTCTGTCCAGTTCACTGCTGTTTCTCCTCCTGCAATGCCAGAATCGCGTTGACCGCAGGCTCGAGCCAATCGCCTTCAAACAGCTCGACCATGCCCTTGTCGCACGCGCCTGCAAGCTTCGGGTTCATCGGGATTCTGCCCAGTACAGGGAGATGATGTTCCATCGCCACGGCATCGAGTTTGCTCTCGCCGAACACATGGATTTTCTTGCCGCAGTCGGGGCATTCGACATAGCTCATATTTTCCACGACACCCAGAATCGGGATATTCATTGCCTCAGCCATTTTGACTGCTTTTTCCACGATCATCGAAACAAGTTCCTGCGGGGTTGCAACGATGAGAATTCCGTCCACGGGGATGCTCTGGAACACAGTCAGCGGCACATCGCCCGTTCCGGGAGGCATATCGACAAAGAGGAATTGGTCATCGCCCCAGACAACATCTGTCCAGAACTGTTTGACCGCGCCTGCAATGACAGGACCGCGCCAGATGACCGGGTCGCTGGGATTTTCCAGCAGCAGGTTGACGCTCATGAGGTCAATGCCGAGCGGTGACTTGACAGGATAGATACCCATATCGTCGCATTCGGCGCGTTTTTCGTTGCATCCGAACATCTTCGGAATGGATGGGCCTGTGATATCGGCATCCAAAATGCCGACAGTTGCGCCCGTGCGCTTGACGGAAACCGCCGTCAGGGCTGTGACCAGCGATTTGCCCACGCCGCCTTTTCCGCTGACAACACCGATCACTTTGCCGATTTTGGAAAGTGCGTTCGGTGCCTCGTGCATATCCGTTTTTTCTCTGCTGCTGCAATTTGCAGAGCAGGAGGAGCAATCATGTGTGCATTCGCTCATAACAAATCATCCTTTCAGTTTTTATGCATACTGCATCCTTTAGTATATCACAAAAACGCGCCAATGTCAAATCACGCAGACAAAAAAAGAGACGGCACACAAATGTGTACCGTCTCCGAGTATCCTTATGGATATTTACTGTTGAGGACTATGAATTAGTCTTCCTTCTTGCGAAGAACAACAGCAGTACCAGCAGCAGCCAGCATACCAGCAACTGCAAGAGCTACGCCAGCATCACCGGTCTTGGTGCCGCCTGAAGTGGTCTTAGCAGTGGTCTTAGCAGTGGTCTTAGCGGTAGAAGCGGTGGTCTTAGCAGTAGAAGCAGTGGTCTCACCAGAAGATGTGGTGGTCTCACCAGTGGTG
>JAZLJA010000052.1:0-73852 GCA_045617625.1 Oscillospiraceae bacterium | reverse complement strand
CGCATCCGAGCAGCGCGACCAATCTGCCGCTGCACACCTCGCGCATGGAGGACAGGATATTCTCCACGCCGTCGGGACTGTGGGCGTAATCGATTATGATGGTGAAATCGGCGTCGCACGGGAATACCTCGGCTCGCCCCTTGACTCCCTTTGCCGTTGCCAGCGCCGATATGATATCGCTCTCGTCGATCCCGACAGCGTGTGCGCAGCCGATGACCGAAAGCAGATTATACACGGTGAAATGTCCCGGTATCCCCGCCGTTACTCTGTGTGCATTCCCGCCCTCTATCGAAAGATCGAAGCTGACGCTGTCGGCGCGGCACTCGATGCCGGAAGCGGCGATATTGCCGCCGCCCGCCGCCGAGCAGGATATACGCGCGACACCGTCGGGCAGGGGGATCCGTCTGCCCCACTCGTCGTCGATATTGATGACCGCCTTATCGCACCGCTCAAAGAGCAGGCATTTCGCGGCGAAGTATTTCTCCATCGTGCCGTGGATATCGAGATGATCCTGTGTCAGATTGGTGAAGATCGCGGTGTCAAAACGGGTGCATCCGATGCGGTATTGTTCCAAGCCAAAGGAGGAGACCTCCATCACCACGATATCACAGTCGGCTGCCGCCATTTTTTGCAGCAGCGAGAAATAATGGTCAGTGAGCGGCGTGGTGTTCGGTGAGGGCAGAATCTCCTCCCCGATCTCATACTGCACCGTGCCGATCAGTCCGACCTTATGCCCTGCATTTTTCAGCATTTGCCGGATCAGGGTTGCTGTCGTGGTTTTGCCGTTGGTGCCCGTCACGCCGACGAATTTCATGCGGCGTTCAGGGTGCCCGTACCACGCAGCACACAGATTGCCGTAAGCCTCATGTGTGTTTTTGACGAGAATCTGTTTGTCTCCGAGTCCCAGGTCACGTTCAGCAATGACACACACTGCGCCTTTTCCGAGCATTTCCGCTGCCGCATCATGACCGTCAAAATGGCCCCCTTTGATGCAGACAAATACCATGCCCGCTTCAAGTTTTTGGGTATTATCGGTCACACCGCTGATCTCGCAATCGGGCAGTGAGCACGACAAGCCCTCCAAAATATCATATAGTCTCATATTACACCCCTTTCGGGCCGGTTACACGCTGTATCAGCCTGATTCATCCGTCGTGCCGAAGTCGAGTTCCACCACCGACCATTTCTGAACCGTTGTTCCGCCCGGCACGCTTTGCAGCAGCACCTTAACGTCGCTTCTGTCAGTGGAAGCACCCTTTGCCACGTAGTTGAGACCAATTTCCTCAAACTTTTTGCTTGCCTCTTTGAGCGTCAGCCCCGTGACATACGGCACCGTGACATATTCGGCAGTGAATTCCTTGTCAGTATAAAGCACCACCGTGCTGCCTTTCGACACCATCGAATTGGTGATCGGAATCTGCATATTGACAATATCGCCCTCACCCTCCACAACGTATTTCAGTCCGCGGGATTCGAGTTTTTCTTCTGCGGTGATGAGGTTGTCATCAATGACCATCGGGATCTTGACATCCTGTTTTTCCGCATCATCCGCCGTATAATCGGGATAGTATCCCAGATACGGCAGAGCCTTTTCCATGATCGTTCTCGCATAGGGCACTGCGACCGTAGAACCGTAATAACGCTCATCCAAGCCGTAAGGTTCATCGGCAACGATCAGCAGCACGATCTCAGGATCATCAGCGGGTGCAAAACAGCAATAAGAGGCAAGGAATTTCATGTCCTCCTTTTTGATGCTGCCCATGATCTTCTGTGCCGTGCCCGACTTACCGCCGATCTTATAGCCCTTGATGTACGCATTCGAGCCGCCGTTGTTTTCCACAACAGCCTGCAATGCCTTGCGCATCTCTGCCGAAGTTTCGCTGGAAATGACCTGACGGCGGACGGTTTTTTCGTTGCTCAGCACCACATTGCCTTCGTTGTCCACGATTTTGCTGACGACATACGGTTTGAGCAGATAGCCGCCGTTGATGACCGATGCATAGCCCGTGATCATTTCAATCGGCGTGAGGGAGTTGGTTTGACCGAACGAACTGGACGCAAGTTCCACTTCATGCATATTGGCTTTCTTGCAGTAGACGGAACTGGTCTCGCCGGGCAGGTCGATGCCTGTTTTTTCGGTCAGACCAAACGCCTCGAAATACTGGCAGAACAGATCTCTGCCAAGCTTCTGCCCGATGCCGATAAACGCAGGGTTGCACGAGTTAATGAGGATATCCTCAAAGGTTTCGCTTTTGTGACCGCGTTGGTTCCAGCAGTTGAAGTTCTCGCCTGCAACGTCAATATGACCCTCGCAGTAGAACGTATCGCTGTAAGAAATGACATTTTCCTCCAGCGCACTGGATGCGGTATAGACCTTGAATACCGAGCCGGGGATATATGTTTCCGAGACACATTTGTTGCGCCACTGCGTCTCACGCTGTTCCGCGATTGCCTTGCTGCGTTCGTCTTCATCCTCGATCGCGTTGATCTCGTCGAGCTTTTTCTGATCGTAGATCGCATAGGGGTCATTCAGGTCAAAGCCGCCCACCGATGCCATGCCGAGAATCGCACCCGTTTTTGCATTCATCAGAATGCCGCAGCCGCGCTTTTCCACGGAGAACGTCTCCACCATATCGGTGAGGGCATTTTCCATATAGGTCTGCAAAGTCATATCAATGGTGAGATAAACGTCGTTGCCGTCCTGGGCGTCGTAGGTTTTGGAATAGCGATAGGGCATCTCGTTGCCGTTTGCATCCTTTGCGGTGATGGTCTTGCCGTCGATGCCCGAAAGATAATCGTCATAGTAAGCCTCGATGCCGTAAACGCCTCTGCCGTCGGCATTGTTGAAGCCGATGACCGATGCCGCAAGTTCATTCTGCGGATAATAACGCTTGGTATCGGATTCGCGGGTGATGGAGGACAGATTCGGATGACGGCTGCTGCCTGTCACGGGCACATTCGTCACATATTCGAGGATCTTATCAGCGGTGTTTTTCTCCACCTGCTTTTTCAGCACCACATAGTTGCTTTTTGCTTCAAATGCGTCACTGACTTTCTTCTTCTCAATTTTGAGCTGCTCGGAAAGATAGTTGATGATCTGTTCTTTCAGTGCCGCCGTGTCAATGATATCTGCGGTGGAAGGCTCACCTTTTTTCGCTGCCTCCGCCGCTGCTTCAATATATTTCTGGTTGTTTGCCTCGATGGTTTCCATCTCGCTGCGGAACAGCCCCGGGTCAACGTAAATGCGGTAGACCGTTGCACTTTGCGCCAGAATCGTGCCGTTGGTATCATATATGGAACCGCGCTTGGCAGGAATCTCGATCGAACCAAACTGACGGGAATTTGCCATGCCGATATATTCATCATGATTGACCACGCTGATATTAAAGATATTGAGGATCAGCAGAAACGCCATCACGAGCGTCATGGTCAGAATCAAACCGTTGGCGCGGATCTTCATGCTCTGAGAAGGGCGTTCCGCCTGCGCATTTTTCGGTTTTCCGTGCCATTTTTTATTGCTGATAACCGGTTTGCGGTCCGTTTTGTTCGGCTCTGCCATAGGCTGCTCCTTTCTTTCATAAATTCATTCAGGCAATGAAAAAGGGCGGTGAGACATTGTCCTCCCGCCCGTCAGAACGCATTGCCGAAGCGGACTGTCCCACCGATATCTGTTTGACAATCCTGCTGCCGACCTCTGTTTTTCTTTTGTTCTACACACTATTTTTCTTTGTTTTCTTAGAGTTCTTGGCGGCGCGTTCTGTTCATTCTATGTCATTCGCCCTTGATAAATTCCCAGAAGTGGATCAGCTGTCCGCGGATCTTCACGAAAAAGCCTTCATCCGCCTCCGCGATGACAACATCATCTTCTGTTTGCAGTTGAATATACTGAATTTGCGATTCGGGATCAAGCTGTTTTAATTCCAGCACCTTCTCCGCATATTCTGCCACATTTTTAACGGTCATTTTGCCCTCCATCTCGGAGCGCATACTGACGTTCTTGGCACAGCAGTCTTTATACTTTGCCTGTGCCTTGGATATTTGCGAATAGATCTCATTGGTCTGCACTCTGCCGTAAATAACCGCCCCGACAAGCCCCATTGCGCAAATTCCGAGGATGATCGCTTTCGGCATGGAAGCAGGTCTTCCGCCGTATCGGTATCCGTGGCTTTTCACACTGTTATCAAAGCGGCCGCCGCGAACCTTGCGCGGAGTCTCCTTGACATAAAGCTTGGCAGTCGGCTGTGTCGTCACAGCAGTGCTTCTTGAAACAGTATAGGCAGAGATCGTTTTCTGCTTTGCCTGTCCGTTCTTTGAAGCAGGAAGCTGGATCTCCATTGTCTCAGAGTGATCGTTCTTTGCCGCAGACTGTGCCTTCTTGGCATTTCGTTTGCTTTCAGCCCGCTGCCGATTCGCTGCACTCTGGGCATTCCGTTCTTTTTTCGCGCGCTTGAGTTCTTCCGCAGGGTTGACCTTCGGTTTTTTGGGCGCGGGTTTTTTCTTCGGTGCTGATTTTTCGTGGTTTTCGCGTGTCATTTTGACACGCTGTTCATCCGTAAGGATCGGATCACGGGATATTTTCTTCGGGAATTCCTCCAGCACAAGCCGCCGCCTCCTTTCCGAAGCTGTGAAAGCAGTCGGATGTTCTCCGTCTGCATGGCATCCTGCGCATTTGTTTTGCCGTCAGAGTTTCCGAATCGCCCGCAGCTTTGCGCTGTGGCTTCTCGAATTGACTGCAAGTTCCTCTGCCGATGCCGTCAGCGGCTTTCGGTGGACCAGTTCCCCTTTTGGCTTTTTGCCGCAAACACAAACAGGAAATTCAGGCGGACAGGTACAGCCGACGCACCATTTGGCAAACGCCTGCTTCACCATACGGTCTTCAAGGCTGTGAAATGTCAGTATCACCAATCTTCCACCCGATGCGAGAGACGCAAACGCCTCCTCCAGTGCGATGGAAAGACAGTTCATTTCATCATTGACCGCGATACGGATCGCCTGAAACGATTTTTTACATGGATTTTTCTCACGGCGCACCTTTGCAGGTACCCCTTTCTTAATCAGTTCTGCGAGTTCAAGTGTTGTCTCGATGGGCTTTTCCGCTCTTGCCGCCACGATCTGTGCCGCAATGCCGCGTGCATATTTCTCCTCCCCGTAGGTAAAGAGAATGTCCGCAAGCTCCTCCGCGGAAAGTGTGTTGACCAGATCTGCCGCCGTGCGTCCGCTCTGTGACATCCGCATATCCAGCGGTGCATCCTGATGATAGGAAAACCCGCGGGACGCGTCGTCCAGTTCGTGACTGCTGACGCCCAGATCAAGCAGGATTCCGTCTGCCTGCAAATTCCGTTCACGCAGCACTTCGCCAAGAGATGTAAAGTTCGCGTGAATCACCGCCGCAGGAAGCCCTGAGAGACGTTTTGAGGCTTGCTCGATCGCATCCGGATCTTGGTCCATTGCGATGAGCTGCCCGCCCTCTGTGAGCCTTGACGCGATCGCATACGAGTGTCCGCCGCCGCCTGCCGTACCGTCCAGATAGATGCCGTTTGGCTTGACATCCAGATCAGCCAATACTTCATCGAGCATCACCGGTCTGTGGTATTCGTTGGGCAAATTCACGGTCTCACTCCTCTGCCATCAGGGCATTGATCGTTTCGAGTCCTTCGGCATCAAATGTTGTGAAGTGTTCCTCATCCCAGATTTCCGCGTAATCCGACACACCGATGATGGCAACTTTGCCCTCCAGATGTGCGTGCTTGCAGAGTTCCTCAGGAATCGTGATGCGTCCGAGCTTGTCAGGTTCAACAGTTGCGGTCGTTGCGCAGCAATGGCGCATCACCAAACGAAGCTTTGCGCCTGAAAACTTTGCTTTCAGGCTGTCGCAGTATGCGTCATAGCCCTCTTGGGAATTGACGATGAGATAGCCGATGCCGTCAGTGTCGGGGGTAAGGTAGAGCACGTTTCCCAGCGTTGTCAGATACTGCGCGGGAAAACTCATGCGCCCGCGTGCGTCGATGGACGCGGACTTCTTGCCCGAGAGTCGAGCCGCCACGCGAGCCCCCTTTCCGACCCATCACCGCATCCCCGAGTGCGGCTGCGGATCGGATACCATCGGAACAGCAATTGTTCCGAAATAGAATCCGAGCCGCAGCACATTCGCCCGGTATCTGCCGAAGCAGGTCTTTTGTTCTGCACATAATCAGTCCGAGACGATTTTATATTTATCATGGAATGGGCATTTGATTTGCCAATCTTTGCCATTTCATTCCAATTCTTGCCTCGATACATTCACATTATAACCCCTGTTGCCGCATTTGTCAAGCCCAAATCTGAAAACTCTCACCCCAGATTTCGCAGATTTTTCGTGTTTGTTTTTGGGCATCCTGCACAATCTTCGCAAATCGAACATAGTTTCGTGCCCTATATCTATACGGTTCTTGCGCACAGCAAAACACGCATTTTTTGCGTACATTCGTCATTTTAATCGTTTTCGAGATTGAAAATCACGCTAGATATACAGAGAATTGCAGCCACAATATCTAGGGCAAATTATTTTTCAAAACAGGAAGATTTCTGACGATTCAGGCTCGCATATTCTAAGAAGAATTTGCCATTTCGCGCCCAAAGAATTTGCCAATCCATACCAATCTTGACAGAACAACGAAAATTTGTTATTACAAAGTCAACCTGTCAGCCTGCTGCACATTCCAGAGAAAACCATGCAGAATCGCATAATACAGTGCGCAACGTTAATTACGCCCAGTGTGATCCGATGCAGTTTATCGCAGCACAGTTAACCATAAGTTGTCCAAATAAGACAAGCGAATATATCGCACCGCGCCCGACAAGAGCTTCTTGTCGGGCGCGGCGTTTAACAAATATTATTGATGAGAAATCAAGTACCAATATATGAACGAAAGAGATCAATTTCGGCTTCTGTATTTATCGTATTTCAATATGCGAACCATAACAAGTTGTTATCAATGTGATATCGGGCTCTCAAAACTGAGCAGAACGAAGTGAATCAGCAGATCTATTTAGAACGAGGCTTCTCGGTATATTTTTCATTCTGCTGAAAATGAGATGTATTCTCTATCGTTTCTCTGCAAAATGGTACACACGAAAGAATGCCGCTGCGCCGATCAGTGCCAGAATTGCCGAAAGCGCACCGAACCGAATGCGCAGCAGCACAAGTTTTTTCTCATATTCTGCGGCACACATTACATCTTTATTGAGGACGGATAAACCAAGCTGTTCAATTTCTGCGGTGTTCTGCTCTGTCATGCAGATGCGTAATTCTGCTGCATCATGCAGTTCGGCGGCATTGACTGACATCGCGGCAAAGGGCTGACTCTTTGGCAGAGCATTTGTGCAGATGATTGCCGCGGAGAACGGTTTGCCATCCAGCGTTCCTTGAAATTGTGCATCAGTATTCTCACAGATTGCCGCAAATGCAGCATCATTTGCCCAGACGGTATGCGCATTTCCTGTGATACCGTAGGCATCGGAGAAATATGCAGCAGAGAGCATCGTCACATTCAGCGTTTTATCTTTTTGTACCAGATACGCTGTTTTCTGCATACTGTATCCCTTGACAGTCTCAATCTGCATCAGTCGCGGCAAAATGGAATCAAACGCGCCATCCGCCGTACAGATATACTCTGCCGGTGTTTGCAGCAGCATCGCATAAGTGAGTGCCGCATGAATGCAATACCCGACAAGAAAGACAGCCAGTGCAGCGAGCAAAACCACTGCCTTGATACTGTCATATTGCCGCCAGAGCCGCAGAAATCTCATGACTGCACCTGCTTTCTGCGGCGGATGAACAGATATGCCGATATTAGCAGGATACCAACGCAGATGCCTGCCATGATCCACACCCAGTATTTCGGGGAAGCCTGTGCAGGCTCTACGGTGCGTTCCGAAAAGGGGGATCTCAGAGTGAGCGAGAAATCCTGTGTTTCGGACTGCTCCTTTCCTGCTTCATCTGTATAAGTGAACGTGATTTGCCCTGATGTTTCACCGTAAAGCTCTTCACCACGTTTGGATGTGACTTGCACATTCAGAATCGTTTCTGCGGATGTGCCACCGCTGACCGTTCCCAAAAAAGCTGTTTCCTCGGGCAGCAGACCGTCACAATGTAACTCAGCACGCACATTCTGCGCAGCTGTTACGCCAAGATTGATTGCCTGCAAATGCAGTTCCAAGCGGTCGGACACGACTGCTTCTGTGGGCAGAACGACTTGTGGAAATGACATTCTGACGGGCTGCGTGATATCCATGCGGACATTGCCGCTGCCGAAACCGTTCATGCCTTTGCCGTATGCGAAATCAAATTGCAGCGGCAGCAGATAACTGCCTGCATTCGCATCAGGTGCAGTCTGACAGCAGAATACGGTTTCAAATTCTGAATTTGCAGCGATTTGTTCAAAATACAGCGTATCGGCACTTTGCAGAGAACATGATGCAGGCGCAGAAGCCGTTACGATCAGGTTTTGCAGGGATTCAGTGCGCGAAGTGTTTTTCAAAGTGATATGCAGTTCCGCTATCTCACCTGCCTGCACCATGCCGCCCGAGACACCCTGCACCAATAGTTTCGGCATCAGTACGACAGGTTCTTCTGCCTGCTGCGGTTCGGTGGTCGGCTCAGGTGCTTCTTCATTCGGATTGATACCGTCGGTAATATTCACATACACCGTATATGCCCCAAATTCTGCCGCTTGAAGCAGAATCGGATAGCAACCGTTCATGCGCTCTGAATACATGGCAAGACGAAATTCGATAAGAAAAATCTCGGAAACATTGCCCTCCGTATCAGTATGTTCAGCAAGCGGAACGGTCTGCTCATAATTCTTCATGATGAACGGCGAATCTGACGGCAGCTCCGCCGAAACGCGCAGAGATGCAGGTGCTTCGCCCTCCGTACAGCAAAGCGGCAGAACCACAATCGCATCATCCCCGTCAATGATCGGCTCGTATCCTTGCGTATAGCTTTGCATCATATGTTCGTAGATATGTGTGTTATCAATCAGAATAACGGGTGCGCTTTTCGGGATGCTTTCCGTCTGTTCAGGCAGTTCTTCCGCCGATACGGGAATGCAGAACAGACAGCACGCACAAATCATCTCAATCAGAATATGCAGCAAATTCATGCAGTATGCACCTCCATTTCATACACATGGTCGCAAAGCGTTCGGATATCCTCTGCATTGTGGCTTGCAAGCAGGATCGTTTTGCCCTGCGCTTTGAGATGCAGCAGGAGCTCGCGCATCTGCGCCGTTGTTGCAGCATCCAATGCGTTGAACGGTTCATCCAGAATCAGCACATCCGGATTTTCCATGATCGCCTGTGCAATTCCCAATCGCTGCCGCATTCCGAGCGAATACTTCGATACGGATTTGTGTCTTGCATCATACAGTCCGACACGTTTCAACGTATCCAGAATTTCTGCTTTGCCGATGACACCGCGCAGGGCTGCAAGTGTTCGCAGATTCCGATAACCTGACATCGAGGGCAGAAAACCGGGCGTTTCGATGATCAGCCCGAGATTTGTCGGGAAGTCGCAGTCCTTACCGATGCGTTTTCCGCAAACGGTGATCTCGCCGCGCTCCGGTTTCATGAAACCGCAGATACACTTCATCAGGACGGTTTTGCCGCTGCCGTTGTTTCCGACAAGTCCCGCAATCTCGCCGCGTTTGACCGTCAGCGATACATCGTGCAGGACAGTTTCCTTGCCAAAGGATTTGTAGATATGGGACACCAGAATCCCTGTATTTTCGTTCATATTCATTTCTCCGTCCCCGTGAAGCAGAATGCATATTTTTTTGAGCGTAAAAATGCAAGTACAAATATGATACAGGCAGCCGCCGCAAAAACCAGATAGGAAGTACGCAGGCGCGGCAGATTGTCATATCCGAAATTGTGCATATAATAGGTCGCGTGATTCAGCGGCGACAGCCATCCGAACAGGATATTTGCCGTCCGTGACTGATACACAGACAAATGAAACCATTCGGAAATGATGCTCGGATCGAGAAACAGTCCAAAGCCGCTGAATACGATACCGAACACCATACCGAGCTGTTCATGAAGCAGATTGCCGAGAAACATCAGCGCGGAAAGTGTCATCGAATAACCGAGCATCAGCAGGAAGATCCGGACGGCGCACGGATACGGATACGTCAGTTCCAGCACCTTGACAAATGTCGGCACGGCGATCTTCTGACCGATCGGAGAATAACTGAGGATCGCGGCGGTTTCGCTCCATATATTAGCCGGATATCCGTACTGTGCGCAGAGAATACAGCTTGCGCACAACAAAAATACAGTAAAAACAAATGTTGCAAGTACGAGATAGAGAATCTGTGCAGCCATCCAGCGGCGGCGTGTTGTGCGAACCAGCATCAGCGGAACTTCTGCTCCAAGCTGCGGCATATCTGCGAATAACAGCAACAGGCAGAGCGAGATCAGCAGAATGGATTTTGCATCTCCGAATGTCCAGATAAACGGCTCAAATATCTGCATGACGGTCTGATGTTCCTCTGCAAATGCAACAGTCTTATTGGTCAGCAGAAAGCACGCGACAAATCCAAGCCCGAATGCAAGCCAGATCTGCGGACTGCGCCGCCAGCGACGAAAATTCACGGCAGTCAGCAGCAGAATCTGACGAATCCCATTAGCCATGCGCAATTCTCCTTTCCAGAATACAGGCATAGACAAGCCCTGTCAGCAGTGTCATGCCGCCGAGCATCAGGATGATGCTGTCATGCCCGAACAGCCATGTTTTCTGCGGCGAAAGCCATTCAAACGGATCAATGTACTGACATGTTTTCCAGTATCGCTCATGCAGGATGACAAGAAAATAACAGACGACAAATGCACCGCCGTATGCCGAATACTTGCTGCCGGATGCCGCCGCAAGCAGCGCGGAAAGCCCTGCCCAGAATGCTGCACACCAGAAAATCAGCCGAAGATTCTGCGGCAGTTCATTTTGCTGCCAAAGGCTGAACAGAATAGCGGCAAGCAGTTCACAGAGTCCGCCCGAAACCGCACAGGCTGTATATTTCCCCGTGATGTACCAGAAAACAGAGGTGCGGTGCAGTGCAAGTCTTGTGAAGCCGCTGCGGGATTCATCGAGCCATGCGCAGGAAAACGGAAACGTGCAGACCAGCGGCACACTCATGTGGTACAGTTCGCTGTCAAAACCGCTGTATCGCAGAACCGCGAGCTGTAAGATCACTGCACACAAAAACGGCAGCGACCAAATTGCACGCTGCACATCGCTGAACAGGCTGTTCATGCATCCACCTCCAAAAAGAAAACTCTGCTATCATTATGATAACAGAGTTTCATGCATCAAGTATTCAGCGGCGTGTAAACAAAATGTAAAATGACTGCCGTTCCGATGTCAGGTTCGCTTTGTATCTCCATTTCTGCACCGTGAAGCTGAATGATTTGCTTTACAATCGAAAGTCCGAGCCCCGCACCGCCTGCGCTTCGGCTTCTGGATTTATCGACCATGTAAAACGGTTCAGTCAGGTTTTTGATTTCCTCCTGCGGAATTCCGCAGCCCTCATCCTGCACGGTGATACAGCCGTTTTCTGCGCTGAGCGTAACGGTTTGTCCTGCTGTACTTGCTTTGAAAGCATTTTCTGTCAGGTTGCAGAGCGCATCATGGAGCAAATCAAAATCGCCGTGTATGATACCGCTGCATTGTCCGATTTGCAGCCAAATATTCTGCTTTTCTGCAAGCGGTCTGCACGTTTCGGCAACGGCATCCAGCAATTCTTTGCAGCCGATCTCTTTCATTTGCAGCGATTCGGTGCGGTCAAGCTGCATCATCCGCATCATTTTCTTGGAAAGGCGGTCAAGACGCTTGCTCTCTGAATAGATATAACTAAGTGCTTCTTCCTGTTCATCCTCCGAGAGCTTCACGGTTCGGAGCGTCTGCGCAAAACCCGAAATCGCAGTCAGCGGCGTTTTCAATTCATGCGAAAAATCCGCCATGAACATCGTTTTCCGCTGCTCAGAATCCGTAAGCACTGCAATTTTCTCCTGTACGGCATCCGCCATTTTGTTGAAGTCCTCCGCCAGCAGCCCGATCTCATCGCTGCCTGAAATTGCGGCACGTTCTTCATAAGCACCTGCCGCGATCTGTTTTGCACTGTCTGATAGTATTCCAAGCGGCTTCATTGTTCGGCGCATCAGCAGATACAGCACAATCATAGCCGGTATGCAGACAATGAGCAGCACACCGAGCATTCCGAGCGCAAGCAGCCGCTGACGGCGCATCACGGGAGAAAGATCGGTTATCTGACAGAGCCCTAAAATAATTGAGCCGGCTGCTTGTTTCGCATATATAATCAGAATCGGTCTGCCTGCAATTTCTAAATATCTGACAGAATGCTCCTTGATTTCTGCAAGGTCGGTTTCCGTCAGAACAGTCTGATTATACAGTATTTTATCACCGCGCATACAGATCACATATTCGTCACCGCGGCGTTTGAAAAAGAATGACAGTTCCGGATCACTCATGGTTCTTAAGCCGTATCGCATCTGCTGCCGTTCCAGATCGGATTGCAGTTCGGTCATTTGCCGAAGGGCTGTCTGTTCGGCTTCATGCATCAGAACACTGCGGCAGATCATCCAGATCACACCATCGCTGATCGCCGTCACAAGCAGAATGATGAGTGCTGCGATCGCCGTGATCCGTGTACGCAGCTTCATCTTCATGATAATTCCTCCAGACGATAACCGACTTTCGGAACGGTCACGATCGCAAGATGCGGAGCGTTTGCCGTTTGCAGTCCGAGTTTTTTGCGAAGCTGTCCGATATGCACATCGACCGTGCGCGTTTCGCCGAGATAATTCACGCCCCAGACCATCGAGAGCAGTTCTTCACGCGAAATTGCCGTGTTTTTATGACGGATCAGCACAACAAGCAATTCAAATTCCATCGGTTTCAGCGGAATTTCCGTTTTGCCGTACAGAACACGGTGTTCGTTCAGACGCACCGTAAGCCCTCCGATCTCAAGTGTATCAGAGGGCTTTTGTGTGCGGTTCATGACTTTTTCCATGCGTACAAGCAATTCGAGCATCTCAAACGGCTTGACGATATAATCCTCCGCGCCGTCCTGCAAGCCTGTGATCTTGGAATCAAGATCATCCTTTGCCGTCAGGAAGATCACCGGGATGCCATAAGGCTTGATATCCCGAAACAGCGCAAATCCGTCTTTTTTCGGCATCATGATATCAAGAAGTGCCAGATCGTAGCGATGATCGGCAGGGAGCGACTGTGCTGCCGCCTCGCCGTCCGGAAAGATGACAGGCTCCATGCCTGCCGCTTTCAGATTCATTGCGATCAGCCGTGCGATCGCGGTATCATCCTCCGCGATCAAAATTCGTTTGTGCATATATTCTCCTTATCAGTATCCGAGCGCAGAATCAATCACCGAGCCGTCGATCGCGTTGATCGCCATTTGCGTGAAATACCTTGGATTAAGAGCATATCCCTCAGAAACAAGAAATTCTTTCCGTATGCCGCGAAAACCCCAGACCGGTACGATAAGTCCCGTATCGAAGCTGTTTTTTTCACTGATGCGGCTGTAAGAGAGCGTTACGCGGTCAATGCTGATCTCCGAACCGATCTCCTCCGGAAACTGGTTTGCGCCGGTCATCGGCATCATCTTTTCAAAGGTTTCGCGGATCGTTTCAAACGGTTGCAATGCAGCATGATCGACCACAGTTTCCATGATATCGAGCGGTGCATTCCAGCTGAACCAGACGATACCGACATCATTGATCATAAATTCGACGGATTCGCCGCCCCATTCCTGTTTGCGGTAGCTGTCGCCCTCCCAACTGTCAGCGGATTTCATACCGCTTGCCTGATCGAGCATGACACCGTCAAAGCAGCGGTAATAGTGCAGCACATAACAGGTCTGTTTATACGCATTTCCGTCCTTTGAGCGAAGATCGAGATAGACCTGATACTTTCCGCCCTCACTGAACGCAAAATCCCCAAGCCCGACCTTTTGCAGAAAGTCCTCTGCCTGCTTCTGTGCATCCATCTGCGAAAGCTCGGCACTGTCATTCGGGATCGGCGTGAGCTTGGTTGACGAATCAATGCCGCCGTCCAGCAGCGGCAGCTCCGAGCCGATTTGTGTTTTCGCATTGTTAAGATTATGCACATCGCCAAGAATCGTCATAAACTCTGTTCCGACCGGCGATGCTGAATATTTGAGACAGTTGCCGCGATCGGGATTGTTTGAGACATAGAGCGAGGCATGATTGTCGGCAGTGCGCATTTCGACAACCTCCTCGGATTCAAGCTCGGACAGCCATTTCCAGTATGTCTGATTTTCGCCGGATGCAAGTTTTTCCGCGACATTTTGCAGCTTGCCGTCCGAGGGGACAAGCGCGGTCTCAAAGGCTGCGGCTTCATATCTCGTCTGCAAAGCATCCAATTCCTTTTGGTATTCCTGTATCATCTGCTGTCGTGTCGTTTCCTCATCCTTGCTATGCGTTTCGCGGCCGGCTGCCTCATCCAGCCGTGTGCGGCAATCCGCGATCTGCGGTTCCAGATCAGATTTCGTTTCCTGCGACATGAGAATCCCGTCATAAATTTCAGCATCCCCGAAGAATGCCTGACGAAACGGTTCAATATCCGCATTCGTGAATATATGCTGCTTCACGCGGAAAACCGAGAGTTTGTCCGTCTGCGGAATATCCACATCGGCATCTGCATGAACATTAACGTGCAGACTTTCATCAGAAAAATCCGCTTCATAGTGATCAAACTTCTGCAAATCCTCGACCTCAGCCTTACTGACATCGGTCCGCTGTGCCTCGCTGATGAGATTTTCCATGTTCTTATGCACAACGATATCAGAATCGGGGTTCTCCGCGCATCCTGTGAATAGCACAGATGCCATCGCAGCGGCAAGAATCTGTCTGTATTTCATGGTGTCTTCTCCTTTGCATCATTATACCATAAATTGGAATGATAATCAAATCTTCTGCTTTGATTGTAACAAAAGCCGATGCATCAAGTATTCAGCGAGAGGTAAACAAAATGTAAATTCTGATATACGCATGAATGAATAAACACTCGTTATGAAAACAAATGATTCTGCGCATTGACATGGGATAACATCGACTTTGAGAGCAATCGAATTCACATCTGCCGATGCTTTGTGATGCGTGAATCCGATTCCCATATCCAGGACGGCTGTAAAACCAATGCTGGCGACCGCCGGCTCAACAGATTTCCCGAACAGAATGGTCTGCCAAAAATCCATCCTCATATGTTCAGGCATACATCTATATGTTATAAGTCGGCAATGCCGACAGCCATTTTTGCATCCATGCAGCAATACGGTCACTATTTTCTGCATCTCCCATTGCAATTCTTACGATAATATGTTATAATGTATGTCAAACAGCAAAGGAGGACTTCTGATGATCCGTGAAGCAATCGCCGAAGATTTCGATGGGCTGATGCGGTTGTATATGCAGCTGCACGACAATCCTTTTCCGCAAAAATCCGAGCAAGTGCTTGAAATTTGGGAAAACATTCTTGCCGATCCGAATCACCGCATCATCGTTTGCGAGGAAAACGACTGCATCGTTTCAAGCTGTGTCTGTGTGATCGTGCCGAATCTGACGCACAATCAGCAGCCCTATGCGCTCATCGAAAACGTCATCACCGACGAAGCACATCGCGGCAAAGGGCTCGCCACTGCTTGTCTCGATTTTGCACGCGGCATTGCAAAATCCTGCAACTGCTACAAAATGATGCTGCTGACAGGTTCAAAGCTCGAAAGCACCCTGCGCTTTTATGAACGTGCAGGCTATAACAAAAAAGACAAAACAGCGTTCATTCAATGGCTGTGAGGAGGAACAGCATGAAACTATACATCAAGGAAAAATTCTTTTCCATTGCCGACAAATTCAATGTGCTGGACGAAGAATCAAACACCGTTTACACTGTTCAGGGTGAGGTTTTCTCGTGGGGTGATAAGCTGCACATATATGATGCAATCGGTTTTGAAATCGGCATGGTGCGGCAAAAGGTTCTGTCAATGCTTCCGCGGTATTTCATCGACCGTAACGGGCAAGAGGCGGCGGAAGTAATCAAGAAATTCACTCTGCTCAAGCAGCAATATCTGGTCATGCCACAGGGCTGGGTCATTCAGGGTGATTTTTGTTCGCATAATTATTCAGTGACCTCTAACGGTGAAACCATCATCACCGTGTCAAAAAAGTGGTTCACGTTCGGCGATTCATATGAGCTGGACATTCAAAGCGGTGTTGACCCCGTGCTTGCGCTGAGTATTCTGATGATTATTGACGCCTGCAACGATAACAGCAGTTCAGCATCGGCAGCCACGCAGTCTTAATTTTGGAATGGAGCTTCGCTCCAAATCTCGCCAAAGGATTCCACCACGCTGATCCGACAAACTGAAACGGACGACCATTTTCGGGCGTCCGTTTCTTTTGTTCCGGAAGTATTGAGAAATCGGGCATAAAAAATCCGCTGTACCCAAAGGATACAGCGGATTTTGAACGCACAAAATTATTCGTTGATATCAATAACAACGCCGGAACCAACAGTTCTGCCGCCTTCACGGATAGCGAAACGGAGACCCTTTTCGATAGCGATCGGAGTGATCAGCTCAACAGCGATCTCGATGTTGTCGCCAGGGTTGCACATCTGAACGCCATCGGGCAGTGTGATGATACCGGTAACGTCAGTTGTACGGAAATAGAACTGCGGTCTGTAGTTGGTGAAGAAAGGCTTATGACGGCCGCCTTCTTCCTTCTTCAGAACGTAGACCTGACCCTTGAACTTGGTGTGGGGCTGGATGGAACCGGGCTTGCAGAGAACCTGTCCTCTTTCGATGTCCTTACGAGCGATACCACGGAGCAGTGCGCCGATGTTATCGCCAGCCTCTGCGTAATCCAGAGTCTTGCGGAACATTTCCAGACCGGTAACAACAGTAGAGCCCTTTTCTTCCTTCAGACCAACGATTTCGACGGTCTCGCCAACCTTAACCTGACCACGCTCAACACGGCCGGTTGCAACAGTACCACGGCCGGAAATGGTCATGGTGTCCTCAACAGGCATCAGGAACGGCTGGTCAGCCTTACGGTCAGGAGTAGGAATGTAGGAGTCAACAGCATCCATCAGTTCCTGAATGCAAGCATAGACAGGATCAGAAGGATCAGTGGAAGCGGAATCCAGAGCCTTGAAAGCAGAACCCTTGACGATCGGAATGTCATCGCCGGGGAATTCATACTTGCTCAGGGTGTCACGGATATCCATTTCAACCAGCTCGAGCAGTTCCTCGTCATCAACGAGGTCAGTCTTGTTCATGAAAACAACGATTGCAGGAACGCCAACCTGACGAGCCAGCAGGATGTGCTCTTTGGTCTGAGCCATAGGGCCATCGGAAGCAGCAACGACCAGGATTGCACCGTCCATCTGTGCAGCACCGGTGATCATGTTCTTGATATAGTCAGCGTGACCAGGGCAGTCAACGTGAGCATAGTGACGGTTGTCAGTCTCATACTCAACGTGAGCAGTGTTGATTGTGATACCACGTTCGCGCTCTTCAGGAGCCTTATCGATCATGGAATAGTCCTCAAACTTTGCCTGACCCTTCATTGCCAGATACTTAGTGATCGCAGCAGTAGTGGTGGTCTTGCCGTGGTCAACGTGGCCGATAGTACCGATGTTGACATGGGGTTTCGTACGTTCGAAATGTTCTTTTGCCATTGGAATCATCCTCCTAGAATCAAATTTGTCGGCAAATATAGTTTTCTCGGTCATTATCAAAGACGACAAAGACCCGACATCTATATTTTACCAGATTTCCGAAAAAAAAGCAAGTGTTTTTTGAAAAAATTTCCGAGAAATCGCAAACATCATGAAAAATCACGATGTTATGCGATTTTCGGTGGATTTTGAATTATGGTTCGGAGATTAGTCCTCGCCGTGACCGCGTTCGCTCTTGATCTTGTCTGCGATGCTCTTCGGAACTTCAGCAAAGCTGTGCGGCTCCATTGTGTAGTTGCCGCGGCCCTGAGAGCGGGAACGCAGGTCACTTGCGTAGCCGAACATGTTGCTCAGCGGCACGAGTGCATCGATCTGCGAAACGCCGTTGTGGACTTCCTGACCCTGAATCTGACCGCGTCTGCCGTTCAGATCGCCGAACACATCGCCCATGTACTGTTCCGGAACGAACACGGAAACCTTCATGAGCGGTTCGAGCAGAACGGGGTCTGCGGAACGCATTGCCTGCTTGAAAGCCATAGAGCCTGCAATCTTGAATGCCATTTCAGAGGAGTCGACTTCGTGATAAGAACCATCCCAAAGGGTGACTTTCACATCGACGACCTGATAGCCTGCAACAGTACCTGCTGCCATTGCGCTCTTGATACCTGCATCGACTGCGGGGATATATTCCTTCGGAATTGCGCCGCCGACGATTGCATTGACAAACTCATAGCCTGCACCAGGTTCATTCGGTACAACGGTGATCTTGACATGACCGAACTGACCGGTACCACCCGTCTGCTTCTTGTGCTTGTACTCGGTATCGACCTTCTTGCGAATGGTTTCCTTGTAAGAAACCTGCGGTGCGCCGACATTTGCTTCCACCTTGAATTCGCGGAGCAAACGGTCAACGATGATTTCAAGGTGCAGTTCGCCCATACCTGCGATGATGGTCTGACCGGTTTCGTGGTCTGTCCATGTACGGAATGTCGGGTCTTCCTCAGCCAGTTTGGAGAGTGCGATACCCATTTTTTCCTGACCGGCCTTGGTTTTCGGCTCGATTGCGAGGTCGATAACAGGATCCGGGAATTCCATGGATTCCAGAATGATCGGATGGTTTTCATCGCAGAGGGTGTCACCTGTGGTGGTGTACTTGACACCGATGACAGCCGCGATATCACCTGCATAGATGGTATCGAGGTCTTTTCTGTGGTTTGCGTGCATCTGAAGGATACGGCCCATACGCTCACGCTGCTTCTTGCAGGCATTGAGAACAGTCGTACCTGCGTCAACCTTACCGGAATAGACGCGGAAATAGCACAGCTTGCCGACGAACGGGTCGGTTGCGATCTTGAATGCAAGAGCTGCAAACGGCTCATCATCGGAAGAAGGACGCTCCTCTTCCTCATCAGTGTCAGGGTTGACACCCTTGATTGCGGGGACATCCAGCGGAGAAGGCATATAATCCACAACTGCATCCAGAAGCTTCTGAACGCCCTTGTTCTTATAAGACGTACCGCAGCAAACGGGAACCATCTCGTTTGCAATGGTCGCTCTGCGGATGACCTTCTTCATTTCCTCAATGGTGAAGTCCTCTTCGTTGAGGTACTTTTCCATGAGATCCTCATCCAGCTCAGCGAGGGCTTCGATGAGGTTTGCATGGTATTCTTCCGCCTTATCAGCAACTTCGTGGGGGATATCCTCAACGGTGATCTCCTTGCCCAGATCGTCGTGATAAATGTATGCTTTCATCTCCAGCAGATCGACAAGACCTTTGAAGAAGGTCTCAGCGCCGATCGGGATCTGGATCGGAACAGCATTGCACTTGAGGCGGTCTTTCATCATGTCCACAACGCGGTAGAAATCCGCGCCCATGATATCCATTTTGTTGATATAGACCATACGCGGAACTTGGTATTTATCAGCCTGACGCCAAACGGTTTCAGACTGCGGCTCAACGCCGCCCTTTGCGCAGAGAACGGTAACAGAACCATCCAGAACACGCAGGGAACGCTCAACTTCGACGGTAAAGTCAACGTGGCCGGGGGTATCAATGATATTGATACGATGCTCCTGCCAGTAAGCGGTGGTTGCAGCAGAGGTGATGGTGATACCACGCTCCTGCTCCTGCGCCATCCAGTCCATCGTTGCAGTACCCTCATGGGTATCACCGATCTTGTGGTTGATACCGGTGTAATACAGGATACGTTCGGTGGTGGTGGTTTTACCGGCGTCGATATGAGCCATAATGCCGATGTTTCGGGTCATTTCAAGGGAACAATCTCTTGGCATTTGGTTTCCTCCTAAAAATTCGTCTGGCCGCATTTACGAAGCCCTATGCTTCGCAACATGATTTCCGCCGCATTCTCGGCAGAAACGCGCCAAGAGAATTACCAGCGGTAATGTGCAAAAGCCTTGTTTGCTTCTGCCATCTTGTGAGTGTCTTCACGCTTTTTGCAAGCGCCGCCGACGCCGTTCACAGCGTCGAGGATTTCGCCTGCAAGGCGTTCCTTCATGGTTTTCTCAGAGCGCAGTCTGGAATACTTGGTGATCCAGCGCAGGCCGAGAGTCTGACGGCGTTCGGGACGAACCTCCATCGGAACCTGATAGGTTGCACCGCCCATACGGCGAGCTTTGACTTCGAGGAGCGGCATGATGTTTTCCATTGCCTGCTCAAAGACCTCAAGAGGTTCTCTCTCGGTCTTTTCCTTGACGATATCGAATGCGTCGTAAACAATCTTCTGTGCGACGCCCTTCTTACCGTCAAGCATGATGTTGTTGATAAGCCGTGTTACGAGCTTGGAATGATACATCGGATCTTCCAGAACGTCACGCTTAGCGATACTGCCTCTTCTTGGCATCTCGCTTCCCTCCTTCATGATAGAATGAATTCACAGGTACTCACAGTTATGAGAAACTGTGTTCGGCAATGCAGAAAAGACGCAGCATCCACTATTATTATATAGTATATGCCATCTATCAAATCCACAAGAGCCTTGTGGGAAAATTGCTGAAATAATGGTTTGCGGGTAAGAATTACTTCTTGCCTGCCTTCGGACGCTTTGCGCCGTACTTGGAGCGAGCCTGCAAACGACCATTGACGCCCTGTGCATCGAGTGTACCACGAATGATGTGATAACGCACACCAGGGAGGTCCTTAACACGGCCGCCGCGAATCAGAACAACGCTGTGTTCCTGAAGGTTGTGACCAATACCGGGAATGTAAGCAGTAACTTCATAACCGTTGGTCAGACGGACTCTTGCGATCTTACGCATAGCAGAGTTCGGCTTCTTCGGGGTTGCGGTTTTGACTGCGGGGCAGACGCCACGCTTCTGAGGGGAGCTCAGATCGATCTGGGACTTCTTCTGTGCATTGTAGCCTTTCTGAAGTGCAGGAGCGGTCGATTTCTCCGTCAGAGACTTTCTGCCCTTACGAACAAGCTGGTTAAAGGTTGGCATAATTTTCCTCCTTCTTTGAATAGTATTATATGCGACCATTCGCATACTTGTCTATTATAGCGTATTTGGGGCAAAATGTCAAGCTGTGAAGAAATTTCTGCTAATTTCACAAATTGTGCATGGAATACAAAACCGTTTTGCGCGATTTGACATTATGCACAAACGGCACAGCCATTTTCTGACTGTGCCGTTTGTGCTTTGGGTATATGAAAAAGATGCAGGCGGTTAAATTGTGTCGTCAATCTTGACGCAGACTTCATCCTCCAGCGTTGGCGGAATCAGAGCATAGATAAGATTGCCAATGCCTGCCGTCCACCAGAATGTCCAGAGAAACACAGTGCCATGCTTCTTCGGCTTGAATTTTTCCAGTACAACTGAGGATTCCCCTCTTGATTTCACCTTATAGCCGACGGTAATGAAATCATCTACAACTTTTTCAAGTTCCTTTTGTGATGAACATCTGCGAATTCTTTGTGTCATAATAATTCCTCCTTATTTTTGCATTTGCACCTATATAGGTGCAATTTTATTATACACAACATTTATAATAATGTCAAGAGGTTTGCACTTATTTAGGTGCAGAAAATACAAGGGAGGATTTATGCAATATGAACAAAACCATCGAAACACAAGTCGGGAACAACATCCGAAAACTGCGTGAACACGCAAAGATCACACAAGATGAACTTGCAGCAAGACTTCAAGTGCGCGGCTGTGACATCACCCGCAGTGCCGTGGCAAAAATCGAAGTCGGACAGCGTCACCTTTACCCTGACGAAATCATCCTCATCCGCGAAATTCTCGGTGTCAGCTATGACGATATCTTCGCCGTGTGATGATTTTGGAGCGTGTTTGTTCTGCTCCTGCTCCGCAATATATTTCCTCTCTGCGCCGAAAGCTAGGGCGGTGGGAACCCCTTAATAGGGTTCCAAGGAACGCACAGCGTTCCCTACCTTCCTGATTATTTTAGGACGAGAGGGGTGTTTCGCGCTCTGCGGAGCGCGACGAGGGGCGCGGCTGTGACTCGGAGACGCTTTCCCCGCGCTTTTTTCCCGTAACCCCTTGCAAATCTCCACACTCTGTGCTATAATAAAGCAAATTGTGCCGTGTTTCGGCGCGTGATGAAAGGATGTTGATTGCTATGCCACCAATGGGCGGCGGACGGGGCGGAAAATATCTCACCGAAGAAGAAATGAAAAATCGCCCCAAAGTCACAAAAGAACTGCTTTTGCGTATTTTCTCTTACCTGAAGCCATACTGGAAACAGTTTGCGCTTGTTCTGGTCGCTATCCTCATTTCGTCGATTTTCACCCTCTGGCCCTCCGTGCTGACAGGTAAAATCATCGACGAAGGCCTCATCGGACGCAGCATGAGCAAACTTGTCACGTTCATCCTGCTTTCGCTTGGCGTGACACTCGGCGCAAACCTCATCGGTGTGCTGGAAAGCTACCTGAACACCTGGATCGCACAGCATATCACCTACGATATGCGCAACAAAATGTATCTGCACCTCCAAAAAATGTCACAGCGATTCTTCACATCCAACAATCAGGGCGACATCATCACGCGCATGACAAGTGACATCGCAGGTGTGCAGCAGATTATCACAAGCACTCTGACAACCATCATCTCCAACTCGATCACGCTGATCGTTGCACTGGTTGTGATGTTTGAGAAAAACTGGATCCTCGCCCTTGTTGGCATGGTGGTCATTCCCCTGTTCACGATCCCCACGCGCAGTGCAGGCAAAACACGCTGGTCGATCACCAACGAATCACAGGCTTGCAGCGACGAGATCAACGGCATTCTCAACGAGACCATGTCTGTCAGCGGACAGCTTCTCGTCAAGCTGTTCGGACAGGAAAAGCGCGAATATGACCGCTACGAAGCCGTCAACAAAAAGATGATCGACCTCAACATTCGCGAAAGCATGGCAGGCAGATGGTTCCGTGTCGCACTGAGTACATTTTCGAGTATCGGTCCGATGCTGCTTTATCTCGTGGGCGGCGTGCTGATGATGAAATACGATTCCACGCTCACAGTCGGTGACATCACAGTGCTGGTGGCATTGCTCAGCAGAATGTACGGACCTGTCAACTCGCTGCTGAACATTCAGGTGGACTGGATTCGTTCTATGGCACTGTTCACCCGTATCTTCGAGTATTTTGATATGCCCGTGGAAATCGAGAACGCCCCCGATGCTGTCACCCCCGCGGAAGATACGGTTCAGGGCAACATCGAATTCAAAAATGTCGGTTTTTATTACGATAAGGAACGGCAGATTCTCAAGGACATCAATTTCAAGCTCAACAGCGGCGACTGCATCGCTGTGGTCGGACCGTCGGGTTCAGGCAAAAGTACGCTTGTCAACCTGATTCCGCGTCTTTACGACGTCATTGATGGCAGCGTGACCTTTGACGGTGTCGATGTCCGAAAGCTTGACCTTGCATTTTTGCGCGATCATGTGGGCATCGTCAGTCAGGAAACATATCTGTTCAACGGTTCCATCCGCGACAATCTGCTTTATGCAAAGCCTGATGCAACGGAGGAGGAGCTCATCGACGCGTGCAAACAGGCAAACATCTATGATTTCATTCAGAATCAGGAAGCAGGATTTGACACGATGGTGGGCAACCGCGGCTTGAAGCTTTCGGGCGGTGAAAAACAGCGCATCTCGATTGCCCGTGTGCTGCTCAAAGACCCGACCATCATGATTTTTGATGAAGCGACATCGGCACTGGATTCCATTTCGGAGCAGAAGATTCAGGATGCGATCGAGCCGCTGATCGAATCGCGCACGAGCATTCTGATTGCACACCGTCTCTCGACAATTCTGGCGGCAGATGAGATTCTGGTCATTCAGGACGGCACGATCGCAGAGCGCGGAACGCATGATGAACTGGTCGGAGCAGGCGGCGTTTACACACAGCTTTACGAGACGCAGTTCAGCAAGGCACTGCCTGCGGGTGCAGCCCCGAAACCTGCCGCCGCCGCATTTGACTACAAAGAGGGCGAATAATGCGGTATCTGCGATGCATGGATCATGGCATGGTGCTCTCGCAGTTCTGCAAAGCATACCGTGTACCCGATAAAGGAGTCCCCCATATCTTTTCGACGGATTCAAAATAAAAGTTATGGTCAAGCCTGTGAAAAAAGGCTTGACCATAATTTTTTTATGCTTTTGTAATGGCACTCGTGCGAAAATTACTTTACACCATGACATACGTTTCGCCGTCCCGCATCACTCTATCTGTTTCCGGCACCACAGCGTCCGTTGCAACAACCCACTGCACACCACGGTCAATCGTGATGAATTCTGTGCCGTGCAGCAGCTGAAGTTCTCCCGGCGTGATGCAGGTCATCGAGTCCTCGTTCTGATAGTATACCGTATCCGTAAGCAGCAGCCAATCATGATTATTCATCGACTGCTGCGGCACCACATTCCGTACAAGAATCTCCTCTGTCCCTTGCACCAGACGCAGAACACGCCCTCCGCTCCTGATGTCATTATACGTATAATTCGGGCAGAAGAATAATTCCGGCTCGCTGCCGTCATTCCAGATCGGACTGAGATATGAATTCCACAGTTCTTCCCATGTTGTGAACGGCTTGTCCAGCTTTTCTGACCAGATCATCTCGTCACCGCACCAAAGCTGCTTCTCATCCCACGCCTCGTTCAATGCCATATACAGCGGCTCCCGATTGACCGTGCCGAGAAGGGATATCCCGCGCTCCGTATATACTTTGGGTGTGCCGCACCCATTTTGCGGCAGCGTCATGATTTTTGACAAGGTCAGCGGTGCATCTTCATGTTTCACTTCACCGTCTTCCATGATGACCGTATCGTTCATGATATACTGCTCGGAAACATCGCAAATCAGACGGTCCTCGTTTTCTATGCCATCCGTTGCCACATATTCATATTCATCCATTGGGATAAGATATGCGAGGGAATTCGGCTGTTTCTCCATCTCCATCGGCACACGTTTTCCGCCGTCCAGCATCACATAGGAGGAACCCTGATCGAAAGCATAAAGAAAATAGTCACCGAGAAGCTTCCTTCTCATCTCACGCCATGATTCGCCCCGCGCAGCACTTGCCTCCATCATATCCGTCAGGTCAGACATGGATACCGAGACCGATTCGTTGTTCTCCACAATCATCAGCCGATTCTTTTCCTTGATGGCATTGCCTTCATCTATCATACAGCGTGAGATCAAATGCGACTGCGTCCCGTCATAATACCAGAGTGCAGACAACCTTGTGAACGTTGTATCACGCAGAAAGGCACGAATACTATCCCGCATCCGATAGGCTTCATCCGCTCTGTCATCCGCATGCGCCGTTTTGTCTGATTCCGCCCACGGGTCATCCACGCAGTCGATGTAGGTTTCGATCTCGTAAAGATGCTTTCCGTCTGCAATTTCAGGCTGTCCTGAATCATCCGCGTATGCTGACGGTGTCACCAAGCGATCTGCGGTCACACCATCCACGTTGGATATTTTCTTCTCCGTGCGATAATAAAAGGTGCCGTCATCCGCCATCATCTCGATACCGCTAATCATACAATCCACAATCACCTGCGGTTCTTCGCCCTCACGGGCACGCATCAGATATTGCTTGGTGGTGTTCTCATAGGTGACCTCCGTCAAGGCATCATTCACCGCATAAACTTCATTGCAGTCTGAGAACTGCCAGAGGATTTTATCAGGATGATGCACGTCCCTGACAGAAAACGTCTTGTCTGAATCCAGCACGCCGATGCGGCTCTGGTCTTTCGATATCACAAAACTCTGCGCCTTCTCCGAAAGTTTGATGCGCTGCTGCAAGTCGCTGTAATAAAGCGTTATGATGTTGCTTTTCTCCGACTGCACTTTCATATAGAACACGCCTGAGCAATCCGCAAGCACCTCATAATCCCGCACGCCACTGTCCAAAATGTAAGGGCTCTCATCAGGGCGCAAAAGGGACTGATATGCAATGGTGACTCTGTCGCCGGCGATCGAAGAATCGTACCCCGATGCCCCCACAATCGTTGACTCGGAAAATATGATATCATCATCTGTTTCGAATTCAGCGGAAATATCGCTCGGATAAAAAACCCCGCTTTTGTCGGGCAGCACACAGACATATTGTGCCACGATCGATCCGACCGACTGTATATCATAAGCCTGATCAGACGAGAGCACCCTTTGGCTGATTTTCCGCGGTTCTTCCTCCGCCAGATCACGATACCAAAGCGCATTGTCTTTCAGATAGACCAGATAGCCCTCCTGTTTGTCACCGTTCGCGCCGTCCTGCGTAAGAATCACACTATCCGCGCCGCTGTTTTCTGTGCCGCCTGCCAATGATTCTGATGATTCCGATGACTGCTGCGAATTGCCGCCCATAATGTGCTGTCCTTCTGACAGTGAATCTGCGGCGGATGAGGCATCATCCGGCTTGGTGATGTACCGTGACCATCCCCAGACTGCTCCGCCGATGCCCCCTGCCAATATTGCCGCGGCGGTGCAGATCAGCGCGATACGTTTGGATCTATGTGTTTTTTCCTTTGCTCGCAGCTGCTCCGCATGCTGTCTGGAGTGCTTTTCAACTTCCTGTTCCAGCAGATCTGCGGCGTCCACAGATTGCTGTGTGTTTTTTTCTTCCTGCATCTTGTCCTCCTTCGGGAAATCTTCATATCTATTATACGATTCAAAACAGGGATTTGGGACGGCAACAGCAAAACTTTGTCATGATGCACAGCAAATATGATTTCAAGCGGCAGTATTCCGTCATTTTGTGAAAATGAAAAAGGATCGCGCAAGCCGTTTTCACAGCCTGCGCGTTCCTTTCATTATGTGATGCAGCTCAGAGCAGAGATTTTTCCTCCACCCGATGTTCCTTGATGTATTTTGTCCATTTGATATAGCCATAGGTCGTGTTGGTCAGATATCCGACTTTCAGCACCAGCAGCACATACTGTCCTGACAGAATGTTGATCGCCGCCTCCAGCAATGCGTCGATATACCATGCGATCCACTGTTCCCGATAGCGCAGGAAAATGAACACGCCGTTCGCAATGGCAACTGCCGATACGCATGCATCCAGATAGCAGACGACAACTTCCAGCACTTCGTTGCCGCCAAACAGGTCTGTGCCGATGTCCAGCGTCGTGAGAAAATACCCGACACCCAACGTCCAGACTGCGATGCCGAGAATCACGAGAAATTCCGCCAAGCCCGAAAGTCTGCGCACCTTGGTCAGTTCCTCCTGCTGACGATCCGGATGCTTGTGCCAGTTGACAAAACTTGCAATGTCAATGGGGATCCAGAAGAAAACAGTCGTCGCCATCGTGGCAAACCGATAGGACAGCACCACGCAAATCAGAATCTCCGTCACCTCCACAAACAGCGAGACGATGAAGTTCCATTTGCTCTGCTTGGAGATCAGCAGCTCACAGAGAATGTTCAGAAACGTATCTGCGAGATACAGCCCCATGATGAGCGTGCCGTTGACCCCGTTGACATCCTCCTCAGGGAATATAAACGCGAAGATGAATGCCAGGATCAAAATGCTGAAAAACCAGATTTTTTCGTAAGCAGTGAAAAAGCCCCAGAGATTTTTACACCGCTGCGAAAAGGATTCTTTTGCCATAAAATCTTCTCCTTTCGTATGGCAAAGCACAAAAAAACGATATACAGTCCCTCTCAGACTGCACATTCGACATTATACCATAAACTTTTCCATTTGTCAATACAGAAAACATAAAATCACGCGCACACGAGTATTTGCTCTCTCGTATGCGCGTTTTCATCAAGTCACGACGTTGTTCATCAGCCAATCGCGCCATGTCAGATAGTATTTCGCATAAGGATGTGTGCCGTCGCCTGTCATCTCCTGCCGCATACAGCCGTTTGCGTCATCAAACAGCGGATTGACGTCGAGATAAAAGACATTCGTGCCGTTTGCCAACCCCTTGACGGCATTGTTGATCGCATTGAGTTTTGTGTTGTTATAAACCTTATCCTTGTTGGAACGGCTTGCGGCAAAATGGAGGTTCGCCTCCAGATACACGATCACATTCGGATTGGATCTCTGGATATCGCTGACCATGCCCTGTATGAAATTTGCGAAATTCTGCGGCTTTTCGGCAACCTCGTTGACACCCAGCATGATGTAGACCTTGCCGTATTTTTTTCCTGAGATCAGCGACGAAAACGTGAGACTGCCCCGCCCTGCCACATTGACTGCGGTCTTACGCACATTATAAATACTCATGCCGACATTACAGAAGTAATCAGCGCCTGCGATCGGTGCATAGTCACGCATACCGACGGTGCGTGAATCGCCGATGAACAGTGCGTCGTTGAAATAGCCGTCGGGAGCCGCAGAAAATCCTGCATTCTGCGGAATCACGGGAGCTGCCTCAGTGGTGGTTGTTGTGACGGTTGTCGTCGTCGGCGGTGCTGTTTCGGAAACGGTTGCTGCGGTGGTCGTGGTGCTGACGATCACTGCCTCCGTGGTAGTAGTCAGCGTCGTTGTAAAACCATCCATGTCCTGCGAAACCGCAGTATCGGAGATGATCGGAACAGAAACCGCCGTATCCGAGGCAAGCGGCAGAGTCGCATCGCTTCCATCGGCAGCAGAAGAACCCGTGATCGCGGATGTCGTCGTTGTTGAGACAGAACTGCTGCTCCCGAATGCGGAAGTCAGATCTGTCACAGGCGGCAGCGTCTCATCGCCTGCATACGGCTCATCGGGGAAAATATCAGGTTCCGCCGCTTTGCCAAAGACAAACAGCTTTCCGGTAATCAGAAATGCGGCAATGAGGACAAAAACCAGCAGGGTTGCACCGCGGTCAGAGATCCGTATGGGTTGAAATTGTTGTTTTTGATTCATCATCACACCGCCTTTCTCAGAATCGGAAATAGAGGAACGGATCGTTCATGCCGCGATAGATGCAGTAACACGACGCAAACAGAATGCCGCCCAGAATCAGAAAACGCATATTCGCGTAGCGCGAACGGCGCAGTGCCTTGTAAAGGTTCTCGACAAACGGAGTCGCGCACAAAATGCCGACAACAAAGTAGAGCCCGTAAGTGTCGATATAATTCAGATAGTCCTTCGGGAACAGTGCCTCACCGCCGATGCCGAACAGTCTGCCGAAATAAACGGCAAGCTGCTTGAGATCGGAAACATTGAAAATCAGCCATGTCAGCGGCGTGACAAACACCATATACAGATGTCCGATGGTACGGTGCGAATTGAGGAATTTGCCGATCTTGGCTTTCTCCAGCACGATCAGACCATACAGCACCAGTCCCCAGAGAACAAAGTTCCAGTCCGCGCCGTGCCACAAGCCCGTGAACAGCCACACCACCAGCAGATTGCGGTAAGTTTTTTTGATGCCGCCGCGGTTGCCGCCCAGCGGGATATAGACATATTCACGGAACCATGTGCCCAGTGTGATGTGCCAGCGCCGCCAGAACTCTGTCATGGTGACGGAAATATACGGATGCTTGAAGTTTTCGGGGAATCGGAAACCGAAAATGCGGCCCAAACCGATCGCCATTTGCGAATAGCCCCAGAAATCAAAGTACAGCTGGAGACTATATGCAAAAATGCCCATCCAGGCGGCTTTTGTCGAAATCGACTCGAATCCGACACCCTGCAAATCCGACCAGAGCCCTGCAAGCTGATTCGCAAGCAGCACCTTTTTTCCAAGGCCGATGATGAAAAGCTGCAAGCCCTCCGAAACATCCCGTGCCTTGAACGAGCGGTTGTGAAGTTCCTGCTGCACATCTGCAAGTTCGACGATCGGACCTGCGATCAGCTGCGGATAAAACAGAATATACGTGCCGAGATTGATCAGGCTCTTCTCATGTTCGATCGAGCCGCGATAAACGTCGATCAGATACGATGCAATCTGGAATGTGTAAAAACTGATGCCGAGCGGCATGACCAGATCGACCAGCGGAAAATCAAACGGGCTGATGGCATTGAACGATTCCAGCACAAAATTCAGATATTTATATACGAACAGACAGCCGAAATCCCAGACCAAGCCCACAACCAGATATTGCTTTCGTTGTCGTCGGTGTCTGGCGATCATGCAGCCCAGCCACCAGTTGATGACCACTGAGAGCATGATCAGCACAAAATGGCTTGGATGCTCCAGTGCGCCGTAAGCATAGAACACAACGCTGAAAAACAGCAGCATCGTGTTTTTGTACTTCTTTTTCGTCAGCGCGTAAGTTGCAATGCAAAACGGCAGAAACCACAGCAAAAATTCAAAGCTGCTGAAAACCAAAAGCGTACACTTCCTCTCATTTTCCTTATCCCGTCATTTTTCTATCATATCATACGTATCATCTGATGCAAACAATCGGCTGCACACCGAAAATCATGCCGCCCGACAAAAAATCAGGCGGTTGTCAAATGATTTTGTCATTGCCGCAAAATCGCTGCACAGCAACGCGCTGCCTGCCCCGATGTTCGGGAACAGACAGCGCGGTTTGATTCATGCGTTTTCGGTGATGCCGTTCTGATCGGCAATCAGGCTCTCCGCACCATAGATCTTGCGGAGCTTCGGCTTTTCGATCTTGCCCGTGGGGTTACGCGGCACATCCGCGAAAATATACTTTCTCGGACGCTTGTAACGCGGCATTCCCTCACAGAACTTCGCCATTTCTTCCTCGGTGCAGGTGCAATCCTCCTTGATGGAGATGATCGCCGCTGCAATTTCGCCCAGACGCTTGTCGGGCAAGCCGATGACAGCCACATCCTTGACCTTCGGGTTTGCGCGGATGAAATCTTCGATCTGCACGGGATAGAGGTTTTCGCCACCGCTGATGATGACATCCTTTTTGCGGTCTACAAGGAACACAAAACCGTCCTCATCCTCACGCGCCATATCGCCCGTGAACAGCCAGCCGTCGCGCAGCACCGATTTGGTTGCCGCCTCATCGCGGTAATAACAGGTCATGACACCCGAACCCTTGACGCAAAGCTCGCCCACTTCGCCGCGCGGCACGATATCGCCGTTTTCATCAACGATCTTGGATTTCCAGCCAAAGCCCGCCTTACCGATGGCACCGACCTTATGGATGTTCTCCACGCCCAGATGCAGCGCACCCGGTCCGATGGATTCGCTCAAGCCATAGTTGGTGTCGTACTGGTGATGCGGGAAATACTTCTTCCAGCGTGCGATGAGGCTGGGCGGCACAGGCTGTGCGCCGATGTGCATCAGTCTCCACTGGGAAAGTTCATAATCGGAAAGGGAAACCTGACCGCTTTCGATCGCGTCCAGAATATCCTGTGCCCACGGCACAAGCAGCCAGACGATCGTGCAATGCTCAGATGAAACCGCATCAAGAATGACATTCGGCTTCACACCGTTGAGCAAAACTGCCTTGCTGCCCGTCAAAAAGCTGCCGAACCAGTGCATTTTCGCGCCCGTGTGATAAAGCGGCGGAATGCAGAGGAACACATCGTCCTTGGTTTGACTGTGGTGTGCCTGCTCGACTTTGCAGGCGTGCAGCAGGCTCTCGTGATTGTGCAGGATCGCTTTCGGGAAACCTGTGGTGCCCGAAGAAAAATAAATCGCGGCATCATCGCCGTCGGTGAGGAACACCGCAGGCGAATTGCTCGGGAAGTTCGCAGTCAGAGCGTCATAGCTTTCAGCAAATCCCGGGCAGCTCTGTCCGACATAGAGCAGCATTCTGTCGTTGCCCAATGTATCGACAAGTTCCTCCACTCTGCCGATGAATTCGGGACCGAATACCAGCACCGAAACCTCTGCAAGATTGACGCAGTATTCGATCTCAGTGGCGGCATAGCGGAAATTCAGCGGCACTGCCAGTGCGCCGATCTTCAGAATGCCAAAATAGATCGGGAGCCATTCCAGGCAGTTCATCAGCAAAATACCGACCTTATCGCCCTTTTTGACACCGCGGGAAAGCAGAAAATGTGCAAAGCGGTTCGCCTTTTCGTTGAACACCTTCCAGGTGATCTCACGGCGATAGTAGTTGGGACGGCGGGGTTCGATCAGTTCAAATTCTTTCCATGTCACGCGTCTGGGCTCGGTGATGGAGGGATTCAGTTCCACCAGCGCGACATCATTGCCGTAAAGCGCAGCATTGCGTTCGAGAATGTCGGTAATCGGCATCGGTATCATCATCCTTTTCAGAGATTCTTTTCGAGCAGGGCTAAAAAAGCCCGCGTACACACAAAAATGACAGGGCAGATGCACTGCATCTCCCTTTTGTTATTTTAGCACATAAAAGCGGCAAAGTCAAGAGCAAAACCATATTTTCCGCAAATATTTTCGCATCCAGACAAATCGAACAGAAAACCCGCGTGAAATCCGCTTTTTTCTCTGCCGATTCATAGAATGTTCATAAAATGTTCATCAAGTTTTCATAGACAATTCGGGGCGTTTATGGTATAATAATTTTGCCGTCTACGCGGATTGGGGGCTTTGCCCGCTTGATCGGGAGATTCACCTTCCCCTTTGCTGCGTTCTTCGGTCAATTTGATTCAAAGAGGTGAAATGAAATGCTGCGTAAGGAAGAAAAGACTGAGGTCATCCTTGCAAATGCAACCCACGAGGGCGACACCGGTTCCCCTGAGGTGCAGATCGCAATCCTGACCCGTCGCATCAACGACCTGAACGCTCATCTGAAGGAGCACAAGAAGGATACTCACTCCTACCGTGGTCTGCTGAAGATGGTCGGTCGCCGTCGTAATCTGCTCAACTATCTGAAGAAAAAGGATATCGAGCGTTACCGTGCAACTGTCGAGCGTCTCGGTCTGCGTAAGTAATTTCGCACAGTGCATCAAGGCAGGGGGATGCCTTTCCCTCTGCCTTTTTGTTCACAAACGGCAACCCATGAAGCTTGGGCGAGAACATTAGCATGAAATCGTACCCTGCGTGCGCAAATGCCGCACAGGGCAGGATTTTGTGCTAATCCTCGCCGCAAAACATCATTTTTTATCGAGGAGGCTTTTTCCGTATGTTTGAAAAACACAAGATTTTCAAAACGACCTTCTGCGGTCGTGAACTGACCATCGAAACCGGCAAGACCTGCGAACTTTCCAACGGTTCCTGCTGGGTCCGCTATGGCGACACTGTTGTGATGACCAACGTCACCGCAAGCGAAAAGCCCCGTGAGGGCGTGGATTTCTTCCCGCTTTCCGTGGATTATGAAGAACGTCTGTATTCTGTCGGCAAGATCCCCGGCAGCTTCATGAAGCGTGAGGGCAAGCCATCCGAAAAGGCGATCCTCACCTCCCGCTGCGTTGACCGCCCGATCCGTCCGCTGTTCCCGAAGGATATGCGCAACGATGTCGCAGTTGTCATGACCGTTCTGGCAGTCGATCAGGACTGCCTGCCCGAGATCTGCGGCATGATCGGTACTTCTGTCGCGATCTCCATTTCCGATATTCCGTGGAACGGCCCGATCGGCGGCTGCTCTGTCGGCCTCATCGACGGCGTGATCATCCTCTTGCCCAATAAGGAGCAGAGGGCAAAATCTGATCTGTACCTGACCCTTGCCGCATCCGCCACCAAGACTGTCATGGTCGAAGCAGGCGCAAACGAAGTGCCCGAAGATCTGATGCTCGAATGCATTTGCAAGGCACACGAAGAAATCAAAAAGCTGGTCGCATTCATCTCCGAGATCCAGAAGGAAATCGGCAAGCCGAAGTTTGCATTTGAATCAATGGAAGTCGATCACGACCTGTTCGATGCCATCGCTGCTTTTGCACGCAAGGATGTCGAATTTGCACTTGACACCAATGATAAGAACATCCGTGAGGCTCGCCTCTCCCCTATCAAGGATGCCATTCACGAGAAATTCGATGCTGAAAACGCAGAGCGCGTCCCGATGATCGACGAGTGCATCTATAAGCTGCAGAAAACCATCGTCCGCGATTGGCTCTATCAGGGCAAGCGTGTTGACGGCAGAAAGATCGACGAGATCCGTCCGCTGGCTGCCGAAGTTGGTCTGCTGCCCCGCGTTCACGGTTCCGGTCTGTTCACCCGCGGTCAGACACAGGTTCTGACCATCGCAACCCTCGGCCCTGTCTCCGATGCACAGCGCATCGACGGTCTGGACGAAAACGAAGAAACCAAGCGTTATATGCACCAGTACAACTTCCCGAGTTACTCTGTCGGCGAAACAAAGCCCTCCCGCGGCCCCGGACGTCGTGAGATCGGTCACGGCGCACTGGCTGAACGTGCATTGCTGCCTGTCATCCCCCCTGTGGACGAATTCCCCTACGCATTCCGTCTGGTCTCTGAGGTGCTCAGCTCCAACGGCTCCACCTCTCAGGGTTCCATCTGCGGCTCCACGCTCGCTCTGATGGACGCAGGCGTGCCGATCAAGGCTCCTGTTGCAGGTATCTCCTGCGGTCTGATCACCAAGCCTGATTCTGATGACTTCATGACGATGGTCGATATTCAGGGTCTTGAAGATTTCTTCGGCGACATGGACTTCAAGGTTGGCGGTACTCACAAGGGTATCACCGCAATTCAGGTCGATATCAAGGTCGATGGTCTGACCCCTGCAATCATCAAGGAAGCATTTGAAAAGACCCGCAAGGCTCGTCTTTACATCCTGGATGAAATCATGCTCAAAGCCATCGAAGCACCGCGTAGCACTGTCAGCACTTACGCACCCAAAATGCTCCAGACCCGTGTGCCTGTGGATAAGATCCGCGAGGTCATCGGTTCGGGCGGCAAGGTCATCCAGAAGATCTCCGCTGAGTGCGATGTGAAGATCGACATCAACGAGGACGGCAATGTGTTTGTTTCCGGTCTTGATCTGGCAAAGGCTCAGAAAGCAATTCAGATCGTGGACACCATCGCAAACGGCCCCGAGATCGGTGCAATTTATAAGGGCAAAGTCACAGGCATCCAGACATTCGGCGCATTTGTCGAGATCGTTCCCGGCAAAGAAGGTCTGGTCCACATCTCCAAGCTGGACAAGGGTCGTGTCGAAAAGACCGAAGATGTTGTCTCGCTGGGCGATGAGATCGTCGTCAAGGTCATGGAAATCGACGATGTCAAGGGCAAGATCTCACTGAGCCGCAAGGATGCTCTTGCTGAGCTTGAATCCAGAAAGCAGCTCCAGTCTGAAGAAAACGAATCCTGAAAATCAAAATCCCCCGCAGTATCAATACTGCGGGGGATTTTTTCGTATCGCTGATAGATAATAGATTTATCATACTCTTGCCACAATGCGTAGAATGGTTGCAACATCACTTGCGGAAATGCCGCTTTCACCGTCGCAGTCAGCATTGATCAGCCCTGTCTCTGATACATCCACCGTCGTGTCAGAGTTGGCAATGCGGCAGGTGAGAATTGCATCAGACACTGTCACCATTCCGTCGCAGTTTGTATCGCCTTTCAGCAGCTTGTCCTGCGTCTCGGATGTGGTGGTATCCGTCGTTGTGGTTGTGGTAGTAGTCGTGGTAGTGGTAGTGGTAGTGGTTGTTGTAGTCGTTGTTGTGGTGGTTTCGGGCGCGTGAATGGGCAGTTCCTCATCATCGCCCTTTTGATAAAGCTGAATATTATAAATGTTGATGCCGCTGCCTGCCGATGCAAGATAATAATATCCCACCGAAGGAATCTCCAACGTATAACAGGACATATCCGTGCCGGTCACGCCGTCCACCGAATCCACGACATTGCCCTCCGCGTCAAGCAGATTCATCGTGCGGGTGGATTCACTGTTCGAGGACATCACATAAACCTTGACATAGCCCTCGTTCTTCGCAGTGATTTGTATGGAACGGTTATTGGTATCGCCCGCACCGCCCATTTTGACGCGCTGCGTACTGGAAATCATGCCGTCCGAAGATGTTTTTTCGCCATTATCCACGGTGATTACGGCATCTGCATTGTTTGCGCACAGCATGAACGAATCGTTATATTCATAATTGCTCGAATAAGTACCGCTCGGCACTTTATCCGCTTCCAGTGTGGCTTTCAGCGATGTGCCATCGCTCACAGGCGGGGTCACACTGCCGCTTGCATCGAAGTAATAGGGTTTCCAGCCGTTCAGATATCCCTCGCGGGAGGCATTGCTGCTTTGCAATACTGTGCCCCATACACGACTGCCCGTGTTGACGTTTCCGCCATTGGAAAGCTTGGTGTTATACTCGCGGAAGGTTGCCTGTGAAGGTTCCACGCCGCTCATCGAAGTCCAGCCTGCACCCGAAATCAGGTTTTCGCTGTCCAGCTTGGTGTTGTAAAACAGCACCTTTGCGGTATCGCGCCACGGTCTGCCGAAATAGCCTGAACCGATTTTCATGCCGCCCTGTGCCGATACACGGCAATTCCAGAACAGATAGCCTTTCTCCTGCTGCCGCGCCGCGGTAATATAGCCGCCGACTGCCTTATCGGTATAGCCGCCAAAACGCAGTTCACATTCATCGAACACCACATCACCGCTGCCGAAAATGTAATCTGTGTTGCCCTGAATCAGACATTTGCGGAAATAAGCGGAGGCTTGCGTATAAAGCGTGTCCTGCGAACTGATCATCGTGCAGTTATAGAATTCGCAGTTATTCGCTTCCACGCAGAGCGCAGCTGCACGCTCAGTAGAAGTTTTCGCTTTGGCATCAAGCCACTGATTGCGCTGCACCGTGATGGTCTCACCTGTCGGTTCCACGCCGTCGGCAACCTCCTCGGAGGTCATATACAGATTGAAGCTGTTCTCAAAGGTGATATTCTCTGCACGGAACGATTTTGCACCGCTTTGCAGTCTGACTGCCGTGCCCCAGCGGTCAGGGGTTGCTTTGCCCGATTTCGCCCGTGCGGAATTGGCATTATAGTATCCGTTGCTGACGGAATAATATTTATAGCCGATGCCGTAATACCAGGTGAGTTTGACCTCGCCGCTGCCGCTGTTGACAAATGAAAGATACGGCGTGTTGATGAGGATCTGCTCACGATAGGTGCCGGGTTCAATGGCAATGGTGATACGGTCGTTTTCAGAGGCAGGGTTCATGGATGCCGCTGCTGCAACTGCCGCATTCACTGTCTGATACTGTCCGTTTTTTCCAACGGTGAGAGTCTTGCCTGCTGCGCTTGCCGTCGGACAGGTCGGCAAGATAGCAAAAGACAGCGCAAAGCCAAAGGCTGAGGCTGTCATCATGGATACTATTCTTTTTGTGGTCATAATCTCTTTTCCTTCCAAAAATGACAATCAGTCGTTCTCTTTTTGTTTGTTCGGGTTTGTCTCTCTGCGCGGTGATTCACCCGCCGCGCAGAGGATATCCCGTTTCTTTTTCGTGTGTACCGCATCCTCTGCACAGAATGGATACACTCCCCCTAAAGTGGATTGCCAAGTATATTATAGCATATCGGTACGTACAAGTCTAGTCATATCGCACAGTATTTATGTATCATTGTATCATCTTTCGCCAAAAGATACAGACATCTTCCTGCCCAGTCACGCGCTCCTGTCATACCACAAATACAACAAAACCGACCGAAAAGGAATCAGATTCCCTTTCGGTCGGTTTTCAGAATTCAAATCAAACAGACTGCACTGTTGATCGGATACGCTGCTCAGACTTTCAGCTTTGCGATAATGTCATCCCAAGTGATCTTCTGACTCATCACGACGACGCGGACATAGTAAGTCAGAATACCGGTTGCGTCGGAAGCATCAACGATGTCCTTACCGTTGGCATCCTTATCGCCCGTGATGTTTGCGCGTGCGCGTTCGTCATCGTCCAGAAGCGGAGGTCTTGACATGATAGCATAGACATAAGCTTTCAGTGTGAGGGTTGCGTCATCCGCATCCACATCGCCGTCGTTGTCAACGTCGCCCATCATCATGCCGCCGCTGATGTTGCAGGTGTACTGCTTGTCGCCGACGGTTGCCGTGATCACAGCATTGCCGGGCTTCACACAGGTGACAAAACCGTTCTCGTCAACAGTTGCAACGGATTCATCCGAGCTGCTCCACTTGACATTGCCGTTTGCGTTGAAGATGGTCAGGTCTTTGGTCTGACCTGCCTCATCGAGGTTCAGCTTGGTCGCATTGAGTGCCACTTCGGTATCAGAAGCAAGCACGGTGACAGAACCTGCGATGAATTTCACGGGGTGATGGTGGGTATCGCGGTTTTCGACAGAGGTTTCCTCAATGCCATCCGAATACTGATAGCTTTCAAGAATCTCGATCGTATAGGATTCGCCGGCCTTGGCTTCCTTCGGGATGGTGAAACTCAGGGTGCCCAGAACAGAACCGTCAGGAGCCTTCTTGTTCGTGCTGAATGCAAAGGTCAGAATTGCAGGATGCTTTGCAGTGTTCAGGATCATATCGGTATTGTATGCTTCGCCAACCTCAATGCCGCTTTTCATGGTAAGCTCTTTGTCGTAGGAAATCAGAGCGGTTGCGCCTGCAGTGCCGAGGTCACCGAACACATAGATCGGAACTTCAACGGTGTCGCCGGCTTTGCCTGCAACGTCCGCGATATTCCAGTACATACCCTCACTCAGCACCTTGTAGGAATCCTTCCAGACATCGGTGGACTCAGTGCCGGTCGTTGTGGTGGTCGAGATGCCTTCCGAAGTGGTGGTAACTGTCGTAGACGTGGTTCCTTCGGAAGAAGAAGTTGAGGTCGAAGTGGTAGAAGAAGTTGTAGTATCGTCACCGGTCGATGTTGTTGTGGTGGTTTCCTTTGCGGAGGAAGATGTGGAGGTTGTTGTTGAGATGGAAGTCGAAGTGGCGGCGGTGGTGCTGTCCCCTTCAACTGTGGAAGTCGTGGCAGTGGTGGAAGTGGTAGTGCCGGTGGTAGTTTCAGAAGTAGTGGTGGAAGTGGTCGTTTCAGTGGTCGTGGTGGAAGTGGTCGTTTCGGTGGTAGTCGTGGAAGTGGTCGTTTCGGTGGTCGTGGTGGAAGTGGTCGTTTCCGTGGTCGTGGTGGAAGTGGTTGTTGTCGTTTCCTTCACATCGCTGACGATGATGGTCAGCGGCTTGGATTCGTAATCAACGGCTTCGAGGTTGCAGTCGCAGAACGAAGTTTTGCCGTGCATTTTGTTTTCAGCGTTGAGGAACACCGCATTGATGTACTCTTCCTCGCGCAGATCGAACACATAGCTGCCTGCTTTTGTGCCCTTGGGAACCACCAGCGTTGCCTCAGCAAACGCATATTGGGTGTCATATGCCCATTCAGGATTGCTCCATGTGGTGGCACCTGCTTCTGCTGCCGCCTCTGCATTGGAAGCGGTGCTGATAGACGAAACCCATGAAATGTTCATGTAATTCGGATTGAAGGTCGTCATGCCCTCAGAATTGTTCGGCGTGCCCACAAAGCAGTTTGGATCGGAGACAGCCGCATCGGAAAGAGTGAAACCGTAGTTCTTGAAGCTGCCGTCCTTCTGCTCCTCGCCGTCGTTGACCTGGAACTTCAGATTGCCGCTGTGAACGCCCGGATTCACGGGAACGAACACATGAAGCGGAATTGCATAATCAGAGCTTGCCAGTTTCGCAGAATCCACTGTCACCTCGTTGTTTTTGGTTTCGTCGGCACGAATGTCGATCACGAGCTTTTCAGCGGATGTTGGGACCTCTGCGCCTGCGGCATCATTTGCAGCAAAAGCCTGCATCACAGATGCGGTCATGGCAGAGGTTGCAGCGAGACATACAGAAGTTGCTGCTGCAAGGATTTTTTTGAATCGCATAGCTGGTGTCCTTTCTGTTTCCATCCTTCTGGAAACCACTTTTCAAGATTCGGGATATATCACAGCGGAATGCTCCGCATATGAACGTGTTTATTCAGTCTCATCCGCGTGGTTGAGACCATACGCAAGCGTCAGCAGGCTGTCATCCAGATAAACATTCTCCACCAAACAAGATGCGTCCTCCAGGTGCAGGTCGGCGTGACTGAAATTCCAGAACGCACGAATGCCCAGTGTTTCGAGCCTTGCAGCGATCGCCGATGCGGCATCCTCCGGCAGACAAAGCACAGCAAGTTCAGGCTGCTCCATGTGGCAGAAGCCCTCCAGTGTGTCCATGTGATGAATGGGCATCCCGCCCAGATCATTGCCTGCCACAAAGGGATTTGCATCAAACAAGCCGATGAGTTCACATCCGCAGTGCGCAAAGTTGACATGATTCGCGATCGCCCTGCCCAAGTTTCCAAGCCCGATCAGAATCGCACGGCGGCGATGCGTCACACCCAGAATCTTGCCGATTTCCTCATGCAGTGCCGCAACATTATAGCCGTAGCCCTGCTGCCCGAAACCGCCAAAGCAGTTCAGATCCTGCCGAATCTGCGACGCAGTCAGCCCCAATGCCTCAGAAAGTTCTCCCGAGGATACACGGACTTTCCCCTGCGCGTGCAGTTCACCGAGAAATCGGTAATAACGCGGCAGACGGCGAATCACAGAGGGCGAAACCTCTTGTTTCGTCATGAGAATGCCTCCTTACTGAAGCTTTGCATCAAGCCGCTTGCCGATTTCCTCCAGAAATTCCTTGGAGTTGACCTTGCGTTTGTTTTCCAGTGTAGAAAGAGTATAGAGGTCGCCGGTCATGATGCCGTCCTCGATGGTCTGGATCGTTGCAGCTTCGAGGGCATCGGCAAACGCACACAGTGCAGGGAGATTATCGAGTTCACCGCGCTTGCGCAGCGCACCGCCCCATGCAAAAATCGTTGCCACGGAGTTGGTGGAAGTTTCCTCGCCCTTGAGGTGCTTATAATAGTGACGCTGCACGGTGCCGTGCGCTGCCTCGAATTCGTAAACGCCGCTGGGTGAAACGAGTACAGAGGTCATCATGGCAAGGCTGCCGTAAGCGGTGGAGACCATATCGGACATGACATCGCCGTCGTAGTTCTTGCAAGCCCAGATATAACCGCCGTTGGAACGGATCACGCGGGCAACGGCATCGTCGATGAGCGTGTAGAAGTAAGTGATGCCTGCCGCCTCGAATTTCTCCTTGTAATCCTTCTCGTAGACCTCCTGGAAGATATCCTTGAAGCGGTGGTCATACTGCTTGGAAATGGTATCCTTGCTTGCGAACCACAGATCCTGCTTGCAGTCGAGTGCATAATTGAAGCAGGCGCGTGCAAAGCCCTCGATGGATTCATCACGGTTGTGAAGTCCCTGAATGATACCGTCGCCTTTGAAATCATGAATCAGCTGACGGGTCACATTGCCGTCCTTGTCGGTGCAAACAAGTTCAGCCTTGCTGCCTGCCTTGACGACCATTTCGGTGTTCTTATACACATCGCCGTAAGCGTGACGGGCAATAGTGAGGGGCTTTGTCCATGTGGGGATATAGGGTGTGATGCCCTTGACGAGGATCGGGGTGCGGAACACGGTGCCGTCCAGAATCGCACGGATCGTGCCGTTGGGCGATTTCCACATTTCGCTCAGACCGTATTCCTCAACGCGGGCAGCATTCGGGGTGATGGTCGCACATTTGACCGCAACTCCGTACTTTTTGGTAGCCTCTGCGCTGTCCACAGTGATCTGGTCTTTGGTTTCCTCACGCTTTTTGAGTCCCAGATCATAATACTCGGTTTTCAGATCAACATAGGGGCAGATGAGAATATCCTTGATCCACTGCCAGAGGATCCGTGTCATTTCGTCGCCGTCCATTTCGACAAGCGGCGTTGTCATTTTGATTTTATCCATTGGAATCGACCTCCAAAGTGAAATTTTTACGAAGCCGTGATAGCTTCAGCCTTGCGTTAATTTGATGAGGTATATAATCCCGACAATGCACAGCCCGAGGGCTCACCATTTGCCGGCGGTGTCGGTGTCTCTCAGCACTTTATACTTTTCAGGCTGCTTGCGGCGCATCGTTCTCAGCTTGGCATCCACTTCGTTGGAACTGAATGCGCACACAAAGCCGATTCCCAAGCAAAGAAACAGGGCAATCAGAAAACCGATGTCCTGAAAGCACCATGTCAGAACAATCAGCACAAAACCAAATGGATACAAGGATCTGCTTCGCTGACGCGGTGGTTCGCCGCTATAGCCGCCTGTCGGGACGGGAAAATTGAAGGTTGCCTTATTACTGTTTCAGAGCTTCACGGGTATAGTCAAGCAGACCGCCTGCAAGCATGATGTCCTTGGTTCTGCCGGTCAGTTCGCAGAAGACGGGGATCTCCGCACCGTTTGTCTTATCAACAACAGTCAGTTCGGTTTTGCCCTCCTCGACTGCCTTGCGGACATCTGCGAGCACAAGCTGATCGCCCTGTGCGATCTTATCGTAATCAGCCTCGTTGACAAAGGTCAGCGGCAGAATGCCTGCGTTGATGAGGTTTGCACGGTGGATACGTGCAAAAGACTTCACGAGAACAGCCTTGACGCCCAGATAGAGCGGAGCGAGTGCTGCGTGTTCACGGGACGAACCCTGACCGTAGTTTGCACCGCCGACGATGATGCTCTTGCCGAGTGCCTTTGCTCTTGCGGGGAATTCCTCATCGCAGACAGCAAAGCAGTGCTCGGAAATCTTCGGAATATTGGAGCGCAGGGGCAGGATCTTCGCACCTGCGGGCATGATGTGGTCGGTGGTGATGTTGTCGCCGACTTTCAGAGACACGGGTGCATCAATCGTTTCGAGCAGCGGTGTCGTGTCAGGATACGGCTTGATGTTCGGTCCGCGGAGAATTTCCACGCTGTCCATATCCGCTTCAGAAGCGGGCAGTGTCACCATATTGTCGTTGATGGTGAACACCTCAGGCAGCTTGAATGCGGGCATATCGCCGATGGTGCGCGGGTCGGTGAGATAACCGGTCAGCGCGGAAGCAGCGGCGGTTTCGGGCGATACAAGATAGATCTGACCGTCCTTTGTACCGGAACGTCCTTCAAAGTTGCGGTTGAAGGTACGCAGGGAGATACCTGCGGAATTCGGGGACTGTCCCATGCCGATGCACGGACCGCACGCAGATTCGAGAATACGCGCACCTGCGTCGATCATGTCAGCGAGGCAGCCGTTTGCCGCCAGCATATTCAGCACCTGCTTGGAGCCGGGTGCGATGGAAAGCGAAACATCAGGATGAATGGTCTTGCCCTTCAGAATGTGAGCGACTTTCATCATGTCGAGCAGCGAGGAGTTGGTGCAGGAGCCGATGCAGACCTGATCGATCTTCAGCTTTCCGATCTCCTCCATCGTCTTGACATTGTCAGGCGAATGCGGGCAGGCTGCCAGCGGCACCAGCTTGGAAAGGTCGATGTTAATGACCTCATCGTAAACGGCATCTTCATCGGCGCAAAGCGGCTGCCAGACCTCAGCACGCTGCTGTGCTTTGAGGAATGCGAGTGTCTGCTCGTCCGAGGGGAAAATCGAGGAAGTTGCGCCAAGCTCTGCGCCCATATTGGTGATGGTCGCACGCTCCGGCACGGAAAGGGTCTTGACGCCCTCACCGGTATATTCGATGACCTTGCCGACGCCGCCCTTGACGGACATACGGCGCAGCACTTCGAGAATCACATCTTTTGCGGCAACCCACGGCGAAAGCTTGCCCGTCAGGTTGACCTTGACGATCTTCGGGCAGGTGATATAATAAGCACCGCCGCCCATTGCCACTGCGACATCCAGACCGCCTGCACCAATGGCAAGCATACCCAGACCGCCGCCTGTGGGGGTGTGGGAATCGGAGCCGATGAGAGTTTTGCCGGGAATGCCGAACCGTTCCAGATGCACCTGATGGCAGATGCCGTTGCCGGGACGGGAGAAGAACAAGCCGTGCTTTTTCGCACAGGAGCCGATGAAACGGTGATCGTCGGCGTTTTCAAAACCGTTTTGCAGGGTGTTGTGGTCGATGTAAGCGACAGAACGCTCAGTGCGGACACGCGGCACGCCCATTGCTTCAAATTCAAGATAAGCCATAGTGCCGGTTGCGTCCTGCGTGAGGGTCTGGTCGATGCGGATTCCGATTTCGGTGCCGCGGACAAGTTCGCCCTCCAGAAGATGTGCAGAGAGGATTTTTTCAGTCAGGGTAAGACCCATTTGTGACCATTCCTTTCATATTGATATACATTCCTATTTTACACCAAAAGGGCATGGTCTGTCAAGTCATTTTTCTGAACTTTATGAAAAATAAACATGAGAAATGATTTGAAAAATGGTGTATTTCGTGGTATGGCAGGAGGACAGTGAAACAGCCGTGACGTCATCTTCCTTCGGATGGATTTCGCGTGGGTTGAGGGGTGGGACAGGAACCCCTCAGTCTATAAAACGGCAAAAAGCGAGCGCGCGTCACAACTTTTTTGCTTTTTCCATTTGTGCCGTACATTTCCTCAACGTGCAATTATATAAAAAAACGGCAGGGAAAAGATTTCTCCCCGCCGTCAACTTTGTTATACGAAATACGGATTGGGCTTCAAAAGCAAAATGATGCAGTCCACAAGCCACCCCAAGCCACATAATCCGCAAGTACACAGATACAGGATTCCCATGATGATTCTTCCCTCATAAAACTTATGCGCACCAAAATACCCGAGAAACAAACACAGGAAAAAGGCAACCCATTTATTCTTTGCCCGCCCATAACCGTTCACATTCACATTGCTGTTCGTGTTCGTATTCTGAATCACAATATTTGGTGTTTCTGAACGCATTTGCTGTACCTGACAGCCGCAGGCTGTACAAATGACTGCCTCTGCGGGAATCACCGCACCGCAATACTGACAGAATTTTGTAGGTCGAATCTGCTGAACCTGACAGCCGCAGGCTGTACAAATCACAGCAGCCGAAGGAATTACCGCTCCACAGTATTGGCAGTTCTTTGTTGGTGTGTTTTGCATATCCATATCAAACTTCCCCATTTCAATACATTATTCTTTTTCTTCTACGAAGCATTTTTATCAGCAAAAAACGGCAGAAAGAAGTCCTCTCTGCCGTTTTGATGCTCCTCATTCATTCAGCGGCTTGTTGAGCAGATCTTTCAATTTTTTGAAGAAGCTCTCGCGCTTTGCATAGTTCTTGGAGTCAAGCGAATTTTCAAACTGATTGAGCAGATCTTTCTGCTTCTTGGAAAGATTCTTCGGCACTTCCACCGTCACTTTCACATACTGGTCGCCGCGGTCATTGCGGTTGGGACGGTTCACGCCCTTGCCGCGCAGACGGAACGTCGTGCCGTTTTGTGTGCCCTCACCGATGCGGTATTTCACATTGCCGTCAACTGTCGGCACTACGATCTCATCGCCAAGCACAGCCTGTGCATAAGTGATCGGGATCTCGCAGTGGATATCATAGCCCTGACGGGTGTAAAGCGGATGCGGACGCACACTGACTGCAACATACAGATTGCCGTTGGGACCGCCGTTCGTGCCCACATCGCCCTGTCCGCTGACTGACAGCGTCTGTCCGTCGTCGATGCCGGCAGGAATGTTCACCGTAATATTCTTCGGCACGCGCACCTTGCCCGTACCGTGGCATTTCTGGCAGGGATTCTTGATGACCTTGCCCTTACCGCCGCATCTGGGGCAGGGCTTGGAGGACGAGATCAGACCAAACGGTGTGCGCTGTGTCGATTTCACCGTGCCGCGTCCCTGACAATCCTTACACACTTCTGCTGCCGCGCCGCCGACACTTCCCGTGCCGCTGCATTCGGGGCAGTTTTCCTGTCGGTTGACAGAAATGCTCTGCGATTTGCCCTTGACTGCCTCCATGAAATCCAGCGTGACACTTGCGGAAAGATCCTTGCCCTGACGCGGTGCATTGGCATTTGCAGCACTTCTGCCGCCCATGCCGCCGAACATTCCGCCCATGCCGCCGAACAGGCTTTCGAGGATCTCGCTGACATCGGAGAACCCGCCTGCGCCGGCACCCATACCGCCGTTTTCCAGGCCGTCATGACCATACTGGTCGTAAATGCCGCGCTTTTCAGGATTCGAGAGAACTTCGTAGGCTTCGGTGATCTCCTTGAACTTATCCTCCGCCTCGGGATCATCGGGATGCAAATCGGGATGATATTTTCTTGCAAGCTGACGATACACCTTTTTCAGCTCGTCATCGGTGACATCGCGGCTGACGCCCAGCACCTCATAATAGTCTCGCTTGCTTGCCATAGCTTGAACACCCTTTCGTCTGAGTATCTCAGTATCAGTAGATATCGTGCAGCATTGTGCCGCACAGTCATTCAGTTTATTATACCATATTTCTTTCAGACTTGCAAGAGGAAAACGGAATTTTCTGGCAACTTGCCGAGAAAATCCATAAAAAAGTCCAAAAGCGCACAAAGGGGACGGTGAAGCTGCTCCCCCGTCCCCTTGCATGATTCAGTTATGGCTTAAGCCTCGGTGAAGTCTGCGTCAACGACATTGTCGTCATCATTCGGCATAGAGCCGCCCATGCCGCCCATATCGCCCATGTTGCTCATATCGGGTGCGCCGTTGGGTGCTGCATTCTGATAGACCTTGCCGCTCAGTGCATAGAATGCCTGCTGCAAAGCATCAGTTTTTGCCTTGATTGCGTCGTAATCCTCACCCTTGAGGGCTTCTCTCAGGTCAGCGATCGCGGTGTTGATCGGTGCCTTGTCGTCCTCGGTCACCTTGTCACCGAATTCTTCCATTGCTTTTTCGCACTGGAAGCACAGGCTCTCGCCGTTGTTCTTCGCATCCACCTGATCCTTGCGCTTCTTGTCTTCCTCGGCAAACTGCTCAGCCTCACGCACAGCGCGGTCGATGTCGTCCTTGCTCATGTTGGTGGAAGCGGTGATGGAGATATTCTGCTCCTTGCCCGTGCCCAGATCCTTTGCGGAAACATGAACAATGCCGTTTGCGTCGATATCGAAAGTGACTTCGATCTGGGGCACGCCGCGGGGTGCGGGTGCAATGCCGTCCAGACGGAATTCGCCCAGTTTTTTGTTATCCTTTGCGAATTCACGCTCACCCTGAAGGACACAGATATCAACAGCGGGCTGATTATCGGCAGCGGTGGAGAACACCTGCGATTTCTTGGTCGGAATGGTGGTGTTGCGCTCAATCAGCTTGGTGCAGATGCCGCCCATCGTTTCGAGACCCAGAGAGAGCGGGGTGACGTCGAGCAGCAGCAGACCGCCCTTGACGTCGCCGCCAAGCACGCCGCCCTGATAAGCAGCACCCAAAGCGACACATTCATCGGGGTTGATGCCCTTGAACGGTTCTTTGCCGATGCGCTCCTTGACTGCCTGCTGCACTGCCGGGATTCTGGAAGAACCGCCGACGAGCAGTACCTTGTCAAGTTCCGATGCGTTCAGGCCCGAATCGCGCAGTGCCTGCTCGACAGGACCCATCGTTGCACGAACGAGGTCAGCAGTCAGCTCGTTGAATTTTGCCTGTGTGAGGTTCAGATCAAGGTGCTTGGGGCCGGATGCGTCAACCGTGATGAACGGCTGGTTGATGTTGGTGGTGGTGACAGAAGAAAGTTCGATCTTTGCCTTTTCTGCTGCATCCTTGAGACGCTGCATCGCAGTCTTGTCGCTGCGGAGGTCGATGCCTTCCTGTGCCTTGAATTCGCTGAGGATCCAGTCGATGATGCGCTGGTCGAAGTCATCGCCGCCCAGACGGTTGTTGCCTGCGGTTGCAAGCACTTCGGTGACGCCGTCGCCCATGTCGATGATGGAGACATCGAACGTACCGCCGCCGAGGTCGAACACCATGATCTTCTGTTCTTCTTCCTTGTCAATGCCATAGGAAAGAGCAGCAGCAGTCGGCTCGTTGATGATACGCTTCACAGTCAGACCTGCGATCTGACCTGCGTCCTTGGTTGCCTGACGCTGAGAGTCAGTGAAGTAAGCAGGCACGGTGATGACAGCTTCGGTGACAGGCTCGCCCAGATAAGCCTCTGCATCAGACTTCAGTTTCTGAAGGATCATGGCAGAGATCTCCTGCGGGGTGTAAGCCTTATCGGCGATGGTCACTTTCTGGTCAGTGCCCATTTTACGCTTGATGGAGATCACGGTGTTGTCAGGGTTTGCGATTGCCTGACGCTTTGCGATCTGACCGACGAGACGCTCGCCTGTCTTGGAGACTGCAACAACGGACGGGGTGGTTCTTGCGCCTTCCGCATTCGGGATGACAACAGCGTTGCCGCCTTCCATAACAGCGACACAAGAGTTGGTTGTACCAAGGTCAATACCGATTACTTTTCCCATAATAAACTCCTCCTTAAAGGTCTGGGTAAATATGATTTACGAATATAGTATGTGCAGTCCTGCACGGGGAATTCGGTTTTCAGTTTCAGTTTGCGACGGCAACCATCGCGGGGCGAATCTGGCGGCTGCCGAGGGTGTAGCCTTTCTGGTAGACCTCGCAGACGGTGCTTTCGCCGAAGTTTTCATCCTCCACCTGACGGATCGCATTGTGGAGTTTCGGGTCAAAGGGCTCGCCCTGTGCGGGGATCTCCTCGACGCCGAGTTTTGTCAGCAGCGTGGTCATCTGCTGATAGATCTTCTCCATGCCCGTGCGATATGCCTCATCGGAACAGGGTGCTTTCAGGGCAAGCTCGAAGCTGTCAACAGCGGGCAGCAGTTCGAGAACCGTTTTTGCAACTGCATCCTGATAGGTCTCGGATTTCTCCTTTGCGGTGCGCTTGCGATAGTTGTCAAACTCCGCAAACAGCCGCATATACTTTTCTTTGGTATCGGCAAGTTCCTTTTCCAGCGGAGATTCCTCCACGATTTCGGGCTCGCCGTCATCGGTCTCATCAAACGGGATATCCTCCTCCGCGAAGTCGCCCTGATCGGCGGTCTCCTGCGGCTGTTGCGCATCGGGTTCGGTTTCCGCTTCGGTATGCAGACCGCTTTCTTCCATGGATTCATAATCCTCGCAGCCGTCTGCATCGCGCAGTTCATCTGTCATATGTCGTCGTCCTCCTTTTCGGAAATCAAATCCGTAATTTTTTGTGTGAAATATTCGAGATACGGGATGACCTTTGCGTAGTCAAGCCGCATCGGACCGATAATGCCTAGACCGCCCGCGTCTCTGCCGTCTTTGTGATACCTGCTGACGATCATGCTGGAATTGCCGATGACAAAGGTATTCTGATCGGGCGTGTGCGAATTCTCATCGCTGAACATCACATGGATGCCGCTGAACGTATCATTCAGAAGCGGCATGATGACGTCCTCCTGATGCTCCATGAATTCGACGATATCCTGCGTGTCAAGTTCATTGCAGGTGAGCAGGTTGCGCGTACCGTTTACGGTCAGCTCCTGCCGCATCATATCGCGGGAAAGCTCATAAAGCCCCTGCACCAGCGGCGAAAGTGTCACCATATAAGTGCCGAGTGCGGTGATGAGCTGATCCATCATTTCCGCCGACAGATCGTTGACGGAAACGCCGTGGAGATGCTCGGTGAGAAAGGCGGTGAAAAACGCAAGCTGTTCCTCCGAGAGGTCAAATTCGAGCCTGCACGCCTTATTTTTAATGCTCCCTGCCGATGTAATGAGCAATATGACATAGAGCCGTTTGCCCGTCGGAATGACCTCGACTTTGGAGATCACGGAAAACTGCGGCGTTGCATTGACGGCAACAGCGGCGCATTTGGTGATCTCGGCAAGTGCGGTGGTCGCAGACTGGATCAGCAGATCTTCGGTGAGCGGCACATCGTCGGAAAACATTTCGTCGAGGCGTTCACGCTCGTCATCGCTGAGCTTTGCGCCGTGCATACACTTCTCGATATAGACTTTATACCCCTGAAATGTTGGGATTCTGCCTGCGGAAGTGTGCGGCTGTTCGAGCAGCCCGAGCTGTTCAAGCGTTGCCATGTCGTTGCGGATCGTAGCAGGAGAAACGTGAATATCGGGCAATGCAGCGATGGTTTTGGAACCGACAGGCTCTCCTGTGGTAACATAAGCATCGACAACAGCAGCAAGGATACGAAGCTTGCGGTCGTCCATTGCGAAAACACGCTCCTTTCCGCGTCTGCGCTTTTGCTTGCAGACCCCGATTTGATGTGCTAGCACTCAATCTATCCGAGTGCTAAACATAGGATACCACTTTTTTGCTGAGATGTCAAGCGGCAGCAAAATCTTTGGCAGTTTTGTATATTCAGGCATCCGTATCGCGGTGGATACATGGCAGATTGACGATGTTCTGTGAAAAAACGAACACGCTGAACGATCAGCACTCATTCTGCGCCGCTGCTGATGACAGTAGTTTTTCGGCGGTCAGGTCGATGGCAAAAGCCCCGAATGGTGCGGTGAACAAAATTGCCAACACCGCCACGGAAAGCACCAGATCACCGCACGGCAGACCCATCGCCAACGGGATCGCACCGATTGCCGCCTGCACGGTTGCTTTCGGGGTATAGGCAAGCATACAGAACAGCCGCTCGCGCCGATCAAGCCGTGTGCCGAGCATCGAAAGCCAGACACCCGCCATGCGAAAGCACATCGCAAAAATCACGAGAATCAACGCTTTTACGCCATATTTCGGGATGCTTTCGAGATTGACTGCCGCACCGACCAATCCAAACAACAGCAGTTCCGCCGCCGTCCAGATACGGTTGCAGCTTTCCGCACATTCTTTCGCATTTGCTTGATTTTTCGCTGCAAGTGACATACCGAGCGTCATCACGCCGATCATGCCCGACACCCGAATCCACTGCTCTGTCCGCGTTTGCAGGCTCATGAGCAAAAATGCCGCACAAAGCAGTAAAATCGTGTTTTTTGTTTGAGACATCCCTGCACGTTTCATCCACCATGCAAGCGCAAGTCCCACGCCAAGCCCGACAATTCCGCCAAGCAAAATCGACGTCGGGATCTGCACGAAATCGCGCACCGAGGATTTGCCGCCTGCCAGAATCGACGAAAATGCGGAGAAAAGCACCATGACATATACATCATCCGCCGAAGCACCCGCCAACAGCATCTGCGGGATCTGATGATTTGTGCCGCGCTTTTGTTCCATGAGTTTCAGCATCCGCGGCACCACCACCGCAGGCGATACCGCCGCCAAAACCGCCCCGATGAGTGCCGCCTCCATCCGCGAGACACCAAACAGCGGCGGTGCCAGCAGCCAAACGCCGAGCAGTTCTGCAGTTGCAGGGACAAAACACAGCAGAATCGCAGGTCTTCCTGCTTTTTTGAGCGATGCAATATCCAGTGAAAGCCCTGCGCGAAGCAAGATCACAACAAGAGCAAACTGACGAATCTGCGCAGAAATCGCCATCAAATCGTCATCCAGCAGATGCAGCACACTTCCGAGCAGAATGCCCGCCGCGATCATTCCCGTGAGCGACGGCAGCCGTAATTTTTGTGCCGCCCATCCGAGCAGCATTCCCAGAATCCAGAGCAGTGCAATGCCCTCCAAAATCATGTAACATCGTCCTTTCTGCATCAAAAAAGCTGACAACTCCTGCGTATCTCGCAGAAGTCATCAGCTTTTGAAAGCGGTTTCGGCTTTCGCCGCGGGAGAACCTCATTCCCGTGTATTCGCGTGATTATCCAAGCACAACCACGATTTCATTCTGTTCAGCCAGTGCATCCGCCGCGAGGAAATTGCCCTCGCAAGCCTTGCCGTTGACCGTCATCGACTTGACACCGCACTGCACATGATTCGGGTTCTGCACGGTGATGTTGAGCCATTTGCCGCGGAACAGCTTGCGAATCTTGAAGCTTTCCCATGCCGACGGAATCGACGGGTCAATGCGCAGACCGTCAAGTTCTGTCCGCATACCGCAGATACCCTCCACACAGCCGACCATGACCGTCGAAGCGGTGCCTGTCAGCCAGTGAACGTGCGAACGGCCTGCAAACGGTGAACGCTTGCTCTCCGTGAACTGTCCGTGCACATACGGCTCCATGACGCGGATCTCTGCTTTGTCATTCATTGCCGCAGGCGAAGTCTCCATGAAGTATTCAAATGCTCTGTCGCCGTGTCCGAGCAGCGATTCTGCGAGAATCAGCCAGCCCTGCGACTGCGAGAAGATACCGCCGTTTTCTTTGGTATCGGGATTGAAAATGTGCATCAGCGCACCGTCGAAATAATGGTCAACGTAGGGCGGTTCGAGCAGTTTTGCGCCGTAAGGCGTGTTGAGGATGCTGTGAACGCTCTCCATTGCAGTTTCGCCCTGTTCTTTGCTTGCAAACTGCGAAATGACCGACCAGCTCTGCGGATTCAGCCACATATTTGCCTCGGGATCTTTTTTCGCTCCGACAATGGTGCCGTCCTCACGAATGCCGCGGATGAATCTGTCCTCATCCCAGCACTTGCCGAGGATCTCCGACAAATCTGCCTGAATCTTTTCGAGATATGCAAGATACTCCGTGTCTTTCTGGTATTCCGCCATATCCTTCATCACACGAATCGCGTAATAAAGCTGGAATGCCACAAAGGTCGATTCGCCCTTTGCGCCCAGGCGCAGACAGTCATTCCAGTCAGCGTGCAGACCTGCGGGCATATGGTGCGCACCCAGACGCTCCATCGAGAAGTTGATGGCACGCTTCAGGTGATTGTAAACGCTGTCCTCACCGCCGTTTGCATAGACGATGACCTCATCGAGGAATGCCTGATTGCCGCTCTCACCAATATACTTGACGATCGTCGGGAACAGCCAGAGCGCATCATCCGCACGATAGGAGGGATGCCCTGTTTCCTTGACATAGGAGGGGTCATCGGGGGTGTTTTCGTGACCTGCGTTGTGGTTGAACTTCACCAGCGGCAGACCGCCGCCGTTATCGACCTGTGCAGAGAGCATGAAGCGGATCTTGTCGAGTGCCATATCGGGATTCAGATGGATGATGCCCTGAATATCCTGCACGGTGTCGCGGTAGCCGTAACCGTTGCGTTCACCGCAGTAGATCAGAGATGCCGCACGGCTCCAGATCGAGGTGATGTAGCACTGATAAGCATTCCACACGCCAACCATATTGTTGAATTCCTCCGAGGGTGTCTCCACCTCGAAGTGTGAAAGCTGATCGTGCCAGTAATCGCGCAGCTTTGCGATTTCCGCATCCGCCTTGCCCGCTTCCTCGTATTTCTTGAGAATCTCCGCCGATTCCGCCGCATTGCGCTGACCGAACACATAGATCAGGGTACGGGTCTCGTTGGGCGCAAGGGTGATTTCAGACTGCAAAGCACCGCAGGCATTGGAGTTATAGTTCATGGTGCCGTCGCAGACACCGTTTTCGACAGCGATAGGGTTTGCATAGGTGCGGTAAGGACCGATGAAGCTGGACAGATCACCGTTTGCCGACTGCACAGGCGCACCCACCAGACCAAAGAAACGCTCCATATGGTTGGAACCTGTTTCGTCTCTGCCGGAGTTTTCATTGATGTGCTGAACGATACGGTTGCCGCCCTCAAAGCTGGTGCGCGAAATAAACAGCGTGTACTGCAAATTCACCTGATCCTGCTGATAGTTGCTGTCATTGGTGAATTCGATGAAGCCGAACACCGAAAGCGTGCGGGGCTTGTCCGATTGATTGGTGATCTTGCACTGCCAGACCTCATAGGTATCGGGCACATAATAAGTCGTCTCCGATTTAATGCCTGCATATTCCGATGTGATGACGGTATAAGCGGTACCGTGGCGGCAGACCGATTTATACTGCTCCAGCGGCTTGCCGACAGGCTGCCACGATGCCGACCAGAAATCCTTCGTTTCCTTGTCGCGCAGATAAATATACCGCCCGGGAAGCGACATCATCGAGTTGAAACGGAATCTGCCGATTCTGCCGTTTGCGCCGCTTTTGACAAAGCTGTAGCCTGCGGCATTGTTGGTGATGATCGCGCCGTATTCAGGGTCTCCGAGATAATTCGACCATGCGGCGGGAGTGTCGGGACGGGTAATCACATATTCTTTGTTTTGCAAATCAAAGTAGCCGTACTTCATGGTAATCCTCCAAAAAAATCAAGAAAATGGACTGCGTCAGTCTCTTTCCGTGCAGTACGTTCTATTCTACCATATATCGTCAAAAAAAGCAAGGGGGAAAATATGAATTTTTTCGATTTTTCGCCTTTCTGCGCAAACAGAAAAATTTTTCTTGACAAACCGCCCCGCATATGCTATACTGTTGTCGGATGAAAAGGGCAGGCAGGCAGGAATACCGTCAATAGACGGACTCCATGCGCCGAAAGTTCCCCGCTCACCCGTCCCGATGTCAGTGTCCGCGTATTGTATCCCGCGCTTGGGAATAATAACATGGAGGAGGCATTTTTTATGCGCAATACGAATGGAAAAACTTACAAAATGGTCATGACGGCGATGCTCTCTGCCATCGTCATCATGATGGCATTCACGCCGCTCGGATACCTCAAAGCGGGTGTCATCGAAATTTCGTTTTTGATGATCCCCGTTGCGATTGGAGCCGTTGCCTGCGGCAAGCCTGTCGGAACCATCCTCGGGCTGCTGTTCGGTATCACAAGCTTCATTCAGTGCTTTGGTATGTCCGCGCTCGGCGTGTTTTTTATGAGCGTCAACCCGCTGTTCTGCTTTATCATCTGCGTGGTGGCGCGTCTGTTTGCCGGCATGATCGCTGACGGCACCGCAAAACTCACCAAACCGCTCGGCATTCCGGGATTTGCCATCACCGGTCTGGCAGCGGCTCTGGCAAACACGGTTTTGTTCGTCGGCTCCGTAATCCTGTTCTTCTGGAACAACGACGCGTTCATCGGCAAAATGGCGGAATTCGGCATCTCCACAGAAAACGTATTTCTGTTTGTGGCGGCATTCGCAGGCGTCAACGCACTGATCGAAGCCGTTGTCACCGCAGTGATCACCGGCGCAGTCGGTGCTGCACTGGACAAATCGGGTTTGCTCCGCAAATATGATTCTGTCAAAGCGGCAGAGTGATTCGCACATTTCCCGCAGGAGGCTTGGCATTATGCAGATATTGACTATCGACATCGGAAACACAAATATCGTCATCGGCTGTGCGATCGACCACAAAGTGACCTTTGTGGAACGGATGCACACAAGCAATACCAAAACCGATCTGGAATACGCCATTGACTGCCATATGGTGTTGGAACTGCACAAAATCGACGCAGATGCGCTGGACGGCGCGATCATTTCGTCGGTCGTTCCGCCGCTCACCGATAAACTTTCGGCGGCGATCCGCAAACTGACAGGCATTGAGCCGATGGTCGTGGGACCCGGCATCAAAACGGGCATCAACATTCTGATGGATCAGCCCACGCAGGTCGGCAGCGATCTCGTGGTCGCATCGGTCGCGGCAATTCACGATTACGGCGCACCGGTCATCGTCATCGACATGGGCACCGCAACCACCATGACCGTGGTGGACAAAAATCGCAATTTCATCGGCGGCTTGATTCTGCCCGGTGTGCAGATCGCACTCGGCTCGCTGGAAAATGCAACGGCACAGCTCCCGAAAATACATCTGAAAGCCCCGTCGAAGGTCATTGGCACCAACACGATCGACTCGATGCAGAGCGGTTTGGTGTTCGGCAATGCGTCGGCGATCGACGGACTGCTTGACCGCATGATGGATGAGCTCGGCTATGAAGCAACGGTGGTGGCAAGCGGCGGGCTTTCCACGCTGATCGTGCCGCACTGCAAGCACGACATCATTCTTGATGACGAACTGCTGCTCAAGGGTTTGGATATTTTGTTCGATAAAAACCGCAAATAAACAGAATCGCTCCATGAATACACCGTATTCATGGAGCTTTTTCATATTCATTGGCTTGCAGAGCCGGCGGCAGTGCCCGATCAGAATTCACAATCGAATGACCTGCCAAGCGGCAATCAGCTTTTGGAGCGTCCACGCGGCATTTGCCGGACTCGTCGATGGCAGCGTCTCAGCGGCAATGCCCGTGCACGGATACTGATACTTCGCATAATACTTCGCGGCAGTTCCGCCGTTCACGAAAATCTTCCGTATCTGCGCGGTTTTTAGAACATCAGACAAATCATTCGGCACGACCTCGCGGATGCTGCTGTCCGAGGAACCGACGATCTCACACGACGCGATCACATCCCACACTGCAATATGATTTCGCAGCAAAAACGAGCGTTTTTCGTCAATGGTTTGCGGAATGTCATTTTCAAACACCGCGGCAGTCACGCGCCAAAACCGATTTTGCGGATGCCCGTAGAAAAACATTGCCTCCCGCGATTTGACCGACGGGAAACTTCCGAGAATCAAAATGCGCGAATCAGCGTCAAAAACGGGTGCAATGGGGTGTATCTCCCGCATCCGATCACCTCCTGAAAAAAGCACCGTCCCGATTTCTTCCGCGGGACGGTGCTGTTCTTATTCATCTGCGAAAATTTCCAAGCCGTTTTCGCCGCCGCGAATGTGGATTGCCTTGCCTTTCACGCCGCCCTCAATGATGAGAGATGCGATTTTGTCATCCACATGGTCACGCAGCACACGACGGATATCACGCGCACCATACTTCTGCCCGTGCGACTGCTTCGCCACCCATTCGAGTGCAGCGTCGTCCCAGTCCAGTGTGATATTCTGCTCGGCAAGTGCCTCGGCGGTCTCGCCAAGCATCAGCCCGGCGATCTTCGCATAATTCTCGACGGAAAGCGGCTTGAACACGATAATTTCATCCACTCTGCCGATGAACTCGGGGCGCAGGAAATCTTTCAGTGCTTTCATCGCCTTTTCCCGCGAGATTTCATCCTCAGTGCGATTAAAGCCCACACCCGTCGATTTATCCGTGCTGCCTGCATTCGAGGTCATCACGATGATGGTGTTTTCAAAGTTGACCGAACGTCCCTGTGCATCGTCGATCCTGCCCTCATCGAGGATTTGCAGCAGCAGGTTCATGACGTCGGGATGCGCTTTTTCGATTTCGTCAAACAAAATCACTGAATACGGTCTGCGGCGCACTTTTTCGGTGAGCTGTCCCGCTTCGTCGTAGCCCACATATCCGGGAGGTGAACCGATCATGCGCGAAACAGCGTGCTTTTCCATATATTCCGTCATGTCCAGACGAATCAGCGGCTCGGTGGAATCGAACAGTTCCGACGAAAGCACCTTGACAAGTTCCGTTTTGCCGACGCCCGTGGGACCCACAAAAATAAAAGATGCAGGTCTGCGGCGTTTGGTGAGCTGCACGCGCGAGCGTTTGATCGCGGCGGAGAGTGCCTTGATGGCTTCATCCTGCCCGATGATTTTCTCCGAAAGACGGCTTTCGAGGTTTTGCAGCTTGACAAACTCGGTTTCCTCGATCTTGTTTGCGGGGATACCCGTCCAAAGTTCAATGACGTGAGCCAGATCCGAAGCCTGCACCTGCACGCTTTCAGCAACGGCTTTGACCTCATCGGCGTGCTGACGCAGACGGATCAGCTCGCCCTTTTTCTCGGCAAGCAGCTGATAATCAGGCTCCACCTCAGATTCGATGCTTTCCACCTCTGCCTGCTTTTCCCCGATCTCCTTTGCCACGATGTCCACATCCGCGATCTCAGGGTGTGAAATACTCGCATATGCGCAGCTTTCATCGAGCAGATCGATGGCCTTGTCAGGGAGAAAACGGTCAGTGATATACCGTTCTGACAGCACCGCGCACATCCGCAGCAGATGCGGCGCAATGTGAATGCGGTGATATTCCTCGTAATATTTTGCAATGCCGTTCAAGATGGAGACAGTGTCCTCGATGGTGGGTTCTTCCACCTTGACAGGCTGAAAACGACGTTCCAGCGCACCGTCTTTTTCGATATATTTTCTGTATTCGGTGAAAGTCGTCGCACCGATGACCTGCACCTCGCCGCGTGAAAGCGCGGGTTTCAGGATATTGGCAGCATTCATGGAGCCCTCTGCATCACCCGTGCCGACAAGATTGTGTACCTCGTCGATGAACAGAATGACATTGCCCTGCTCCTTGACTTCCTCGACAAGTCCCTTGACACGGCTCTCGAACTGACCGCGGAACTGCGTGCCTGCAACCAGAGCAGTCAGGTCAAGGAGATAGATTTTCTTGTCACGCAGATGGAACGGCACATCGCCCGATGCAATTTTGAGTGCAATGCCCTCCGCAATGGCGGTTTTGCCGACGCCCGGCTCACCGATCAGGCAGGGGTTGTTTTTCTGGCGGCGCGATAAGATCTGCACAACACGAGCAATTTCACGGTCGCGCCCAACGATGGTGTCAAGCTTGCCTTCCTCGGCACGCTGTGAAAGATTGGTGCAGTATGAATCCAGAAATTTGAGTTCCTTTTTCTTTTCCTTCTCTTTTTTCGGCTGCTTGGCGGATTCTTTTTTTCCGCCCTCCGCAGGCGTATCCTCCTGATTTTTTGATTCCTCTGCGTCCACGGTGTTGTCGTTGCGGAACAGTTTCTGGATAAACGACGGCATGGTGCTTGCGCCGCCCATTTCAAAGGCGTCGCCGTCCATCATGCCCATCATCTGATCGCTCATCTGTTCGATGTCGTCATCCGAAAGCCCCATGTGCTCCATATATTCCGCCACCTGCGGGATATTCATTTTCTTGGCGCACAAAAGACAGAAGCCCTCGTTCTTTTTTTCATTGCCGTGCATGGATGTGACAAACACCACTGCGGGACGCTTTTGACATTTGCTGCATAAAACCATAGTATAATCTCACCCTGCCGATACTGCGGCAGCGGGTGACTCCTTTCTGCGGGTGATGCCCTGTGAAATGCTCAGAGCAGAAGGGCAAGTTTGTCATAGATGAAATGGAACACCCAAGTCATCTTGATGGTGGGTTCGTTGAAGCAGAGCAGACGGCCGCCGCCGATCAAAACGAGCAAACGCACCGCAAAGGTCATCAGCATGATGAGAATGCCTGCTTCCACAAGACCGATCATGCCGCCCAGAACGTGTTCGGTGGCACTGCGAAGATTGATAAAAATATTGTTTTCATTCATGCTGTAAATCAGCGTAGTAATTGCCATCAGCACGGAGAAAATCACGAAATACACGAAGATTCGGAACGCTTCGGTGGTTGGCTCACGCGAGAAATTATCCTCAATGAACTCGGCATTTTCGCGTTTGGAGTGTGTACGGTCGGTGAGCTGCTTGACCACGCTGTTGAGCATATGGGGATTTGTCTCCATTTTGGTGCTGAAATCCGCAGCAGCGTAATATGGCAGCTTTGCATTCAGCTCTCTGCCATATTCCTCCACAAAGGAGTTGTTCAGAAGCTGCTTGAATTCCTGCGGCGTCGCAACGACATATCCCGCACGTTTGTTGACGTAATTGTAAATGTTCTGATCGAAGCTGCCGCCTTCTTCTCTGAGATAATCCTCAATGATACGCGCATCAAAATGAATCCCGTAATTCTTATCGTTGAGCGTTTCCGTGAAGCATTCGACAATGCTCACCGTATCATTGACCTGCTCGATTGCCTCGATGTTGCTTCTTCTTGCCACCACTTCATAGAGCGGTGATGCAGCCACACCCGAAAGCAGCGAACTTGCCACAGCAGCAACTAAATAACCGATGCATATGATGAACACTTTGGAAAATCCACGTTTGGCATTGGAATAAATCACCCACACCAACAGGAATACCACCAGTGCGTCAAAAACCCACCAAAATTGCGTATCCATAGCAACTTTCCTCCTGTCGTCCGACCACAGCTTAAAATGTATGCGTTGTATGCGTTTTTCTGATGCTGTCGTGCGTCGGGACGAATCCACAAATTCTATTTCTCTATTTTATTCAGTCTGTATAATCCAGTCTGTCGATACGGTCATATCCCATCATAAACAGATAATCGCCGATTGCAACGAATTTATCGTAGGTATCGGAAATGGCAGCACTGCGGACTTTTCCGCCCGTGCAGCCGAATGTCTGGACCTTGTCGCGCATCTGCACCGTGACGTAATTGCCGCCCTTGTCCATGTCCACACATTTGATCTCGCCCTCGAAATTGAGGATCTTGGGTGATTCGGTCGTGCCGTTGAGCAGCACCAGCGAATTTTCGCGTTTTTCCTCATTGCGCAGCACAACAGCGGCTGCACCGTCGGCAGAATCACCGCAGACGAGGGCATCGGGATAAACATATGTGCCGAGCGTTGCACCCGAAAAGCTGAGATACGCGCAGCAGGTGTCGCCCATGACGAACACATTGTCCCCATTGGTATTATATACCGAAATGCAGAGCATGTCAAGGGGCTGACTTGCCCAGTTTTCTTCTTTTTTCGCAAAATCGTAGTTATGCACGACGGATTTCACTGAGCCGCCCTCGGCATGGATCGTGACGCCGTAGCAGCCCTCGTGGTCAGCGCGGAAGGAGACTTCCGTCAGCTTTTCCACGCAATTTCGCATATAGATCTGCTTGCCCTTTTTGTTATAGACGATCAGCTTGCAGGCGGAAGTATCGGAGCCTGTGACCACTGCGGTATAGCCTGCATCGGAGACACGGGCAAACACGATGGGGTCGCTGACATTCTTTTCAAAATAGGTTTTGCTGCTGCCCTCCAAGCGGAAATGCGTACCGCCGCTTTCGTAGACCAGAGCATAACTGCCCTGACACTGCAGCATCGCACTGCCGTAAGCGTGCTGACGGCGGGATAACAGCGAGCCGTCGGTCTGATAGAGGTAGAGATAGGTGTCGCTCAAGATCAGCAGCACATTGTCGAGCGCGGCGGTCTGATAGGAAGCACCGCCGTAAATGGAGAGCGGGAAATTGCCCTCAGAGAGTGTGCCGTCGTTTTGCTGCACTGCCTGATGCGAGAGATTGATTTCCTCCAGCTTGGGAATCCAGTCCTCACGCCGCTGATAGAGCAAGATCAGCAGCGCGGCAACGCAAACAAAGATAATGGCACGCCGTAAATGCCGCCGCCGTCTTTTCTTTCGGCGTACAGCATACAGATCTTCCTGCTGCGGAGCTTTTCGCGGCTCATCGGCAGGTTTTGCTTTTCGCTTTATCATTGCAATCCTTTCTCAGTATCCGTGTCAGGTTGATATCTGTTTGTCTCCGTGCCGCGGAATTTCGTTCTCATCATAAAACACGCGGTTGAGATACAGCCCGTGTGCCATTGCTGTGCGCCCTGCGGCAAGCCTGTCCTTGGCAGCGAGAATATCGGGCAGGGCATCGGGGGGAAAATTCCCCTCGTTGATGTCGAGCAGTGTGCCGACAAAGATCCTAACCATATTATACAGGAAACCATCGCCGCTGACAAGCAAATCCACGGCATCCCCATGACGTTCTATGGAAACATCATAGATTGTCCGGATGGTGTTGGATTTTTCTGTCGCCTGTGCGCAGAAGCTGTGAAAGTCGTGTGTGCCGATAATGGGCAAAGCAGCCGCACGAATCAAATCGACATCCAGCGGACGGCGATAGTGAAATGCCAGATCGGTGGAAAACGGATTCTTGCTTTCGTGATTGTGAATGCGGTAAAGATACTCCTTGCCTTTGCAGTCAAACCGCGCATGAAAATCGAGCGGCATCTCGGCGGCAGAAAGCACGGAGATGTCATCGGGCAGTTCGCCGTTTGCGGCACGCACGAGATTTTTGCACGGGATGATACGTTCGGTGAGCAGATGCAGACAAAACATATTCGCATGAACGCCCGTATCGGTGCGTGAACAGCCGTAAACGGTGACGGGACCGTTCAGGATGCGGGAGAGTGCTTTTTCGAGCTCGCCCTGCACGGTGACGGCATTCGGCTGACGCTGAAAGCCGTGGTATCGTGTTCCGCGGTAAGCAATCGTGAGTTTGATATTTCGCATAAAAGATAGATTCTCCAATCGAAATCACAAGGCGGTCATGCCAGTGTATTCAGCACGATCACCGCCGCAAGCAACAGCAGCATGATACCCAGTGCAACATAATCGCGCAGCCCGCTTTGCAGTTTCCGCAGCCGAGTTCTGCCCTCACCGCCGTGATAACAACGGCATTCCATCGCAAGAGCGAGTTCCTCGGCGCGGCGAAACGCCGAAACAAACAGCGGAATCAGAATCGGCACAAGTGCCTGTGCCCGCTGCATGATACTGCCGCTTTCGAGATCTGCACCACGCGCCTTTTGTGCCGCCATGATCTTCGAGGTCTCCTCGATCAGCGTGGGAATGAACCGCAGCGCAATGGTCATCATCATGGCAAGCTCGTGAACAGGCATTTTGAACCGTTTCAGCGGCGAAAGCAATGCCTCGATCGCATCGGTCAGCACGATCGGGGATGTGGTATAAGTCAGCAGAGAAGTGCCTGCGATCAGCAGACAGATGCGCACCACCATAAAAATCGAGGTCTGCACGCCCTCCTGCGTGATCTTGAGAAACTTCCACTGCCAGTAGATATCGCCGCCGTCGAGCATAAACAGATTGAGCAGCCCCGTGAAAATCAAGATCGGCACAATGGGCTTGATGCTCTTGACGATCATTTTGACAGGGATTTTTGAGCAGAAAGTTGCGAGCAGCGTAAACAGCAGCCCAGCGATCAGGCTCCAGATGTGCTGCCCCCAGAACAGCATAACGAGATACAGCAGCGTAATGATGATCTTGAACCGCGCATCCATGCGATGCACGACACTGTTCATCGGGAAATACTGCCCAAGGGTGATATCTTTCAGCATACGCCGTCACCCCTTTCCGCAAGCCTTGCTTTGAGCAACTCTGCGCCGTATTTGACAGTGTAGACCTCATCCTCAAAGTGAATGCCGCGTTCCTCCAGACTCTTGAAAATGCGGGTGATCTGCGGCAGCGCAAGCCCCATTTCCTCCAGCGACTGTGACTGTCTGAACACGCCCGACGGGGTATCGTAACAGACCACCTTTGCCTGCGACAACACCAGCAGCTTGGATGCGTATCTTGCGACATCCTCCATGCTGTGCGAAACAAGCAGAATGGTGCAGCCCGTGCGCTTGTGATATGCCTGAAGCTGTGTGAGGATTTTGGTTCTGCCTTTTGGGTCAAGCCCCGCCGTGGGTTCATCGAGAATCAGCACCTTGGGTTCCATCGCCATGACGCCTGCGATCGCGACACGGCGTTTCTGACCGCCCGAAAGTGCATAGGGTGCCTTTTGCAGCAGATCCTCCGAAAGTCCGACTGCCTCAGCAGTCTCACGCACGCGGCGGTCGATTTCTTCGTCTGAGAGTTTCATGTTCTTTGGCCCAAATGCGATATCCTTGTAGACCGTCTCCTCAAAAAGCTGATATTCGGGATACTGAAACACCAGCCCAACCTGAAACCGCACCTGTCTGCGGTCAGCTTTTTTATCCCAGATGTCCTTGCCGCCGAGAAAAATCTGCCCGTCCGTGGGTTCGAGCAGCCCGTTCATCATCTGCATGAGCGTGGATTTTCCCGAGCCTGTATGTCCGATGACACCGACAAACTCCCCCTCCTCAATTTGCAGGTCAATGTGATCGACCGCAGTTTTTTCAAAAGGGGTGCCGATGCTGTATGTATAGGTGAGATTTTTTGCTTCCAGAATTGGCATGGAAAGCCTCCGTTCCTAGGGTGCAAAAATAAGCGCAAAAGCGGAGAAAGCGTAATTACTTCTCCGCGAGCAGCAATTTCGCAAGTGCATCCGCACAAGCGTCTTCGGTGATGATCTCAGGATCGAGGCCGCAGCCTGCCGCCCGCAGCAAATGCACGAGTTCAGTTGCCTGCGGCACATCCAGCCCGATCTCCTTCATTTCATCCACACGCGAAAAGACCTTTTCCGGCACATCGTCCATGCGCACACTGCCGTGGTCAATGACGACAATGCGCTGACACTGTGCGGCTTCGTCCATCTCATGCGTGATGAGAATGACCGTGATGCCATGATCCCGATTGAGCCGTCTGATGGTTTTCATGACTTCCTTGCGTCCCTGCGGATCAAGCATGGCAGTGGGTTCGTCCAGCACGATGCAGTCGGGGCGCATGGAAATGATGCCCGCGATGGCAACACGCTGTTTTTGTCCGCCCGAAAGCTGATGCGGCGCGTGCTCCCGAAAATCGTACATCTTGACGGCTTTGAGTGCCTCATCGACACGCTCCCGCATTTCGGCGGGGTCAACGCCCATGTTTTCAAGGGCGAAGGCGACATCTTCCTCAACGATCGTGGCAACGATCTGGTTATCGGCATTCTGAAACACCATGCCTACGCGCTGACGGATATCGAAAAGACGTTCCTCATCGGCGGTGTCCATGCCGTCCACGAGCACTTTGCCCGATGTGGGCAGCAAAATCGCGTTGAGCAGCTTGGCAAGCGTGGATTTTCCCGAGCCGTTATGCCCCAGCACCGCGACCAGCTCACCCCTGCCGATCTCGAGGGAAATGCCCTTCAAAACCTCAGTTACAGGCTGATTTTCGTCCTCCGACGCATATGAAAAACGAACGTCCTGAATTGAAATCAAAGATTCCATTTGTCCTCCAAAAAATATGTGCCTGCGGCGCATTCATAAACAGCTGCGATGCCGTTTTCTCACTTCTCCCAGATTGCCGTCGCACCGCAGGGCAAAACCGCGTTTGCAAGCGCAACAGGCAGCCCGATCTCATCTGCGGAAACCAGCCCGCCGTATTTCTGCACCAGCAGTGATTGCAGCAGATAGCCCATCACCGACGGAGAAAGCCCCGTGGTATAGCTGTTGAGCAAAAAGAACAGCGGATCATCGGAAAGCACATCCCTGCACGCTTCAACCAGCGGATAGATGCAGTTTTCGAGCTTCCAGATCTCGCCCGAAGGACCTCTGCCGTAAGAGGGCGGGTCCATGATGATCGCATCGTAGGTCTTGCCGCGTCTTGCCTCTCTGCGGATGAATTTTTCGCAGTCGTCCACGATCCAGCGAATGGGCTTTTCGGTCAGACCCGATGCCGCCGCGTTCTCTCTCGCCCACTGCACCATCCCTTTCGCAGCATCCACATGGCATACTTCTGCGCCTGCTGCCGCACAGGCAAGCGTCGCACCGCCCGTATAAGCAAACAGATTCAGCACGCGGACAGGTCTGCCTGCGTTTCGGATCTTTTCGCGCATCCAATCCCAGTTGACCGCCTGCTCAGGAAACAGCCCCGTATGCTTGAATCCCGTGGGGCGCACGATGAACGTCAGGTCGCGATATCGGATATTCCAGCTTTCGGGCAGCTTTTTGCGATATTCCCACTGTCCGCCTCCGCTTTTGCTGCGATAGTAATGCCCGTCGGCTTTCTGCCATTGGGGCGCTGTTTTTTCGGTCTGCCAAATGACCTGCGGATCGGGGCGGATGAGAAGAATCTCACCCCAGCGTTCCAGCCGCTCCCCGCAGGAAGTATCGAGAAGGCGGTAATCCGCCCAGTGTTCAGATGCTCTCACAATATCAAAATCCTCTCATCGGAATATGCGTTCACACAGTTCCCTGCTCCGTCTTGCTGCGGATCAGTTCAGCAATTTCCATCGCATATTCGTTGATTTTGGTAAAATCTCTGCCCTCCAACAGCACTTGGATGACTGCGTCATGCGGCAATTCCCGCACAAGAATACGGCCATCCGCGCCCAGAGCCTCCTGCCGTTTCTGAATGATATCGGCGATGTCGCTGTCATTTTTCCAGATCTCGCGCCAGACATCGGCGATGCGCACGGAAACCGAGACCTGCGGTGCATGTTCCATGACGCTTGCAAGCTCTGAAAGCGGCACATTTCTGCGCAGCATCAGCAGGCTCAGCCGCAGAGCCGTGCAAAGTCCGTCGGAAACGGGCATATCGGCAAAAAACAGATATCCGCCGCGCTCACCGCCGAGAGAAAGTCCCGCACTGCGCACGCGTTCGGGGACAAACCGCGGAGAGGGTTCCGTCGAATGCACGATCACGCCTTTGGATTTTGCAAAGCGCAGAAATCCGAGGTTGGTCATCACAGTCACCGCGACGCCGTTGTGTTTGAGTTCCTTACGTTCAAGGGCATCCTGCGTGAAAATGGCAAGCAGACGGTCGCCGTCGAGGAAATCGCCGTTTTCATCCACTGCCAGACAGCGTTCACCGCTGCCATCGAACGCGAAGCCTGCATCACATTTCTCATTTTTGACAAATTCCAGCAGATCTTCCATCGAGGTCACGCCGCAGTCCTTGTTGATATTGAAGCCGTCGGGCTGATCGTTGAACACCACTGTCTCGATGCCGAATGCATCAAACAGCGGCTTGACCAGCGCACTGACCGCCCCGTTTGCGCAATCCGCTGCGATGCGGAGTTTGCGTTTGTAGCGCGGCATTTCGTGTTTGTTCTGCATCCGCCTGAGATAGCGTTCTGCGGCATCATTGTCGTGGGTGATGCAGCCGCAGGAACGGTGTGATTTCGGCGGCAGGGGCATTCCGCCCATCGGCAGCAGCGCTTCGATTTGCTGAAGCTGCTCCTCTGACATGGGAATGCCGTCTTTCGTGAGCATCCGAAGCCCCGAATATTCATAGCTTTGGGCATCCGCAGTCAGAACAAAGCCTGCCTCCGCATCCTCCGCAGAAAGCAGAAGTGCCGTCGCAGAGGACGACAGTTCACCGAGGCAGACCGCATTGCCGCCGCCCGAACAGATGCCCGCACAGAGTGCAGCTTCGAGTGCATCGGCGGAACGTCTTGGATCGTGTGCGACATAAAAAACAGGCGGATGGCTGCACGTTCTGCCGATGACCTGTGCTGCTGCCCTGCCGATGTGCAGGAGAAGTTCGCAGCGCAGTTCCGTCACGGCGATGCCGCGCAGTCCGTCAGGTTTGAGGATTTTGCTCATGGGGTTGCTCCTTTTCAGGATAAGATTTCATAAGCGGCAATGGTGCGCCGCCTCCCGAAGAATTCGTCGGGCTGTTCGACAAGCTGCCGCCCGACATTACTGTATTCGTTATAGATCGTCAGCGCACCGTCATGCTGCTCCATGCAGACTGTGTGGATGGAGGAGCGGAACGGGCGTTTTGTCCAATACACATAAACGCAGCGGTGTCCCGTTTCGAGAACCCGCCGCAAATCGTTTTCTTTTCTGATTTTGCGGATACACAGCCCGAAATGTTTCAGGGAGTGCCCCACTGCAAAGGGGAAAGTTCCCCACTTGCCGAACAGCATGGCAAACCGCACCATATAGCGGGCGATTTGTTGCAGATCAGCGGGCTTGTGTGTGAGACACAGGGCATTATACACCGCGATGACCTCACAGCCGCAGTGCCCGAGCGTGCCGAGCCCATAGGGGAGTTCTGCGCATGCATGCAGCCGCTGCCCGTTGATGACTCCATAAGGCGCGTGTGCGGAGAAAGCCTCCCACTTTGCGCGTTTTTCCGCTCTTTTCATTTTGACTGTCCATCCTGTTCCAGCATTTCCGTCAGCGAATACTGTCTGGGTCTTGCCGCACTGTCATCCACAGGATATCCGAGATGTTCATAGGCAAGATTTGTGGCACATCTGCCGCGCGGCGTGCGTGCCAGCATTCCAAGCTGCATGAGATACGGCTCACAGACATCTTCCAGCGTGACAGCTTCCTCTCCGATTGCCGACGCAAGTGTTTCGAGCCCCACAGGACCTCCGTGATAGCCGCGGATCATCATATCGAGCATTCGTCTGTCGAGTTTATCAAGCCCCAGCTCGTCGATCTCGAGCCTGTCGAGGGCAAGCTTGGTGGTGCGCTCGTCGATCACGCCGCTGCCCATAACATCCGCAAAATCACGGACTCTGCGCAGCAAGCGGTTTGCGATACGCGGTGTGCCGCGGGAGCGTTTGGCAAGTTCCATGGCACCGTCCGCTTCGCAGGGAATGTCCAGGATCATGGCACTTCTGCGAATGATATCGCTGAGCTGCTCGGGGTTATAGAGTTCAAGCCGCTGCACAATGCCGAAGCGGTCACGCAGCGGCGGTGTAAGCTGACCTGCGCGGGTGGTGGCACCCACGAGGGTAAACGGCTGCAAATCCACACGAATGCTGCGTGCCGAGGGTCCCTTGCCGATCATGATATCCAGCACTCTGTCCTCCATTGCGGGATAAAGGATCTCCTCGACCGCACGGGAAAGACGGTGGATCTCATCGACAAACAGCACATCGCCGCGTCCGAGGTTGGTCAGCAGCGCAGCCAGATCGCCGGGCTTTTCGATCGCAGGCCCTGATGTCACGCGCAAATTGACACCCATCTCATGCGCAATGATGCCTGAGAGGGTTGTTTTTCCGAGTCCGGGAGGACCGTAAAGCAGCACATGGTCGAGCGGTTCTCCTCTGCGTCTTGCGGCTTCGATATACACCGCAAGATTTTCCTTCACCTGCTCCTGCCCGATATAATCTTTCAGTTCTTTCGGGCGCAGAGAAATTTCGAGGTCACCGTCCTGAGAAAGCACTTCGGGAGAGGAAAGCCGCTCAAAATCGTCCTGCGGCATATAATTTGCCGCGTCCCCTGTTTGAATCATGCAGCCTTTCTCTCCTTTCGGTATGGTATCAGATTATCGTTCAAAGTAACGCTTTTTGCGGATATAAAACGGGTCGATATCCTTGATGGCGGTTTTTGCGGCATTTTCCTCAAGGCTGATAAACACGAGGCTGTCGCCTGATTTGCTGTACGTCTGCATATACTTGGAAAGCGGGAAGAACAGTTTTCTGGTGTTGCCCATCATATCGAACACGAACAACGTCTGAGGACGTTCGCAGCCGCGCACCATTTCCACCGCATAGCAGGCATCGACATTGGACTGCCGTGCGAGATAGCGTGTCAGCGGACGGATCAGGTGGTCAAGATCTTTCTGCGGCTTGCGGTATTCGATGGTTTCCTCCTCCTTCATGGAAATGGCGGGAATGTTGAGGTTTCGCGCCACCATGAGGATGCTCTTGATCTCCTGCGAGGAAAACTCCTTGCCGTAGGAATTGGGGTTCAGGACAGCGGAGGCAGACTGAATCAAATCAAAAAGACGCAGACAGTTGAGGCGGTAGCAGTTGACATACCGCTTTGCAAACTGCTGGAGCGAACGATAGCTTGTGAAGAACGGAATGAACACATCACCGTCAGGGTTCTGGGTGGTGACAAGTTCCATCGAAACGCCGCCGTTGACCTCATCCTGTTTGACGGGCTTTTTGCAAATGACGTACACATCGCTCTTGATGAGCATTTGCAGGAACAAAGAGCGTTTTTCGGGTTTCGTAATCGCTTCCTTCAATAATTCGTCCAGATTCATAGTATAATCCTCCTCTTTTGTATAAATTCAATGATACAGAATCATAGTGTTATCCAAACATTTGTTTTCCGAGCCGCATCAGCGACTGACGAATCAGTTCTGACGAGGACAGTGCAGGATCGAGCGTTTGCAGCACACTCGCCACTTCCCCCTGTGTATATCCGAGAACAAGCAGCGCAGACATTGCCTCCTCCATCGCACCGCCCGCAATGCTGACGGGCTCAGGGGAAAGTCCTTCGGTCTGCACGGATTTTGCCACCTTGTCTTTCAATTCCAGCACGATTCTCTGCGCAGTCTTTGTGCCGATGCCCTTGATCCTGGTGAACGCTTTTGCGTCTCCTGCGGCAATCGCGAGCGCAAAACGGTCAGGTGACAAATCGGAGAGAATGGCAAGGGCATTTTTGGGTCCCACGCCTGAAATGCTGGTGAGCTGATAAAAGCAGGTGCGTTCGCTTCTGGATGCGAAGCCGTAAAGTGCGACTTCGTCCTCGCGCACCGCCAGATGGGTATAGAGAAATGTCTCCTCGCCGACAGCACTTGCCGCCGCAGCCGTCTGCATACTGGTCTTGCAGGCATAGCCGACGCCGCCGCATTCCACCACAACGAGACTTGGTTCTTTGTGCAGCACCTTGCCGCGCAGGCTGTCGATCATGGAACATCCACCTCTTTTGAAATCAGTAATCGAGTTTTGCACAGTGCCCGTGACAAATCGCCAGTGCGAGGGCATCGGCAGCGTCATCGGGCTTTGGAATCTCAGCAAGCCGCAGAATACGTCTTGTCATATCCATGACCTGCATTTTCTCGGCTTTGCCATATCCCACCACCGCAGATTTGACCTGAAGCGGGGTATATTCAAACACGGGAATTTGTTTTTTCGCGCATGCCAAAAGAATAACGCCTCTTGCCTCAGCGACCATGATGCCCGTGGTTTTGTTGGTGTTGAAGTAAAGCTTTTCGATGGAAAGCACCTGCGGACGGTATTTTTCCAGCAGATAGCACATATCATCATAGATTTGCGCAAGGCGTTCGGAAAAATCGGTGTCTGCCTCGGTCAGAATGGCACCGTATTCGACGGTTTGAAACGCCGCGCCCTGATAATCGAGGATGCCGAAACCCACAGTCGCGTAGCCGGGGTCGATGCCCAAAATGCGCATAAGCAGCTTCCACTCCATTCTAGGATATTATATCATGAATCCGTACAAATTTCAAGAGGTTTACAGCAAGAATCTTTGGGATTTTGGTGAATTGGCAGAATTTTGTCAAAGTTGCACAGGATATCGTTAAAATCTTTGGCAGGGTCACCGTGCGGAGAGCCGTCACTGCCATGCGGCATGGGATTTCGCACGCTCACCGCCGCATTCTGCTCAAAGGGTCATCTGCCCCGCAACTTCGAGGTCACGCGCCATTGCACCCGCCACCGGAATATTCTTCACGACATATTTCCGGAGCGATTCCATCTGCTCCTCCGCAACGGGTGCCGCATATTCGAGTTTCGACCCCTTTGCTTTGAGCGTCATCACCTGCACGCCGATGCTGTCGCGTGTGGTTTTTGGCAGCAGCATCGCAGAATTGAACACGATCGCCCTGCCGTTGCTAGAGCGCAGCAGAATATCCCGTTCCTCCGTGAGATGGATCACGCACACCAGCGGTGATTTGTCAGAATACGCATTTGCGAGTTTTTTACGGTTTGTCTTGGTCTCATAGGCAGAAAGCGGCACCTTTGCGATCTTGCCGTTTTCAAAGCAGAACAGCAGATAGCCGCTGTAATCGCCCGTGACGACCATATGTGCCACGGCTTCGTTTTCATCGAAGCCGAGCTTCACAGGAACATAATCGCCCAGCACACTTGCCTTTGTGGCGGCAAAGCTGTTCGCCTTGGTTTTATAGACCTGCGCCCGATTGGTGAAGAACAGCAGATCCATATTGTTTGTGGTGTCGATCTGCTGGCTGATGACGTCGCCCTCTTTCAGTTTCTGCTCGCCGCTCATGCGCAGGCTCTGGGGCGTGATCTTCTTGAAATACCCCTCTGCGGAGAGAAACAGGTGCACAGGATCGTCGGGGATATCCTCCTCGGGTTCCTCATCGGGTGCATCGGTGAGGTCATAGAACATGGTTTTGCGCGGCTGACCGTATTCCTCCGCGACTTCCTTCAGCTCGTCCATCATGATTCTGCGGATCTTCTTGACATCTTTCAGAATGCCGTCCATTTCCTCGATATCCTTGCGCAGCTGTTCGATTTCTTTCGTGCGGTTGAGGATATACTCACGGTTCAGATGGCGCAGTTTGATTTCCGCAACATATTCTGCCTGCATTTTATCAATGGCAAAGCCGATCATCAGGTTGGAGACAACCTCGGATTCTTCCTCTGTCTCGCGGATGATCTTGATCGCCTTGTCGATGTCGAGCAGGATTTTTTCAAGGGCTTCGAGCAAATGGAGCTTATCCATTTTCTTGTGCAGATCGAAATACACGCGGCGGCGGATGCACTCCGTGCGGAATGCCACCCATTCTTCGAGGATCTCACGCACACCCATGACTTTCGGCATTCCCGCGATGAGAATATTGAAGTTGCAGGAAACGGTATCCTGCAGGGGGGTCATGCGATAAAGCTTTTGCATGAGACGTTCAGGGTCGGTGCCGCGTTTGAGATCAATGGTCAGCTTCAGACCGTTGATATCGGTTTCGTCACGCATATAGGAGATTTCACGGATCTTGCCTGCTTTCACCAGTTCCACGATTTTCTCCATGATCGCTTCAATGGTGGTGGAATAAGGGATCTGCGTGATTTCGATGCAGTTGGCATCCTTATCAAAGTTCCACTTTGCACGAACTTTCACGCTGCCTCTGCCCGTATCATAAATTTCCTGCAATTCGGCTTCGTCGTACATCAGGAAGCCGCCTGTCGGGAAATCGGGGCCCTTGAGGGTGGAAAGCAGGTCGTGCTCGGGATTCTTGATATATGCAATGGTGGTTTCGCACACTTCTGCCAGATTAAACGGGCAGACATTGCTTGCCATCGAAACGGCGATGCCCACGTTTGCATTGACCAGCACGGAGGGGAATGTCGCAGGGAGCAGCGTCGGTTCGGTGGTGGTATTATCGTAGTTTGGGACAAAATCGACGGTCTCCTTGTCGATGTCGCGGAACAGTTCGCCGGCGATCGCCTCAAGCTTGACCTCGGTATAACGGGGCGCAGCGTAAGCCATATCGCGGCTGTAAGCCTTGCCGAAGTTGCCCTTGCTGTCAACATAAGGGTGCAGCAGCGATTCGTTGCCGCGTGCCATACGTACCATTGTCTCATAGATCGCGGCATCGCCGTGAGGGTTGAGGCGCATGGTCTGCCCGACGACATTTGCCGACTTGGTACGCGCCCCCGTGAGCAGTCCCATTTTATACATGGTGTAAAGGAGTTTGCGGTGCGAAGGCTTAAAGCCGTCGATTTCGGGCAGCGCACGGGAAACGATCGCACTCATGGCATAAGGCATGAAGTTTTTGCGCAGTGTTTCGGTAATGCGCTCCTCGACCATCAGCCCCGCGCCCTCGATATAGGCGTTATTGGGGTTTGCGGCTTTCGGAGTTTCTCTGTTTTTTCTGGTTTTCGCCATGGAAATGTTCCTTTCGTAAGATAAGGTGTGTCGCACTCTGCGTTATGACTCGCCGGCGAAACATTGATTCGCTCCGCGTGTCACATCATGGGATTCCCTTGTCGCGCAAGCGAGACAAATGGGACAATGTCCCTTTGGCGGGTTTGGGCGGTGTCCAATCGAAATCCGTCGGAGACACCGCTTAACTGATATCCGCGAGATCCAGATATTCGCCGCCGTGTTCCGCAATATAATCCTTACGCGCCTGCAAATTGTCGCCCAGCAGCATATCAAACATCTCCGCTGTCGCCTCAACGTCCTCAGGCGTCACACGAATGATTCTGCGTGTCTCAGGATTCATCGTGGTAAGAGCCATCATGTCAGCTTCGTTCTCACCCAGACCTTTCGAGCGTTGCAGCGTATATTTCTGTCCCTCCAGCATTTGCAGGATCTTCACGCGTTCTTTCTCATCATATGCGAAGTAAGTACGTTCTTTTGTGGTGATCTCAAACAACGGTGACTCCGCTATATACACATACCCCTCCCGAATCAGCGTGGGCGTGAGACGATAAAGCATCGTAAGGATCAGCGTGCGGATATGGAACCCGTCCTCATCGGCATCGGTACAGATGACGATTTTGTTCCAACGCAGATTATCGAGTGAAAACGACGCAAGTTCTTTGTTCGCCTTTGTCGTGACCTCCACGCCGCAGCCAAGCACCTTGACCAGATCGGTGATGATCTCGCTTTTGAAGATGCGGGCATAATCGGCTTTCAGGCAGTTGAGAATCTTGCCGCGCACGGGAATGACCGCCTGAAATTCGGCATCTCGTGCCATTTTGACCGAACCCAGAGCCGAATCGCCCTCCACGATGAAGATCTCCCGTTCGTTGACGTCCTTGCTGCGGCAGTCCACGAACTTGGCGATCTTGTTGGTCCAGTCGGAGGAGGCAGTCAGCGTCTTCTTCAGGTTCTGACGGGTGCGTTCCGCGTTCTCCCGGCTGCGCTTGTTGATGAGGACCTGATTGGCGATGGCGTCCGCCTCGTAGCGGTTCTCGATGAAGTAGACTTCCAGTTTCTTCTTGAGGAAGTCGGTCATGGCGGTGGCGATGAACTTGTTGGTGATGGCCTTCTTGGTCTG
>JAZLJA010000051.1:0-18352 GCA_045617625.1 Oscillospiraceae bacterium | reverse complement strand
GTTACAGGTTATCAATGATTATTATGTAAATCAAATTGATACCACCACACGTATAAATACCAATATGGCGGTAGATGAAGTTATACAAAAAATTGATGACAGCACACAAGAACTTAAAGAAACAATAAATCATAATAATCCCAATTCAATAAATGATACAGTTTATTCAAGAAAGTTAGACATCCTTAAAGCAATAGAGAAATATGAACTGCCTGATTATCAACTTGATATTTGTCCAAAAAAGATTAGCCACAATAATCCAGAAATATCAAAGGCTAAAATGAGCGTTCTCTTTAATGGTAGCCCCAGAATACTTACAGATTTTTCTTCATTGCTTCTGTATATTGATGAAACGGATAAGCAAATATCCGAAATCATGCAGTTCTACAGGGGATATTGTGAACCTGATGGTTATGGTGGCTGGAAAAACGATGTATGGGATAAGATCCTCTATTATGAAGATCTTCTCGGGAAACCGTATTGCTCTGATGATACAATTAGAGAATATGAAGAATACTGTAACCAAAACCCATACAGTGAATATATTCCAGAATTAGACGAATACCATACAATCAATTATTATATCGTACAAAGAAGAATAAGTGATTTTTCATCAGAATTTAATAGTATAAAAAAGCGACTTATCTCACTCATAAGCAAAGATATTACTTGATTAATAACGGCTGCACCCGAAGGCACAGCCGAAAACGCTCAAATATAAACCATACAATCAAACACTGCTTCTCTCGCCATATAGACGAAGCAGTTCTCCAGACCGAGCATCTTCTCAGCATCACCGCTGAGGACAGCTTTCTGGTAGCAGCTGTCGGTTTGCTTCCAAAGTTCGACCTGACGGGAGATAGCATCGCTGACTTTCCGTTCCATATCATCGAGGTACTGTATGATTTTACCCTCATTGACGAGCCTGCGAAGCCTGTCGGGACAATGGCTGTCAGAGAAACGAAGATGAAACCTGATGAAGTCGGTAGTATAGGTCTTGTTCTCCTCGGTCTGCGTATCGGTGTTGAAGTGTGTGACTGTCATTGAATTTGTGTCGATTATCCATATCGGCACACTTTTCTTTTTCAGTGGGCTATATGCAACTTGTTCGCTTTCGTATCTGCTCATTATGAGATCCTCCGTAGTATTTATAATGTGTCGAATTTGGCTGCTGATTATCTGTTACTATTTGAACTATTCACAATCATGTCCTCATTGGCGCAGGAAGAATCACGCTCGATTTCGGAAAACGTCACTTGGGGACAGCGCAGGCGAATGGCAGAAGGAAAAGTGACCTTGCCTTATGCCAGTTTCTTAGGGTACCGAAAGGGCGAAAACGGTCTTCCTGAAATTATACCGGAAGAAGCAGAAACCGTCCGCTTGATTTTCAAATTGTTTATGGATGGACTGACACCTTATTATATCGCCAAGGAACTGACCGAACGTGGGATACCCACACCATTCAAAAAGAAAGTATGGGTTTGCAAGAAGGTCGAAAGCATTCTGACAAACGAGAAATACAAAGGCGATGCATTGCTGCAAAAGAAATTTACTGTGGATTTCCTGACAAAAAAGCAGAAAATCAATGAGGGGGAGGTGCCGCAATATTATGTGGAGCATAGCCATCCAGCAATCATCATCCCCGAAGAATTCGACCTTGTGCAAAAAGAATTTGCAAGGCGAAAGGGAATCCAATACAGCGGGATCAGCTTGTTCTCCAGCAGAATCATCTGCGGAGACTGCGGCAGCTTTTATGGCTCGAAAGTCTGGCACTCAACAAGCAAATACCGTCGTACCATCTGGCAGTGTAACAGTAAATTCAAGGGGGAGCATTTCTGTACGACACCGCATTTATATGAAAACCAAATCAAATCAAAGTTCCTAAGTGCTTTTTCAGAATACAACGGCAGACGCAAAGAGGTCATCAATAATCTGAAAATGGTGCTTGGTGTATTGTTACAATCGGTGGAGTGGGATGATACAGAACTAAGAACTTTGCAGTCGGAACTGGACGATTACATTGCAACTCACACTGATGGTTTCACGGAGGAGTATCGAGCCAAGTATGGACGATATCAGGAACTGCTTGAAATGCATGAACAGCAGGAAGCGGAGCGTGAATCGGCACAGGCACGATATACACAGATTCAGGAAATCACCAAAACCTTGAAGCGAGGCGCTTTGACAGAGTTTGATGAAAGCGTATGGAATACGGTCATTGAAAATGTGACTGTAAATCACAATGGCAGCATGATGTTTCGCTTTCGGGATGGAACGGAAATTACGGAATAACAGTAAAGCCGAGCAGATTAAGGTCTGCTCGGCTTTTTCTATGGATGCACGCAAACATCCAGAAGAAATATGAAAAATCTATCGTGTGCTATCAGGTTCTTTATTTGCGGAATTCAATATTCACATATCTACGTTGATATTCTACTAGCAAACGATAGCCGTTTCTATCGTTTGCGAATAAAAAAATATTCACCCCACTTTTGTGAGGTGAATATTTCACATTGTATCATCTCTGATACGATTATGGTCTGAGTGACCCGACTTGAACGGGCGGCCTCTACCACCCCAAGGTAGCGCGCTACCAGCTGCGCCACACCCAGACAACAGATATATTATAGCACAAACAATCGAGAATGTCAAGCATTTTTTGAAAAAAGTTGAAAAAATTTTTTTGCTGCGGGAGATGTTATAAAACAACAGCAGAAAACGAAAAACGGCGGGAAAACCCGCCGTTAGAAATCAATAACCGTAGAGTGAATTGGGATCGCTGCCGTACATATTGTCGCCGGGATCGCCATCTTTTGCAAACCAAATCAGCAGAATAATCCAACCAACTACAGGGATTAAACCAATCAATACACACCATCCGCTTTTGCCGATATCGTGCAAACGGCGAACTGCAAGTGCGGTGGAAGGAACAATGATTGCAACACTATAAAGGAACATAAGCAGAGAGCTGATTGTGCCTAACACAAGCGATAACAGACCGAAAACTGCCATAATAACGACATTGGCGAGAAAAGCCCACCAGTAATCCGGACGCGATGTACGTTCACTGAATTTAATATAATTCTTCAGCATATCAAGATATGCTTTCACAATGGGGAGCTGTAAAAAATCCACTTCACATTACCTCCATAAGAATTGGGTATAAAAATGCCAATAACAATATTATACCGTGCTGTGGGGAAAAAGTCAAGGTGTTATGATAAATGGTGCGGAGATTTTTTTGTTGCACGGTGATACAAATTTGTGAATCTCGACAAATATCGCCGTTAAATACTGTCGATATGCCAGCATTCTTTTGCGTACTGTGAAATGGTGCGGTCGGAACTGAATTTGCCTGCCGCGCAGAGATTTTTCCACTGTTTGGATGCAAACGATGGTTTATCAGCAAAATCGCGAATTGCCCGCAGTTTGGTTTCCACATAGTCGGGCAAATCAAGCAGGAGATAGTAGTGGTCAGGCTGATGCCAGCTTGCGCCGTCCAGAAGTGAGAAATAGAGTTCGCGGAATTCGCCTGTGCCGCCGTCGGAAACCGTGCCGTCGATCAGACTGCGGACGACTTTTGCAGTCATCGGATTTTTTGCCATGACAGCGCGGCTGCAATAATCGTGTAGATTCGCGATCTCATCGACGGTCGCTCCGAAGATATAATTGTTTTCGATCCCTGCCGCTTCCACGATTTCGATGTTTGCGCCGTCTAATGTACCAAGCGTCACAGCGCCGTTCAGCATCATTTTCATGTTTCCTGTGCCTGATGCCTCTGTACCTGCGGTCGAGATCTGTTCTGAGATATCGCATGCAGCAACGAGCTTTTCCGCATAGGAAACATTGTAATTCTGCAGAAACACGACTTTCATCAGATGCTTCACCGCAGGGTCGTTGTTGACCAGATTTGCAATTTCCCCGATATATTTGATAATGGCTTTTGCACGGCGATATCCCGGTGCTGATTTTGCGCCGAACAGGAATGTGGTCGGCTGGAAATCACGGATGGTGCCGTCTTTGATGCCGTAATAGATCCAGAGAATGGAAAAAGCATTGAGCAGCTGCCGTTTATACTCGTGCAGACGTTTGATCTGCACATCAAAGCACGAATCAGCGTTGATTTCAATGTTTTCTTTCGCTTGGATATATGCGGCGAGCTGACGTTTTTTCTCTGCTTTGACTGCCTGAAAATCTGCCATCACAGTCGGCTCATCGGCATCGGCGGCGCAGTTTGCAAGCAGTGGGAGATCGGTCAGAAAATCATTGCTGCCCAGCCTTTTGGTCAATAGTGCGCTCAATTCCGGATTGCACACACCAAGCCATCTTCGCTGCGTGATGCCGTTGGTTTTGTTCTGGAATTTATCGGGATAGCGTTCGTACCAGTCTTTCAGAACGGTGGATTTCAGCAGTTCCGTGTGGATTTCCGCAACACCGTTGACGTATCTTCCCGCATAGAGTGCGAGATTTGCCATATGCACCTGACCGCCCTTGATGATGCGCAGACTTTGGATTTTTTCCTGCGGGACATCCTTAGCGTAGAGTTCTTCAAGGAATGATTCGGAAATTTGCAGCATGACCGCATAGACTTCGGGCAGCAGTTCCTCGACGAGATCGCAGTCCCATTTTTCCAGTGCTTCCTGCATGATCGTATGGTTGGTGTATGAGAAGATCTTTTTTGCCATTGCGAGCGCATCGGCAAAGGCATAGCCTTCAATACGGAGCAGGCGGATCAGTTCGGGAATCGAAATGACAGGGTGCGTATCGTTGAGCTGCACTGCCAGTTTCTCCGCGAGGTTGTCCAGTGTGCCATACTGAGTCTTGTGTTTTTTGAGGCAGTCAGCCAGCGATGCGGCACAGAAGAAATACTGTTGTTTGAGCCGCAGAGCTTTTCCTTCGCGGGTGTCATCGTTGGGATACAGACAGCGGGATATATCTTCGGCGGCGATCGTTTCCTGCGATGCATTCAGATAATCCTGTGCGTTGAATGCGTCGAAATCGAAGGTTTGCACCGGTTCTGCCTGCCAAAGCCGCAGTGTGCCGATGTGCGAATCCGCGGGGTTTTTGGCGTAACCGAAGATCGGCATATCATAGGGGACGGCACGAACCGTCTGGTGACGATAGGAAATCAGCACGGCATCACGATCACAGCGCACGCTCCACGGGTCACCGAATTTGGTCCAGTCGTCGGGGGCTTCAACCTGTCTGCCATCGACGATCGACTGCTTGAAAAGCCCATAGCGATAGCGAATGCCATAGCCGTCAACGGGCAGAGAGAGCGTCGCGGCACTATCGAGGAAGCAGGCGGCAAGGCGTCCGAGACCGCCATTGCCAAGTGCGGCGTCCTCGATATCCTCAAACATCGAAATCGACGCGCCTGCATTTGAAAAAGCCTGTTCCATATCGGAAAGCAGCCCGATACAGTAGAGATTGTTGTAAATCGCTCTGCCCATGAGAAACTCCATTGAAAAATAGCAGACACGACGGTTTGCAAGGTGTGACTTGCGGCAGTTTTCCCATTGCGGGCGCATCTCCGCGCAGACAGCGTGCCCGACGGCATTGTGCAGATCTGTGACAGATGACTGTGCGATGGGCGTGCCGAGTTCAGCTTCACAGGCTGCAATGATTTTTTCAGCGGTGTTCAATCAAAAGTCCTCCTATCAAAAGGTTCTGAAAAGCGAAGTATGATCATCATGATTCCGAGATGCTTTTTTATTTTGTCTCTGTATCTTTTGCTCCCGAGATATCCTGCGGTTGGCTGCATCGCCCGTAGGTTTCATTCAGCGTGCGGATCCGTTTTTGCAGTTTCTCGGTGAAGTCCTCGGCATTCGTGCGGTAGACCCAGTTGCCGCCCAGCGTAGAGGGGGTGTTGATGCGGGCACTGCTTGGGGCTTCCAGAAAATCCTGCATTTGTGCCACCGCGATACGGGCGGTGCTGCCCCATGCTGCACGCAGCATTGCTTTCGGGAGAAGTTTTTCTTTTTTTACCCCCAGATACTTCATCGCAAAAGCGTTGGTTTCAGGTTTGTTCGCCTTGACCCAGCCGCGCAGCGTGTGATTATCGTGTGTCCCTGTATAGCATATGCAGTTTGTGTCGGAATAGTTATGCGGCAGATATGGATTTTCACTGTCTGAATCAAATGCAAATTGCATGACTTTCATTCCCGGGAATCCTGTGCGTTTCAGGAGTCTGACCACGGCGGGCGTGATGACACCCAGATCCTCTGCGATGACATTCATCGAGCCAAAGCGTGCCTTTGCCGCCGCCCAGAGTGCATAATCGGGACCTTTGCGCCATTTGCCGTGTTCAGCGGTCTTGTCGCCGAACGGAATGGCGTAATAGCGTTCAAAGCCGCGGAAATGGTCGATACGCACCGTGTCGTAAAGCGAAAGCGCAAATGCAAGGCGGTCAAGCCACCACCGATAGCCGTTTGTTTTCATGCTGTCCCAGTTCCAGAGGGGATTGCCCCAAAGCTGACCGGTTGCGGAGAAACAATCGGGGGGACAGCCTGCCACAGCCGTCGGCTGCTTTTGTGCATCCAGCTGAAACAGCTGCGGGCAAGCCCAGACATCTGCGCTGTCATAGGCGGCATAGATCGGAATATCGCCGATGATGCGGATGTTTTTGCGGTTTGCGTAGTCTTTGAGTGCTGTCCACTGCGAGAAGAAACAGTATTGTTCAAAACGGTAGAATCCGATTTCATCCGCATATGTCTGTTTCGCCTGTGCGATGGCAGATTTTTCGTACATAGCAAGCGGTGACTCCCATTCGGTCCACGGCTTGCCGTCGTGTGCCGATTTCAGTGCCATGAACAGTGCGTAATCTTCAAGCCACGATTTATTTGCCGTGCAGAACTGCTTGAAGCCCCTGACACGCGATTGCTTGAAATTCTCATATGCAATATGCAAAATCGGGCGCACTTGCTCATATAGCAGCGCATAGTCGATCGTGTCCGCATCGCTGTCCCATACAATGCCGTCGTAATCGCTGTTATGCAGCCACCCCCTGCGTGTCAGCAGGTCAAAGTCGATCAGATACGGATTGCCGGCAAACACTGAGCATGACTGATATGGCGAATCGCCGTAGCTTGTGGGGGAAAGGGGCAATACCTGCCAGTAATGGCAGCCTGATGCCGCCAGAAAATCGACAAAATCATAAGCTGGCTGCCCCATTTTTCCGATGCCGTGTCGGGAGGGCAGGGCAGTAACGGGCAGTAAGATACCGTTTTCGCGCATGAGAACACTCCGTTTCTTTCACCGCACATAATGGCGGGTAATTTGGAAATCATAACATGGAAATCACGGGAAGGGGTGTTTCCATGCAATCAGCCGCAGAACATATCACGGCATTTTTACTGGGATTTTTTCTATATACCGCCCTTGAGATCGCAGGGCGTGGCTATACACACTGGACAATGGCTCTGACAGGCGGTATAGCCCTTGCACTCCTCTATCACATGGAAGCCACCCTGACAGCTTCCCGCCTGACAAAAGCCGCATTGGGCGCATGCTTTGTCACGGCGATGGAGTTTGCCGTCGGGGTGGTCGATAATCTCATCATGGGATGGGCGGTGTGGGATTATTCTGAGATCCGCACCAATTTGCTTGGTCAGATCTGTCTTCCGTTTTCCGCGTTATGGTTTGTGCTGTGTTTGCTTGCATCATTGCTTTGCAGGGGGCTTTATCGGCGGTTTCACCCGTGTGCATCGGGCAAGGCTGTGCGGCATGCACGGTTTATCCGAGTTTTGTCAGAATGAATGCCGCGAGTTCCTCAGCCATTTCGGTATGTTCGGGAATGCGCGGATGCCCCGGCGTTGCCTGCCCTGTGCGTGAAAACCGAAACCGAATCACACGGGGATCGGCAATCAGGTCACAGGCATCGTCAAGCAGCGTTTCCCAGTATGGGTCATGCTGTAAAATGGTGAGGGTGAGCAAAAACTGCGCCTGTGGGTATTTCCCAAGCAAATCGGACACCATCTCACGATAGGTTTTGAGCCATCGTTCGCGGCGGGCGTGTGGGAAACAGTCGCAGTCGATGCCGTCAAAATGGCGGTCGTTCTGTCCGATCGCCAGAATGACAAAATCAGGCTGATACTGTGTGAAATCCCATGCAGTGCGTTGTGCTGCATAGGATACATAGCAAAGTTTGTCATAGGTGGATTCCATGCCGAATCGCCCATTGTCGAAATAGCCTGAATTGTCAAGCAGAGCAATGCCGCCCTGTGCCGTCAGGTGAACCTGTGCATTCAGCAGCCTTGCGGTCTGCATGGCATAGCTGTGCCATGCGTTATCATACGAGGAATCGTAGACAGGCGGGTCGATTTGCCCGACATGGTCGATGGCTTCGCAAATCGAGCCTGCGGTGACGCTGTCACCGAAAAATTCCAGTTTCAGCGTGGATTTATCGGGGAGTGCCCGAATTTCCGCATCCTGTGCGATGGAAATGCCGCGCAGGGTGAAGTAATGGGGGTCATCCTGCCGTTTGAAAAGCGTGAATGTATGCAGCCCTTCGCCGCTGACGGGAATCACGCATTCCTGCGGGAAATCCGCGCAGGAGGAAAGTACGAGCTGTGATTCGGCTCCGTCGAGGATGTAACCGAGGCGTGCGATATTATAGTTGTTGTGATTATCTACGCACACTGAAAGATAGCTGCCCGAAAAAGCGAAGGTGACCAGAGAACCTGCCCAATAAAACACAGGGGCATTTGGATTTTTGCGCTCGATCCTTCCCATATAGTGCAGGGCAGAATCCGAGGGCATGATGATCTTTGGAACTTTCATATTTCTTTCACTCTCTCTTCTCTTTTTGAAAATATTTTCTGATAATTGATAGAGTCTCACAGAAAATACGTATTGATATTCAAAAGGGAATCGTCAATCTATATATCTTTTTGTATTATAGCATATTTCCGCGCATTATGCAAGGGAACAAGCCGCATTTCTACATATCGCCGCATTTTCGTGCGCAGACTTGTGCAAATGATACAGGTCTGCGGGGAACAACGGCATTGACAAAATGATGCCGAACATGTATAATGAATGCACAGCGTGTGGGTGACACATTGTGTATTCAACGAACAGGAGGATACATATGAAACTGAATACTGTAAAACAAGTCAAGAAACCGTTATACGCAGCGGCATTTTCTGCAATGATCGCTGCAACATTGACAGGCTGCTCTGATGGTCTTGAATTGGGCGGCATAGCAATCAAAACGGAAACTGCCGGAACAAGTGCTGTCGTATATGAGGGCGTGGCATCCTGCCCTGACGATTTTGACTCGGATGATGCAGCGTGTGAAACGTGCGCAGAGACAACACAGAAAGGAGAAGAAACATGGAACTGAAATCTGTGAAGAAAGCAAAAAAACCGCTCTATGCGGCAACCTTATCCACAATGGTTTCCATGACACTGACAGGCTGTTCGGGCGTGCGTAACCTTTTTGAGAAAGTTAATAATCAAATGACCGGCGGAAGTGTTCCCAATCCACCCTATGAAACATACACAACGACCAATGTAGAGCTAGGAGGCGAAGTGGCAATAGGTGCTGAAACGACGCAGACGACCACACAACCCGAACTCCAGCTGCAGGGCATTCTGCCGATCACAACCGATGCCTCGGAAGTGGTGCTTTCGGGTGACGCTCCGATCGAGGTGGAAACGGATTGCGGGGCAGCGTGCGAGGTCATGGGGAAAGATTGCTTCGACCAAGACACCTTGCGGCAGATTAAATCGCAATACAGTGGGGCAGTGTTTGACTATTTGCATAAGAAGGACGGGGAGGAACTCCTTATGCTTGATGATACGGTCATGGTGTGCGTGGCATCATATGCCTCGATGTCCTATGAGGAAAACGGTATCGTGACACATCTTGTCCTCTACGATACTTTGCCCGAACATTTCTTCGACAGTCTCATTTTGTATCTGCATGGGATGCAGGAACTAGGAAATGCATATGAATACGACTGGGGATTCTATATGCCGATGTCGGATACGAATATCCTGTTTGTGAATGCTGATCTGGCAACTGCGTTCTCGAAAGAATATTTTGCAAAGATCCTTGCGGAGGTACAGCCATGAATCTGACGCTGCACCTTACGGATGCGTGTAATCTGAACTGTGCGTATTGTGTTCATGAAAAGCGTGAAAGATTCATGACTGCGGATATCGTTCATGCTGCCTGTAAACTGGCATTTTCGCAGGGCACAAAGGCAGGGCTGTGCTTTTTCGGCGGCGAACCGCTGCTTTGCAAAGATCTGATCTGTGATGCGCTTGACGAATGCAGAAAGCTGGAAAAGCAGACAGGCATCCCGTTTTCGAGCAAAATGACCACCAACGGCATCTTGCTGGACGATGCGTTTCTTGCGCGTGCGAAAGCGGAAAATATGGGCATCGGGCTTTCGTTTGAAGGACTGGGACAGGATATCTGCCGCAATTTTGCGGATGGCAGCGGATCGTTTGATATCGTCAGTGAAAAGGCGAAACTTTTGCTCCAATATCTGCCGTTTTCCGCTGCGCTCATGACGATTGCACCGCAGGCGGTTTCCAAGTTTGCTGCATCCGTCAGATATCTTTGCGATTTGGGCTTTCACAACATCAATGCCACGATCGCATTGGGCAAAAAGGTCAACTGGACAGATGCGGATATGGCGGCACTGGAAACGCAGATGCGTGAGATTGCTGCGTATTATGCAGACTGCTTTTTGAAGCACAAACCGTTTTATTTCAGTCCGTTTGACAGCAAAATCATTGAGTGCATCAAGGGTTATAATCCTGCGGAACGCTGCCATCTGGGATTTCGGCAGATGCCTGTGGCGGTGGATGGGAATATCTATGCCTGCACGCAGTTCATTGGTGATGCGGATTACTGTATCGGAAATGCCTTTGACGGCTTGGATAAAGAAAAACAGTATCAGATCGCGGCGAAGGCATCCATCCCTGCTTCCTGTAAGGAATGTGAGCTTCGCACGCGCTGTACCAATTCCTGTGGCTGTGTCAATCGGCTGGAAACAGGGGATGAGAGAAAAGTCTCTCCGCTGCAATGCACCTATGAGCGAATGATCATTTCGATTGCTGACGAACTCGGGGAGCAGCTTTTTGCCGCTGACCCTGATTTGTTCCGTCGGCGGTATATCAAGTAATTTCCAAGGGTATTTCATAACCTTTGGCGAGGTTTGGAGCGGAGCTCCATTACGAATGCATCGCAGATACAACTTCATCTATAAGCTGAATCGCCTTTCCCGAATTTTCGGGAGAGGCGATTTTTAGTGATACACTTATTTTGCAGGCAGGAATTGCAGCCTGCTGCGGATATCAGCTTCGGTCATTTTGCCGTCCATATCGAAATCGGAGGCTTTTCCGCCTTTTTGTCGGTGAAACCGTTCATGAAGCCGTGCTTCAGGAGAGTCAGGTCAATACCGTTGATGTTATTATCGAAGTCCAGATCACCTGCGAGAACATCTTCATCGGCGGGAATGGCAATCGCAATGCGGTCGATCGAAGGCGCATAGGCTGCATCGTTATACAGGCGTATTGTGTTGTCACCTGCATTCAGCTTGACCTTTGTGCTGACAGCACAGATGTGTTGTTTACCCACAATTTTCATTTGAACGCATCTGTGACTGCGTACAAATTAATATACAACCTTATATGAAGGAGGAGTTGATATGTCAAGTTCCCACAGAAAGTGGCATAAGAAAATATACGAAAGAGCATAAGAAACTAAACACCTGAACATCTTTATTTTGTTAATTTACAGCGAATTGCACAAAAAACGCACTCAACTTTTGCCTGTCCGAACAAATTTACAAGAAAATATGCGAAGTTGTCTTTACAAATCAAAAAAGTTGTGATATAATTACAATACAGATTAAAACAGTATCCGATCGATTCTAAAGCAGAGGGTGAATCTATATGGAGGACTATAAGTATTTATCTATTGTCGAATGGGTCAAGAACTACATCGACAGCGAACATTTGCAGCCCAACGACCGTTTTTTGTCTGAAAAAGAGCTTTGCACCATTCATGGCGTCAGCAGACAGACGGTGCGTCAGGCTTTGATGCGCCTTGAGAGTGAAAATGTCATCTGCCGAGTGCGCGGCAGCGGTACATTTGTTAAGGCAGGCATCACCAGAATGAGCAATCAGGCACGGAGTGTTGGCGTGATTTCCACGTATTTCAGTGATTATATCTTTCCACACATCGTCACGGGCATTGAGCGTGTGCTCAACGATGCTGACGTTGCCATGCAGCTTGCTATTACGCACAACCTTGTCGCTGAGGAAGCGCAGGCGATCAAAAGCATGATCGCAAGAGGTGTGCAGGGCATGATCGTCGAGCCCTCGAAGAGCGCGCTGCCAAATCCGAATATGCAGCTTTATCAGGAAATCCGCGAACGCAATATTCCGCTTGTGTTCTTTAATGCGAAGTATCCGTGGGCTGAATTCCCATATGTTGCGATGGATGATAACGAGGCAGGCAAGCTTGTCACAGATTATCTGTTTGACTGCGGTCACACACGCATCACGGGCATTTTTGCACTCGATGATATTCAGGGACATAAGCGTTACGGCGGCTATATGAGCAGCTGCATCGCACACGGCATTCTTAATGCAGAGCGCGATGTGCTTTGGTATGCGACCGCGGACAGAAATTCGATTTTCCAGTTCGCTGAGCGAAAGCTGCTCGAAATGCTCAAATCCTGTACGGCAATCGTGTGCTATAACGATAAGCTGGCTGTCAATCTGCTGCAATTCTGCCGTGAGCACGGAATCAAGGTGCCGGAGGATGTATCAGTTGTGGGCATTGACGATTCCAAGTATTCCTCGATTTGTGATGTGCCGCTTACGACGGTTCATCACCCGCATCAGATGCTGGGCGAAATGGCGGCAAAAACGCTGCTCGATCAGATTCGCAATCCGCAGGCAGAGATTCAGGACATCATCTTCAAACCTGAACTCATCGTTCGTGATTCTGTGCGGAAACTTTCAAAGTAATATTTAACCCTCTCATAATGCGAAAAAGCTTTCAGATAGGCGATATCTGAAAGCTTTTTTGTGACGGTTTCAACCTGCATTTTGTCCAGTAAATCGTTTAACAACAAGATTTTTATAAAAAACGGCCTTCTTTTACATGTACTTTCTGCGTTTTATGCTTAAAAACTACGAATCGTGTTTGACAACCAAAGCGCGAATTGTTATAATAACCTCAAGTTCACTGGAAAATGATTGACCGGTGATGAAAAAGAAAGAGGTATGAGATATGAAATGGAAAAATCTGGCCGCTGTTTTCCTTTCGGCGGCGATGCTGCAAACGGCTTTTGCCGACAGCGTGATGCCTGCTGCCGGAGCAGGCGAAATGCGCGACATTTCCACCATGGATCTTGTGAAGGAGATGCGTCACGGCATTAACATCGGCAACACCTTTGATTCCTGCGGCGACTGGATCGCACAGTGGGGCGATGGTACAACACGTTCATACGAGACTGCATGGGGCAGCCCTGAAATCACACAGGAGATGATCGAAGGCTATGCAAATGCAGGATTCGGCGTGGTGCGTATTCCTGTGGCATGGTCGAACATGATGGTTGATGACGGGACTTATACCATTAACACGGAATGGATGCAGCGTGTGACGCAGGTGGTTGACTGGACCATTGATGCAGGACTGTATGCGATTGTCAATATTCACTGGGACAACGGCTGGGTCAACACATTTCCTGAAAATCAGGATGCGTGCATGAAACGCTTTGAGCGGATGTGGACGCAAATCGCCAACAACTTCAAAGATTACAGCGATTATCTTATGTTCGAGGCACAGAACGAGGAACTCGGCTGGGAAACCGTTTGGAATAAATGGGCAGGGGACAACGGCAAGACGGAATCCTATCAGCTTGTCAATGCCATCAACCAGAAGTTTGTCGATACGGTGCGCGGGACAGGCGGAAACAATGCGATGCGGCATCTGTTGATTTCAGGCTACAACACAGGGATTGACGTCACCTGTGATCCGCTGTTCAAAATGCCTTCTGATCCCGCAAACCGTATGGCAATTTCCGTGCATTACTACACCCCCGCAGGATTTGCGATTCTGGAGGAAGATGCGGACTGGGGCAAGGCAACATCCACATGGGGCAGCGATGCGGATTATAGGGAACTTGACGGCTGGATGGACATGATGAAGCAGAACTATATTGACAAGGGAATCCCTGTGATTGTCGGCGAATATGGATGCCCCTCGAAAAACAAGGAGCCTGAAAGCGTGCGCCGCTATCTGTCATCGGTGTGCAAGTCGGCGTATGACCGCGGCATCTGCCCTGTGCTTTGGGATGTCACCGATTTCCAGTATGACCGTGAAGCATGCAAACTCAAGGATGATCTGCTTCAGGCGGAGTACGACAAGATCGTCGGCAAACGAGAGCCGACCGTGAATCACCCGATGGGCGATGTGAACCTTGACGGAAAATGTACGGTTGCCGATGCAGTTCTGCTGCAAAAGTGGATACTGGGAAATCAGACGGAACTTTCTGACTGGAAAAAAGCGGATATCAATTCAGATGGCGTGCTGAACGCCAAAGATCTGACATTGCTGAAACGCTCTTTGATGTAATATATATGTTCGTCGGAATGTGATTCCTCTGCGGTTGCTTCTCCGGGACTGTGTGCACTCCTCTTATCATCGGATTTCAATGGATCATGCCATTTTTGCAGCGATTGGGGCAGATACCATTTGAATCGTTTTGTAATCCCCGTTTCCCCAATAAAATGAGCTTGGTGTGAACCAAGCTCAATTTTTTTATTTCTTGCGAGTCTTTTTGCCAAGCAGAATGCAGGCAATCATTAAGATCAGTGCGACACCTGCCAAGATGGAAAACAGCAGAATCGGCGTATCATCGCCCATTGGCAGACCGGCAAGATAATTCAGCATCAGCATGAAATCACAACCTTTCGCAAATATTGTATATTGTAGCACATTCAAATGGATTTGTCAATATGGTTTTATGATTTATCCGAATATTCTTGTGAAACGACTTGCATCGCGGCAGTGATTGTGCTATACTTTTATATTGTCATATACTATCATGAAATCTTTTTCTCACAGGATGATAGAAACAAGTTTGCAATGCGTATTGAATAGTGAAAGGTCTTTCAAATAGGATCGGGAGGTGACAAAATGACAGATAAAGAGTTAATCGCCAGATTTCAGGCAAGGGATGAATCCGTATTGCGCGATACGGCGGCTCAGTATGGGGGATACTGCGGAAAAATTGCGGCAGGGATCCTTGGAAATCAGGAGGATGCCGAGGAATGCTGCAATGATACATGGCTTCGGGCATGGAATGCGATTCCACCCTATGTGCCTGTTTGTATGCGGACATTTCTTGCGAAGATCACGCGCAATCTGGCATTTGACCGCGTGCGGAGAAACAATGCCGAAAAACGGAGCGGCACGATCGGCACAGCACTCGATGAACTTGCGGAATGTGTTGCAGGCAGTGAAAATGTCGAAGCGGCGGTGGATGCGCATGCGCTCGGAGAGGCGGTCAACGCTTTTTTGCAGACTTTGCCTGAACGCGAATGCAATGTGTTTCTGCGGCGGTATTTCTACACGGAAAGCACAGCTGAAATCGCGAAACGATATCAGTTGAAGAATGCGAATGTACTATTGATTTTGTCACGCACCCGCAAAAAGCTTCGCAGTTTTCTGACGGAGCAGGGCTATCTTTGAAAGGAGGATTTTCATGAAAAAAGAGGACTTGTTCTCTGCCATCGGGGAAGCTGATGAGAGCTTGCTCGAAAAAACAGAGCAGAAGCCGCGCAGACATATCGTGCTGTGGTCAAGCCTTGCGGCTGTTGCTTGTTTTGCACTGGTGTTCACCGCGGCGACAAAGCTGATGAAAAGCGGCAGATTGCAGGAGGCGTCGCCGTCTTATATCTTTTCGCCAAAAGAGCCGACACATCAGGCGGATACAGCTGACGTTCCGCAGGATGATGCACCGACGCATAGTCTCACTGACATGAGCAGCGCAGACGATGACGGTGCAAAAGAACTTGACCTGCCGACGATTCGTTTAACAGCGGTTGTAAGCGGCAGCGCGGGCGGAGACTGTTCTGATGTTGTGGCGGAATCGCTGGATGCTTACTTCTCGAATTACCCCGATTTTGTCACCAATGCACCCGATACACTTCCTGTGTTTGAGAATCTTGCATTTCACGAAGGTGCGGAGGGCATCCCGTTCTATTTCGGCGAGGACGAAATGATGCAGCATTTGCAGGAAGCCGCAGATCAGCTTGGCGTTACGATTCTCAGCACAACAGTATCGCGCATCGGTGAAAATATATTCTTGCGCGATGCATCCTATAACGGCACGGCAGTTTCGATGGTCGCAGACACAGACCATAATGGCAGGCTCTCGATTGACGGAAACGGTGTCATCAATATGGCGTTTGTCAATGTCAACACGGTTTCCGAGATGACTCTGCCTGATGAATACGATTTCCGCAATGCGGCAAGTGCCGAAGAAAATCAGCGGGCGATGGGATATCTGCTGGAACAGTATTCGCCGTTTTATCAGATCGTGAATCCGCATATTTACTCCCGGACTGATGTGGCAATCACGGGTGTTCCTCATACTATGGTCTATGCCTATGAGGAATCCGATGATGTGACGCAGGCGATGCTCAACTGCTGTTTTTCTTATGTGTTCGCGGGACCGGACGGGGACAATCATATCGGGCATCTGCGCAAATTTAGTGATTTGTCGCATCTGCAAAAGCTTGCCGATTATCCGCTGATCTCGGTGGATGAGGCAAAAGCATCTTTGCTTGACGGCAAATATGAGACATCTTTCTGGAATTCCAATGATGCGGATATGTCGGGCTATCCGATCGTGCGTGTTGATCTGCTTTATCGCTCTGAAATGCGCTGTTCGCACTATCTGCCGTACTATCGTTTCATGCTTGAAACGAAACAGCTCGATAACGGATGCAAGGGCTATATGTTCTGCTATGTGCCTGCAATCAGTCAGGATTTCATCGTGAGAATGGAACCGATGACAGGGCACAGCGGACAATAAAATAGTGACAAATCCGCTTCTTTGTGGTATAATGAGGTTGATCTCATCACAAAGGAGCGGATTTTCATGCAGCCAATCGCACATATCAGAAACGATTTTACAAGTAAATTCGGGATTCCGAGACAAAGCGGGATCCTTGCGGAAATGCATTCACAGATCCTGTTTGAAACGGCGTTTAATCGAATGGATGCCGTGCGCGGATTGGATTCCTTTTCCCATATCTGGCTGATCTGGGAGTTTTCCGAATCCAAAAAGCCTGACGGCAAAGGCTGGTCAGCAACTGTCAGACCTCCGCGGCTGGGCGGCAATCAGCGCGTGGGTGTATTTGCATCGCGTGCGCCGTTTCGTCCGAATCCGATTGGGCTTTCCTGTGTGCGGCTGGACGGCATTCGGCAGGAGAACGGACAGGTGATTTTGGATATTTCAGGCGCGGATCTGCTTGACGGAACACCGATTCTTGATATCAAACCGTATGTGCCGTTTACAGATTGTCACCCCGAAGCATCGGAGGGCTATACCGCACAAACGCGGCTGCATTTGCTGAATGTGTCCGATCCTGAAGGCTGGTTGCAGGCGATCCCTGCGGAGAAACGGCAGGCGGCGGAGAAGATCCTTGCACAAGATCCGCGTCCCGGTTACATTGAGGACAAAGAGCGCATCTACGGTGTCATGTTTGCGGGCTTTGATATCCGTTTTCGTGTTGACGGCAATGCACTGAACGTTGTCGAAGTCGTCACAGCAGAATAGGCTAAAAAGAAATCCCGAACGGTGAAAAACTCAGCGTTCGGGATTATATTATTTCTTGTCCTGATAAGCGTATCCGAAGTGAATGGGCGGTGCTGTGACGGAAACATAGACAAATTCCTCATCGCCGTCATTCAGCAGTCCGTGGATATCTTTATCAGCAAACCGTACCACATCGCCGGCGCGGAACACCATTGTTTCGTCATTGGCAAGCAGAAGTTTTCCTGTGCCTTTGGTGGCATACCAGATCTGTTCGGAAGCGTCATGCGTATGGCGCGGCTGGCTGGCACCCACTTCAAGATGCACTTCGGTGATCGTGACTCTTCGGCTTGCAGAGTTATCGGGGTTCAGCAGTTGCCGTGAGACAACCCCCGGATTCGACAATTCGACAATACGATCTTTATTGATGAATTCCATATTCATTCCTCCGTTTCGGGTGTTCATCTGCTTATCAGTATATCACAAGTACAGGAAAAAGTCAATAGAAAAGCCGCGGCATCCTTGCAGAATCAGGATGTCGCGGCGTTTGGGAT
>JAZLJA010000050.1:0-19973 GCA_045617625.1 Oscillospiraceae bacterium | reverse complement strand
ATCATTCCCATCGGAGCGTCCTTATTTCACGCGGCGTTTGAGGAGTGTCAGATCTTTTGCGTTGAGCTTGCCGCTCTGGTCGAGGTCATACAAGGAAGCCTGCGATGCGGAAAGTTTGCTCTGACCGGTGAGATAAGCAACCAGTGCGCGGACATCAGACTGTGTGAAGCTGTCTGCGCTGGCGGTCGTGTAGGTCGCCGAAATGGTGACAGTGCCGCCGCTTGGCTGAAGCGTTGCAGTGGCAGATGCGGAATTGCCCGAAGTGAAGGTCGCGCCTGTGACCTGCCAGCCTGCAAAGCGGTAGCCGTCGCGAGGTTCTGCGTTCAGTGTGATGGGCATTTCCGAGAGATAAGTGCCGCTCCACGAGCTGACGGGAAGTGTCAGCGTGTTGAGAATGACCGAACCCTGCGAAGGGTTGTTGCTGACGGTAACGGTGACGTTCTGGTTTTTGACCAGATTTCCGAGGTAATTCAAGAGATGCTGCTTTGCATTGTCAGCTCTGGAAGTCCAGAAGTTGGTGATGGGTGTGATGTTATCCTTGAACATCTGCGCATAGTCGGTTTGCACAGGCTGCTGAGGATTCTGAGGATTTTGAGGGTTCTGAGGGTTCTGGGGGTCTTGCGGATTCTGGGGGTTCTGCGGATTCTGCCAGCCGCCGATGCCGCCGCCAAAGTCGCCCATGTTACCGCCAAAGCCCCAGTCACCCATGCCGCCCCAGCCGCCGGTGGAGGCAGTTGCGCGGAAGCGTTCAAGGGATTCCGGCATCGCAGCCGTGTAAGCGGAAACGAGTTCGTTGAGTCGTTTCAAGGCGACATCAGGTGAGAAATTCTGGTTGCAGAGATCAAAGTAGCAGGTGGTGAACAGTTCGCGGAATTCCGGAGAATACTGGAGCAGTCCGAAGAGCAGCTTGGTGATCCAGGAATTCTTGGAGCGCAGGCTCTGGAACGCATTTGTGTTTGCGTTGCTCTGTCCGTAAAGTCCCTGACCGTATTCGGTATCGAACAGGATGAAACGCCATTTGCCGTCGGCATAGACTTTTTCGGTGTCGATGCTCTCGGTTTTCCAGAGCGCATAGTTGTTGTCGCCGAAGTCGGAGTTGCCGAGGATCAGTTCGGTAGCCATGTAATCTGCAAAGCTTTTGGCGTCGCAGGTCGCATAGAACTTATTGAGGTTTTCGGTGCTCTGGAAGTTGCCCGAATTTGCGAGCGTTTTGAGTTCCTGATAAGCCTGCCAGCCGGCGTCGGAGCCGTCGGTCAGTTCGTCGGTCTTGATAATGCAGACATCGCCTGCCTTGACCTTATAGTGGTCGCTGATGTAATCCTTGCTGATCTTTTCCATGAGGTTATAAACGCCCCAGTATTCGCCGTCAAGGAATACGATGCATTCTGTCTGCATGAGGGTTGCGATGTCGCGGTCGCTGACGAGTTCCTGATTCAGGCGGTCGCGGATTTTGGTGTCCTTATCGTTTGCACCCGTGCGCAGGGTGATGGAGTCAAAGGAGTCAATGACCTTGCCCTTGATGTTGGTCAGCTTGCCGTCGAAGAAATCGTAGTCAAGCTTAGAAGGACCGTAATCCGAACGGGCATAGAGGTTGAAGCTTTTCTGTGCGTCCTGACGGGTATAGGCACCGTGGATGCGGACGCCGACGTTTGCGTTGAAGGTCGCCTTGCCGTTTTCAAACACGGTGAAATTTGCGGGGCGTTCCCATTCTCTGCCGGACTGGGTGTAGTTTGCTTCAGGGTTGCCGAAGCCGCCCATGCCGCCCCACATTCCGCCTGCGCCGCCCTGATTATACTTGTTGCCGAGGACATAGATGCCCTTTTCGTCGTCGAACAGGTTCGCAGGGTCGGTGACGAGGGAGATGACGCGCATCTGCGTCTCGCAGTCATTGTTGGTATAGCCGATGAAATAGCTGTTGGTGACGATATCACTGGTGCGTCCGTTTGCATCCACAGCGATCGCACGCACGATCATCGCTTTTTTGACAGGGTCAGCGGGTGCGGTGACGCCGTTCGGGGAAATATTGGTGTATGCACTGTAAACATTGGCTTCCGAACTCTTGTCGTAGACGGAGATCGCGCCCGAATAGCGGGTGGAGGCTGTGGTCGGGTCACTGCCGTCGGTGGTGTAGTAAATCGTGCAGCCCGAGGAAGCGGTCAGTGTGAGGGAAATGTTGTTTGAATAGAATCCGCTGCCCTGGGAGAACTGAGGAATCGGCACCACGACAGAAGAACCTGCGCTCTGCGGATTGGCTTTCGCGGGGGTCAGGTTTTCAACAATGCCGAAGGTTTCAGAACCGTCAGGGGTACGTGCAAAGGCGGTATCGTCAGCCAGTGCGGGGACATCCATGCGTTCAGCGATGTTGCCGCCGTTTGAGAGAATCAGGGTCTCGCCGTCCTTGGAAAGACCAAATTCAGCCGCAAGGAAGCTGCCGTTCGGATTATCCACGCCGCAGTAAACGACAAGATAGCCGTTTGCCGCGATGGAAGTGCCGCTCGGGAACTGGAATGCGGTCAGGTCGGTTTCGTCATCCGTGAGCGCATATCCGCTGAGCGAAACTGCGCTGCTGCCTGCGTTGTAAAGCTCTACATAGTCGTAGAACTGACCGTCGGGGGCAGCGAGATTGTTGTTTTTGGTACAGACTTCGTTGATGCAGAGTCCTGTGGCTGCGGCTGCTGAAAGTGCAGGCATTGTGCTGAGCAGCGATGCAGTGACAAGAATGGAACATCCGAGTGCGGCACCTTTTCCGATTTTGTGATGCTGGTGCATCAGAATCCCTCCGTTCTGTATTTTTGTGTTTTGCTCTGCTGATTTTCATGTGTCAGTATTCTTTTTCTGTCTGTATATCCGAACAAAGGATGCTCGGTCATATTTATTATCAGTATAGCACAAAAAAAATCCGAAAGTCAAGCTGATTTTAGAAGTTCGCAATAAATGCAAACTTTGGGGACTTCAGCATGAATTTTGGTCAATACCCCCGCGAATTACACGGAAAACAAGCAGAAATGTGAATATCCATGTCCGAAGACATGGGAAATCAGCCGATTGTAATTGGCTCTATTAAGACTTTACCGTGTCTGCCTGAAAATTATCTGAAAGAAACAGACTTTTGCGAGAGATTTTGCAAAATCACATCAAACACGAACTTCACGGAAGCATAAAAAAAGGTCAGGCTGTTGCGTCAGCCTGACCAAAACATGCTAAGGAAAGATATGAAACTTACGCTTTTTTGAGCAGTAAGCGCTTGAGCAAAGTGAAATCAATGGCGTTGAGTTTGCCGTCGGCGTTGATGTCGCCTGCAGCCGCATCGGTGATTTTGCCGTTGCCGGTCAGCCATTTTTGCAGCATCACCGCATCGGAAATCGTCACGCTGCCGTCGGCATTGACATCGCCCGCAGTGCCTTCACCGCCCGTATTCTCGTAGGTATAGGTGAGGACGATTTTCTTGAGTGTCATTTCAATGTTGTCCTCGACGCCTGTTTCGTCTTTTTCCGAGGCATCCCACCATTTCTGGAATTCGATTTTCCCATCGGCAATGACTGCCTCGACAGGTTCATCCTCGTTGTTGAAGATGCCGTCAAATTCGACGGTATCCTCGACGCCGCTGCCGAGTGTGAGCGAGAAATCTTTGTATGTCCAGAAACCGACGCCGTCAGGCGTGACAGCGTTGATCGAAACGGCGCAGCCTGCGGTTGCCCACGAAGAACCTGCCGACGAGGTCACATCACCGATGATTTTCACGGAGGTGAGATGTTCGGGGTCGGTGACAGGCACTTCGACATAGCCGTTTGTGTTGATGCGGTCGTCCAGATCGGTGAATTCAACGGTCTTATAGGAGAACTGATCGGGGTCGTAGAGTGATTCGCCCGCCAGATCATCGGGGTTGTCGGTGATGACCACCATAGCCGCGGAAAGCGCAGGCAGAGTGACGGTCACCTGATTGTCCTTCACATTGTCGATGATGTCGATGAGGCGGATATCGGAGGATTCGCCCGTGACTGCATAGACTGCCGCGGATTTATAAGCGGTTTTGGCAGCTTTCAGATTGATGACGGCTTTTTCGCTTCGGGTCATGTTTTTGTTGGTGACCATTGCGGTGACAAGTCCCTTGTCGGTGCCGTTGATGGCTGCATATGCGCTGGATTTGGAGACATCGGCGGTTTTGGTTTGCAGCAGGTCGCTGCCGAATGCGCCGCCCTTGCCGTTGTAGTTTGTGTAGAGGTTGATGCCTGCATAGAGGTAACTGCCGCTGCCCCAGAGGGAAGCGAAATACACGTTGTTATCGGCAAAGCAGCCCAGTGCTTCAGCCTGTGCGATCGCACCGCTGATCTCGTCGCCGCCCTCGAAATTGTATTCGGAGATGGCAAGCTTGGTGTCGGGGTAATACTTGTCGATGGATGCCTGCACTGTCGGGAGGATGGGTACATTTTCCATGCACCACTGCCCGATCCAGCTGTTTTCGGAGAAGCCTTCTTCGTAGAGGGTGCGCACGGATTGGAGTCTGTCCTCAGCCCCGTTGCGGGCGGATTCGGAATAGTAGTGGATATCCAGAACGTCCAGCAGACGGGTGCCGCATGCATCCTCGGCTTTTTTCATCTGGTCGAGATAGCAGTCGAGATACCAGTGATAGCCGTTTTCTGCCTTGATTTTTTCCCATTCATCGGAGGTTTCGTCATCGGCGAGGTGATCAAACGCGGTGTAGCCGTAAAGGGCGGGACCGAAGATTTCGGCTTTGGGGTCCACTTTTTTGACGGCAGATGCCAGCTCGATGGATTTTTCTGCAAGTTCCTCGATGCCGACAGGCTGCGGATGAATGCGGCTGTGGGTGTGTGCCCAGAGTGCGGGTTCGTTGTCAAGGCTGTAGCCCTGAATGCCTGTTTCCGAAGCAGCATCGCCCAGTTTGCTGACAATGTAGTTGACGTATTCATCCATATACACCTTGCCGTCGGTGAGGTCGGGTTCTGCGGCAAAGGGTTCGTTTTTTGCAGCCACGACTTCATTCCACCGTTTCGAGGGTGCAGCCTCGGTTTCTTTGACGGTGCCGTCTTTGTCGGCTGCGGCATAGCCTGCCATCTGGAGCGTCGTCATTTTGTAGCCGATGCCGTTTGCCTTTGCCTCTTTGGAGAGAACCTGTGCGCAGTCCGCGGGGGCATCGGAGGTGGAAAGGTTGTTATCGGAGCTGTATTTCCAGTCGGAACCGGCGTTGGATGCGTTGGTTTCCCAGTTATAGGCAGTCATGCGGTTGCCGCCCTGCCGCAGTGCGGTGACGGTCACATCGCGGTAGGCGTTCTGGTTGCCGTACTGGTTGATGCCGTAAATATAGGGGCTGATGGATTTGGTTTCGCCGTCCACGTTGATGTCGATGGTCATGTCGTAGCTGTCAGCGGCGCAAACCACTGCTGACGGTGCGGAAACGGCAGTCGATGCAAGCATCAGAAAAGCCGTCAGTGCGGAGCAGATCCTCCGCATGGAATTCTGTTTCATTCGGACTCCTCTTTCCCTTCGGTTTGGATTATATATCTTCCTCCCAATCGCCGATCTGCGGGACGGGAATGCTGTTGGCTGCACCCTCCATACGGAATGCGCCCTGCTGCCAGCAATCCGCAAAAAGATCGTGGAACTGAATATATTGGGTGAGCGATTTTGCGAGCACCAGCAGCAGAATCAAAGGGGAGCTGTTGGTAAAGCCGTAGATGAGGGGCACATCCTCGGTAAACTCGGCAGAAACGCGCCAGACCAGACCAAATCGGTCAAGCTGACCCATCACATCGGTCACTTTTTCGATCGGGATGCTGAGTTTTGCAGAAATAACCTCCAGAGTCTGCATATGGTTGCGGGCACCGCATCCGAGATAGTGGATGATGTTCACCGCATCCCTGTCAGAGAGCATCCGAAAGAGGCGCAGCATTTCATCTGTGACAGCCGTATAGCTGTTGATGCCTTCTTCGGGGATCTTGACAAAGCAGAAGAACTTCATGTCATCGTTGAGGCGGGCGATCATGCGCTCGAAGTCGGTGCGCACCTCGTCGTAGGTGACAAGCTCCAGATCTTCGGGATAGCGGAGCTTGGAGAGGCGGTAATCGAGAAACGCGCTCATGATGGCGTGAAACAGGCACATGATACGGTCTGCGCGTTCTTCCTTCGGGGTCTGCCGAATGGTGTCAACGATGAGTTGTTCGAGGTCGGGCATTTCGCGCTCGCTGCGCAGCCCGAACAGCAAGTCGAGCGAAACGCCGAGCGCAGAGGCGATCGCGGGGAGAAATTCTGTATCGGGCAGGCTGCCGTTTTCCCATTTGGACACAGCCTGCGGGGTGACGCTGAGTTTTGCGGCAAGCTGACTTTGTGTCATGCCGCAGCGTTTGCGGAATTTGGCGAGATTCTTGCTGAATGATGCAGTCATGCGGTTCTCCTTTCGAGAGAGGGGGGGTACTTTCTGCATACCCTCATTATAGCACAATGTTTCGTTGTGTTCAAGCAATGTTGATTTTGCAGCACACAACAATTCGTGTTTTCGGACAACGGATGGTTGATATGCGAAGTACAGAAAAATGCAGTCATCCAAGCGGAAAAACTGCATAGTCTGTGTGGGGTCACACCATTTCGCCTTTTGCGATGCGTTCAGCCAGGTCGTTGAGATAGACCCAGCGTTCCATTTTCTCGGCGAGTGTATTTTCCAGTTGATTTTTCTGTTCGGTCAGCTCCTGCAATCTGACATAATCGGAGAGGTTTTCGGAGATGGTTTTTTCGGTGTCTGCGATCTGCGTCTCCAGTGCGGCGATATCGTCGTCGATGGTGTCAAATTCGCGCTGTTCTTTAAACGAGAATTTGAGTTTGGTTTTGCCCTGAAACACGCGGTCTTTTTTCTCGGCAGGTGATTTTTGCTTCTGTGCGGCAGGGGCGGCATTGGGCTTGCGTTTTTCCAGATAATCCGAATAATTCCCTGTGTAGCGCGTACAGACACCGTCCCCTGCGATTTCCCAGATCTCCTCAGCGGTTTTGTCGAGGAAGTAGCGGTCATGCGAAACGGCGATCACCGCCCCCTGATACTGTTCAAGGTATTCTTCGAGGATAGTCAGCGTGGCGATGTCCAGATCGTTCGTGGGTTCATCGAGCAGCAGAATGTTCGGTGCATCCATGAGAATCTTCAGCAGATACAGGCGTTTGCGTTCTCCGCCGGAGAGCTTTTCGATGCGGTTCCATTGCAGTTCGGGGGTGAACAGAAAGCGTTCGAGCATTTGTGCGGCGGTCACGGTGCCGTCGGGGGTCTGAATGCGGTCGGCGGTGTCGCGGATATATTCGATGACGCGCTGTGAAGGATCCATCGAGGCGCATTCCTGCGTGAAATAGCCGATCTTGACCGTGTCGCCAATGATGATGCTGCCGCTGTCGGGGGTCTGTGCCCCGACGATCATGTTGAGCAGGGTACTTTTGCCTGCGCCGTTTCTGCCCACAATGCCGATGCGTGCATTTCGCCCGAGAATATGGGAGAAATCCCGAATGAGCAGTTTGCCGTCCACGGCTTTGGTGATGTGTTCAAGTTCGATGGTTTTCTTTCCCAGCCGCGAAGCAAGCGACTGCATTTGCAGTTTCTCTGTTTCCGCGGGGATTTCACGGTTTTCGAGGGCTTCAAAGCGGGCGATGCGGTCTTTGCTTTTGGTGCCTCTTGCGCGTGCGCCGCGTCGGATCCATTCCAGTTCGCGGCGGTAAAGCGAACGGTTTTTGCGTTCGGCGGCTTCGGCATCGGCCTCGCGTGCGGCTTTCTGTTCGAGATAGGTCTCATAATTTCCCGCGCAGAGATACAGTGCGCCGCGGTCAACTTCTGCGATGGTTTTGGTGATGCGGTTGAGAAAACAGCGGTCGTGCGTGACCATGACAATGGCACCGCGATAGCTGAGCAGCAGTGATTCGAGGAGCAGCACGGTTTCGTTGTCGATGTGGTTGGTGGGTTCATCGAGCAGCAGCACATCGCTTGGCTGAATGAATGCGGCGGCGATGGCGGCGCGTCGTTTTTCGCCGCCTGAAAGTGTGCTGATGTCGCGTGAGTCATCCGTAATGCCGAGCTTTCCAAGAATGGACTTGGCTTCAAATTCCTTTGCCTGCTGCAAATCTGCTGGGAGATGGGCAAGCACCTGCGAAAGCACCGAGCCTGTCTCGTCGAAGGCGGGAATTTGCGGCAGATAGGAAATGCGGACACCGTTTGCGCGGACGATTTCGCCTTCATCGGGTTCTTCGGTTCCTGCGAGAATGCGCAGCAGCGTGGATTTCCCCGTGCCGTTGATGCCGATGATGCCGACTTTATCGCCTTCGTTCAGAAAAAACGAGACGTTGTCGAGCACCTGCCGTTCCATATATTGCTTGGAGATGTTTTTTGCGGAGAGTAAAATCATGGTGTTCCATACCCTTTCGATGGTTTGCTTCTTTATCATACCATGTTGCGGCGGGAAAATCAAGTCGTCACGGAAAGAAATTTGGGCGGATACAGGGGGAATGTTCGGATTTTTGCGCCGTGTGTATTTTTTTACGTTTCATTTCCTGCGAAATGTCCAAATTATTAAATTAGAATTTGTATAAAGAGACAAAGTTTGTAACCAAATTGTTAATTAACTAGGAACATTGTTGACAATATCGTTTTTTGTGGCTATACTGGAGGCGTGGGCAAAAACAAGCCCCCAACGACATTTTATTTATCAGAAGGAGTGTGTTTCATATGAAAAAACAGATCGTAAAACGTAGTGCCGCAATGCTTTCGGCAGCGGTGTCCATGTTCTCTCTCTCAACGGTATCTGCCTTGCCCATTGTGCAGGCTGCCGCCAAAGATGAAGCACGCTTCCCGTATGCGATGTTTGCGGCATCTGAGGATGCAGGTGCGATCACCGTCAATGCAAAGCATTTTTGCATGAACGGCGACATTGCGGCAAACGGCACGATCGTTACGGGCAAAAAGCCGAGCATCAACGGCAAGACCATTCAGAATGCCGATGCGGATATGCTGTTCATCGGTGACAAGATCAATGCACAGTATTTCGGAAATGCGCAGGCAGTGGATGCACTGAATCTGTCAAAATCAAACGTCAATGTCAATGCACCGCTGGACGTGACGGGGGATGCCGCGATCAAGGGCAATTCAAACATCTCCGCGGCGATCAAGGCGGAGAATGACATCGACATCAGCGGCAATGTCAGCAACGTGAATAATTCCGTGCTGTATTCGCAGTTTGGTGACATCATCATCGACTGCAACAACGTCAATCTGAGCGGCATCATCTATGCGCCGCTGGGCAATGTGGAGATCACCGCGAACAATATCAACCTCAACAATGTGGTCGTGATCGCGGATACCATTACCCTCAATGCCAACAATGTCAATGCAAATTACGGCAGAAACTATGCAGGGATTGCAGGAAATGTATCCGAGAACAAGGCAGATTATATCCGCAAGTACAACAGCTATCTGCTGAACAAGGATGTGGATGAAGCACTGGATATCATTTCCGAATACTACGAGCTGACTCCTGTGGATACGGGCGAATTCTCGACGATCAACATCTTCGGCATGATGCAGTTTGATGTGAAGCAGTATGTCGTGGAAGGCTACGGCAATCTCAGCGTGATGAAAACCGACGGTGCACAGCAGATGGCAACAATGGTTCTGGCACCGTTTGAGAAAGATCTCCCGCTGATTTCCACCGACTATATGTATAACGGTGAACAGCACATTTCTTACATCGAGTTTTATGGTCTGTGTGCTGACAGCAAATCCGCAGATTATCAGAATGTCATCAAGAAGCTGGGCGGCGTCGCGGATGCCTATAAACAGCTTCCGAACACGACCCCGACACCTGCATGGTATGACGAGATCCGCACAATGGGTCTGTTTAAGATGACGAATTATGACGAAGGCGAAACCGTTGGTCAGATGCTGTTTGACAGCATTCGTGTGACGATGGATGCCTCGACCACCATGCCGCAGCTCAATGCATCGCAGAAAGCGGTGAAATGTGCGGCGATTCAGCAGTATTCTGATAATCTCGTGGACATGGGCGGTGTTTCCACCGATATGTTCAAAATGGTGCTCGGCGTTGACACCACTAAGATGTTCTTCAACAACATTTTCTTCGGCACAGCATCTTATCCGTTCTGATTATCTCCTCCCTCCTCTCATATCCCCCCGTAAAGACCGGCACCTGCATGAAAATGCAGGTGCCGGCATTTTGCAGTAGCCGACGGCATCGAAACAATGCGTGCGGAGCTTGACAGCATCCCCGATGAAGAAGTACGCATCATTCCTGATGTCGAATGGAACGGCGCGGAGTTTGAAACGGTCGAGATCCCTGCGGAGTTGGATGTCGATACTGCGAATTTCAGTTCTGCATATGATGCTGCGATCGAGCATATTCCCATTTGAAACGTGTCATAATTTTTATGACACAAAGCGTATTATGCCGAAAAACAGCGTCGCGGTTATGACATATAATGGATAGAAAAATCGCGTATCTACGAACTGATATCGAAGATACGCGATTTTTGATTTGGTGGAGGCGAGGAGAATTGAACTCCTGTCCGAAAACCGATTCATCCGGTCGTCTACGCGTGTAGTTTGTCAATTAAATTCCCGCTGATGCACGCCGACAAACAGGCTTGCAAAAACGGTAGCTCGTAATCCGACTGCTGCTTCCGAGCGCAGGCAGCAGACGTTCACCGCGTCATGACGCCTGACACCGAACCCGCGGTATGTTTCGGGCAGACGGACGGCCTTAAGCGGCCATCAAAACGGAATCGTTGTTCTCGTTTAAATTTATAAGGTTGCACCATTTGCGGGCAGTGCGCCCCGACGCGCAGACCAAACTTCACAGCCCCCGTCGAAACCTTTACGCCCCCATAATTGAGACATGGGCTTGCGATTAAAGCTCTCTGCCGCGGCGTTCCTTCACTGCACGGTCGATTTCACGGTTTGCAGAGCGGATTGCCGCATCATCGCGCTTGTCGTGGAGCTTTTTGCCCTTGCAGAGCCCGATCTGAACTTTCACACGGCTGTCCTTGAAGTAAAGCGACAACGGAATCAGCGTGAGCCCCTGCGTTTTGAGTGTACCAAACAGCTTGAGGATCTCGCGCTTGTGCATGAGAAGCCGTCTGGGACGCCGCGGCTCGCGGTTGAACAGATTGCCTTTTTCGTAGGGTGAGATGTGCATATCGCGGAGAAAAAGCTCGCCTTCCTCGATGGCACACCAGCTGTCCTTGAGGTTGACATTGCCTTGACGGATGGATTTGACTTCCGTGCCGACCAGTTCGATGCCCGCCTCATAGGTTTCCAGAATGAAATAATCGTGACGGGCTTTGCGGTTATCGGCGATTTGTTTGGTTCCCGGCTGACGCAAATTCGTCACGCTCCTTTCGTTTGGGACATGGGATTAGTATAGCACAAGTTGAAGGATTTGTCAAGCGCCGCGAACGGTCAGGATTTGTCGGATGCGGTCATTTCCTTGACATAAAAAATCAGCGTGAGCCGTTCGTTGATGATCATTTCCTTGTCGGGAACGCGCATGAATCCGCATTTTTCGTAGAGATGGCAGTTACCCTTCTCCTGCAGGATCGTTTCGAGTGTCCAGCGCTTTGCATCGGAATAGCGGTCAAACAGCATCCGGATGACCTGTTGTGCGATGCCGCGGTTCTGAAAGGCGGGCAGCACAAACAGCGGGCTGATGCGGTATTCGCTGTTTTCGCAGCGAACCACGCGCACGCCGCCCACAGGGGTTTCATCGAGATGAATGCGGTAAAAATCGGTTTGGGGCTGATGCAGCCGCTCGATGATGTTGTCGATCGGTTCGGCGGCGGGATTGGTGTCATGATCCTGATATTTCAGATACAGCGGCAAAAACGATTCCACCTGCATTTTGTAAAGCAATTCAGCATCCTGCAAATTTGCGGGAATGAGTGTGAGATTCATGATGTTTCTCCTTTACAAGAAAGTGTTTACCAATCCCAGTCCTCCCAGAGTCTGCCGGCTTTCACGCTGAGCGATTCGCCGCGCTGTTTGCAGAGTTCGTTGGCGGCGGCGATCACGATCAGCAGAATACCGATCAGCAGCAGGAACACCCACCAGCCGATTTCCGGAAATACCTTGATGCGCAGATATACGGCGATGCAGATGAGGGAAGAACCGCCCAGCAAAAACCATTTTTTCTGTTTGATGAAGAATGAGACGACGAAGAGTCCGACAGCGAGCAGCAGCACCGTGACCAGATCGGCAGTTTTTTCGGTGTCAGCGGCAAGCATGCCGAGCCGAACCATCGAATAGACGCCGATGCCGAACAGCATCGCGCCGCCGGTTTTTTTGCCATAGAGTTTGCGCAGCAGCAGACCAAACGCGATCAGCGGCAGCAGATGCAGCTTGCCCTCGAAATAGGTGCCGTTTGCCGAGAAGAACGGCTGCATCCAGAGGGCGATCGAGGCAAGCCCTGCCGAGGCGGTGAGGATGGTGCGCCTGGTGTTTTGTTTCTTGGTGAAAAAGCAGAAATGGAATACGAATCCAGCAAACAGCAGGGGTATCATGAACTTGAGCCATTTGCTTTGTGCATCAGTTGCGTAGAAGTCCATATAATCGAATGCGATGCAGTACCAGAGAATGGCGGCACCGCCTGTGATGGTCATGGAAACGGCACGGCGGGGCTGTGTCTCGCGCAGGACAAAGCCAAGATAGCAGAGCAGAGCCGTCAGCAGCGTGACGGATACGATCCAGATGGCAATGTAGGAATCGCTGAGCGCAGATAACCCGTAGAACGCATGGGCACGCAGACTTTCCAGCGCACAAAGTGCGGAGATTCCGCAGAATGTCGGGAGAATGATGTTTTTGCGCTTGGTACAGAACCAGCCAACCGCGCAGAACAGCAGGGTATAGAGCAGATACAGGGCATTCCATTCGGAATTCGGGAGGTCGAGCAGTGTAAGGCTCAGCAACACTGCCGCTGCGGGGAGCAGCAAGCCTGCGGTGGCAGAAACTGCGTAATCACCGACGAAAACAAGGCTTTCACGCCGCACGGGAATCGCAGCCAATGCCGCGAGCAGCAGCCAGACGAACGCAAACATCATCACGGGGGATTCGTCGTTTTCAAACACAAATTCCACGAACAGATAAGCGGTGCCTCTGCAAAGGAGAATCAGCATCAAAGCAAAGCTTGCGGTGCTGAGTTTCCGCATTCCTCTTGCGGAGAAGATGCGCCAGAGGATCGCGCAGGCACAGGCATTCAGTGCGGAGAGCAGAACGGGATATATGTCGTTTTCCAGCGACGGGGCAAAAACGCCGACATACAGCGGCGGTATCAGAAATGCGGCAAATGTGAGCTTGCGGACGCTGTTGAATCCGCGCTTGACTGTGAAATACGAAAGGAAACCGAGCAGCAGGGCGCACGCCGACCAGATCAGCGTGAACACCCCCGAGTCGATGTTCGGATGCGGGCAGTTTTCCGTCAGTGCGAGAACCGTCAGGAACAGTGCGATCGGGGAAAACAGCGCATGAACGTGCTGTGCGCAGCCGCGTTTGCCGCCTTCATATGCCAGATGCAGGAATGCAGGCACGGTGACCGCCATTGCCGCGACACCGAAATAAGCGATGTTGTCGTGGAAGAAGTCATCGGAGCAGACATAGCCGAACAGCAGGGTGCAGATCGGAAACAGAAAATCGGAGAACGTTGTGCGGATCGGTTTGACAAAGCGGAACAGCAATCCGCCCGCGAGAAATAAACCGAACAGCCAAAGTGTGGTGCTGTTGCTTTCACTGATTTCGAGCCTTGTGCCGAGATAGCAGCTCAGCACAGAGAAAAATGCAGACGTTTCTGCTGCGAGGAAACCGCGCATCAGCGGCTTTGTTGATCGGATTGCGGAAACGAGTGCGATGAGGGGAAGCAGTCCGCTTGCGATGACAGTCAGCAGATGAAAGTCGCCTTCAATGAGCGTGAAAAGCGTCGAAATGCCGATGGATACCGCCGCAATGACGCAATACACGGCTTGAAATCCCGATACGGAATCATCAGGCAGAGCTTTGGAGCAAACCAGAAGGAGCATCAGCAGGGCACAGACAATGCAGACGAGAATGGCAAGTTCTGCCGAGGAAACGGTATATGCCGCAGGGTGCAGCTCGTCGGAAAGCAAGGGCTGCCCGAGGCGAGCGAAGGCGTAAATGCACATTCCGCACATCGGTACGGAAGCAAACGGTTTGAGACTGCGGAGAGAATTCGGTGTGAGGAAGCACGCAGCAGCAAGGAATCCGGCGATGCCCTGTACCAAGTAGTTGTCGTCCCATTGAGCAAGGATGAGCGGAATGGTCAAAAAGGCAACCGCGATGGAAAAAATCGGGAGCGGCTTGCCGATCGGTGCAGGGAGATTTTTGGAGAGCGGCTCGGCAAACAGACAAAAAGCCAATGCCAGTGCGGAGAGCGCTGCGACAAATGGAGTGAGCTGATCGAAAATACCGATTGCCGCGAAGCTGTAAGTGAGGGTGAAGCCGCAGAGAAACAGCACACCCCAGCTTGTTTTTTTGTAAATGCGGACAGCGAGCAGGGAAATGACGGTAAATGTGCCGCATGAGAGCGCAAGCAGCCAAGGATTTGATGCGCCTGCAAGCGGTTTCCCGAGCAGATCAAAGCAGCCTGCCGCCCAGATCGAGAGGGGCAGAAACACACTGCCGAGAATGAAAAACGCCGTGCCTGTACGTTCGAGATGCCAGAGTTTGTGTGCCATCGCAGATGCACCGAAAAACAGCGCACTGCCTGCACCAAGCACCGCAAGCCGACCGATCCCCGTGAGCGAATCCCATGCGGTGCGGACAAACAGCATTCCCGCGAGAATGACCAACGCCACACCGACGGAAAGCATCACGCTGATGGCGGAGACTTTGATTTCCTCTTTCAGCTGAGACGGCTTGGGTGTCGGAGCTTTCAGGATGGAAGGCGGTCGGAACTCCGAGGTTTTTTCCACGGTCGCGGGCGGGGCAGCTTCGGGTTCACTGTCAGTCAGAAGCGTCGGCTGCTGCAAAATGGGCGGTTCTGCGAATACAGCAGAGGAGTCCTCCGATGCTTCAGCAGTTTGTTCGATTTGCGGAGCAACTGTCTCTGCCGCAGAGATTTCGGGCGTCGGTGCATCGTCAGCCAAAGCCGGAAGATCAGGCTGTGCCGCAGGAATGGATGTCGGTTCCGTCGGGATCGGCGGATTGACAGGCGGTTCGAGAGACGGCAAAGCTGCGGCAGGCGGAGTAAATTGTGCCTGTTCGGCGGGCGGAATGTATTGCAGCATTTGGCTGCGCATTGTTTCGAGATCATCCACGCGGCGGCGCAGAATATCCAGTTCGATTTTATCGCGGCTGCGCTTATTTGCGGAAATGGTGAGCAGAATACCAAGAACGATCGGTGACACGAGCCACGCGACGGCAAGAACGATCAGCACTATCAGATCCAAGCAGAAAGCCTCCTTTTGTTATGAGGATATATCATCTCATTATAGCATAAAACCAAGTGAAAAGCAAGTGTTTTTCGCACAAAACAAAATGCCGTTTCAAAGCAGAAACGGCATTTTTTGTTCATCGGATGCATATTTTATTTTTGTTCGGTATTCATGCGGCGGGCAATGGTGGTGTAGATTTTTTCCTCCACTTCGATCAGTGAGCGTTTGTCGTCGCTGAATTTCACGGCAAGGGTATAAATCCCCTTGTTTTGCATGGCGGTCGTGGCATGCAGACGGATATTCGTGAGGCAGGCAGGGTCAAGCGGACCTGTCAGCAGCAGCGAATTGCCCGAACGGATCACATCCTCTGTCAGCACCTCATAGCGGGCGACTTTTTCAGGTGTGAAGGGAACATCATCTATTTTTTTCATTGTGCCGGAAATGTAAGCAAGCGTGGGAGAAAGCCGAAAGATGCGGCAGCCCTGATAATCGCCTGCCAAAACCATGTTTTTTGCAGAAGCCATAATCGTGATTCCTCCTGACTGAAGTAATATCATAGGGTGAAGGTGATTTTTCCACCACGAACATTATACCATTTTACACAGGAAATGTCAAGAGCTTTTTGAAGATTTGTTGATAATTCCAGTTTTGACAAACCAAAAACTTTGCGTTGCTTTTGCTTTACAAGTTGCGAAATATATGTTATAATAAGAGTTAATCCGAAAAAGGGGGAACAGTATGACCGTACTCGAACTGGTGCTGTTGGCATTCGGTCTTTCGATGGATGCCTGCGCAGTTGCGATGACAAACGGAATGTGCCACAAGGATCTGAAACGCGGGCGTATCTTTCAGACAGCCGCCTGCTTTGGTTTGATGCAGGGCATCATGCCGCTGCTCGGATATCTCGCAGGGACGGTATTTGCAGATATCATTTCTGCATTCGACCATCTTATCGCCCTGATTCTGCTTGGATTTATCGGTGTCAAAATGATCGTGGAGGCGTTTCTCTGTCAGGATGAAACGGAGAACGAACCATTCACTGCAAAGCTGATGCTGCTGCAAGGGCTTGCCACAAGCATTGATGCGCTTGCGGTGGGTGTGAGTTTTGTTGCCATGCGCGATATATCGGTTTTGCCCGCCTGCGGCATCATTTGCGGTGTGACATTTTGCATGAGCCTTTGCGGTATCTGGCTCGGCACACAGTTCGGCAATATACTGAACAAAAAAACACAGATCATCGGCGGGCTCATCCTTGTTCTGATGGGTTTGCGGATTTTTATGGAACATATCTGGCTTTCGTGAGCGAAGAAAAGCGAAAATGACTGAACAACAAAGGAGGGATTCGGATATATGCTGGAAACGGAACTGCCAACCCCATGTTATCTCATGGATCAAGCCAAGCTGAAAGACAATCTGACAATTCTCAAACAGCTCCGCAAGCGCAGCGGCATCAAGATCCTGTTTGCGCAGAAGGCGTTTTCCTCATTCCCGTTTTATTCGATGATTTCCCGCTATCTGGATGGCACAATGGCAGCCTCCTGCTATGAAGCAGAGCTTGCACATCTTTATTTTCACGGGGAAAACCATGTTTGTGAAACGGCATACCGTCCCGATGAGATCGAAACCATCTGTGCAGTGTGCGACCATATCATCTTCAATTCGCCGTCACAGCTTGCGCGATACGGTGCACAGGCAAAGGCAAACGGCTGCGAGGTCGGGCTGCGCATCAACCCTGAATTTCAGTCGCAGAAATATGAGGAATTTGACCCCTGTGCGCCATTTTCCCGCTTGGGAACGACCCTTGCGAACTATCCTGCGCAGCAGCGGGAACTGATCTCGGGGCTGCACGTTCACGCGCTCTATGAGCAGAATGCGAATGTGCTGGAGCAGCTTGTCGATGCGGTGATCGAAAAATTCGGGCAATATCTGCCGTCGCTTTCGTGGATCAATCTGGGCGGCGGACATCACATCACGCGTGAGGGCTATCAGATGGAGCGTCTGGAGGCTTGCTGCAAAAAGTTGCAGGATACCTACGGGCTGACTGTTTATCTCGAACCGGGTGAAGCGATCGTCTGGCAGGCAGGCTATTTCATCACGACGGTGCTGGATATCGTTGACAACGGCATGCCGATCGCCATTCTTGATGGTTCTGCGGTCTGTCATGCGCCCGATATCACCGAGCTTTCCTATCATCCGCCGCTGATCGGCGCGGATTCTGCTGACATTTTGCCCTATACCTATCGTTTGGGCGGCAAGACCTGTCTGCCTGAGGATGTGTTCGGGGATTATTCCTTTGATCACAAGCTGCAGATCGGCGATCGGCTCGTATTCCGTGATATGGCGATCAACACACTCACCAAAGCGAAGATGTATACAGGCATTGAGATGCCCTGCGTTGCGGTGCGTGAAGTTGACGGCAACTGCAAGGTACTTCGGAAATTCACATTTGATGACTACAAAAGCAGATTTTAAGAGAGGGCATCATACAGGATACAGAGGAAAACAAGGATCTAGACGGCGAAATCAAAAAGGTGGGTGTGAGACAGATACTGAAAAAATCGTCTTGACAACCTTTTTGGTGCTCCTGATCGGCATTCCGATTGGTTTATTCTTATTGGGAAGATGCGTTCCGGATTGTTGGTATCCAAATTTGTCAGTGCATGCATCCGATGAGCAGTACGGAAAGTTCAAACCACAGGACGGAGAGGTGCTCGATGTCACACGGAAATGTTCCCTGCTGAAAGATAATGGCGATGAAGAGATGTTTGCCAACAGAAAAAAGACTGGTTTATCGGCACAGGACAGGCACAGCTTATGAGGCATATGTTTTGGCGTGGATTCTGTATATTGCATTCGCTTTGTAGGTGTTTTGCGGTGTTCTGTGGGGCATCCTGACGATTATCTCGAAGTGCAGAAAAAAACCGAAGCAGCAGGCAGAACCCTGAATCCATGCACACCATCCGTCCCCTTTGCATATGCTGACCATGACAGGAAAAATCCTGTTTTGGAGCAATGGAAAGGGTGAGAACGATGAAGGCTTCTCAAAGCTTGGCGGATTTTTCAATCGGCGCAAAAGGGCGCATTACCGAAATTTCAGCAGAGCCGACGCTTGCAGCACGGCTTTCGCAGTTTGGGCTCATTCCCGATACCGTCGTGGAATGTGTGCTGCGAAGCGCGGGCGGAGCGTCGGCTGCTTTTTTGGTGCGGGGTGTGGTCATTGCACTGCGTCGATCGGATTTACAGCAGATTTTTGCCGAAATGCTGCCCGATCGAGCGCAAATGCGATCCGCAAATGAGTACACGATCTTGCTGCTTGGAAATCCGAATGTCGGAAAAAGCACGGTGTTCAACGCGCTGACGGGGCTCAGACAGCATACGGGCAACTGGTGCGGCAAGACTGTTACAGGTGCAAAAGGGACGTTTTTCAGCGGCGGACATACCATCACACTGATCGACACTCCGGGAACATATTCGCTTTCGTCGCAGACTGCCGAGGAGCAGGCGACCACACAGGCACTCTGCACGATGCCGCACGACTGCGTGATCTGTGTCTGCGATGCTTCTGCACTTGAGCGCGGATTGATTCTGGTGCTGGAGCTGCTTGCCATGCATAGGCGAGCGGTGCTGTGTGTCAATCTGATGGATGAGGCGGAAGATCGCGGGATGACTGTCGATTTGCAGGGGCTTTCGGAACGGATCGGGATTCCTGTGATCGGCACGGCGGCACGCAAATCGAAAACGCTTGCACCGCTGATGGATGCCGCATTGCAGATTTGTGCAAAGCCTGTTTCTCACGATTTTACACCGCTTGTGCATTATCCGGCGGCAATCGAAAAAGCACTCGCGCCGCTGACCGAGGCGGTGGATGCGGTGCTGCCGCAGCAGGCGATGCTTTCACCGCGCTGGATGGCACTGCAAATGCTTCTGGGCGGTGATGCACTGATTGCCGCGCTTGCCGAATCGGATGCGGCGGTCAGAGACGCAATGGCAGCATCAAATCAAATCATCGCAGATGCGCAGATTTCATCAGGGCAGCTTGCAGAGGCGTGTCATGGGGCGTCGGTGCTGGAAGCTGAAAAAATCGCGCAAGCCTGCACCCGATATCCGGAAAATGCAAGGCATCGCGACAGGGCGATAGACCGTGTGCTGACCTCGCGAACATGGGGCATTCCGCTGATGATTCTTCTCCTCGGTGTGATTTTCTGGATCACCATTGTCGGGGCGAACTATCCTTCAGTGCTGCTTTCAAAATGGCTGTTCGGGCTATGCAGTGCGGCTTCAAAAGGTGCGGAGATGCTGCATTTTCCGTGGTGGCTTTCGGGTGCGCTGATCGACGGTGCCATGCGTGGGACAGCGTGGGTGATCTCCGTGATGCTTCCGCCGATGGCGATTTTCTTTCCGTTGTTTACGATCCTTGAGGACGCGGGTTTTTTGCCTCGTGTGGCGTTTGATCTTGACCGTCCGTTTCACGCCTGCCGTGCTTGCGGGAAGCAGGCGCTGACGATGTGCATGGGGTTCGGGTGCAATGCGGCGGGGGTTGC
>JAZLJA010000049.1:0-34757 GCA_045617625.1 Oscillospiraceae bacterium | reverse complement strand
CCGAAGCACCTGCATCGGGCTTGCAGATCTCCGCATATAAGAATGAAGATGACAGCGTGGCGATCGTTGCCATCAACACCGGCACGGGCACAGTGAATCAGGGCTTCACGCTCAGCAGCGGCGAAACCATTTCCGATGTCCGGAGCTACTGCACCAACGGTTCTCAGAACCTCAAGGCAAGTGCGATCAACGCAAGCGGCAGCGGCTTTACCGCATCGCTCCCCGGTCAGTCCGTCACCACATTCGTGGTCTCGGGCAAAACCGAACCCAACCCCGACGGCTCTTTCTTCCACGATACGTTTGAAAGCTCCACCAACAGTTGGAGCGGCAGAGGTTCCGCATCGGCAGCAACCTCAAACAAGAATGCTTACGAAGGCAGCAATGCACTGCTCGTCACCGGCAGAGAATCTGCTTGGAACGGCGCAGCGAAGTCCATCAGCACCGGCGTGTTCAAGCCCGGCAACAAGTACAGCTTCAGCGTTGTGGTCGCGCCCGCAAGCGCAAACGACAACAACACTTACAGCCTCTCGCTGCAATATACCGACGCGAGCGGCGAAACGGCATATGATCACATTGCGCAGGGCGCATCGGCAGGCGGCGAGTATATTCAGCTTGCCAACACCGAATACCAGATCCCCGCAGGCGCATCCAATCTCCAGATTTATGTCGAATCTCTCGAAGGCACCGGCGATTTCTATATCGACGAAGCAATCGGTGCACAGGAAGGCATCAAATTTGACGGCCCTGCTCCCGTGCAGTTCCTCCTTGGCGACTGCGACAGCAACGGCGTCATCAACGGCATCGACTTCACGCTTGCAAAGCGTGTGATGCTCGGCAGCGAAACATCCTCGCTGATCAAGCGCGTCGCTGATGTTAATCAGGATAACCGCGTTTCCATCTCCGACCTCGTCTGGTATGTCAAGTATCTGACCGGTCAGATCAAGACACTGCCTGAAAAAGGCTGGCTGACCGATGGCGATGAAGCATCGTCTTCTTCGGGCGGACAAATGCGTCCGATGTCCGAGTACACACCCATCGTGGAAGCACAGATGAAGGAATTTGAGACGAATGATTCCAAGCAGAAGAAAGCAGGCGTCGATTACGGCACACTCAAGAAGGGACAGTTCCACTCCGACATCTGCAAGCGCGATAAGCCCTATTATGTTCTGCTTCCCGCAGGCTATTCCGAGAGCAAAAAGTATCCCGTTATGTACGTTATGCACGGCTATTGGGAGAACGAGGAAAGAATGATCCTCAAGGGCAACAACACCATGTCCACGCAGCAGATCATCGGCAATGCGATCGCAGAGGGTGCTGCGAAGGAAATGATCGTGGTATTCCCGTACATCTATTCCAGCGCAACCCAGAACGACTGCACCGCAATGGATGATGCCAACAATCAGGCATATGACAACTTCATCAACGTGTTGACGAAGGAACTGATGCCGCATATCGAATCCACGTACAGCTGCGCAACAGGCAAGGCAAACACCGCGATCACGGGCTTCTCCATGGGCGGCAGAGAGTCTCTCCTGATTGGCATGCAGCGTGCAGACCTGTTTGGTTATGTCGGCGCGATCTGCCCTGCTCCCGGTGTGACGGGCAGCTTCAAGTGGGCAAGCGAGGCTGAAGCACCTTCGCTGCTGATGATTACCGCAGGTTCCAATGACGAAGTCGTTTACACCACACCGAACGGCTATCACGAGAACTTCACCAAGAATGGTGTGCCGCACATCTGGCATTATGTCAACGGCGGTTATCATGGTGACAACTCGATTCACGCACATCTTTATAACTTCGTGCGTGCAGCATTCCAGGCATAATTTTGTATCCCGGAAATCCGCTCCGAGCAATCGGGGCGGATTTTTTTATGGTGTTTCCGACGGATTTCGATTTAGCTCGCCCAAACCCGCCAAAGGGATCTATCCCTTTGGAATACCAAAATAAAAGGTTCGGTCCCTGATTCCGAAGGGTTCAGGGGAGCTTTCATCAATGGCTTGCGAGGGACAACGCAGACAGCGAAACAACTTATATTCCTGACGGCATATTCCGTTTCCATGAGAATTTCGTGAAAAGGGTTGCAAAATGCATGAATCTGCGGTATAATAATAAGATGGAGGTGAATGGCATCATGGATTTGCACCGCGACGAAAATCCCATGTTTTTTAATGATTATTTAACATATCTGGATGTCATTCGCGGACGCTCTCAGCGAACCGTGGATGAATATTATCACGACGCTGCGCTGTTTCTGAAATGGCTTTATGCGAAGAAAAATTTCCTGAAAAATGACGAGATCGCAGATGTGAAACTGCTGGATATCGACGTAGATATGCTGAAAACCGTCAACGTGTCCACACTCTATGATTACATCCGATATCTTCGGGATGAGCGCGGCAACACACCGCGTTCGGTGGCAAGACGCATCAGTGCAGTTCGGAGTTTGTTTCGATATCTTACCAAAAACAAGGGCATCTTGCAGACAGATCCGTGCCAGTCGCTGGAAATGCCGTCAGTGAAAAAAGCCCTCCCGAAGTTCATGACGCTCAACGAAAGCCAGCGAATGCTGGAAACCGTCGAAGCGGAACAGACCCCCGATGCTCTCCGCGATTATTGCATCGTGACGCTGTTTTTGAACTGTGGCTTCCGATTGAGCGAGCTTGTGGGCATCAATGTCGGCGATGTGGATTTTTTCAACCGACAGGTGCGCGTGCTTGGCAAGGGCAACAAGGAGCGCATCGTCTATCTCAATGATGCGTGTCTGGCGTCCATCTCCGAATATCTCGGCGCGCGTGAAAATCCGCCCGAGGAGCCGAAAGCGTTGTTTTTGAGCCGCAATCACCGCCGCATCAGCAAGCGGCGCGTGCAGCAGATCGTTGAAAATGCGTTGCAGGCGGCAGGGCTTGGCGGCAGGGGATTATCGACCCACAAACTGCGTCACACCGCGGCAACGCTGATGTATCAGCACGCGAATGTTGACACGCTCACGCTGCGCGATATATTGGGGCATCAGTCCATTGCCACCACCGAGATCTATACGCATCTTTCGAGCGAGCAGCGGCAAAATGCGATCGACAGCAACCCGCTTGCAGGCGAACGCCGCAAACCGAAAAAATAAGCGATTCGCGCTGAAACAGGAGGAAAATCATGGAATTTAAGCAGGTCATGGGCATCATTCTCGCGTGTATGCTGGTGTGCGTCGTCGTGGGAGTGTCGTCCGTCATCCAAAGTCATAGGGAGAAGGAAAAAGAGCAGGAGCCGTTGGAGATCATCACCGCGCCGATACAGACCACGACAACCGATTATTGGCAGTATTTCCATGAGAATCAGCCAATCGTGCCGAGTGAAACGACGACCGTCACGGATGTCACAGGCATGCCTGCGGAGACGGGAACTTCAATTCCCGGCGATGAAACCGTAGTGAGCAGCGATCTTGAAACCGACTCGTCCCGGATGGATCAGCCGACGGAAACCACTGCCACCACGACCGTCCCTGCCGAGCCGCCCGTGCTCACAGGTTTCACGTTCGTGATTGATGAGTGAGGGCTGCCGATGAATGTATTGATGATCGGCGATGTCGTCGGTGAGGGCGGATGCCGATATTTGCAGCAGATGCTGCCGAAACTGCGCCGCGAGTATGAAGCGGATGCGGTGATCGTCAACGGCGAAAATTCGGCGCGTGAAGGCGTGGGCATCACGCAGGAATCCGCAGATATGTTGTTTTCGGCGGGTGCGGATGTCATCACGACAGGCAACCATTGTTTTCGGCGGCGCGGATGCGAGTCGCTGTTTGAAGATAACGCGCGGATTCTGCGCCCTGCAAATTTCCCCGACGGCGTTTGCGGCAGCGGTGTCTGCGAGCTTGATCTGGGGCGGAGTTCCCTCGTGGTCGTCAACCTGATGGGCACAGCGTTCATGGAGCCGATCGACAATCCGTTTGCGGCGATGGACACGATTCTGGAAGAAATCAAAAATCCGTGCATCATCGTCGATTTCCATGCGGAGGCGACGGGTGAAAAACGCGCGCTCGGATATTATCTTGCCGGTCGGGTATCGGCAGTCATCGGCACACACACCCATGTGCAAACCGCCGATGAGCAGATCATCGACGGCAAAACCGCGTATCTGACCGATGTTGGAATGGTGGGTGCAGAGCGTTCTGTACTGGGTGTTGAGCCTGAGCAGGCGATCGCAAAACAGCGATTTCATGCGCCAGTGCAGTTCACCGCAGCATCGGGCGATTATGAGCTTGGTGCAGTCTGCCTGTCCATAGACAGCAAAACTGGCAGAACCAACAAAATTCGACGTGTCGTTCTAAAACATATGACAAATTGAAGAATTTTGCTTGACATTTACACCGAAATCGGCTATACTATAATCAAGGGAAGGGACAAAATTACGCGCTTTTCTCAGACACAAAACTGCAAGCAATCCACAAACAATCCACCACCCAAATTTACATGAAGGAGGCTATTATGATGGAAGTATTGAAGGTATCATCTCATTCTGTCCCCAATTCGGTCGCAGGTGCAATCGCTGGCGTGATCCGCGAGCAGCGCATCGTAGAGGTTCAGGCCGTGGGCGCAGGAGCGGCCAATCAGGCGATTAAATCGATTGCCATTGCGCGTGGATATCTGGCACCGATTGGCATTGACCTGATTTGCGTTCCGGCTTTTGCCAGCATCGAAATTGATGGCGAGGAGCGTACCGCAATGAAACTGATTTGTGAACCGCGGTAATCGCGGTAAAACAAAACAAAACCGCAGGATCGAGCATGAGGCGATCCTGCGGTTTTTTGTTACAGATTGGAAATATCGTCGGCGAGATTGGAGATCCAGATGCCTTTTTGAATGAGCGTGTATCCGATGGCAACTTTGATGAAATCGGTTGCCTGCACGATCGCATACACCACAAGGATATGGAGCGGGGAAAATCGACAGAGCAAAAACGCGGTCGGCACGATGAGCACCCACGAGTAGCAGCTGTCGAACAGAAACGTGATGAGTGTTTTTCCGCCTGAGCGGAGCGTGAAGTACAGCGCGTTGAGGTAGCCCTGCACGGGGAAGAAAAGTGACGTAATTATGATGAATTTCGTAGCGAATCCGCGCACCTCGTCAGTGGTATCGTAAAGCAGCGGGAAAAAGTGTGAGACAGCCAACAGGATCAGCGTGGAACATCCGCTCACGAGTCCTGTGAATTTCATCAGTTTGAATGCGTTTTTCTTCGCATCTTCGTACATTCCTGCGCCGAGCATCTGTCCGATGACGATGCCGACCGCATTGCCGAGCGCGACAAATCCGACATTCAGCAGCGTGCAGAGTGCGTTGGAAATGTTCAGTCCCGCCACGACATTCAGCCCGCGCAGCGAGTAGCATTGCGTCAAAGCCGCGACACCGCCCGCCCACAAAAACTCGTTGAAGAAAATGGGCAGCGACTTTTTGAGCATTTTCAGAGCCAGATCACGGGGCAAACGAAGCGAAGAATACACGCCTTGCATGAACGGATGCTTGCTGATGCGAGCGTGCGTGCAGATCAGTACAATGCCCATCTCGACAAATCGCGCCATGACCGTTGCGATCGCCGCGCCGCGCACGCCAAGTTCGGGGAAGCCGAATTTGCCGTAGATGAGCAGATAATTGAACACGATGTCCGTGACGACCGAGCCGACGCCTGCGAGCATGGGCATGAGGCTGTCGCCTGTTTCGCGCAGGCTGCCCGCGTAGATTTGCGTGATGACGAACGGCGGCAGCCCAACGAGCATGATCTTGAGATATTCCTGCGCGCGCAGCATGGTCAGCGTTTTGTCGATGTCGCCGCTGTTCCCGTGCAGATAAAGATTGACGAGAAATGACGGAAACAACGAAAATACGAGCAAACCGCACACGAGGCAAAACACGGAGATCAGATATTTCATCCGAAAGCTTGCATGAAAACCTTCCTTGGAATCCTTGCCGTAGAATTGTGCGCCGTAGATGCCGGGACCTGAAAGCGCACCGAAAATCGCGAGATTGAACACAAAAATCAGCTGCCCGACAATCGAAACGCCGGTGAGCGATTCGGTGCCGAGACTGCCAACCATGACGTTATCGACGAGCGACACTGCGTTGGTGATGCCGTTCTGGATCATCATGGGCAACGCCAGCGATAATGCACGCTGATACGTACTTTTTTGCTGCATATGAAAACTCCCTCCTGGTGTGTGAAAAGATATTATACCACATTTCGGGGGAAAAGTCAACAAAAAAGTGACCGCGATTCAACGAATGAAAACGCGGTCAAACCTTTTAGGGGGCGTAATCACCGAAGTCAGAGGGATAGAGACTTCGGACAGCCTGAAAAACTTGTTCAAATCTGTCAATATTATATAACATTTAATGGATACTTTCAATGCAATATTTACAGAAACTCTGGATAAAATGCAGAAGTTTGTATAAAATGTATAATATGCATCAAGAAATCTTTGCGTGTATTTGCACGGTACAGATGGGGAGGGCTTATGATTTCTTCGCATCTGCGTTGTTTTTGCCAACAACGTCCATCGGCGATTTGGCATTCATTTGCACGACCTTCAGGATGAGTTCGAGCATCTGCGCGTCTTCCTCCTCGGTGAGTTCTTCCAACGGGATATTGGGTTCTTCCATTTCAAATTCTCCTTTCGTGATATTGTGAAAAATACGTATCAGCGCAATTATTCAGATTCGACATAAAGCCATTCCGAAAGCACATCGAGGATGTAGCGGTCGGACAGATCGGGCAAAAGTGCCAGTTCTCGAATATTGCGGAATTGCTGGATATCCGTTCGCAGCTGCAAAATTTCGTCAGCGGTTTCATCATCCATCTGCGGGATGGTCAGCAGTTCATCCTTCGTGACGAGGTTCAAATCAAATCGACGTATCTGCGTTGTTTCTGATGCTGTATCCGTGACGGTCACAGTCAAAACTTCGGTGACAGTTTCTTCAGGCTCCGGGTTCAAAATCGGATAAATCTCCAAAATGCGGTCAGCAAGCATTTCGCCGATGCCTGAAACAGCAAGCAAATCCGAGCGTTTCCGAAATCCGCCCAATTCATCACGTTTTGATAAAATCGCTTGCGCCGTTGACGATCCGATGCCGTTGATCAGCAAAAGGTCGTCCAGAGTTGCACTGTTGATATCCTGACATTTTTGGCGTGTTGTCGATGATTCGGAGTGCGTTGTGACTTGTGAAACAGTGGTACTTGCTGCAAAAAAAACCGACGTATCTGCGCTTGTTTCAGGTGCTGACAGACTGTGATACGTCACGGTTGGCGATGCGCTTGGCTTCTGACGATATTGTGCAAAAATCATCAAACCGATTGCGCCTGCACAGGCAAGACCTGCGAGCGAAATCTTGATCCGGTTCCGCATTTGCCCACCTCCTCATCGCTGTGATTTCAGTATATCATAGTTGCCGCGAAAAATCAAGTCTGAATTGTCGAAAGAGGATGAATCATCTATGCAAAAAAATACGGAAAATATGCATATATACAGCAGAATATGCATCGAACAGACGGATTGCATCTTTGCGCGGCAAAAACACTTGCAAAAATGGTTTTGATATGGTATAATGGCTTTGTGAATGTATAAAATCTTTTGCTTGGAGGTGCAGAAAATGTCGAATTTCCACATGAATGAATGTATTCGCAAGACAAAAAGCGGCATTCCGCTGACGACGGACGAAATCTCATCGCTTGTCGATGGTATTGTTGGAAAGCACGAAGCTGCGTTGATTCCTGATTATCAACTTGCCGCATGGCTCATGGCGGTCTGTCTGCGCGGGCTCACCGATGCCGAAACTGCCGCGCTGACGATGGCGATGCGCGATTCGGGGCAAACCATGTCGTATCCCACCCTCGGCGGCAGCATTGTGGACAAGCACAGCACCGGCGGCGTCGGCGACAAAACCACGCTGATTCTCGCTCCGATTGTGGCTGCCTGCGGTGTTCCGATGCCGAAAATGTCTGGGCGCGGACTTGGTCACACGGGCGGCACGATTGATAAACTGGAGTCGATTCCCGGATTGAGCACTGCGCTTTCGCCTGAAAAGTTCGTACAACTTTGTGAAACTGTCGGGTGTGCTGTTGCAATGCAGACAGGAAATCTCGCACCTGCTGACAAAAAGCTGTATGCATTACGGGATGTCACGGAAACGGTCAACAGCATCCCTTTGATTTGCGCGAGCATCATGAGCAAAAAGTTGGCGACGGGAGCTGACTGCATTTTGCTTGATGTGAAGGTTGGCAGCGGCGCGTTTATGAAAAATGACGCTGATGCGAAGGAATTGGCGAGGCTGATGCTTTCTGCGGCATCTGCTGACAACAAAAAATGCACAGCGATCCTGACAGACATGGATCGTCCGCTTGGATGCTGTATCGGAAATGCGCTCGAAGTCGAGGAGGCAATTCGGGTTTTGCGCGGCGATTTGAAATCTCAGCTGACAGATTTGTGCATACAGCTTGCCGCTGAACTCTTGATGATGGCAGGCAAAGGCGATTTGGAAAAATGTCGTGGATACGCGAAAAATGCACTTGAGAGCGGTGCGGCACTAGCCAAATTCTGTGCGATGGTCGATGGTCAGGGCGGCGATGCAAAAGTCGCCTATGATCTTACGCGTTTGCCGCAGGCGCGGTGCAGCCGTCAAATTTTTGCACAGGAATCGGGATATGTCAGCACGATGCAAAGCGAAGAAATTGGGCGTGCCTGCGTGCTTTTAGGCGCAGGCAGAGCCGCGAAGGATGACATTATCGACCCATCGGCTGGCGTGCGGCTTCAAGTGTCACTGGGCGATTATGTCCGCGCAGGCGATCCGCTGATGACGCTCTATGCTGATACCGAATCGAAAATCGACGAAGCTGCTGCGAAATTGGATGGGAAAATTATTCTTTCCGAGGAACATCCGCTTGTTTCGGAGTTGATTCACAGTAAACTCACCAATATGGGAGATGATGCAGAATGAAACGCAAATCACACGTATTTGCTGCGATATCCGCATTTGCACTTGCGCTTTTCGGCTGTGATGCCTCAAGCACACCGACGGTCACAGGGCAGTTTTCGGTCACGGCACTCGATGTCGGCAAGGCGGATGCGCTGATTTTGAAGACGACGAATCACGCGATTGTGCTGGATACGGGCAACAAGGGCGATGGCAAGGATATCGAGAAATATCTCGAAAATAATGGAATTTCAAAGCTTGATGCGCTGATTATCACGCACTTTGACAAAGATCATGTCGGAGGCGCGGCACGGCTTGTTAATCGTATGGAAATTGAAAAAATCTATCTTCCTGATTATACAGGAACGACAGAGGAGTATGCAGCATTTCAAGAAAAGCTCGCAGAATCATCTGTTACGCCTGATATCATCCCGATGAATTCCGAGACATCATGGGTATTCGATGATGTATCTTTCTCTCTTGAATCCGCGCATAAAGATAACTACGGCAAGAATGAAGAAAACGATTTCTCCCTCTGCCTTTATGCCAAGCACGGCGCGAACGGATTTCTGTTCACGGGCGATGCCGAAGAACAGCGCCAGACAGAGATTATTGCCAAAAAATACGAAGATGTGAAGTTTTTGAAGTTCCCGTATCACGGCAACTACCTCTCCACCACCGAGGCACTGCTCGATGCCTATACGCCTGAATTTGTCCTTGTCTGCTGCTCGAAGAAAGAATATGCCCAAGACCAGACCGTCATAACCCTTGCAGACAGAGGTATTTCCGCCCATTATACCCCCGACGGTCCCATCACCTACCTCAGCGACGGTAATAAAGTGTCTGCGACAGATTCATAATGTGGCTCTGCCCCAAACCCTGCCAAAGGGATTGATTCCCTTTGGAAACCTCATATATAAAATAAAATCCGACTGTTTTGCAGTCGGATTTTATTTTATCAATGGGATTCTCAAGGGGCGCAGTCCCTTGAGCGGAGTTTGAGGCAGAGCCTCAATACAAATCCGTCAGAGATACATTTAATATGGTCTCCCGACGCGGAGGGCTTTGCCGCTTTTACGGATTTTGGGAATATCAGCGGGGTCGATCCATTCTTCTGAGTATCCGCAGTTACAGCAGATATAGCGATTGACTTTGACTGCTGAGAAGTTTGTCATGCCGAGCTGGATATTATTACCCGTGCCATAGGCGCCGATGTTGCCGTTAATACGCATAATTTCTCTGCCGCCGCATTTTGGGCAGGCTGCGGAATACATCATATTATTTTGCCTCCGTTGCGATTTCCTTGATGGCGGTGGTCAAGCCTGCGATGCCCTGAATTTCGCTGGGGATGATGATTTTGGTAGCTTTACCGTCAGCCGCTTTTGCGAAAGCTTCGAGGGATTTGAGCTGAATGACCTGACTGTTCGGGTTTGCAGCGTTGAGTTTTTCGATACTGTCAGCGAGTGCCTGCTGGGTCATCTGGATTGCTTCCGCTTCGCCCTCTGCCTCAAGGATCTTGCGCTGCTTGACAGCTTCAGCGGCGAGGATGAGCGATTGTTTTTCAGCCTCAGCGCGGAGGATCTTGGATTCCTTTTCACCTTCTGCAACGAGGATCGCGGATTTCTTTTCACCCTCTGCCTGGAGGATCTTCTCACGGCGTTCACGTTCAGCCTTCATCTGTTTTTCCATTGCGTCCTGAATTTCGCGGGGCGGCAGGATATTTTTCAGCTCCACGCGGTTGACCTTGATGCCCCAGCGGTCGGTCGCCTGGTCGAGGATGGCAGTGATTTTGGTGTTGATGACATCACGCGAAGTGAGTGTTGCATCGAGTTCGAGTTCACCGATGATGTTACGCAGGGTGGTGGCAGTGAGGTTTTCGATTGCCGCCATCGGGCGTTCCACGCCGTAGGTGTACTGTTTTGCGTCGGTCACCTGGAAGAACACGACGGTGTCGATCTGCATGGTGACGTTATCTTTTGTGATAACGGGCTGCGGTTTGAAGTCCACGACCTGTTCCTTGATGGAGACATTTTTCGCCACTCTGTCGATGAACGGGATGAGCCAGTGCGGGCCGGTGTGCCATTCCTGATAGAATGAGCCGAGTCGTTCAATGACGTAGACGCGCGCCTGCGGCACGATGCGCAGGTTGACAATGATGACGAGGATCAGCACCACGATGAAGATGAGCGCAAAGATCAGTGCGCCGGTGCCGATAAGAGCATTGAAAAGCATAACATTCAACATAAAAAATTCCTCCATGATTTAGTTTGTGTTTTGGGATGTGAGACGTTCCATGTTACGGATATTCAGGTGCTGGATTTTCAGTCCCCACTGTTCAATTGCCGGATTGAGCAGTTTCATGAGGACATCACCCTGCCAACTGACGCTATTGGACTGCACGGTTGAAAAGAGATTTTGTGCGGTGATTCGGGTAAGTTTCTCGAGTGCGGTCAATGGGTCATCCGTGCCGTATTTGTACTGTTTCGGATCTGCAACGCGGTATTCGATTTCGACAGTAAGGTGCATCCCGACGCTGTCCGGTGTTTTGACATTGATCTGATTGACGCTGATGTTCTGCACCTCCAGCGACACGGTTTCCACGATTTTGTCAAGAAACGGGATCAGAAATTGATAACCGCCCGTGATGACCTTGTTGAATTGTCCCATGCGTTCCACAACATAGGCAGTTTTTTCTGGGCATTTTCTGACCGATGTGATGGCAAGTGCCGTGAGAAAGAGCAACAGAATGATAAGACCGATCATGTGTGTTACTCCTCAGAATGCATCGCCGCAGTGATTGTTTTTTGCAAGCTGACCACGAGTTTTGCGCCGTCAATGTCATCGACAATCACGATGCTGTTTTTCGGGATGACACTGCCGTTTGCAGAGACAGCCGTCCAGTCCACGCCGTTGATGCGTGCGCGGCCTGTGCCGAGTGCGGGGTTGACTTCCTCGATGATGACAGCCTGTGCGCCGATATCGCGTTGCGCGTTCATCGGAGCAACCTCCTGAACCTTGATGTTTCGCAGCAGGGGGCGCGTGATGAGCAGCATCAGCAGCGAGCAAAGCACGAAGATGGCAAGCTGTGCAGTGAAACCGAGGTTGAAAAACGCCGCAATGAATGCACCGAGCGCACCGAGTGCGAACCAGATGCTGACAAGCTGCATGGTTGAAAATTCTGCCACAACGAGCAAAACAAACAGGATCGCCCAGAAGATCATAAGTTCTGTCATACGAAACGTCCTCCTTTCTTGGGGCAATGCCCCAAACCTTGAGATTATTGTATCATATTTTTTCACAAATTGCAAGACATAAAAACAGACAAATCGTGCCGCAAGCTTGAGATTTTTGACATTTCACGATATATCCGCCTGATTCCTCGCGAATCCTTTGATTTGGAGCCTATGTCCGTTCCCCGCGTTTGATACGCAGACAAAGCAAAAATCCACGTATCAGCGCAGAAATCATTATTAAGCCCATTTGAAGATTTCGCTGCATATTTTCCATTCATCGGCACATACTATCCATACGCCGCACGCAGAGTTAAACCGAGTGCGCGGCGCAAAACAAATCAAGGAGAGATTGTCATGAATAGCAACCGCAAAAAGAATCCGAACATCCACTGCACAGTGGATCAGTGTCGGCACAATCTTTGTTCCGAGAATTTCTGCACACTGGATATGGTCAGCATCGGCACGCACGAGAGCGACCCGAGCGTGAAAGAGTGTGTGGACTGCGATTCGTTTGAGAAACGGTGCGGCGGAAGCTGCTTCGAGTAAGAATCGGCATGGGCTTGCGGATGATGCAAGCCCTATACATCATTCACAAATGCGCTTGTGAATATACAGCAAGTTTCACAAACTTTTGAAAAGCCCTTGAAGAATCGGGAAATTTGCTGTATAATTAAAGTATAGCGAAAACCCGATTCGGGTAGAAAGGGGAGTCTTACAGATGTCCGACAAGACCATCACATTTTCCATCACCGAGGATAAAGAGCTTGAGATGAAGCGTACTCTGCAAAAGGTCTATGACGCGCTGGTCGAAAAGGGGTATAATCCGATCAACCAGATTGTAGGGTATATTCTGTCCGAAGACCCCACCTACATAACCGTGCATAACAATGCAAGAAGTTTGATTCGCCACATCGACCGCGACGAATTGATGCAGGTGCTGGTGAAATCTTATATATCCGAGTGAAAAGGCAGCCGCCGTCCCGATGCAGAGGACGGCGGCTGTTTTTTGCGCCATAGATAAAGTATGGGGGAATCCTTTTGCAGGATTCCCCCATGTTTTTATATAATGGGATTCCAAAGGTTCAGTGCCCCTTTGGCAGGGGTTTGGGGACAGAGCCACCATTACAAATCCGTCGGAGACACCATTATTCCTCATTATTATCCGCTGGCGGAGGAGGTGGCGGAGGTGCCTGTGTCTGTGTTTGCGGAGGCTGCGTGGCTTGTGTCTGAGGCGGTGTAGCTTGCGTCTGCGATTGTGTTGCCTGAGTCTGCGACTGTGTTGCTTGTGTTTGCTGCTGGGTCTGGGTGGTGCTGCCCTGTGTCGCAGAGCCGCCGCCTGTGCCGCTGGTTGTCGTACCGTTGCCGCCCTTTTTGGTCGTGGTCGTTGTGGTAGAAGAACCGCTCTTTGTGGTAGAAGTTGCCTTTGTCACGGTGAAAACAGGATTATCCGCATAGTAAATGGTGATGGTATAACCCTTCATCATGTCCACAACGGTGCCGACAGGCGGGTCGATGTCGCAGACGAAACCGTTCGAGAAGTTTTTGTTCGTCACGCCCTTGAAGATGACCTTTTGTTTGCCGTCGGGGTCGATTGCCATTGTGCGGGCGGTGGTGGTTTCGCCCGAGAGTGTGGAAACCGCGGTTGTGGTGACAGTGGTCGTGGTGACGATGTTGCCGCCTTTTTCCTCCACAGCCTCGACAAATCCCATATCGACGAGCTTTCCGATATATGCCTGCACTTTATAGCCGTTGAAATCGGGGAGCTGTTTCTTCGAGGAACCGAGGCTTACCTTGACTTTCACGGTGCTGCCGCTGACAAAACCGGCGCCTTCTTCGAGTTCCTGTTCAAAAATGATATCCTTCTCGAATTCGTCGTTATATTCGTACTGCGGTTCGAGATCGAGCCAGCCTGCCATTTGGTTCTGCTTGATCTTGAAATTCATGTTGACCAGATTTGGCATGATGGCGTTATATTTGATGGGCATTGTGGTTTCCAGCGGAATCTGGATAATGTTGTCAAGCGAGGAGGTATAATCCGCGGTGCTTGGCAGAGTCTCATTGCCGTCCTTATTGAAAAGCTGTGAAAAAGCGATAATAATGATGCCGAGAATGACGATCATCAGAATGCCGATGAGAATGGGAATACGGATTCTGTCCATGAGTGCGCCGAGAACGGATTCTTCCTGTTCTTCGCGGTAGTGGACAACATTCTGCGATTTCTTGCTGTTCTGCGCGTGATTGTTTTTCGCCGCCGCCGCAGATTTTGTTCCTGTGGATTTTTTGGGGTTTCCGTTGCTTGCGGTTGTTTTGCGGGGTGTCTGTGTGCCTGAGACGGGGGCAGTTTTGCGCGGCACGGGAGTCGGTGCGGGAACTTCCTCATCTTCCGATTCAAACAGTGCAGTGACCAGATCGGTGATGGTGCGGATGCGGGAGTTGCCGTCGAGGGAAAGCCCCTTCATGATCGCATCGGAAACGTGTTTGGGCACATGGCTGTTGAGATCCCGCGGGGGAACGAGGTTATCGTAGTTCTGGCGGGTATTGGCATCGGTGGCGCGGCATCCCGTCAGGATGCGGTAAAGCACGGCGCAGATGCCGTAGACATCGGTCCAGGTGCCCTGCTGACGGTTTGCGAAGTATTGTTCCGGTGCAGCGTAGCCTTCAAAGAGTTCGGCTTCGAGTTCGGTATCGTTGGTGCGAACTGCGGAGATGCAGAATCCCGTGAGTTTGATGTCGCCCTTGTCGGTGACGAAAATGGTTTCGGGGCTGATGCCGCGGTGCAGCACGCCTGCGTTGTGGAGGATACTCAGTGTGGTGAACAGGGGCGGGAACATTCTGGAAACGGTTTTCCATGAAAGTTCGCCGGCGTTCTCCTTGAGATATTCGAGGAGATTTCTGCCCTCCAGGAACTCATATACAGCGTAGGTGGTATTATTTTCCGAGAACAGATCGAGTGCGGGATTGAGGTGAACGAGGCTTCTCTGTCTTGCGAGGGCTTTGTTCAGTTCTGTATATTCCGCCATGAGGGATTTATATTGTGCGAGGTGATTATAATTGACATTGACGACTGCGCTGCCGTCGACGCGGTTGCAAAGCTGCACGGGCAGATATTCACGGATCGTGACTTTGCAGCCGATATTGGTGTCATAGGCGATATAGGTCATACCTTCGCCGTTATGGTCTAAAACCTTGCCGATGATATAGCGGTCGTGGATTTTGGTGCCGGGTTCGATGGCATTGGGTGCAGCCGCAGAATTGTTATCAAATCCGCAGTGCGGACAAATCATGTCGCCGGATTTATGTCCCATGCAGCCGAAGCACAAATTCTGTTCGCTCATAGCATCGTTCCTCCTTTGCTGCGCGTTTGGCTTCCGAAAGATGGATGAAGCCGCCGCAAAATAAAATAGCGCAGTTCAATCGTGACTGATCCACCAATCATATTTTATCAGGAATCAGCATTGCTGTCAATGATTTCGGACGGAAATCACCGATTTGCTTTCAAATTGTATCTGCTTTGTAATGATTTGGGAAAAACTGCATTGAAATGAAGGGAAAAGCAAGTATATTTTGTATTTTTTAGGAAGCGGAAAGGTTCAGCCGTCCGAGGTGGGAGGGCGCGGGTTTCGTCATTCCAGGCTTGATCTGAGGAGCGCGGACATGAAATCGACACGGCGGTCAGCAGGAGCACCGATGAGCATACCGGTTCTGTCGAAATTCGCCGTGATGATGTATGCAGTGAGGTTATCGGTCTCAGCGTCTTTGAAGCAGTAGCGGTATTCGCGTGTCTGCGTACCGTCGTTGAGATAGTGAATGCAGTATGGCTTGATGCCGAGTGCTTCTTCAAACTGATCGGTCGTTGCGCCGGCAGCGGTCTGATGGGGGTCGAGGTAAGCCTTGCGTTTGATGCCGTAAGGGGTATCCTCAAGCATCTCGTACTGATAGAACCACACATCGAACAGGGTGCCGTCGGGGCTGTTGCAGATGATTGCCCACTCGGGGATGCTGACGCCCTGAACGGTAGCGGTTTTCCTGCTTGCGGTGCAGGAAGCACCGTCTGAAAGGGTATTGTCGATGAGGGCAAAGCCTGTCTGGCTGTCGAGATCAATTTTGGATGATGACTGCGCGGTTTGAATCTGGCTGCCGATGCACTGCGAGAGTTTTTCGGCAAAGCGATTTCCGTCGTTGGAGCGTTTGGAGACAAGCACAGCAACGGTGATGATGAGGGCAGCCGCAGCGATACCGCAGGCACCGATAATGATTTTTTTGCCCATTGCCGCCTGACGTTTTGATTTGCCGGAGGGAACATTATGTTTCTTTTTTGCGGCAGGGATATCGTCGGGGTCTTCGCGGAGCATACCGTTTTCGTAGTAGTCGTCCATAGGGATATCGTCCTGATACTGTCGGTCAGCCATAAAAAACATCCTTTCAAGATAATATAGTATGATGTCCCGCCGAGGGGAGAAACCGAGGAAAAACGAGGAAATCATTTGTGATATGATGTTATATAACGGGATTCCATAGGGTCAGTGACCCTTTGGCAGGGGCTTGGGGACGGCATATTTGCGAAGCAAGCTGCCCCGTTTCGCTTTGCGAAACATGGAAGACCCCATATAGAATCACTTCACCTCAAGCACACCGGCGTCGAGCATTAACTGAGCGGCTCTCAGCACGCCGATTTTTCCGCTGCCGTAGGTGAGTCCGCCCTGCATATACACTGCGAACGGTTCACGAATCGGTGCATCTGCTGACAATTCGATCGACGCGCCGCCTGTGAACGTGCCTGCCGCCATGATGACTTTGCTGTCATATCCCGGCATATCACAGGCTTCGGGGGTCACAAACGAATCGACAGGCGAGCCTGCCTGAATGCCTGCGCAAAACGCCTCCAGAGCCTTCTGTGAGCCGAGTTTGATGACCGTAATGATATCGCCCGCAGTCGCACCTCTTTGCGGCAGTGCCTCAAAGCCGAGCAGACGGAAAAGTTCAGCGGCAAAAACACCGATTTTGCGTGCATTTGCGACGACTTCAGGTGCAAAAAACAGTCCGAGATACATCTCTCTGCACTGATTGAGCGAGCACCCGACTTCGCGTCCCATGCCGACGCATGTGAGCCGATAGGCGCACTGCTCCACGAGTTTTGCCTTTCCGGCGATATATCCGCCTGTTTGCGCGATGCCGCCGCCCGCATTTTTGATCAGCGAGCCGATGATCAGATCAACGCCGACCTCAGTGGGTTCCGTGTCATCGACAAATTCGCCGTAGCAGTTGTCGAGCATGATGATGACGTCAGGGCGGGTTTTGCGCACCGTCTGAACGATTTCGCTGATGTCGGTGATGGAAAGTGCCGCGCGGAGCGAATAGCCGCGGGAACGCTGTAAATACACGACTTTTGCATCTTTGATCGCCGCAGGGATCGCAGCAAGGTCAACTTTGCCGTCAGCGGTCAGATCGACCTGCCCGTAGGAGATGCCGTAATCCTTGAGCGAACCGTTGCCCTCTCCGCGAATGCCGATGACTTCTTCGAGGGTATCATAAGGGCTTCCTGTGACGCAAACGAGCTTGTCGCCTGTGCGCAGAACGCCGAACAGCGCGGTAGAAAGGGCATGCGTGCCTGAAACTAACTGATGCCGCACGAGGGCATCCTCGCAGCAAAACACTCTCGCCCACACGCGGTCGAGCTTGTCTCTGCCGACGTCGTCGTGGCCGTAACCGTTTGCGCCGGCGAAGCAGGCAGCGCTGACGTGTTCGTCCTGAAAGGCTTTCAGCACTTTTGCGCCGCAGTTTTCGGCAATGCGGTCGATTTCGGCGAACTGTTCTTTTGCGCGTTCCTGCGCGAGATCTGCAAGGCGCAGCAGACGGGGATCAAAGTTAAAAACGGAATCTTTCATGGGGATATCAGAGAGCCTCCTTCAGTTTTGCGTTGGGTTCGGCGTCGAGCCGTTCCCAGACATATTCCGTTGCAAGCAGGGGAAACCCGATTTCGTGATAGAAGCTTGCACGGATATCAAGTGCGTATAAAATCGCCTGTTTATGTTGTTTTTGCATATCGTCCGCGATGTATCTGAGCAAATCGCGGGCAAGACCTTTTCCGCGGGCGGCAGTTTTGGTGGCAACCTGCCCGATGAGCACATGGTCATCGTAGTCATAGACGGCGGTTGCGGCAGTCAGTCCGCGGTAGGTATAGCATTTTCGCAGCCCCCTGCGCACCATATGGGAGGTATCCGTGAGCCACAGGTCGTAAGCGATGAGGTTCGGGAAACCCTCGGTGAGAATGCTGTAAACGTCATCAAGACGCGGATTATCGTTGATTTGGGAGATGTCGATATTTGGCGGTGTCTGTCTGGATTTGAGCCCGAAAATCGACCGCCGCAGGGTTTGATAGCCCGAGAGCGTCATGCGGTAAACGAGCGACTGACACCCTTCCACGCGAAACGGCAAGTGCATCTTGATGAACATGGCAAGTTCGGAATGCGCGTCCGTATCGTGCGTGAAATCGTAGCAGGAGCTTACTAAAAGTGTGCTGTTTTGGAGCATCAGCACCGCAGATTTTTCGCCGCCGCAGAGGAGGAAAAACCTGCAAAAATCATATCCGATGCCGTAGCCGTCGAGGAGGGAGAGCATTTTTCTGCCGTAGTGGCATTGTCTGAGCATTGCCTCGTCGATCTGGCTTCTGGCGGTAATTTCCGTAATCATTCGTTTGCATCCCCAAGCTGTTGGATTGCAGGAATCAACGCTTTTGCGAGGTTTTCGCAAGCGATGGCGTCGGATTCCCGAATCACGCAGACAGGTGAGTGCAGGTATCTGCACGGCACGCTGATGGCAAGTACGCGCACGCCGTTTGCGGCATTCTGGATCGCGCCGGCGTCATTTCCGCCAGCGATCTTGGATTTCGTCTGCCACGAAATCCCCGCATCTTCAGCGATTCTGACCGCGGTATCGTAAAGCTCTGCGTCATACACCGTGCGGCCGTCCATGAAGGAAATGACCGCGCCGCCGCCGAGTTTGCAGACCGCGTCCGCACCGTGACAGCCCGCGACATCCGCCGCCGTGGTAGCCTCGAAAATCAGCGCAAATTCAGGCGAAATCTGATTTGCCGCGACGCCTGCGCCGCGCAGCCCGACTTCCTCCTGCACGACAAACGCAAAGTCCGTGTCATACTCGAAGGGCAGGTCAGAGCGGAGCAGTTCGAGCAGCAGCGCACATCCAAAGCGATCGTCAACGGCTTTTGCGGCGATGGAGCCATCCCCGAAAACGTCGTATTTAGGGGAGAAATAAACGATATCTCCGCGCTTGACATACTGCATCGCCTCATCGCGGTTTTTCGCGCCGATATCGACGGTGAGTTCACTCATTTTGGCAGGTGATTTCTTCGCATCTGCTGACAAATGATGCACAGGCGCGGTGCCGATGACACCGTTGATCTTCTGCTTCCCGACGACGACCTGCCGTCCGATGACAGCCGCCGCGCTGATGCCGCCGACCATGTCAATTTTGAGCGAGCCGTCGCTGCAAATGTCAGTGACCATGAGCGCGACTTCATCCATGTGCGCCGAGAGCATGAGTGTGTGATTGGCGCGCATTTTGCCGTTTTTCCGCACGATGATGTTGCCAAGCGCATCGACCTTGGGTGTGAGCCCCAAAGCCTGAATTTCATTCAAAATATATGTTCTTACGTCGTTTTCGCGTCCTGAGGTTCCGCAGATACGACAAAGCGTTTCGAGTTTCCGGAAATTCATGCGATGCCGCCCTCCTTTGCGAAAGCGGCGAGGAGAGCCGCTGAATTTTCCACATCCTGCGTGGAAATCACCTCAACGGGAGTGTGCATATAGCGCAGGGGAATGGAGACCGTCGCGGCTTTAGAGCCGTTTTGGGGCGCAATGGCAAGGATGTCGGCATCCGTCCCTGTTGATTCAGGCATGACTTCGATTTGATAGGGAATCTGTGCTTTTTCTGCGATTTCGATGAGTCTGTCAGAAAAATCGGCATCCAGCACCGAAGACACCCCGATGGCAGGACCGCCGTCGAGATCGAAGCATTCGTCGTGATCGCAGTCTGCGGTGCCGAAGGTGACGTCCACCGCGATGGAAAGCTGAGGATTTACGAGCATCGACGCGATTTTCGCGCCTTTGTGACCGCTGCGCTCCTCCTGCGTGCTGAATGCAAACGCGACGTTATAGGGCAGTGACGCGGCAACGTTACGGAGCATTTGCGCAGTCAAAATCAACGCAGCTGCGCCGCTTCTGTCATCGAGTGCCGAACCTGTCATGCGAGTGCCGAGCAGCGGTGCGCAGTTGGTATCGAAATAGACGGCATCGCCGCGTCTGACTTTCCCGCGCAGATTATCCGCCGATGAAAACCCTGTATCTACGCACAATTTGTCGATATCAGGGACAGCCTGCTCGCCCTGGAGCAGGTGCGGCGGTAGAATGGAGATCACGCCGTCAAGCACTTCATTTTTGCCGAAAATTTTGACTGATTGTCCAAGCAGCAGCCGACGGTCGATGCCGCCGACATTGCCGATGCGCAGGAAGCCGTCAGGGGTGATATCGGTGACGAAAAACCCGACCTGATCGATATGCGCGCAGAGCAAAAGCGTCGGCTTTGCTGGATTTTCGATACCGCAAAGGTAGGAGATCAGCACACCGTCGCGGTGATATTTCGCAGGGAGAACCGAGCCGAATTCGCGGGCGATGAAGTCCGCGACAGGGTGTTCCCTGCCCGAAACGCCGCGCAGATCGGCGAGCGATTGGACAAGCGAGAAGGTTGTCATGCGAAGCCCTCTTTCCGTCAGAGTATAGTCATACATATTATAGTATATCAAATTTTGGCGAAAAAAGCAAGAACCTGTGTCGTATTTGTATTTGTTCACAAAACAGTTGCTATATATTCATGCGAAATGATGAATTATCACGATGATTATGCAGCAAACATGGTCAGTTTCCCGCTTGACTTTCGCCTGAAAACGTGGTACACTTTTGATAGGATACGTGAAACATGATTGAAACGACGCATTTTCGTTCTTTTCACCTGATTTGTTCATTGTTTCGATTTTTTTGGACAAATGCATCTCCCATGTGTGCGTTCGGCATCCTGTTTTTTGCGATATTACGGGAATTTCTTTTTTTGGCTTTGGGACTTCCTCATGCCGTTTTGAATGATAACAAATCAAACGAAAGCGAGGCTATCATATGAGAGCAGCGGCAATTTTCAGCAGCAACATGGTTTTGCAGCGTGAAAAGCCCATCAGTGTCTGGGGCGATGCGCGTGACGGCACGTTGGTGTCCGTTCGCCTTGCTGATTTCAGTGCCACGGCGACCGCGCGTGATGGCGTGTGGCGCGTGCAGCTTCCGCCGATGCCTGCGCAGGAGGGCTTGACGATGACCGTCTCCTCTGATGATGAAACACACGTATTTACGAATGTTTCTGTTGGCGAGGTGTGGCTGTGCGGCGGGCAGAGCAACATGGAATTTGAGCTTCGCAACGAGAAAAGCGGCAAAGCCCTGCTTGCGTCCCTGACGCCGAAAAGCGGCTTGCGATTTTACTACACCCCGAAACAGCGTGTCAAAAACGACGAATTCGCGTCGATTGAGCGCAACACCTGTTGGAATCTTGCGACGCCTGAAACGGCAGGCTCGTGGTCGGCGGTCGGGGTATATTTCGCGCTGGAGCTTCACAAACGTCTCGGCGTGACGGTTGGGCTCATCGGATGCAACTGGGGCGGAACATCAGCAACAGCGTGGATTTCGCGCGATGACATAGCCGCACACAACGCCATTCGCTCATATCTCGACGACTATGATGCGGCGATGGCTGGCAAAACCGAAGCGCAGCATATCGAAGAATACAATGCGTATATTTCATATGAGGGCGCGTGGTGGCAGCGATGCAGCGCGTATTACGAAACGCATCCTGATGCGTCGTGGGATGAGGTCACTGAAAACTGCGGAGAATCGCACTATCCGCCACCTATGGGACCGGTCTGTGAACTGCGCCCAGCGGGGTTATACGACACGATGCTGTCGCGTGTGAGTCCATATACCCTTCGCGGATTCCTCTATTATCAGGGCGAATCCGACGATCACAAACCGCGCACCTACGATATTTTGCTGCAAACTCTGATTGCCCGCTGGCGTTCCGACTGGCATGACGATACCCTGCCGTTTCTGGTGGTGCAGCTGCCGAAGTATAAGCCTGCCGCTGATCCTGATTATTGCCATTGGTGTCTGATTCGTGAAGCGCAGAGGAAGGTCTGCCGCACCACGAAAAACACAGGTCTTGCTGTGATTTTAGATTGCGGCGAGTTCGATAACATCCATCCGAAAGACAAGTCGCAGGTGGGGTATCGGCTGGCTTTGCAGGCATTTTATGAGGTCTACGGAATCCTTGATGATGCCGCTGCCAATCCGCCCCGTTACCGTGATTTTTATACCGATGGTAGTATTCTCACGCTCCGATTTGACAATGCCGCACGGGGCTTCCGCACCGATCTTTCGCTGAACGGTTTTGAAATTGCGGGCGATGATCTGGAGTGGCATGATGCAAAAGCAGAGATTGAAAATGACGTAATTACGCTGCAAAGTGATGCGGTGCCGCATCCGCTTCATGCGCGGTATGCGTGGCGCAATTATCCTGATGTGACGCTTTACGGCGCGAACGGACTGCCGGTATCGCCGTTCTGCACCGATGATATCTGATGGCAAAAAAATCGCTCAAGTCTTTGAAAAGGCTTGAGCGATTTTTAGTTTGTCGCAAAAGTATGGGGGAACCCTTTTGGCAGGGTTTGGGGCGGCACGTTTGCGAAACATGGGAGCCCCCATTTTCAATGCATCGCAGATACTACTTTTTCATTCGCTTCTGAGTGCGATGACGGGGTCTTTCTTTGCGGCGAGACGTGCGGGGATGATACCTGCAATGAGCGTCAGAATCACACTGATGGCGACCAGAATCACCGCGTAGATCGGACGCAGGAACGCGACATCAGGGACACCCGAGGCGTGTTCGATAATCATGTTGATGGGGATATCGAGCAGCACAGTGATTCCCACACCGATGAGACCAGCAACGAGACCGATCAGCACGGTTTCAGCGTTGAACACATGGCCGACATCGCGCTTGGAAGCACCGATGGAGCGGAGGATACCGATTTCCTTGGTTCTTTCGAGCACGGAGATGTAGGTGATAATGCCGATCATGATGGACGAAACGACGAGGGAGATCGACACGAAACCGATCAGCACATAGGAGACCATGTTGATGATCTTGGTGACGGACGAAAGCAGGATGCCGATGTAGTCGGTGTATTCGATGACGCTTTCCTCGTTGCCGGCGTCCTCCTGCATTTTGTTATAGTCGTCGAGGAATTTCTCGAAGTCCTCTTTTGCCTCAAAGCTGGGCGAGTAGATGAGGATGGAATTGGGGTCAGCTTCATCGTGCAGACCGAGCAGTGCGAGGTTGCCTTCGTAGGTGTTTTCGGTCGATTCTGCGAGCATTCTGTCCTTGAAGATCTTGAGCAGCTGATCCTGATCCATGCTTTGCAGCATTGCTTTGACGCTTTCCTTGTCGCCTGCGGGATTAAAGGACTGTGCGAGAGCGGCTTGTTCTTCGGGCGACATATTGCCGATGTTTTCGCGGATCTGTTCCGCGGTGATCTGCGACATGAGAATGCCCTTATAGAGTTCGAGCATTTCCTCGTCGGAGAGATTGTCGAGCAGTTCGGGCGTCGGTTCCAAGCCTGCTTTCTGAGCGGCTGCCATCATCATGGCGGGCTGCCCCTGTTCGGTCGCGGCAAAGAGCTTTGCTTCGTCAGCGGTTTTTGCTTCGAGCATCTGCGGTGCCACGGCGTTGACGAGTTCCTCATCGCTCATGGAGTTGAGTGCTTCCATGACATCAGTGCCGTCAAACGAATCGCCGTAGAAATTCTGGAACATCTGCTGGAGTTCGGCGAGTTCGGCTTCGGTCATGTTGTCGATGTATTCATAGACATCGTCGATGGTCACATCGTCGAGGTTTTCAAACGCATATCCCGTAAATACGTCGGTATCGGGGTCGTCCTGCTGTGCCTTGACGATTTCGGTATCCTGAATTTCGCCGATGAGATACTTGACGAGTTCATCGGTATAGCAGATGGTGCCGGGCATGAGCGCACCGGAGGTGACACCGTCCTTCACGCGCACGATACCGGAAATGTGGATCGGCAGACCGTTTTCGATTTTCTCCGCCATATATTCATCGTTTTTGGAGCGGTCTTTCCAGCAGTTTTCGGCTTTGTCGAATTCATAGATATCGGTGTTGAGCAGCAGGCGGAATTCCATGTTGAGCAGCTCGTCGTAGTCGAACGCGTCCGCCTGAGATTCAAGGGTTTCGCCCTTCATGATTTTTTCAAATGCGCCTGCGATCTCATCCGCATCGCGCAGTCCCAGACCATACATGGTCAGATCGGTGATCTCGTTGTTGTCGTCCACGACGAGGATAACATCCTGTTTGCTCTCAGGCCATTTGCCGGCGAGCACATCATATTGTTCTTCGAGGAGTGCGCGGTCGCCGTAAAGTTTCGACCACACATCCATCATGGAAGTGCCGAGGCTCATCATCGAGGAATAGGAGGATGAAGCGTTGGACATATCGTAGCCGAGCATGGAGTAGTAGGCATCGACCATCGGGTTGGGGTTGACGGTGACGATTTTCTCCGAGGTATCCGCGAGATAGACCTGCGGGGTGATGAGGTAGGAGTATTCGATGTTGTAGTCCTTGAGTTCTTCCTCGTGTTCGTCGAGATATTTTTTGAGTGCGGGCATATCGTTTTCCTGCACTTCCGCGACCATCGCGTTCATCATTTCGGTTGCGGTGTCGGAGATATAGACCTTGTTGAGTTCATGTTCTTCTTTCTCCTCAGCGGTGCCCGAGAGGTTCTGCACGAGCGAGGAAAGGTCAGCCGATTGTGACTGAATGGTCAGCGGATACGAAGAAAGGGTGTTTTCCTGCACCTCATCAATATAGGTCTGGAAGCCGTCGGAGAGTGACAGGATCAGAGAAATGCCGATGATGCCGATAGAGCCCGCAAATGCCGTGAGAATTGTGCGTCCCTTTTTGGTCATCAGGTTGTTGAGCGAAAGCGAAAAGGCGGTCATCGTGCTCATGGAGACTTTCTTTTCCTTTTTGGCTTTCTTTTTTTCTTCTTTCTCGGCTTTCTTGGCTTCTTTCTTGGCGAGCTTTTCTGCCTTTGCGCGGTCAGCCTGTTCCTGCTCCTCGGTATATGGATTGGAGTCCGAGAGCATTTTGCCGTCGAGGAAACGCACGATACGTGTCGCATACTGTTCCGCGAGTTCGGGGTTGTGCGTGACCATGATGACGAGTCGGTCTTTTGCGATCTCTTTCAGCAGGTCCATGATCTGCACAGAGGTTTCGGTATCGAGTGCGCCTGTGGGTTCATCGGCGAGCAGGATCTCGGGGTTGTTGATGAGGGCACGCGCAATGGCGACACGCTGCATCTGACCGCCGGACATCTGATTGGGTTTCTTGTGCAGCTGGTCGCCCAATCCGACCTTTTCGAGCATTTTCTTGGCACGTTCGCGGCGTTCTGCTTTGGAAACGCCCGAGAGTGTCAGTGCCAGCTCGACGTTCGCGAGCACCGTCTGGTGCGGGATGAGGTTATAGGTCTGGAAGACGAAGCCGATGGTATGGTTGCGGTAGTGGTCCCAGTCCTTGTCCTTATACTTTTTGGTTGATTTGTCCTCGATGATGAGGTCACCGTCGGTGTAGCGGTCCAGACCGCCGACGATGTTGAGCAAAGTCGTTTTGCCGCATCCCGAAGGTCCGAGCACAGCAACGAATTCATTCTTTCGGAAGGAAACGTCGATGCCTTTGAGTGCCTGCACCTCAGAATCGCCTGCGAGGTAGTTTTTCTTGATTCCCTTGAGTTTCAGCAAAAGCGGAACACCCTTTCTCGTGAAAAATTTGGCAAATATCGGATGATACAGTATAGCAGGAAAATGTGTTGATTGTGTGAAAACGCAAGAGATTCGTAGATATGCAAAACCGCCTCTGCATCGGGAAAATAGAATGTGTCAAGAATCACAATCCCGTGGAAATCAGAAACAAAAAACGGAGTATGCATCCGTTTTCCGACACGAAACATCTTGCAATTTGCATCCTGTTGTGATATAATGTATCAGGTTCATTTGCCGTGTGACTTTGCAAGTTTACCATAAAAGGGGAGTCCGCTGCAACCGCCGTGAGGATGAGTCAGGGCGTGTGAGCCGAAAATTATGCCGCAGATGCGTCTGTTTTCTGCGATATCCGCAGAGTTGTCAACCCCTGCGGATATTGGGATATCAAGAGTCACAACGCACGTATCTGCGTGATAAATTCGCTGATTTGGCGTAATGCCCGTTTGGGCGTGATGCGAGATCTGCAAAGGAGTGAGAAGCATGGGAAAAATCCCGAAGGTCGCGTGCATCAACGATATGTCAGGCTACGGCAGATGTTCTCTGACGACAGCTTTGCCCGTTCTGTCCGTCATGGGCGTACAGGCGTGCCCGCTTCCCACCGCGATTCTCTCCAAGCACACGGGTTTTCCGCAGTACAGCTTCAAGGATCTGACCGCTGAGCTTCCTGCGTATCTGGAAAGCTGGAAGGATCTGTCATTTGACATGATTTACAGCGGCTTTCTTGGTTCTGAGCAGCAAATGTCGATTTTTCGCACATTTTTCGAGTCACAGAAGCAGAAGAATCCTGCGTGCAAGATCCTGCTTGACACCGTCATGGGCGATGACGGCAAGCTGTATTCCACGTATAATCAGGCATTGTGTGATGCGATGCGTGCATTGGTCGCTTATGCGGACATCATCACGCCGAATGTCACCGAGGCATGCCTGCTGACAGGCACACCGTATCACGGCGAGGCATTGCACACCGCCGAGGCGGTATCGCTTGCGGAACAGCTTTTGCAGCTTGGATGCGGGGCAGTGGTCATCACGGGCATCGTCCGCGAGGACATGATCTGCAACCTGACCTACACGGGCACCGATCCCGAGTTTTCCGTGATCCATCGGACAAAATGCCTGTTTTCGGGCACGGGTGATCTGTTCGCGTCGGTACTGTGCGGCGGTCTGGCGAAGGGCAAACCGCTTGCCGAGGCGGTGCAGAGTGCAGGCAATTTTCTCTCCGCAGTGACGCAGTTCACGCTGTGGCAAAAAACGCCTGCCGATGAGGGTGTGCTGTTCGAGCCGCTTCTGAGCCGTATGGAGAGATACCTGTAATGACGCATTTTCGTGTTTTTGATATGCAAAGAAGGGTGATGGATGAAGTCTGCGCAAAATGAAAAACTTGTGCTGATGGTGCGGACAGGTCTGCTTGCCGCACTGATTTGTCTGCTGACGGCATTGCTGCACATTCCCACGCCGAATGGATACATTCATTGTGGTGATGCGGTGATTTTCCTCGCAGCAGCGACACTTCCGCTGCCCTATGCGGTGGCGGCGGCAGCATTTGGCGGTGCAATGGCAGATTTTCTGACAGGTTATGCCGCGTACATTCTGCCGACGTTCCTGATCAAGGGTGCGATTGCAGCGGTGTTCAGTAAAATCGGCGGATCTGCGTTGATATCAAGGCGCAGGGTGATGGCATGTGTCGTGTGCGGCATCATCAGTATCATGGGATATTACGCCGCTGCGGTGATTTTGTATGGCAACGCAGCCGCGCAGATTCTGGAAACCGTGCCTGCGAATCTGGTGCAGGCGGCAGCATCGTCGGTGCTGTATTTCGCGATCGCAAGGGTGACGCAGCCAACGTGAGTGTTCAAGAAATGCTTGGATGTCACGCTCTGGTGTTTCGTTGCGGCGAGGCAGGCAGCGGCAGATACCGTTCACTAACGGTGCAAACCGCCCCGATTCTTGTATGTTCCCGTGCAATATTCACGAAAAGTTCATAGAAATTTTACAGAATGTTAAAAAGCAGCCCGTCCCGCAGGATCGGCTGCTGCACAAATCTGTGGTAAAATGAACATGATGAAAACGAGTCAGGAGGCAGCCATGTCTGAAAATTATCCTTATCCGCAGGCGGTTTTTCGCCATTTTGCTGCGATTTCCGCAATACCGCACGGTTCCGGTGCGACGGCACAGCTCAGCCGATATTGTCATGACTGGGCAAAGGCTCACGATTTGGACGTATCTGCTGATGAATTGGGGAATCTTTGCATCAAAAAGCCTGCATCTGCGGGCTATGAAAACCGTCCGCGCCTGATTTTGCAGGGTCACCTTGACATGGTCTGCGCAAAAGATCCCGATTGTATGAAAGACATGGAAAATGACGGATTATCGTTGATTTTCGATGACGAGTATCTTTCTGCCGACGGCACAACGCTTGGCGGCGATGATGGCATCGCGGTGGCAGCCGCGCTTGCGATTCTGGAGTCGGATACGATTGCACACCCGCCGCTCACGGTGATTCTGACGGTCGATGAGGAGATCGGAATGCTAGGAGCTGCGTCGATTTTGCCATCGTGGCTCGATGCTGATTATCTGCTCAATCTCGACTCTGAGGAGGAGGGCGTTTTCACGGTTGGATGTGCAGGCGGCGTCCGTGTTCATATGCAGGTTCCCGTATCGCACGAAATACACGAAGGAACGTGCTTTTCGATATCAGTCAACGGGCTGCGCGGCGGACATTCGGGCACAGAGATCCATCGGCAGCTGATGAATGCGAATCTCGCGCTGTTGCGTGTTTTGCAAGCAATTCCGACCCCGATTTTCCTGACAAAGTTTTCGGGCGGCATCCGCGACAATGTCATTCCAACGTCTGCGGCGGCGATGTTTGTTGCACAAACGGATTTTGACACGGTGAAAAATGCGATAATGCGTGCAAAATCTGCACTTCAATCGAAATATCCCGAGGAAACTGCTTTTGACATAACGGTCGAAAACCAAGGTGAAAAGACTTGTGAAGCGGTACAAAATACGAAGCGGATTTTGGATTATCTTGCGCAGCTTCCCAACGGCGTGATGACGATGATCGACACGCTTCAAATGCCTGAGACCTCGCTGAATCTCGGGATTTTCGATTTGCGGGATGATGCATTTCATGTGGATGCATTGGTGCGAAGCTGCGTAAATACGAAAAAAACAGAGCTTGCTGACCGACTGCATCAGTTGACTGTCAACGTCGGCGGCATCACGGAGCGTTCGGGCGACTATCCTGCGTGGGAATATCGTCCTGACACGCTGCTGACGCGTTCTGCGCTTGCGAGTTACTGTCGGATTTTTGGCACGGAACCCAGAGTTGAAACAATCCATGCGGGGCTGGAATGTGGCGTATTAGCTGCAAAATCAGATTTTCTGACCTGCATCTCGTTTGGCCCCGATATTTTAGATATCCACACGCCGCGTGAACGTCTGTCAATTCCGTCAACAGCACGATTTTGGCAGCTCCTGCTTGATATTCTTGCGAATTTCCCCAACACCTGATTTGGTATTATCTTGCGCTTCTGATTTCGCCCGGCACAGCATACTCTCCTGAGGGGGGGATGCTGATGCTCAACTGGATAAATGATATACTTTGGAAGTGGATGCTTCCGTTTGTGTTACTTGCGACCGCGATTCTGTGTGGCATTGAGATGAAATTCAAGCCGATTCGTTCTTTTCATCGCGTTATAATCGATGCCGTTCGCGCGATGCGTTCAAAAGAATCTTTTCCTTCATCAAAAAGTTTATCACAGAAACAAATGTTTTCAACTGCGCTTGCTGCGTCATTAGGGACGGGAAATCTCATCGGGACCGCGGCAGCACTTCTGACAGGTGGTGCGGGCGCGATTTTTTGGATGTGGATTTCGGCTTTTCTCGGGATGATCCTTGTCTATGCCGAAAACCTTTTATCATCTCGATTCCGACGTAAATGCGTTCCTTCCGATATGGGCGGTGCGCTCCTGTATCTTCCCGATCCGCGTTTATCCGCTGTGTTTGCGGCTGCTTGCGCGGCTGCGGGAATCTTTATGGGCAGCATGGCGCAGGCGTCCGCGATTGCCGTTTCCGCTGCTGAATTTTCCGTTCCGCCTGTGGTATCGACAGCGGCGTCGTGTCTTTTGTGTGCACTGATTTTGTCAGGTGATGCTGGAAAAATCGGTGCCGTATCTTCGCGTGTTGTCCCGATGATATGCCTGATGTATTTCGTCGGATGCGGAGTGATTCTGGCACGTTATTTTGGTTCGATTCCTGCCGTTTTTGCTCGGATTTTTCGTGAGGCATTCGGATTTCGTTCGATTACAGGCGGATTCTGCGCATCTGCGTTGATTTCGAGCATCGGGATTGGATTTCGCCGCGGGATATTTTCCAACGAAGCAGGGCTTGGAAGTTCCGGTCTGCTGCATATGCATGGTGACGCATCAGATGATGAAATGCAAGCAAATTCGTCTGTTCTGGAAGTTTTCTTTGACACGGTAGTCTGCTGCACACTCACTGCGCTTACAATTTTGTCAGTCCCGTCGCATCATCTTGATTTTTCCGATTCTGCGTCACTTTTGCTGTCTGCGTTCACTTGCGGGCTTGGCAGATTCGCCGCACCGTTTCTTGCGATTTGCATGATTCTGCTTGCTTTTGCAACCATGATCGGCTGGTATCCGTGTGGAGCTGCCGCATTTCGATTTCTGTTCCCGCACTCAGATTTGTATTATCTTGCTTTTTACATTTTGGCGGGCATGATCGCCTGCCGCATTGACGCCAACTTGATTTTCCCGCTTTGCGATTTCTGCAATGCGTGCATGGCTTTGCCGAATCTGTATGGTCTCTGCGCCATGCGAAAACACCTGAAAACGACGTATCATCGAGAAGAAAGGACGTTTCTATGAAAATACCGAATCCACAGACCCTTGACCGCCCGCAAAAGTTTGTGAATTTTCTGAATCTGCTTGTTTTTCTGGCGGTTTTCCTCGGATTGTATCTCACCGCACGACATTTCATTCACAGCATTTTGCTGCGGATTCTCTGCCTTCTCGCGGCATATTTTGTCAGTGCCATGCTCACGTACTGCGTGATTCGTCCGCTTTCGGAAAAAGCGCTATCATCACTTCGCAAAAAAAAGTGACATCGACGCGTCTCGACATGAAACATCATTGTTAATCCATTGCATCGTCTGGTGTTCTGCGATATAATAGATCATGCAAATCTTTGCAAATACTTTATCATTACATCGCAGAACAAAATAGGAGCAAAAAAATCATGAACGAAACGAAAACCATTCTCATTTGCGGCGATCAGTCCGCAGCAGCCGTCAGTCTGGCAACCGGATTTCAGGAGCTTGGCTGGTATGCTTTCATCCGTCCGCAGGCGACAGAAAGTCTGCGCAAGGCGATTTATGAACTGCATCCCGATGCGGTCATATTCAATGATTCATTCCCAAATCACAGATGCTTTTGGGATAATCTTGCTTTGGCGCGTGGGACGGGGATCTTCACCCTTGTGCTGACCGCCTCTGAGAGATCCGGTCTTGAGCGTTTTCTGATGCACACGGAAAATGTGCGTTGTTTGCCTTTACCTGCGTCATTTTCGTCGATTTTCGCAATTTTGCGTGATGTTTTTTCGGAAGATGCCTCACAGAGCCGTGAGACGATTGCGACGACGCTGATCTGTCGGTTCGGGATTCCCGCGAATTTACGTGGATATCAGTATCTCCGCACAGCGATTCTCATGGTTGCAGAGGATGCCGCGCTCATTCATTTCATGACAAAAAAGCTGTATCCGCAGGTGGCAAAAGCCTTTGAGACCACGCCTTCCTGTGTTGAGCGTTCGATTCGCCACGCGATTGATCTGGCATGGTCGCGGGAGGGTGCGATTCGTTCAGAGCTGACGTTTGGCACGCGCATGAACATGAAGCCCTCGAATTCCGAGCTGATCGCGGTTCTTGCCGATATGCTTCGGCTTGGCAGACCGCTTTTGCAGGTTGTCTGAAAATAAAAAATAAAGCGCAAGACGATGCGGACTGGACATCGTCTTGCGCTTTTTTTGTATGTGTGGATTTCAATATCCTGCCGCCGAGAACAGCGATTTTGTCATGAAGTAGTAGCCCTTCACGTCGTCGTTGGGGAAGTGCTGCTGCAATTCGTTGTGATACTCGGTTTTGCTGTGGCAGGAGAGCAGGCAGTCGAGAATGGTCTGTGCAGATTCGGTGCCGAGTTCGGGGAGCAGGCTCTGCACGGCTTCAATGTTGATTTCTGCGGCGCGATTTTTCTGTGCATACGCAATTTCTGTGTCGGTGACGGTCATGGGCTGCACCTGCACGACGGTTTTGCGTTTGCGCACGCTGACCGCTGTCGTTTTCGCCTTGCTCTTGACATTGAGCGAAGCCTTGATGGATGAGCGAAGCTGCACGTTGGTGTGCAGATGCTCCTTGCAAAAATCGACAACAGCGGCAAATCCGCCGTCTCTGCTGATGATGAAGTATTCGTCCGCTTTTTCGTGGGCGATGAGACAACCGAGCAGAGTGGAAAGCTGGAAATCCAGAGCATTTTTGCCCGAATGCGAAATACAGATTCGTTCGGGCATGACACTGCCGTTCATCATTTCGTCCATGATTTCAAAGGAAATGGTGCTGGCAGTCTGGCTGTAAAAGAGAATGACGCGGTCTTCCTCGGGCAGTTGCCCGATGCCGTGAAGCCCTGCGGAGTTGACATTCTCGTAGTCAATGAGATAGATCCGCATAAAAATGTTATCCTTTCAACATTTGGATGCGTCACGATTCCTCAGATTCTTCACTGTTTTCGTATTGTTCCGAATACTGGAGCGATGTGTTGTAGGGGCCGTCCTCACCAAGCTGAAATTTCACAGCTCTGTTGAGATTCCGCACGATGGCGTCGTTTGTGGTACCGCCGTATTCGCCGTCGAGCGTCCAGGGAATCTCCTCCTCTGAACGGAAACGGATGGCATCAGTGCGGAAGTAAAGGACATAATCGGTGTCGATGTCCTCATCAATGTTCATGAGTGAGGCGATGATGCGCTGCAACTCCATGGGGTTTGAGGGCTTTCGGATGAGAATGACCTCAAACGTGCCGTCGTCGAGCATGAAGTTTTTGAGTTTGAGCAGCCCTGCCACCGAGGCGGTGCTGCTGACCATACCGTAGATGAAATCATCTTCAATGGTCTCATCGTCGTATTCGATCTTCATGTGCAGGGGACGGATGGTGTTGAGCTTTGAGATGCCGTGAAGGAGATAAGCCATGTGCCCGATGACGTTCTTGACATTCTGCGGTGTTTCGTAGACCGTTGAGGTGAATGCGCCGAATGCCGCGACGTAGAGGAAATATCTGGAGTTGAAAGCACCGACATCGCAGGAAAAGAGATGAGGGTTTGTCATCATCCAGCTTGCAGCGTCGCAGAGATCGTTTGGAATGCACAGACCTTTTGCGAAGTCGTTGGTGGATCCGCAGGGGATATAGCCGACGGGGAGCGGAGATTGGCTGTGCACCAGTCCTTGCACAACTTCATTGAGCGTCCCGTCGCCGCCTGAGCAAACGATCATGTCGAAGTGACCGCTCAAGCAGGCATACTCTGCCGCCGCGCAGGCATCCATACGGGCCTGCGTGGTGCGCACCGTAACTTCGTAACCATTTGCGGTGAAGGTGTCGATGATATCGGCGAGTTTACCGCGAATGGCATTTTTGCCTGACATCAGGTTGGAGATAAAGTAGATCCGTTTCATGAGCAACAATCCTTCGTGCAAAAAGTGAAAACAGGAGAAGAAAGGGACGCGAGGCATCCCACATGATGGAGCGCGGTGCGCAGAACGCAGAGCGCAGCATCTCTTGATATTATAACAAATTCTGCACAAAAAAGCAAGTAGTTTTTGTGAAATGAAAAAAATTTCGCAAAATTTGAAAAAAGGGGTTTACAAATCGAAATGTTTGTGCTATAATAATACAGTCGTCAGGAGATGACAGACAGAAAAAAACACTGGGGTGTCGCCAAGTGGTAAGGCAGCGGACTCTGACTCCGTTATTTCGAGGGTTCAAATCCTTCCACCCCAACCAACTTGCGATAACAAAGCGAGCTGCGAGCATTTGCTTTGTAGCTCGCTTTGTTTATCTAAGCGTATGTATTTCACATGATTGGCAAATTGCTTATTTTCAGACTTTGTGTATCAACGGTATCCGGTCTGCATCGTTTGCGTTGTCGCTCTAAGTGCCTTACCCAATAAGCATGGTACACAGGCATTGTTGTGGCGTGACTGCCTTTTCTCGATCAGGTTTTCCTACTGGATACCCCTTTCGGTACTTCGGACTGGAACGCAAAGTACTAACTCACCTTTTCAGGTGTGCCATCATGAATTCAGTTTTCAAGGTGCAAGGATATATCGTTGCTTTTGTGAGAAGATGCGATATATCGCCATGAAATAAATCAAGCCCCTCAGACTTCCGGTGGAAACGAACGTCTGAAAGGCTTGACAAATATGCATAACCGTGCTATAATGGAACACGATAACAGCCATTGCACTAAGTCAGTCAGGTGTTCTTTCCACCAGTCTGATTATGGGGCGCAGGCGAACGCCAATTCGTCTGCGCTCCGTGTGATGCTTTATTATCTCACTTCATTATTATAGC
>JAZLJA010000048.1:0-38114 GCA_045617625.1 Oscillospiraceae bacterium | reverse complement strand
ACAGGATTTGAAGTCATCTTTTTCAGCGTGCTTTCAAGCTTGCCGCCTGCGACTTTTTCAAGACTTTTCGACATAACGTGCATTCCGAAAAGAAAGAACGCCAGCCCTCCGCATAGTGTACAAATTGAAAAAATATCCATACCGATCTCCTATCTGAAAATTATACTGATTGTTGTTCCGATACCCACCGTACTTTCCACATCTATCTCCGCTCCGTGGCGGTCTGCGATGTGCTTTACGATAGACAGTCCGAGTCCCGTGCCGCCTTTTGCACGGCTGCGGCTCTTGTCAACACGGTAGAAACGCTCGAAAATACGAGGAATACTTTCTTTCGGCATACCGATTCCCGTATCGGCTATGATAAACCTGTTATCCTCGATCGCAATGTCAATGTTGCCGTTTTTACGGTTATACTTGATCGCATTGTCTATCAGGTTATAGATAAGTTCGGTCAGCTCTGACAGATTTCCCCTGACAGGCTTGGAAACGCCATGTATCATAATACGAACGCCTTTCTTTTCTGCCTGCCCTGTGAGCCTTTCTTTGCATTCCTTTGCAACTGCGGCTATATCCACAACATCATCAAGGGAAGCCGAGGCAACACTGTCAAGCTCCGACAACCGCAGTATATCGCTGATAAGCGTTTGCAGTCTTGCAGTTTCTGCTCTGATATCTCCTGCAAACTTCTTGCAATCCTCTCCCTGCGCCATTCCCGTTTCGATAAGTTCTGCATAGCCCGAAATGGAAGTCAACGGTGTTTTCAGTTCGTGAGAAACATTTGCCGTAAATTCCTGCCGCATAAGCTCCTGCGTGCTTCTTACATTTTTTATCTCCTCTGCCAGCGGAATGATCTCGCTGTAGATCCCCATTTCTTCGGGTGATTTGTTTTTTTCAAGCATTTCGGGGATACGTTTGAGCGGTGCAATCAGCTTGTCCGTCAGCTTTACGGAAACGAACATAGATACAACTATGATGCAAATCGTTACAATAAGTATGATCAGTATAGAGCGTTCAAACAGCCTGAATATTGAACTCGAACGGATAGACACACGCAGAATATTGCCGTCATCGAGCTTAACTGCGTAATAATAATCCTCTGTACCGATCGTGTCCGAATAGCGCGTATCACTGCCTGTTCCGTTTTCTATCGCTTGTACGATCTCAGGACGATCAAGATGATTGCTCATATTTTCCGCATCAGCATCACTTTCGTATAAAACTGTACCGTCTTTTTTAATAAGCGTGATGCGGAAGTCCTCCTGAGCGAAGCATTCGAGCTCATCGGGAACGCTTATCTTATCATAGCACTGAGCCACGATATTGCATTCATGTGCGAGGTTTTCCTTAACTTCCTTATGAAAGAAGCCGTAGCAAACAAAAGTGGTTATCACGATACCTGTAATAGCGGTGATTATCCCCATATAGAACAAGCTGAATTGTATTTTTCTCTCCATATCACTCGTCCTTATCCAGCTTATATCCAACATTGCGCACTGTCACGATATATCTGCCGCATTCACCCAGCTTTGCTCTAAGTGTACGGATATGCACATCGAGAGTGCGTCCTGTGCTGTCAGGTCCCCATATTCTGTCAAGTATATCGTCTCGCCTGAGAACAATTCTCGGATTTGACATAAACATTTTCAGCAGTTCAAATTCCTTGTAGGTAAGCTCTATCGTCCTGCCGTCTGCGGTAACATCTCTTGTCTTTTCAGAGATCGTTAGTTTTTCAAATGTTATCTGACCGCCTGTGTTTTTTGATAATCCTCGAAGTCTCGCCTTTACACGGCTGACCATTTCCATTACCCCGAAAGGCTTGCACAAATAATCGTCAGCTCCAAGATCAAGGCCCTTTACTCGGTCAAGTTCGGTGTCCTTTGCAGATATGATGATAACAGGGATATTCTCATACACCGTATTATTACGAAGTTTTTTCAGTATCGTAAGCCCGTCATCACCGGGCAGCATAATATCCAACAGAATCAGGTCAGGAAGTTTGTCCTCCAGTGCCTTGTAAAAACCTTCGGAATTCTCAAAACTCATAACTTCAAACGCATTCTTCTCAAGAGCATAGCTTTCAAGCTCCCTTATGCGTTCTTCATCTTCAACTATATATATCAGCATTTTTTCACACTCCTCAAGTATCAAGTATATCACACGAATGTTAACTTAAACAGTACCGGTATGTAAAGTTCAGGTTAAATTAAAAAAGCAAGTTACCGTTAAAGATAACTTGCTTTGTAGTGAGCATTCTTCTTTACCATAGAAAACGCGTTGTACAGTTCGTGGCGAGAACCTGTATATTCCGTGGCGAATTATTGTATGCTTTTATTGACCGATCGGCACATATTTCAAGAACCTCGACACCCTCATCACCCTTCATCAGCGTAAGTCGATACAGTAATTATATCATAATAAGTCGGTAGGTACAATATAAAATCTGCACTGGAAGTGAAAATCTCAACTTTTTTACAGAGCCGAGAGCTTTTCTGATATCAGATATCCAAAATCCCGGCGATTTTTTCAACAGCATCCAGTACACTAGGAAGGCTGATATCAGGAAACGAATGATTCACAGTATGTGCTTTCAAATAATCGTCGCTTCTGTTGTCTGCGAAATGATTTCTCTTGCACAACAGTTTGCAGACAAGCTGCGCTTCATATTCTTGTTGATTTTCTAATTCTGTCAGAAGTGTTTTCCTTGATTCCATCAGTGTATCATAGCAGGTTTCAAGGTTGTGATATTCTGCTTCGTATTCCTTTTTCTCGCTGATAAGTGAAAGACGTTTTTGGATATCCGACATTTTTGTTTGAATTTGATTCAGTTTTTGATCCTGAACATCATATCTGTATTCAGGCAAGCAATTAGCCTTTGAACGAATTCCGGTAACATGACCACAGTAAAGATGCCCCAATTCATGCAGCAATGTCAGCGCCTTGTCATGGGCAGATTGATTACTGTTCAGGGTGATTTGGTGGTATGCCGTCATCGGCTTCTCATTTTGCTTTCCGTTTCCGAACTCAATGTAAGAAATTGCGATAGGACTGGCAAGCGGTTCCGCCTTGCCATACATACGTTCACCCATGTGACTTTCTGCAATACGGATTCCTTTTTTACAGAGTTGATTTAACCACTTTGCAAGTATAAAATCATCTATCCTTTGCTCAGCTGGATCTATGTTATCAATATCCGTAAACCTCAACTGCTGACTTGTGCTGTATACATCTTCACGATCATAAACGAGAGTAACAGGTCCGTTCACCTGCATAATCACAATGGGCGACGCTTCCGGCTTCAGCAGATATCCTTCCTTTTCCCACGCTCTTTCTGTCCGGACGAATGCAGCACCGGGACGCTGTGCCATAATCAAAGCACAGTTAAACGGCTTGTAATGTTTATGATGCAAGAAATTGAAAAAGCAAAACATCTCATACTCTTCCATTGTATTATTGCGAAAGAGCCTTTCATACACTTCAAATTTAGACATAGCATCTCCTATCTTTCATCATTGAATTTCACTCCAACGATAAAGCTCATTGTTCCTCATACCTTATCTCACGCCATTTTTCACATTCTTCAGCAAGCCGGTCCGGTGAACATATTTTCATCTTGTCAGGAAACTGGAAGTACCATCCCCAGAAAGTCGGGCTGACCTGAACTGTGACGGTTGCAATACAGCAGTGGTCGTTCTTTCGGACGATCGGTGTATTCTCACCAAACTTATCAAATATGATATCCAGCAGTTCATCCCGAAACTCAATAAGTATTTCAACCGTTTCTCCGCCGTACATCTTGAATACCTGAGAAGTGTATTTTGTAATATCTTCTTCACTGACATCCGCCTTGCTATCCATTGGGAGATTGGTTATTTCCGCATTTTCAATTCTGTCAATACGATAATTTCGCATCTGATCGTGTTCAGGATTGTAGCATCGGAGATAGTAATTATCATGATTATATATCAGAATCACAGGATCAACAAAGTATTGCTTTTTATCATGACGGTAGACACGTTCAGCGTGCTCATTCAGGTCAAAGTAGTAAAATGAAATACGCAGTTTTTTCTGAATTGCTGTTTCTATTGCTGTAATCGTATCATAGACATTACAGTGATTGTGTTTTTGACTGTTAAAATGTATGAGATTACCGTTAAGAAGTTCGCTTTTTCGTGAACCGCCAAGTGCTGCAAGTTTCATGATGATCTCTGCAGTCTGTTCCTCTGAGATGAAAGATGCTGCCTCCGCTGCATCAATCAGAACCTTCAGTTCGGCAAAACTGAGTGCAGGTGTTTTTTTATAGTAATACAGATTCGCAGTCTTTGAAGTCAGGACTTCAATATCATATCCACAGTCTTTCAGGAGTTTCATATCACGGTACAGCGTTCTGCGCTCACAGTGCATTCCTATTTTCTCAAGCTTCTGGCATATCTGCTGTGTGGTCAGCGGTTTGGTCTTGGATGACTCTTTTTGCAGTATCTCCAATATCCGCAGAAGCTTTAGCTTTGTATTCTCCATCTGCCTACCTCCTTTTCAAACGGCTGCGGTTATATATCAAATCCGCCAAAGAAAATCTACGATTATTATAGCACTTTCACAAACTTTTGTCAATGTTCAGACTGTCATTTTTCTTGCACATAATATATGATGTGATTCCGTGTGAAAGCAAGCCGCTTTTCTTGTGATTATATGTTCAGTTGATAATTATGTGTCGAATTTTTTGATTGGTCACAATTTAGCGACATGAATTTCACTTGACAAGGATACATTGAAGTGCTGTAATCAATAAAACGGCACATCAGGAACGTATATTCGACAGATTGCATATTTTCATTACACAAATTCATCTCCATAATCCCGCACCAGCATATGCCGTCATGCATGGGACAGTTGAATATTCACCATAAGGCATGAGGAATTGTTCCGTGAATATTCGTCTGCCATCCGTGACGAGAACTACCGCAACGGGCTTGACAGCTATCTGCGTCTGATCGAGATGCAGACAGGACTTGCATCCGCTTGCCGACTACTACCAGCAGACGCTGGATGGCGCGGTCATGGACATTGCATCGGGGGCGTTCGACTACAACACGGTGCTGAAGCGCATCACGAACGAGATGACCAACAGCGGCGTGCGGACGGTCGCATACGCATCGGGACACACAGACCGCATCGAAGTCGCGGCGCGGCGAGCGGTGATGACAGGATTCCATCAGGTCGTTGCGAAGAAAGCCGAGCAGGACATGGCGGCACTCGACACGAACTATGTGGAGGTCACATGGCATCACGGCGCACGACCGACGCATCAGGTCTGGCAGGGCAAGGTGTATTTCTGGGACAGAGGATTTGAGGATTCGCTCGCAGAACCGCCTGAAACGCTTGACAATTCTGGAAAAAGTGGTATAATAGACTTAGAAGATATTCCGATTGGTCGTTCTCTCGGTGCAAAAGCTAAGAATTATGATATTATGGATTTGCAGACAGGCGAATCATTCAAATTTGCAGAAGGCACAAAGCTGCAAAATGTTCAGGTGTTCGCTGGAAAAGGAACGAGAACATCTTTGCATGAAGGTGTTGCAGAAGGATTGACTGCTGAATTCGGCGGAGATGTTGACAAGTGGCAGCACGCAAAGGGAATCGGATTGATTGATTATTACGGCGAGAATGTCAAAGCAGAAGTACATTGGTTCCAAGAAGAATCCGTCGGAAAGGTGAAATTCAAGATAAAGGAGTGGTTGTATGATGAAAGTTAAATTCAAAGGAAAAACTGAATTTCTTGTACTTACACATGATAAAATCTACTCCGTTCTGTCTGTTGAACGCGGATGGTATCGCATTGTGGATGATTCTGGTGATGATTATTTGTATCCGCCTGAATCGTTTGAAATCGTTGAAGAATAAACCGCTTTGATTCATCAAGGCGGTTTTGTTTTGCCAAAATTTTGAAAGGAGTATATCACATGGAAGACTGGAAAGAACGTCTGAAAGCGGAGTACGCGCAGACAAAGGAGCGGTACGAGAAGCTGAAAGCATACAACACAAAGCATTTTATCGAGCGCAGAATAAGCGTGTGCTGCGATTCAGACGCTGCTGTGCGTATGAAAGAGGAATACCGTGACGAACTTATGAATGAGCAGCAGCACATCATTGGCGACTACCTGCACATTCTCGAACTTCGTGCGGTACTCGAAGGAATCGAGCTGTAAAAAACATTATACGGAATCAGGCATCTCGCAGGAGGTGCTTTTTTCATGCCCGCAACGGCGAAAAACTACGGACACGGAGCGGAAAGGAACCGCGAAAACAAACTGAAAGTGAGGAAACCGCCATGAAAAGAGAAGATGTCACAAAAATCTTCGAGGGCGCAACCGAGGAGCAGGTCAATTCCCTGCTCAACATCCACAGCGCAGACATCGGCAATGCGAAAAAGGCTCTGGAGACTGAGCGTGACAGCCTGAAAGAGCAGCTCAAGACCGCACAGGATGGGCTTGCCGCAGCAGCGCGAGCGCATCCGAAACGGCATGGAGAGCCTTGCACAGTATGCACAAACCGGACAGAAACCGCTTGACATTTCTGCGAGGAGTGATATAATTGAAGCGGAAGAGCCACGATTATTGTTTTTGAATGATCTTGATGATTTCAGTGCATGGCAGGATGCGTATTATCAGTATAATAGTGGCGCTTCGTTCACCAGAGAAGATAATCCGTCTATTTTTGCATATACTGGCGGTTCGTATGAAGCAATCAATGCAGTACTTCGCGGAGGAAATCGGCTTGAAAAAGCCAAGAAACATTATGGTTCTTCATTTGATACTGAAAAGTACAAAAAGATTGCTGACGGAATATCGAAAGAATTATCAAAGTTCAAATTGAATGAAACACTTGAACTAAAGCGTTCTGTCGGAAATGTTGATTTTATTACTGGTTCAACTTCATCGGTTGATGATATGATTGCCTCGATTGGAAAGGTTTATGTCGAACGAGGTTTTACAAGTGCAACCGTATGCGGTGATACAACGCTCCCTTTCGGCGGAATCAGCGATACAAGAACAACATTGGAAATTGTTGCTGATGCTAGGTATACAATCGGTGCATATATCTATAAAATGTCTGAGCATCCTGCTGAATTTGAATTTTTGATTGATAAGAATACAGCATATAAGGTTTTAGATGCTGGAGTTCGAGAAATCGAAGTGAAAGATTTAAGAGGAAATATTCGTAAAGAAAAAGAACGCTTTATGAGGCTACAGGTGATTAGAAATGATAGAAAATCCGTATAATTGGTATTTAGAATGCGGAAAGTACGCTATTGAAAACAAGCACTCGATGGACTATGGGCTGTTCTTTCGTATAGAAGAAAATGCACCAGAAAATGTAAAAAAAAGTTATAGAAAATATCTCGACATATGTATAAAGCCTTTTATTTCTATGGGGCTTCATATGATAGAAGACAATCATATTGTTGACTTCGTAAGAACGGACAATCCGATTGAGCAGGAACAGATTGAATTGTTTCAGTATCTTGTGGATATTGGCTACATTGACAATAGCGTTTTTTTGCCAAAAGTCATAACAGGTGACAAACCGTCTGAGTAATCAGGCGGTTTTCTTATACCCACAAATTACCCACTTTTTTCCAAGTTTTTCCCCATTTACAGAAAGTTATACGCAAGTTATAGGCAAGTGATACGCAAGTATCCAACGCACGCGAGCGCATCCGCAACGGCATGGAGAGCCTTGCAGTAAACAAGGCAAAAGATGAACTTGAAAAAGAACCGTGGAAATTTTGGGAAGCTGAGAATTACAAGAATAGCACAGAAAGTGGATTGCTTATTCTTCCAGATGGCACTACAAAGGACTTCGATGGTATTGAACATCACGTTGTCGGAAAGGAAGAAGATATAAAGCTGATGGATGGTGCGATTTTTACTCATAATCACCCGACAGATAACACATTCTCACAAGACACCAGTACATTGAGAAAGGAAACGTCACAAGCAAAGTCGAATCCGATAAACAATTACATAACGAAGGAAATAGCCATATCAAGAGAATTCTCATGATATGGCTATCTTTTTCTAAATACTTGCTTTTTCTTCCATAATGATGTATAATATATACAAATCAAATACAAAAAGGTGGATAGTCATGACAGATATGCAGCCTAAGAAAATGATAATTCTCGATATTTTGGATATCCTGAGAAAACACACTGACGAAGAACACAAGCTATCACAACAGCAGATACAGATTGTAAGAAACTCGATACACCATTAAAGCCTCTCCGTATGCTGAAAGGCTTTGAAACCGGTATCCGACTCTCGGAGTATATCAAATCCCACCCGAATCTCTGGAGCGGAGCCCCCGTCCACATTACATTTCAGTGCAAGCAGTACATGATGAACGATGTTGCGGACAGCTTCGGCACTGACCTGCGCATTGAGAAGCTGCCCGACGAAATGATGAAAGTTCACGTTTATGCAAGCGAAGCCTCAATGCTTCACTGGGCGATACAGTTCGCTGATGCAGTTGAGGTGCTGTCTCCGCAAAGTCTGCGTGAGCAGATAGCTGATACCCTGCGAAATGCTCTCAAAAAGTACGAATCCTGACACAGGACATTTTTGCCCCATCGCTTATGATATAATATAATCACAAAAGAAAAACAACGTAATTCAATTGACACACTGCACATTTTCAGTGGTACTGATTTGTGCAAAAGGGAGAAATTTCTTCTGAACTGCCTACATCTTCGGAATTGAGTTTTTTGTGTGCTATAATGGCAGCATAAAGAGAAAGCCGTTCTTATTGTCAGGAGGTAACATATGGACTATATCGAAAGAATACAGTGGGTAAGAGCAAGCCAGGCGTTCTTCGATGCATATGTTAAGTTCCGACTTGACGGAACAAACACACACAGTTTTGAACTAAACAACCGGAGTATCGAACTTACCTTTAATGGCAATGGTGATTTCCTCAGTGTAAAGCTGTATTGTCCTGATATCTGCAAACCACTGTCAGGCGTATTCGATCAATCACCAAAGAATACAGAGGAAACAATCAGAAAGATACAGTGGCTTGCATGGGAGGCAAAGGAGCAGGATATCTACGAATTAGCAGATGCCGAGGACGAATATCAGCAGCTCAGTGAAATGCTTGTAAGGCATTATCGCTTATGCTACGATCCCTGTGGCGGTGATGATTGGAAAGGCGTCGGCGAAGAAGAATTTGACATAAAACTGCACAACAGGCAGATCAAAGTGCATTTTTATCCTGATGCCATGTGGGATGAGAATGAGTATATTGCTGTTGACCTTTTCTGTTACGATACCGGCAGGAACTACTCGACTATTGTTCATCAGAAAGAAGATGATCCGAAAGAAATCATCAGACTTATTCAGGATCTGGCTTCTGAATCCGAGATTATCGAATTTAATGTTTCTGATTACGAATGGGAGTATGAGTTGCTCAAAAATGCTTTGCTTGGACGCCGTACAGAGGATGGTCTGCCAATCAAGCGTTATCCTTTCTGCTGGGTTTACAGCTGGGAAGAAGCTGATATCCCTGAGCAGCTCATCAAGCTTCACGACAGACAGATCAGAATGCAGTTTGAGCCGCAGGGAGATGCTCTGCAAATCATGCTCGACTGCATAGAAACAGGAAAGTCCCTCACTTGGGGATTTCCGAAACAATGCCGAAATGTCGAAGAAGTCAGCGACGAACTGATTTCAGGAATTCAGGAAATGGCTTGGGAGGTCATATAACGCATGATTGATATGCCGTATGATGTAGAAAGAAAGGAGTTTGAACAATGAGCGAAGTTGATAAGAAATTTGAGGAGTTCATTGACAAAATTAAGGAACTCGAACCGACAAGCAAGGTTGATACAATACCAGAAGTATTCGGCATACAGTACAAAGAGGTATATATCACAAAATGGATTGCTTATCTTCTAAGGCAGAGTTTTGGATACAAAATTCTGAATGTATTACTGAAAACAGCAAAGAGCAAAATAAATGTATCAGAAAATGAAGTTATAGAAGTTCACACGGAATATGTTTTTAATCCTAAACGCAGAATAGATATCCTGATATTCACAAAGAATCATCTTATAGGCATAGAGAATAAAATTTGGTCTGGTGAGCAGGAAAATCAAACAAAAGAATATCTTGAATGCATGAGAAAATTAAAATCGGATGAATATGTTGAAGGTATCTATCTTCATCCTGAAGGCAATCAGTCTGAATCAAATCACTTCAAGAATGTCACATATACAGAATTATATGATGCATTAAGCAGAATTAATATTCCTGATTACCCAGCATCATTTGAAAAGATGATGTTTGACCAGTTTATGACATATGTAAAGGAGTGCTTATATATGGAAAAAGGTAAATTCCCTGTAATACCTGAAAGTGTACAGCTTTATGCTCAAAATAGTGAGCTGATAAAAACGATTGAAAGTGCATATACCAAAGATTGTGAAGCCGTAATTGAGTGGTTGAAAAACAAGTTTAAGGCTGCAAAATATGAAATCATAGATTTCGGAAAAGGCTATATGCAATTAGCCCCCCAAGGATGCAAAACTAAATGGGAAGATATGGGGTTTCATTTTGAGATTCTATGGGAAAGTGATATAATAGTAAATGGTGTAAAAGTACAGGTGCATTTAGAGGATTTACCGAATCATAAAGGCATTGATAATAGCTTAAAAGAAGCATTTAAACTTGATAGCAATATCGAACGTGGAGACAAGAAACCTTTGTGTCCTGACCCTGATAAGAAGATTGGCATTTTTATAAATGAAGATGCGGCGGAAAAAACCTTTTTAGGAATACTTGAAATGCTGAAAAGTAATGAGTTTAAGCAATGGGTAGAAAAAGCAAATGAATTCGTGAAAAAGAATACATAGTGAGAAGGGCAATGAAATGAATACAAGAAACCAAATATTAAAAGGCACTCAGTATACATTCGACAGCTTTGAGATAACCAAAGAAAACAGCAAAGCTTTTGAGAAAGCGAAGCAGTTTGCCGAGAACGCCGATTCAAAGCCGCTGGCTATATTCGGCGGCACTGCAACAGGCAAGACACATCTGCTCTATGCTGTAAAGAATGCGATTGAGCAGAATTCGCCTGAACTTCATGTTATCCTCACCACAACGGCAGAAATACAGGATACGCTTATTAATATTTTTCGTAGCGGCGGTACATCAGAGCAGTTCCGAGAGAAGTATATGCAGGCGGATGTACTGTTGGTGGACGATATACAGGAGCTTGCCGGCAAGGAAGCAACGCAGGACGAGCTGATTTTGCTGTTCAATTCGTTCTACGAATCAGGCAAGCGTATCATGATGACTTCTTCTCATGATAAGGCGCATAACGACCTGAAAGAGCGTCTGAAAAGTCGTGCTTTCTGGGGTGATATCGCCGAGATTTCCAATGCGTATATCCATGCAGAATTTGCAACGCATTAAGCTGAAATATAACGAAAATAGAAAGAACATCTCGATGTTTTTCAGCTTGAAGGAGAAAAGAAGTAATGACAATTCTTAATATTCATGGATATCAAGGAAATCCGAAAAACAGTGCATATTCTGCATTAACCGAAATCGGTTATCAGGAAATTATTGCACCTGCTGTTGATTATGACAATGAAAATCCCTGTGATGTCATCAACAGCCTGAATAAAATTCGTGTAGAAAACAACGCAGATTTAATAGTTGGAACAAGTCTTGGAGGATTCTATGCAGCGGTACTTTCTGCAATGAATGATGTGCCTGTTATACTAATTAATCCATGCCTGACTCCTTTTTTGATTGAATTTCTTCCGCAGGCGGAAATAAAAGCTCTCATCAGTCTGTTTGGAAATTTGTCAAAGCTGAATCTTTCAAACGTAAGCTGTATTGTCGGAGATGCAGACGAAGTACTTGGAGATCATTACTTTACGGAACAATTACTATGTAATCAACGCTTTCGCAGAATTGCAGGCGGAATGCATTCTGGTTTTACTCTGCCGTTAAAAGAGTATTTTGAAGAAATTATGCATGATTATACATCATTTTAAGGCGAATTAAGGGGGAGAAAAATGAAAGTATCAATCTATTCAAGAGAAGCAATTGAGCATATTATTTCAGAAGGCTCGTTCCCTGTCAATTCGGCAGTTATCCGCTTTTGTGATTCGGAACTGAAGCACGCTGACAGCGAAGACACTTGCGTCGATTACAGCGGTGTCTGTGATACTGCCTTTTACAGCGAAGTCGATGACCTTGACCTTGATTATCTGTCTGAGAAGGGATATACCTATGACAGCTATTTCCCCGAAGTCACAGAGCTTGCAGAATTTATCAACAAAGCCTATCGTGACGGCAAAGATATCATCTGCCAATGCGAATACGGTCATAGCAGAAGTGCAGGCTGTGCAGCGGCGATACTGGAGCATTTTTACCGCAGAGGAATCGAGATATTTGCAGAATACAAATACTATCCGAATCAAGTGGTATATCACAAAATATTTGACGCATTAGAAGCTGCTGCATTTCAGCCAACCGAATATCTCAGGCGTGTTTATGATTATTCAGGCACAAATTACCCGTTCGACAGGCACGTTATTGAGGAGAGCCTGAACAGATTAACCCGGAATGAAAGAGATATTCTGTATCTCTATCTGTGGGACAGAAAGTCGGTACTTTCAATTGCAGAACAATATGGATATTCAGACTTGAGAATAGAACAGACTCTCTCAAAGTCACACAGAAATCTGTCACGTTATATCGCAAGCGGTATGAGAAGATGAAAAGTGAGGGCGATACCGATGAATATTGAAGTCTTTCAGGATTTTCCGATTCGTGCAAGAATCGCTTATGCGATCATGTGCTGTGAGAGATATGTTGCCGCTGTATATCCGGAGCTTGATTTGCGTCCTTTATCTGATTTGATGTGGCACATCGTAGATGGCAGTGAATCGGTAGATAATGCTTCATATAAATGTTCGGAGAATATTCCAAAATATCTTTGCAATTATAACACATACGAGGATTTTTGCGGTGGCTTACATCCATACACAAGCGAAGAAGAATTCTATTTTTTCAAGCAGTTGCTATTCAAGTGCAAGGATGATGCAGACCTTGAGACGATGATGAAAAATATTTATGATATTCCAATGGATTTTGCTTATACATCCATACCGCCACTTTGCGATTATCCAGCTTCTTTGGATTATTTGCAGCAAATAAATGATATCTTGGAACAGCATCGGATTGAATTGCCTGATTTCAATCTGCTTGCACAGTATGCTGTATCTGAAATGAGTCCTGAGAAATTCAAGAGGTATGGCTGGTTTGGTGAGCCAATTCAGCCGCAGGGCTTGTCAATTTACATAGCATGAAAAATCCCCCACACTATTGATGAATTCCTTTTCAAAATACACGGGGATATTCATGCCCTTCAGCATACGGATATAGTTCAGGCAGTCAACCGTATTTCGGGCAAAACGGCTGATTGATTTTGTCAGGATCATGTCGGTCATACCATTTTTGCAGTCCTCGATCATCGCAGTGAATTCCTCTCTGCCCTTTGTCGAGGTTGCACTGATACCTTCATCTGCGTATACTCTGACCATTTCCCATTCGGGTTTGGAATTGATGTACTCTGTATAGTGCTGAATCTGACGCTCATAACTGGATGCCTGTCACAAGAGAGAAACAGAGCATTGCCTATCTTCGGCAGTGCTCTGTTTTTTTGTTATTGGTATATAGAGGGTAATGTTGAAGCCGCATCTTGCAAAGTGAGAGATCGTGTTCATTACCGCTGTACAACAGACAGGAGATGATGTGCAGACTATTGCAAATCCCAGCTGTCCCGCTTACCGATACCCCACTGAGCGTTATTGAAGCGATTGCATTCACAATCGGCAGCAATGCTGTGCTGATCAACAATCTGACAGAGCAGATCGCGGTGCTGATGGAGCGGCGGGAATCCATCAAACAAAAGAATGCCGAGCTGACGGCATGGATGGAGGTGAACAAGCCGTGAAAGCTCTGAGAATCACCGGCATTGCTGAGATCATCGAAGTTGCGAATGATTTTCGCGCCTTGCAGCGTGCTGTGGACGGACATCTTGAAGCAGTCGCGTTTGCTGACGATGCTGTCGTCATCGTGGATGAGGAAGGTTTGCTGAAGGGGAAGTTTCTTTTCCTGTGCCGTGACCGTCGGCGGAATCATCGGCAGGAAGAATTGTTGTTCAATCAATGTCGTACCTCCTTGTGCGAGTGCAGATTATAAATCATTATTTTTTTGTGCGAAGCTTTGACGCACAAAAAATATATATTTATAATATATAGGTTCGTTGACGCTTCTGTCAAAACTCGAAAATCACCGATTTTTTTGACACTTTAGTCAATTTTACGATATTCGAGAAACATCCGACTTTTTTGACACTTTAGTCAAAAGTCAAAACACCGAGTTTTTGCTTGTCATGTTTCGGCATCTGATTCTTTTTTTCTTCCGACAATACCGTTTGCAACCCAGAAGCCACCATGTTCTTCAATGTGCTGTTTGACTGTGTTTTTCGTTTTTCCGCTCGCCTTCACCATATCGGAAAGCTTAGCGGTTCCGTTCTCATCAACACAATTTTCAAAGACGATTTCAATGTTGTTCTGACGTTCTTCCTGTCGCTGCTCGTTCGTTTTCTTGTTCTTGAAATTGTTCTGCCACGTATCATTCGGATCAACATCCTTGAGCGTGTTCATCGCATCGGCGGTATGCACAGGATAATCGAACCAGACGTTCACAGGCTCGAAGCGCGGGAACTCGCGAAACGATTCGACAAAGCTGTCGATCAGCTTCTGTCCGGCTTTTCTTCCTTCCGGATCCATGACTTTCAGGCTGCTGTTTTTTTCGCTGCGCTCGACCACAAGACCGTTGTCGAGCGTGATTTTGATGTGCGGAGGAAGTGTGCTGCCTTCACGCTGCGGATTTGTCGGACGGAACTTTTCTCCGCCCAATGCCCATGTGATCGCATCGAGGATAGACGTCTTTCACTGCTTGTTTTTCCCTCCGAGAATCGTCAGACCGTTCGCTGTCGGCTCCAGCGTGACAAGCTTCACACGCTTGACGTTCTCGATTTCCAGACTGTTGATTTTTGCCATTGAATTTATCCTTTCCGTTCTGCTTGACAGAACCGTTTTTCTGTGTTATGATAATCATGTGAACATTTTTCTTCGGCTGCGTCAGGGCTTGTCTCTGCGCAGTCTTTTTCTTTGATGAACAGATCGTCGTTCAGGCGCAGTAACTCGGTGAACCGTTCGGGCATATCGCAGAAATCCTCCCCGCTGGTTCCGACGATCAGCGCAGTTCCGCACAATGCAACACCAACAATCATCGACGCGAGCGTGTTGAGCGGCTTACCATACGCGGCGGCAAGCCTGTCATGTATGATTCGGAGGAGGTCAAGGCAGCAAAGGCGAAGCTGATATCTTACCTCGCACAGCATCAGCCTTCTGAGCCGATTTGCGATGAAGCAATCCGACTTACTGTCAAGTGGTGTTTCCCGATGGGCGACAATCATCAGAACGGTGAGTACAAGATCACAAAGCCTGACACAGACAACTTGCAGAAAATGCTAAAGGACTGCATGACAAAGTGCGGATTCTGGAAAGATGATGCACTGGTCGCATCTGAGGTAATCGAAAAATTCTGGTCGCGTGTCCCCGGCATCTTCGTGAAAGTGGAGACGCAGCCATGGTGATCGAGGAAGTCAAGTCAGCTCTGAATCATCGTGTCCGCCTAAACAGTCCGCGGTGCAGAATTGATGCAGAGTATATTCTTACTGCGTGTATCATTCGCAGAACAGATTCCAGATTCTTCTATCAGGCGGAGCTTCAGGATCTGAAGAATCAAAAAAGTGTCTGCATCGTCAGACTGGATGAAATTGAAAGGGTGTGATTCAGTGACCGATATCCTAAAAACCGAATATTACGAACTGTGGCGCGAAGATGGATTGAAAAACTGGGAGAGTAGACATGAAATGTGAAAACTTTTGCAACTGGCATTGTTGTACAAGCGATTGTCCTAATATTCAATGTGACGAGTTCGAAGAATATTGGGACGTACCTGCTGAAGACGCAGGGCTTGAACGAATCAAATGCAATGACTGTAACTACAATGATAAATATTGCAGTTGCGATGATTGTTATTTCCAGCACAGCAAAAATTGTCCTGAATATGATGGAGGTGAACCAAATGAACGATGAAAACCTGCAAATCAGAAACTGTGCGGACTGCAAGCATCGGAAAACTTGCTGTGATGTGCAGCCATGCGACAAGTACGAGTATGACTATACCGCGCATCATCCGTTATCACAGAATGGCTTCGAGGAGCGGTGCCGTGCGATCGCAGAGCATTACGGCTACCGGAAGCAGCGGATCCAGACGATACAGGAGCTGTCAGAGCTGACCTGCCTGCTTGCACGCCGCCCCGATCAGATTGCTAAGATGGATTATCATGCGGAACTTGTCGGCGAGATCGCAGACGTCACGATCATGCTGGAGCAGCTTCGGCTGATGTTCGGCATCGAAAAAGCGGAGCTTGCGGATGCCATTCGTCAGAAGCTCAAACGGCAGAATCAGAGGATACGACAGGAGGGACAGGGCGATGTCAAAGACGGATCAACACAAAATGGAACAGCTTGAACACAAGATCTCGCGTCTGGAAGATATCATCGCAGAGCAGAATTATCACCTGCTTTTCGCTGATTCTTGTTATTTGCTTCACTTGGACGGAAACGGAGATGATGATGATTGACGACAAAAGAATACCTGATGCAGTACAGAGACAGCATCAACCGCGCCAATGCGATCATCGGTCGCATTGCAGAACTGAAATCGCTTTGTGAAAAAATCACGCCGACATATGGAACATCCGGCGGCTGCCATGCGGCATCGGATAAGCTCGGCGCAGCAGTCGCACGGCTTGTGGACGCAGAGAACGATGCGGCAATGGAGCTGGATGCGCTCAGAAAAATGATGCGCGAAGTGGATGCCGTCATCCGCAAAGTGCCTGATGAACGGTATCGGAATCTGTTGTATCGGCGGTACATCTGCGGCGAAACATTTGAAGAGATTTCGATTGCCATGAATTACAGCTATGTTCATGTGGTACACAGACTGCATCCTGCCGCTCTGCGGGCTGTGACGGAAATTGCAGAGAAACGGTAACAGGCAAAAGAAACCCCTCTCCAATCGCATTCTGTGCGGTCTGAGAGGGGTTTGTGATTATTGGATGTGCAGTTGTTCCTGCAATGCGGTTTGCAGGATCTGGGAGAAGTTCAGGTGTGCTTTTTCGGCGGCTGTGTTGAGCCATGCAGGAATCGTACAGTTTTTGCGGACTGCCTTGTTCCCGTACTTCTCCGCATAAGCGTCAATGTCAAGCATAATGACACTGACGATACCGCCTTCGTATTCATCAGCTTTTGTGTTTTCCGGCTTTGACGGCTGCGGTGCGGCATTGCCGTCCTCCAGCTCGTCAAGCACCCAGCCGGATGCTGCATCGACAGCCTGCTCCAGCGCTTCTGCGATTGTTTCGCCCTCTGTCACACATCCCGGAAGATCCGGAACGATCACCGTATAGCCGCTTTCGTCGCCGGGGTAAATACAGACAGGATAAATATATTTCATACAAAACGCTCCTTTCGCGGGGCTTATTTCAGCCCCGCCTGTTTTAAGATCGAGTTTGCGGTTTTCATGTCGAGGTCTTTTCCTGCGTGCATCGGAATCGTGACCTTTCCTTTTTTGTGAGGATGAACAAGCTGTAAATGCGAACCTCTTTGCGATTTTTCCGTCCATCCATCCGCTTTCAGGATTTTTATGATTTCCTTTGCCGTCATTTCCTCACCTCCTGTATCTATTATAACACGCATTATACGTATTGTCAAGCGTTCTTATAAGAAATTCTGTACAAATCTTCAAACGATAGTTTGTGCGGAATGACAGCAAAGATGTAATAGAATGTAACATTGCATCTGTGGTATGATGTATGATAGAAGCACAGCGGACAGAAAAGGCAAGTGCTTCGGGGCGAACTGACCACGCATCAGCTCGCCCTTTCTGCTGTCCGCGAATACGAGGTGGTGAATGTGAATGAGAAAAATCTGATCCCGCAGGCGCACAAGCTGACTGTGGAAGAACAGTCGAAAGGCGGAAAGGCTTCCGCCGAATCGAGAAAGCGCAGAAAAAACTTAAAACAAAAGATGCAGCTCCTTTTATCGCTCCCTGCAAATGACGCGGATGCGACAGAACTGGAGCTGCTTGGTATATCCGATGCAGACGACATCCGCAACGGCATGGAGAGCCTTGCACAGTATGCACAAACTGACCAGAAAACACTTGACATTCCTGGGGAAAGTGGTATAATAACAAAAGAGGAATCTCCTCGAAAATCAAAAACAGGTTCATTTGATGTTGACTGGGGCATAGTCCAGTCTCCTGAATACTCTGAAAAATTCAAAAAGCTATCGGATAATCCTACTGTATCAGAAGCGATTGAGACAAGAGCAATATGGGCTTTGAACAATCGAAGCGGAACGCAAACAGAAGAAATCTATGCCGTCAGTTTGAAAAGCGGAAAAGAAATTGCTAGGATAACGAATCAGAATCATGAATCAGGAGTAGAACGGTCTCATAGTTTTGATAAAAAGCTGAGCGACGCTGATAGAAGCGGAGATGAAATCCTTCTGATTCACAATCATCCGCGTGGACTTCCGCCCAGTATCAGCGATATCAATGAACTTTTGAAACACAAAAATGTATCTGGAATCACAGTCGGTCATAACGGTTCTGTATACAGATACACAAGACCAAATTCTAAAATACCTGAAATTGATTGGAATGTTGAAATGTTGCATTTTAGTGAATTTTCAGAATCAACATCAATGGAAAAGTCACTGGAAGTTTTAATGGAAAAATTCGGATTTGAGTTTGAAATGCTATAGGAGGCGATAATATGGCAGATGATTATATTTGTGATGACCGTGGCGTATGGGAGTTTGCGCAAAAAATCAGAGCCATGACAGATGCTGAAAAAAAAGAATATATGAAAGAACTGCAAAAAAAACAAAATGAACTCAACAGCATTTCTAACAAACCGTCTGAGTAATCAGGCGGTTTTCTTATGCACTGAAACAGAAAGGCGGAAAATATGAAACGTATTCTTGAATATATCAAAGACGTCCGTTGGTGGTTAAGACACTATGACAGCAACTGGTGGAAAGACAAGCAAAACAGAAGAACAGCCATCGGAAATGCGCTTTATTGTACAGCACCTGCACGATGGAAAACATATAACAAGATTCTGAAAGTCATTTTCTATTGACATGACGTGATACGCAAGTTTCTAATACACGCGAGCGTTCACCGCGCGTTCGCGTGCGATACAAGTCAAATACAAGTCCAGTACAAGTGAAATACATTGACAAGCACTCTGAAAAGGGTGCTTTTTTCATGCCTTTCAGGAGGTGACAGGCAAACATGGCAAACGGCGGATACGATGGTTCGCTGCGGTTCAACACCAAAATCGACGAGGACGGCTTTCTCCGCACGGTCAAAGACCTGGAACGGTCGCTGACCGCGCTGGAGCAGACCGTCGGCAAGCTGACGAAGGTCATGCAGGCAGGCTTCTCGCAGGCATCCACAGGCGCGGAACAGGCTGCCGCAGATGTTGCGAAGCTGTCCGATGCAGCCGATACTGCCGCAGAGAACTTTTCGCAGCTCCCTGATTCCGAGACAGTCAGAGTGCAGGCGGAAACGCACGGCATCACGGAAGCACAGACCGCGCTTGACAGCATCCCTGATGAGCAGGTGACGGTCAGCGCAATGCCTGAAGGAGTGGATTCCGTACAGGCGGAGCTTGACAGCATCCCCGATGAAGAAGTACGCATCATTCCTGATGTCGAATGGAACGCCGCGGACTTTGAAACGGTCGAGATTCCTGCGGAGTTGGATGTCGATACTGCGAATTTCAGTTCTGCATATGATGTTGCGATCGAGCAGGTCAAATCGAAATTCACTATCGTTTCACCGTTGCCTTAACGACTGCTGTTGCTGACAGTATGCATTACGACAAAAAAAGAAAGGCTGCGTAACCGTACAGGTTACGCAACCTTATCTTCAAAGATTAAAAACTTCTTTATCGGCGCACTTCTTATCGGTCGTCCGCTTTGCGTTTATTACCTTATGTTTCCTGTTTCGGAATGGGATTCCGCGCTTCACTTTGCCAGTTCCAGAATCGCACGATATCGTGCAGATGCATTCAAATCGCGTTTTTCTGTCACTTTGAGCCGCTTCACACAATCTGTCGTGATGTCATACGACAACAGCCCAAGCTCTGCAAAAATATCCGCACACATCCGCGCCCTGCAACGATTCATCCCTTTGCTGCGCAGTCTTTCGCAAATCCACGAGATCGGCACAGGCGCACCGCCCACTGCCTGATACACCGCAACGAGATCTTCTCTGTGCGGGCACATCCGCTGATAGTAAGCTTTCGGCAGCGCCTCTCCGCGCTGATAGGCATCATATGCAAACTGTGCGGCGATCGCCTGTTCCTGCGCCGCCGCCGAACTTCTCCAGTCCTCCACGCGCACCGTGAGCTGTGGTTTTCCCTGATACGGCCGCACTTCCATCGACACGAGAAAATCAAGCGTCATGTTTGGCAGGATGCCCGTTTCCTCAGGTGCCATACGAAACAGCATTGCGTCGAAACTGCTGCCGTCCTTGCGCAGGCGGATTTTTGTGTGCTGTCCGTTGGAAAGCGGATAGAGTTCAACGACGGTCACGCCGAGAATGGCAAATAAGGGCCGTGCATTGCCTGCGCCGTAGGGTTCCAGAATGTTCAGACCATCGACATTGTGGACGTTCAGATCTCTGGGGGAAAGCGCACGTTCAGCGTGAATGGTCATGACAGGCATTTCGGGGTGATTTTGCGCGGCAAATGATTCGATGCCGTCCATGAATGCCTGTAAATTCTCATGTGAAACGGTAAAACCGCCTGCCCCGGGGTGTCCGCCGTAGCGCACGAGCAGATCGGCATTTGCTTTGAGACATTCAAACACTGAAAAATCTCCGAAGCTGCGTGCCGAGCCGCGATACCCTTCTGCATCGCCTGCCAACAGAAAGCAGGGCTTTCCGAAACGATCCATCAGGCGTGCCGCAACGATGCCGATGACGCCGTGATGCCAGTTTTCGCCTGCAAACACCAGCACGCGTTTTGCCGCCGATGACGGATTCTCCTGCATTTTCTGCAAGATTTCCTGCAAGATGTCCTGTTCGGTGGCGCGGCGTTTGTCGTTGAGTGAATGGATCTCGGCAGCAAGCATCTGAGCCTCCTCGGGGTCATCGGTGAGAAACAGCTTTGCCGCAATGGATGCCGAAGCGAATCTGCCCGCAGCGTTGATGCGCGGGATCAGTTGAAAAGCGGCAGCAGTTGCCGAAACGGGGGCACCGTCCTCGATGCCGCACACCGCCATCAGGGAGATCAGTCCCATGCGTTCGGTATTTGCGAGAAGTTCCAGCCCGCGCTGCACGATAAAGCGGTTTTCGCCGTCGAGTTCGACCACATCACCGATGGTGCCGAGCGCGGCAAGGTCGCCGAATTGTTCGAGGGCAGGTTCCCAGTCGCCGCCTTCGAGGGCAGCGATGAGTTTCAGCACCACGCCTGCGCCGCACAGCGATTTGTAAGGCGAGGGGCAGTCAGCGCGATAGGGGTCAACGACAGCCACAGCGTCGGGGATCTCATCGCCGGGACGGTGGTGGTCGGTGACGACCAGTTCCATACCGAGTTCGCGGATGTACTGTGCTTCTTCAATGGCGGAGATGCCGTTGTCCACGGTGATGATGAGCGAAACGCCCTCATCGGCGAGCTGTTTGATCTGCTCTTTGCGAATGCCGTAGCCCTCCTTGCGGGTGGGGATATACCATCTGACATCCGCGCCTGCGATGGTGAGCCAGTCGGTGAGCATGACAGTTGCGGTCACGCCGTCGCAGTCGTAGTCGCCGTATATGCAGACAGATTCGCCGCTGTCCACGGCTTGCAGGATGCGCTCAGCGGCTTTCTGCATATCCGCCATGAGAAACGGGTCAGAAAGTTCGGAGGCATCGAGAAATGCGGCGGCGGTTTCGATATTCGAGACCCCGCGCGAAACAAGGACTTCGGCACACAGCTGCGTGATACCGCCGTTTTTTGCGAGTGCGGCGGCGGTTTGGGCATCGGGGCTGCCGATTTCCCAGCGTTTGAGCATGGAAAAAACTCCTTTCGTTCAAGATAGCGTTCCTTATCAGTATAACATTTTTTGACGAAAAAAGCAAGCGCGAATCGAAAAAAGCACAGAATCTCACCGCAGCCGATGCCGCGGCAGACTCTGTGCCCTCTTGACTTTTTACGTAAAATCGTGTATAATGATATGCATAATCTTTTTGAGGGAGCGTTGCTTCATGCCGAATGTCATACAAAATGCAAACTTTGATACAGAACGCGCACTCTATCACCTGCAGGATGCTACGCTGAAAAACTGCCGTTTCATCGGGCCTGCCGATGGCGAATCCGCATTGAAGGAGGCGGCACGCATCACGGTCGAATCCTCTTTGTTTGCGCTGCGCTATCCGCTGTGGCACACGCGGGGATTCTCTATCACCGACTGCACCTTCACCGATACCGCCCGCGCACCGATCTGGTATGCACGGGAAGGGATTCTGCAAAACTGCACGGTCAACGGCATCAAAGCCCTCCGCGAATGTCAGCAGATGATCCTGACAGGGTGCAGAGTCAATTCGCCCGAATTTGGCTGGAAGACCTGCGGTGTCACGCTCAAACAAACCGAGATCGCATCCGAATATCTGTTTTTTGAGGGGCAGAATATCCATCTGTCATCGGTGAAAATGCAGGGAAAATATTCGTTCCAGTATGCGGAAAACGTGAGCATCTCCGACACAGAGCTTGACACGAAGGATGCCTTCTGGCATGCCCGCAATGTCACCGTGAAAAACTGCACTGTGCGCGGCGAATATCTCGGTTGGTTTTCCGATGGATTGACTTTGATTGATTGCAGCATCATCGGCACACAGCCGTTTTGTTATTGCCACAACCTGAAACTCATCCGCTGCACCATGACAGGCTGCGACCTCGCATTCGAGTATTCCGATGTGCAGGCAGATGTCATCGGGCATATCGACTCCGTGAAGAATATCCGAAGGGGCATTGTCACTGCCGACAGTGTCGGAGAAGTTATTGCAGAAAATGCTGTCACCGATTGCACAGGCAGCGTTCAGATACGAACGGAGCATCCCGAAAATGATAACGCTTGATCACATTGACGGCGGCGCACCCTTTGACTGGGGCCGCACCTCCGATGATTACGCACAGTTCCGCGATATTTACCCGCCCGCATTTTATCAGCACATTCTGGACAAAGGGCTTTGCACCGCAGGGCAGACCGTGCTTGATCTTGGAACAGGTACAGGTGTGCTGCCGCGCAATTTATATGCGCAAGGTGCAAAGTGGGTTGCCGCGGATATCGCAGAAAACCAGATCGCGGCAGCGAAACGTCTTGCCGCACAAGCAGGCATGGACATTGATTTCCGCGCCTGTCCTGCCGAAGCGATTGATTTTCCGCCGCACAGCTTTGATGTCGTGACTGCGTGCCAGTGCATCTGGTATTTTGACCATGCGGCACTTGCGCCGAAGCTTGCGCGTCTGCTCAAACCCGACGGCAGATTCCTGATTTTATATATGGCATGGCTGCCGTATGAAGATCAGATCGCGCAGGCAAGTGAAAAAATCATTCTCAGGCACAATCCGGATTGGACAGGCGGCGGAGAAACACGCAAGCCGCTTGTCATTGATGAAGCGATCCTCGCCTCGTTTGATCTGGTCAGGCACGATGAGTTTGACGTCAATGTGCCGTTCACGCGGGAATCATGGCATGGGCGCATGCGTGCCTGCCGCGGTGTGGGGGCGTCGATGGATGCGCCGACGCTTGCAAAGTGGGAAACTGAGCATCGGGCGATGTTGGAGCAGCTTGCGCCGCCGTCGTTTGATGTGCTGCATTTTGTGGCAACCGCAGAGCTGAAGCCGAAGCAGTGAGAAACATCATTTGCGGGTGACGAGAAAGATCAAAAGTGCGATTTGCCACGCAAGCCCGAGGATATTGACCGCCCAGAAATACCAGTGTTTGGTTTTGTGGCGAAAGAGTTTCATGCCTGCAAGTGCGCCGACAGCACCGCCGAAAAATCCGAAGCTCAGGAGCGTCGCTTCTTTGATGCGCCATTTTCCTTTTTTGGCTTTGGATTTGTCAGCGCAGTAAAGCACGAGCGCAATGAGGCTCATGACGGCAAGAAAAATGAGATAATACTTCATAATGAACATCCTTTCCTGAGGGGCATCCCCGATGGTCTGCGCATGGAGAGACACGTTTTTCCAAGCCGCGCCAAAGGGATACGGCTTCTCTGAAATCTGAATATCAGCGATCGTTATATCAAAAGTTATGCTCAAGCTTTTTTGTAAGCTTGAGCATATTTTTTATGAGATGTCAGCAGCTCAGCTTTCGTTGAGCAGGTCTGTCATGTCATACATTCCTGCGGGTTTTCCTGCGAGGAATAAAGCAGCATTCACGGAACCCTCCGCAAACACACGCTTGGAGGATGCTGTATGTTTCACGGAAATGCACTCATCGGGGCCGGCAAACAGAATTTCGTGTTCACCGACAATCGTGCCGCCGCGCACCGAATGAATGCCGATCTCACGCACATCGCGCTTTTTGCGCACGCTGTGACGGTCATAGACCAGTGTTTTGCCGCCCTCAAATTCGCCGCAAAGCGCATTTGCCAGCATGATCGCCGTGCCTGACGGGGCATCAATCTTTTGATTGTGATGCTTTTCAATGATCTCAATATCGAACTGCTCACCCAGCACGTTGGCGGCTTTTTTGCCAAGTGCGATCAGCAGCTGAATGCCGATCGACATATTGAACGAGGAGAACAGTGCGGTCTGCGAGGATGCCTTTTGAATGTCGGCAAGCTGCTCCTCACTGTAACCCGTGGTGGAAAGCACGACGGGTGTGCCGGTGGCGGTGGCGTAATCGAGAATCCCTGCAAGGCAGCTCGGGTGGCTGAAATCAATGATGACATCGGGGGTTTGGGGCAGATCCGCAGGGGAGGCGACGATCGGGAAACCGAGGGTGTCGTCCTCACAGATGTCCACACCTGCAAGAATATTGCAGTCTTCGCGTTCGCGGATACTTGCAGCGACCATGCGGCCCATTTTTCCGCACGCGCCGCAGATAACGATATTGGTCATATGTAATTTCTCCTTTGCTTTGATAATTCAGGTGGCAAATCACGAGCACACATTCATTTCGGCAAGCTGCAAGATGCGTTCGCGCGCTTCATCCTGCCGTTCGATGATATCGTAGCATGTGATTTGATTGGGGTTCTTGGGGTTGGTGTGCAGATGCAGGGAAAGTCGGTTGAATGCGCCCTGCTCCTCGGAAATGGCAAATCTGGTTTTGGGCGGCTGATGCACTGCGACCAGATTGACAAACGAATCGGTCAGCAGATAGCCAAATTCACCGTATTTACGCGCAATGATGTTATAGGGGATGTTCAGTGCAGAGCCAAGTGCCATTAGCAGATACGCGCCGTGCAGGAAAATGAAGAAACCACCCGTGGAATCGAACGACCAGAAGCAGATCACCAGCCAGATGGCTGTCCAGAACAGATTGGAACGGATGGCTTTGGTATAATTTTCCGCCTGATATTTGGAAAATCGCATTCGGATGGCATCAGGGTGTGTCTCAGGAATTTCCTGCATTTTCCGAATGCCCTTGCAGGCTTTGATCAGCTTGCGGAGGTTGAGACAGCACGTTATTCCCACGACAATAACAATCAGCAGACGAAGCAATGCGGAAATGAGCAATGCGATGATATTGTTCATATTGTCTCCTGTTTGATACACATACGGCTCTCCCGCATATGAGAGAGCCGCAGTTATGATTTACTTTGAAAGTCCCAGCTTCTGAAGCTGTGCCAGAAGCTTTGCACGATTGCTGTCAGCCATTTCGTAAAGCGGCAGGCGGCAGGGACCGACTTCCATGCCCATCAGGTTCATTGCTTCCTTGACGGGAATCGGGTTGACCTCGATGAACAGATCGTTCATCAGTGTCAGATACTTCGTGTGCATAGCGGCAGCCTTAGCGAAATCGCCGTTGAGGCAAGCCATAGCCATGTCGTGGGTTTCCTGCGGCATGACGTTGGAAAGCACGGAAATCACGCCCTTTGCGCCAATCGCCATCATCGGAACGGTCTGGTCATCGTTGCCGCTGTAAACGTCGATTCTGTCGCCGCAGCGTTCCAGCACCTGTGCCGTGAAGCTGATGTTGCCCGATGCTTCCTTGATTGCCACGATGTTCTTGTGATTTGCAAGGGTGTCGATGGTATCCAGGGCAATGCCCATGCCCGTGCGGGAGGGGACATTGTAGAGGATGATCGGCATATCCACGGTGTCAGCGACGTAGGTGTAATGTGCGATCAGACCGCGCTGGGTGGTCTTGTTATAGTACGGGGTAACAAGCAGCAGGGCATCGGCGCCTGCTTCCTTTGCTGCCATCGAGAGGCGGATGCAGCAGGCGGTATCGTTGCTGCCTGTGCCTGCGATCACGGGGACACGCTTTGCCGTGTGCTGCACGGAAAAACGGATCACTTCCATGTGTTCTTCTTCGGTGAGAGTGGAGCCTTCACCTGTGGTGCCCGCGATGACGAGTGCATCGGTGCCGCGGGCGATCTGGTCGTCGATCAGGCGTGCCAGACCGTCGTAGTCCACAGAACCGTCAGCATGAAACGGTGTGACCAGTGCGACAGCCGCGCCTGTAAAAACAGTATTCTTCATGAGATACAATCCTTTCTGATTGGTCAAGATATCACTTTGTCAAAAACGGGAACTCCCCAATAAGCCAGCTGAGGAGCTGTTCGGTTTCGGAGGCGTCAAAGCCTTCCATTGCGGGATCGGAAATATCTTCAGGGCAGATGACGAATAAAATCGTGCCGAGGATCGGCTGCCCCGTGTGAAAAAGGCAGGTGCCGCTCAGATTGGACGGCAGAGCTTTTTCGTAGCCTTTTGCATCAATGACATAGCAGAGCATTCCGTCGCAGCCCATGAGAAAGGGCGGCATTTTTGAAACGGGAATGCGCTGGATTTCGTCGGTCTGCAAATGTTTGCAGACGTTTTCCGTCGTTACGTCATACATTCTGACACGTTCCGCTTTATTTGTTTCTGCGGAGATCTCAACAACAAATGTTTCTTTTATCATGGTAATCCCCCTTCCGAAAAGTCACCTCATTCACAAAGCCGCAAAAAGTTCATGATGAGGGTCTGAGCACTGACGGGTTCGCCGATATGCTCAAGGGAATCGGGCAGGTCATAGGTAAAAATCGGGAGCTTTTCAGTGGTGTCAAGCTCCGCGACGGCGTTCTTCACGCTGATGGAATCCGCATCTGTGATGGGCAGGAAAAGCCGTTCGGTCTCATCCTGACCTGAAATGACATGGGTGATGGAAATGGCGCGTTTCGAGGCAGTCACCGCGATGAAATCGGGTTCTGTGGAAAGGAGAAACGCACGGTATTCCATTGAAACCGCAGCTTCCTTTGCACCGCAGGCAATCATCAGTTCCTTGAGTGCATTGGCTTCCAGATCGGTCGCGTCGTCGTGAAGTGCCAGATAAAATGGCGGATGCCGCAATATCCCTTTTGTGATCTCACTGCGAAGAAAATTCTTGAAAGGCTTGCGCTGTTCGTAGTAATCCTGAAAATATGCTGCGACAAACGGCAGTACCCTTGTGCCGTCGGGGTTATACTCATGGAAATTTACGGTGCCGATCTGGTCGGCGTCGGCATGGATTTCCACTGCCGCTGCTTTCAGGGTGTCTGTCATCGGGCAGATAAAAACTGCTTTCATCGTGCTGCTGCTCGCCTCACTTCCTGCTTGTTTGAACGGAATACAGAATCAGTCGAAATAGCCTTTTGCTGCGAGGAGTTCTGCCAGTTCGACAGCACCGCCCGCTGCGCCGCGGAGCGTGTTGTGCGAGAGGCAGACAAACTTGTAGTCAAACAGGGTATCCTCACGCAGTCTGCCGACAGAGACAGCCATGCCGCCTTCGAGGTTGCGGTCAAGACGAGCCTGCGGACGATCGGGTTCTTCAAAATAGTGGATGAACTGCTTGGGAGCGTGGGGCAGTTCCAGAGCCTGGGGTTCGCCGCTGAATGCAGCCCAGTCAGCCTTGATCTGCTCGATGGTGGGCTTGTTTTCAAACTTGACGAACACTGCTGCGGTATGACCGTCAGCAACAGGCACGCGGAGGCACTGCGTGGTGATGAGCGGCGACTTTGCCTTGACGATCTCGCCGTTTTCGATCGTGCCCCAGACCTTCAGCGGTTCCTGCTCGGATTTTTCTTCCTCGCCGCCGATGTAAGGGATGAGGTTGTCGATCATTTCAGGCCAGCGTTCAAAGGTCTTGCCTGCGCCGGAAATTGCCTGATAGGTGCAGGCGAGAACCTGCGAGATGCCGTATTTGCGCAGCGGGTGCAGTGCGGGAACATAGCTCTGGATGGAGCAGTTGGATTTGACTGCGATAAAGCCGCGCTTGGTGCCCAGACGTTTTTTCTGGGATTCGATGATCTCGAGGTGTTCCGAGTTCAGTTCCGGAATGACCATCGGGACATCAGCGGTGAAGCGGTGCGCGGAGTTGTTCGAGACGATCGGGCATTCAGCCTTTGCATAAGCCTCCTCCAGTGCACGAAGCTCATCTTTTTTCATATCGACGGCGCAGAAGCAGAAATCGACCTCTGCCGCCATTTTTTCGATGTCAGCACCTGCATCGAACAGCACGATATCGGCAAACTGTTCAGGCATGGGCATATCTTTGAATGCCCAGCGGCTGCCGACTGCTTCACGGTAGGTTTTGCCTGCCGAGCGTGAGGATGCTGCCATAGCAGTCACTTTGAACCACGGGTGGTCAGCAAGCAGCAGTGCGAAGCGCTGACCGACCATGCCTGTTGCGCCGATGATACCTACGCGAAATTGTTTCATAATGATCTCTCCTCAAATGATAAAAATGATAAATTGGATTTTTTGACAGAAAAACAAAAAACCGCCCGTGAAAACGGACGGAGAATTGTGTGCATAAAAATAGGTCTGCGCCGTTGCTTCTCCGCCGAACACGTTCTTCAGCGTGGTGCAAAAAGCGATAAACCCGTCCAGCACTCCACAATCCGCGCAAAGCGCATTGTGACAGTCACGCACGTATTCCATGCGTACCCAGCGCAGCCCTTGCCGATTCGGGCGTTGCTTCGGCGGTTTTGCCTTTTGTGGCGATATTTGTGCGGCTCGGCAGCCATATCGTCAGGACTCATCAAACCCGCGCCTCTGTCCGTATATACTATACTATATCATGTTCGGGAGCGTTTGTCAAGCATTTTTCTTCACATTTCGGGAAATCCGTGTGATTTTGCCTCGCCCTGCCCTATGATATGCAATAAAATGACGAATTGTGCGAATGTTTTTACGCTGTTTGGCAGGGCATATCATAATTTATTCATATTTTACCCTGACTGCCCTTGACAATCGGCGAAAAATATGCTATGATAAAGAGAATCAATCCGCACAAATTCAAGTATAGCACCACCAAATTTTCAGACATTTTTGATAATGTGAAACGGAGGCATCGGTATGTACTATTCCCGCGAACAATTCTGTGATGAAGCAAATCTGGTTCAGCGCGGCGAAGACCTCGACCTTCTGCTGCAGGAGGCATCTGTTTCCGAGCAGGAAAAGCAGGAAGCACTGATGGAATATCTTCAGCTTCTCCAGAATCATCGTGCCGCGAAAGTCGGCATTGCGTTCACTGAGCGCATGATGGAGCGTGTGGCGAATGCGTTTTCGGTGCATCCCACATCCGAGCTTGCGGTGGATCTGCTCTATAACTGCCTGTTGGTGCAGGAATTTCATGCAATGGATTTCGACCACTGGCGTTCGCACCCTTCCATTCAGAAATGTGAAAATGCACTGATCTCGCTGGAATCTGACGGCAGATTTTCCGATTGTTTCCGTTTTTGTCAGGAATCTGCTGCCACTTATGCGGAAGCACGTTTCTGGCCTGAGGCACTCGAATATGCAAAACGTGCCCACGGATACAGCAAAAAACTGCTGCAGCAGAAGATCACTCTGCTGGAAAACGGCGAAATGCTCGATCTGCGCGATACCGCTTGCCTGATCTGCGAATATGCACTGCATACCGCTGACGGGATCTCCTCCGATCTGCAAGCGGAACTGCAAAAAGATCTGGGCGCGGAGGACTTCCAGTTTGTGATGCAGGAAGCGATGGACAGTGTCAGCGATACGACCGTTGACCCCGTGGAATTTACGTCCGAATATCTTGCGATCCGTTATGATCTGGAAGAAAAGATCGACGAGGCACTTGACCATCAGCGCGGCTACTATGACTACGCCAAGGATTACTGGATGGCGAAAAAGCTCATTCTCCGCTCAGAATATAACATCCACTGGAAATCGCCTGCCATGCTGAATCCGGGCGAGTACGAGGAGTAAACCGAAGGAGGCGCAGGTAAATGGAATTTTGCGTCACCACAGCGGAGTCTTTTTTGGAACATCTTTTCGCACTGTGCAGGCAACATGACGGTGAGGCATTCACTGTCCGTGTCCGCACAGGCACTTATCAGCAGCGTTTTATCCGAAACGAAGAAACAGGGGAGTGGCTGTCGTCCGGCGTGCTGGGCATGGAAGAACTCCGCAAAGGCACCGAGATCGTGCAGACGGTGTTGGAACAGTATCCCGAATTGTCTGCGAAATATCCGCAGGAAACAGTGACCGATACAAGAGAAACGACTGCTGAATCTCAGGCACTGCGCACGATGAACGGGTATGCAGAGATCAGTGTGCCTGTGGAATTTTCAGCTTCTCACAGCGGGGCGGCATTCCGCAAAATGCTGGATGAGAAATGGCAATCCCAGACTGAGAAACTGCTGCAGAATGCTGCAAAAAAAATCAGGCGGTATGAGATCAAGACCGCCGCACTGTTTTATCCCGACAACAGCCTGTGGAATCTGCCGCTGTTTGTGGAGCAAAACAGTCTTTCCACCACGGTCTGGAAGATTCCCTATGCCGCTTGTGACCTCTACCCCATGATGTGGGATCATGAGATCTGCGGTATGGCATCACTGCTGACGGAAAAGCTTCCGCCGCTTCTGGAAAGCGAAAAAATGCACGTATCTGCGTTGATGCGGCGCGATGCTGCGCACCAACGCTGTATCATCGAACTGAACATAAAAGAGGAATACCCATGATTTCGTTTGAATCGCATTCTCCGCAGCAAACACAGGAATTTGCGGAGCGCATCGGCAAAGCACTTGCACCGAACACCTGTATTGCATTTTTCGGCGGGCTCGGTGCGGGGAAAACCACCTTTACACATGGGCTTGCAAAGGGTCTGGGGCTGCCCGATGTGGTCAGCTCACCCACATTTGCCCTTGTGAATGAATATCACGGGGACGGATGCCCGTCCCTTTATCATTTTGATATGTATCGCGTGACATCTCCTGAGGCTTTGGAAACCACGGGCTTTTGGGATTATCCGCAGGAGGACTCCGTGTTTGTGATCGAATGGGCGGAGAACATCGTGGAATGTCTGCCTGAATGCCGTATTGAGATTCGCATTGACGGCATGGGCGATGCGCCGCGCAGCATCACAGTCACGGGAGAGGAGCTTTTGCATGATTTTAGCTGTTGATACATCCGGAAAAACCGCATCCGCCGCCGTCGAACAAGACGGCGTTTTGCTTGGGTACAGAATGCTTTATACGGCACGGTCGCACTCGCAGATCTTGCTGCCGATGGTCAAGGAACTGCTTGCCGAAACGGGTCACACCGTGCAGGATGTGGACACGTTTGCGGTGGCGGTGGGACCGGGGTCATATACAGGACTGCGCATCGGGATCGCGGCGATGCAGGCGATGGCGTTTGCAGGACAGAAAGGCTGTGTCGGGATCTCAACGCTGGAAGGGCTTGCATGGAATCTCTGCGGCACGAAAGGCGTGGTGTGTGCGGCACTTGTGGCAAGGCAAAATCTGTGCTACTGCGCATTTTTCGAGGGCGATGGCAAACAGATTCGGAGAATTTCGGAGGATAAGGTCATGCCCGCGGAGGAAATCGCGTCGCAGATGAAAGCATATGAATCGGTGATGGTGGTGGGCGATGGCATTCGGCTGTTGGAGCCGCTTGCAGAAAACATCATGGCAGCACCGATGCATTTGTGCAATCAGTCGGCGTGCGGAATTTGCATGGCAGCACGGGAAAAGACACCATGCACACCGGAAGAACTGGCGGTCAGTTATTTGCAGGAAGTCAAGATCGGGTAATGGTGCCTGCGGCGATTTTGATTGGGCGGAGCCCAATCAAAATTCGTTGCAGGCATCTATTTCTCTTTCGCCCGAAAACAGATCGCCGCAAGCAACCCGAACAGCATCGCCGCCGTGATGCCTCCCGATGCCGCTGTCAGCCCGCCGGTCAATACCCCAAGCAGCCCGTCTTTCTCTATCGCTTCCCGTATCCCCTGCGCCAATAGATTTCCAAATCCCGAAAGCGGCACCGTCGCACCTGCCCCCGCAATTTCCACCAGTTTCGGATAAATCCCCAGTGCTCCCAGAATCACGCCGCTTACCACATAGCCCACCAGAATCCGTGCAGGTGTCAGCTTTGTGCGGTCAATCAGAATTTGCCCCGCCATGCACAGCAAACCGCCCATCAAAAATGCCGCCAGATAATTCACAGGATCCGCTCCTTTCCGCCCTCATGCGAAAAATGCACCAAATGTGAGATGGATGGGATGCTTTCTCCCTGCTGACACAGCATCGGCGAGAGCAAAGCACCCGTTGCCGCAAACAAAATGTTCCGATATTCGCCGCACTGAATTTTCGGCAGAAAATATCCGCACAGAATGCTTGCCGAACATCCGCATCCCGAACCGCCGGCATGCGTATCCTGTGTGCTGTCATCGAACATCATCACGCCGCAGTCTTTGTGGACACTTGTGATGTCATAGCTACGCTCAGCCATCAGCCGACACAGCAGCCTGCTGCCCACGATGCCCAAATCGCCTGTGACGATCGCATCATAATCCGCAGGGCGAGTTCCTGTGCCATCCAGATATCGTGCAATGGTATCAGCCGCCGCAGGAGCCATTGCCGCACCCATGTTGTTTGCATCTGTGATGCCGAAATCGCGCACAATGCCGATGCAGACGCCGCGCACAAACGGTGGCGCATCGTGTGCTTCGACCAGTGCTGCACCGGCAGCAGTACAGGTCCATTGTGCGTTGGGTGTGCGCTGAGCACCATAGGAAAGCGGAAACCGAAATTGCCGTTCGGCACTGGAAAAATGCGAGGATGTCAGCACTGCGGCACGTTTCAGATGTCTGCCTGCCACGCAAAACGATGCAAGTAAAAGCCCCTCCGCCATTGTCGAGCAGGCACCGTATATCCCAAGAAACGGGACATCCAGATGCCGCAGCCCGAATGTCGAGCTTGTGCATTGATTGATGAGGTCGCCTGCAAAAATGACGTCCAGTTCCGCAGGGGTGATACCCGCATGCAAAAGCATCTCCTGCATGGTACGGCGCTGCATTTCGCTTTCGGCAGCCTCCCAGCTCTGCTGTCCGAAATGGCTGTCGTCCTCGGTCAGATCAAAGCAAAAGCCGAGAGGTCCTTCGGCTTCTTTTTTGCCGACGGTGCTTGCCCATGCAGATACCGAGGGCGGATTTTCAAATGTGATGGTTCCCTGATCGTGCTGCATATCGAATCTCCTTTCGTGCAAATGGTTGCGGATTCAGCATTTCCATTTTCAAAGGGATTATACATACGAGCTGCAAGCAATCCGATTTTTGGCTTGACAAATGCAGCCAAACGTGATATAATATATATCCGTGAGAAGATAATGTGAGTGTTGGCTGCTGTGTGATGTTTTTCCACCGCAAGCAGGGCGACCAAAGCAAAGAATCCCACACAATTTCATATTACATCGGGGTGTAGCGCAGTCGGCAGCCGCATGATTGGGGCAAAAAGCGCGAGCGCGTCCGGTGGACGAAGAAGCGAGTGCTTTTTGGCGCAGCGGTCAAAATTGCAAGCGAGGATCGCGCGGCAATTTTGGGCACCGCAAGCAGGGCGACCAAAGCAAGGAATCCCACACAATTTCATATTACATCGGGGTGTAGCGCAGTTGGTAGCGCGCCTGCTTTGGGAGCAGGATGCCGCAGGTTCGAATCCTGTCACTCCGACCATAATGACATCGCGTATTTGCGTCCAATGATGCAGATACGCGATGTTGTGCTATAATGGAAAAATCGGATTGGTGAACGCGATAAAGTTGGGAATGAAACGAATTGTAAACAGGTTTTCGGAGAATTTTATGAGTAACTATATAATTAAGCATAATGAGTTGACAGCTGAACAATTTATAGAGCTTTGGGAAACAGTCTGGGGTGACGGACCATCCTTGGAACAGACTGAATTGGCTTTAAAAAACACAATATTTCGTATTTCTGTATGGGATGAAGATAAGCTTGTAGCCATGGCGCGAATGCTTGGAGATATGGGGCTTGATTATTATATCAAAGATGTCGTGGTCAGACCGGAATATCAACATCAAGGAATTGGCAGAATGATGATCAATGAACTGATGAACTTCATCAATGACAATGGGGTCAAAGGAACAGAAATATTTGTAGAGTTATGTGCTGTTCCTGATAAAATACCATTTTATCAGAAATTCGGCTTTGAATCGAATGAAGCACAAAGACTCAGACTATATCACAAAGTTAATGAACACCGGGAAAGCAAATAAATAATGAAAACGGGAGAGCAATCTGTATTGCTCTCCCGTTTTGCGTATTGGAAGTGGGATGAGAAGATCAGTGCTGGAGGAACTGGAGAATCATGAGGACATCGCGGACATCGAGAATGCAGTCATGATTGATGTCGTAGCGCACGAGATCTTCGGGGGAAGATGCATTGTCTGCGGTGGTATCTTCCGCGATAAAGTTGGTCAGACAAATGGCATCTGCGATGCTGACGACACCATCCCCGTTGAGATCGAAGCTTTCCTGCGGAATCGGGGCAGTCGTAGTATCGGTGGTGGTGGTTTCAGTTGTCGTTGTAGAAGTTGTTGTTGTAACCTCAGGCGTTGTGGTAGTCGTTGTTGTCGTAGAAGTAGTGGTTGTGCCCTCGGTCGTTGTGGATGTAGTCGTCGTTGTTGTCGTGGAAGTAGTGGTTGTGCCCTCGGTTGTTGTGGTTGTGGTAGATGTCGTTGTTGTCGTAGAAGTAGTGGTTGTGCCCTCGGTTGTTGTGGATGTAGTAGTCGTTGTTGTTGTCGTGGAAGTAGTGGTTGCGCCCTCGGTCGTTGTGGATGTAGTCGTCGTTGTTGTCGCGGAAGTAGTGGTTGTGCCCTCGGTCGTTGTGGATGTAGTTGCCGTTGTTGTCGTAGAAGTAGTGGTTGTGCCCTCGGTTGTTGTGGATGTAGTTGCCTTTGTGGTCGAGGTTGTTGTGGTGGTTTCCTCGGATGTTGTTGTCATTGTTGCCTTTGTGGTCGAGGTTGTTGTGGTGGTTTCCTCGGATGTTGTTGTCGTTGTTGCCTTTGTGGTCGAGGTTGTTGTAGTGGTTTTCTCGGATGTTGTTGTCGTAGTTGCCTTTGTGGTCGAGGTTGTTGTGGTGGTTTTCTCGGATGTTGTTGTCGTTGTTGCCTTTGTGGTCGAGGTTGTTGTTGTGGTTTTCTCGGATGTTGTTGTCGTAGTTGCCTTTGTGGTCGAGGTTGTTGTGGTGGTTTCTTCGGATGTTGTTGTTGTGGTTGCCTTTGTGGTCGAGGTTGTTGTAGTGGTTTCCTCAGAGGTTGTCGTTGTTGTTGTTGTGGTAGTCGTCGTTTCCTCAGTGGTTGTGGTGGTTTCAGTCGCTGTCGTGTTCGGCGGTGGAACAGGATGGGAGTTGAACGTCGATTCTGCAAAGTATCTATTATCCAATACAAAAGCATGATGTGCGTCACCAATGTGGAACTTGGTAATCAGAGCATCAGGATCTGCTTCCGAAGCTTCTTCCAGGTCTTTCAGCGGAATCTCCAGCAAATACCAGCCACAGCTGTCCGGTATTTTTGTCACCACTCCGACATCTGTGTTACCATTGACCACATCCAGTTTGTAGTCAGTTCGCGTTGCAGCTTCTCCGGATTTCTCCAGAAAATAGAATGTTGCTTCTGTTGAATCATCATCATCTGCCGCTTCGGAATCGATAGTCAAAGGTTTGAACTCCATGAAGAAGGATTGATTGCTGGTTTTTAAGTGTTTGCCTTCAACGCTATCCTTTTCATATGATTGACCGGCTTTGACTGTCAATACGCATCTCACTTCTTTGATTTGATCCGTTGTGCCATCTGTTTTCGCAAAATGAATGGCACGAGGATTGGATGCACAAATGAAGTCATCAACAAACGGAACATCCTCAGGTGCAACCAAAAATTCGTAGCAGCTTCGGTCTTCATTCGGCGTCAGCGTGCCGATGGAAGAAGTGCAGTCAGCGAAATTCAGTGTAATAGGATCAGAAAGCGGCTGCTGGTTATCGTCATAGAATTGATATTGCAATGCAGCTGCATCAGAATCGGGTTCGATTCTGGCAGCAAACGAAAAAGTCCAAGCATAAGCCGAATCATAAGAATAAGTCCAAGCATAAGCCCAAGCATAAGAATGCATTTCCTTTTCTATTTTCTGGAGTTCTTCCATCAGTTCAGGTATCCGTTCATCGTTATAGGAATAATAATCTATGTAAACCTCCTTCACGATTTCTTTGAATTTTGCAATTTCCTCATCGGCATTCTGCCAGCCTACGAGGAGATATTCTTTCAGCATTCTGTCGATATGCAGCGTCTCATCTACAAAATATTTCGGCACCGTCTGATTATTCGTGATGGCGTAGCCATGCTGTGTTTCTTGAATCGTGCCGTCAGGATTACGGTCATATTCTTGTATCTGATATACATGCTTTGTAAATTCGGGAATGCAAAGGGAAGGCTCAACTGTTACGGGCAGCTCATTCACAGGAATCATGAAGTGCGTGACACCTGTGTAATAAACCTTGCCGACAGAAGAAGTTTTGTTTTTCGGATTCATTTCTATGAATTCTGTGACAAATCCCTGATTCTCATCGATAGAGTCATAGAATCGGATGCCGCCAACTGTGTCGTCCGAAGGAACCTGGAACATATAGACCTGCTCAGATGTAACGTCATCAAGCTCTTTCAGCAGTGCTTTGGCTTCATCCTGAATACCGATGTATTTTGTGCCGTCAACTTTACCGTCTTCATCCGTACATGCTTCGCGGAGTCTGTTGTATTCGTCAATATACTCCTTTGTATCCATTCCTGCGATCTTCATCTGAACGATTCGGCGGTAAATTTTCGCAAATATGTGCATCGCTTTGTCAGTGGGCGAGACCATCTCAATATTTCGGAGGACCGTTGACTGATTGACCCATGAAATCGAAAAAAGGTCAATGTTTTTGCCGCTTCCTTCGGGGTTTTCTTTGTTAATATACTGTTTCAGCTCTTTGAACGGAATCTCCATATGATACCAGCCGTTTTCGAGCGGTGTCACTTCACCATAGGATGCGGTGCCGTTGACCGTGTCAAGGCTTTCCAGTTCGGTGGTTCTCAGCCAGTCGTCCGATGTGGTTGCGTCGATGAACCAATAGCTCAGTTTGGTGCTGTCAGAACCGAGATCGTGGTTGTCAGCAGGGGTCAGGGCGCGGAAATCGAATGCCAAAGCGTCTGAACTGTTCTGCCAGTCCTCGTAATGCTCCACAGGAATGCTTGTGAAACGCCAGTTTCTGTAGAATTCATCGACTTCTCTTGCGAAGAACGGAGTTGCAACAGAAGTTTCGTCCGCTTTTCCGGTATTCATTTCTGCGGAGAGCGTCCATGTGCCGTCGTTCTCGATCATTTTGGCGGTCACGGGCAGATCATCCAGAGATACCAGC
>JAZLJA010000047.1:0-21639 GCA_045617625.1 Oscillospiraceae bacterium | reverse complement strand
AACGTCAGCATTCTTCTTGCCCTGTGCAGTCACATCAACAGTGGTGTCATTTGCGGCAATACGGCTGAGGAGAATAGCATCGGAAACGGTGACGCGCTCCTTAGGAGTAGCACCAGCGGAGCAGTTGACATTACCCCAGTCGGTCTGACCGGGAGTCTCAGAAGTCGTGGTGGTGGTGGTGGTGGTAGTGGTGGTAGTAGTGGTGGTATCGGGTGCATCTTCGCCATAGACGATGGAAGGAGTAACATCCGGGAACAGCTCGTACATAGCACCGTTTGCCATCATGACATCACCGATGTGCCAGAATCTGTGGTAATCGAGGTCAACAGCAGCAACGTTCTCGAAAGCACTGCAATCGGAGGTTGCGTTGTCATACTTCGCACCAGCAGCCTTATCAGCTTCCCAAGCCTTCTTCAGCTCGTCATACTTCTCCAGGCCTTCGTACATCGGACGGAGGTCAGAGAATGTGGAGCCGTTCTTGACTTCGTAGCCATAAGGATACTTACCGGACTTGCCGGAAGGAATGTAAACTTCCTGCTCGAAGAAACGAGTCAGAGAACCGTTGTGCTCGGTACGGGACAGACCAATGCCGTCGCGGCCGAGATCCCACTCACGGTCGATGAGCTGCTGTGCAAGGTAGAGACCCTTTTCAGCAGTGCTGGAGCCTTCTTCAACGATGCCGGAAGCCTTGACGCCTTCAGCAGCAGCGTAGTAGATCAGGGTGTTTGCCAGAGAAGAAACGCAGCCGAGGTCAGTGTTACCGGTTGCCTTGACAGAGCAGGACAGACCGCTGTTGCTGGATGCGCTGTAAGTGCCGGACCACTTGTCGGGCTGGCCTTCCCAGTCGAGGGTTGCGGGAATCTCGAAGTCGCCGTCAGAGGTGAGCTTCACTTCCTTCAGGAAGAAGTTGACCCACTTTTCGAGCATGGAGCCGAGAGCTTCCTTCATGGAAACGCCGCCGGGCTTAATGCCGCCGTCTTCGCCGTTCTGCTGTGCGAGGATGTAGTACAGCTCAGCCAGACGCTGGGTGGACCACACCTGGTTGCCGATCCAGTGGTTGGAACCCGGGTCAGCGTAAACAGGGTGCGGGATGTAAGCCATGTCGTAGAAGGTTGACTGACCGGACGGATACTTTTCGTACTTACCGTTCCAGCTGTTGGTGCATCCGCCTGCGAACATACCCTGCGGGCACTGCAGCCACTCGTAGAACTCGAGCTGACGCTGGAGAGAAGTCTTGTAGTCCTTGATACCGTTGGTGGACTTCACGTTCTTGCTCAGATCAGCATCGAAGATCAAGCCGTAAGCAGCCAGCGGGTTCTGATAGAACTGGTGAGAGTGCGAGCAGCCGATCTGCCATGCCCAAGAGCCGTCAGCAGCGCCGCCCCATGCGGTGTACCAGGACATCAGGAAGTGCTGACCCTGCAAGCCACCGCCGTTAGAGTCGGTGTTGATGCTCTGGCAGCCGATTTCCTTGTAGTACTTATCGAACATATCGTTACGGCACTCGTCACCCATCATTGCAGCCTTTGCGGAAACATCGGAGTTGCCGACGCCCCAGCGGTTTGCTGCATAGACAGCCTGGATTGCACGGTCCTCTGCGTCAGGAGCGTTGGTATAAGACCAAGACTTTGCAGTGGACTCCTGGAATGCGAACTTCATGCCCTGCTGGCTGTTGCCGTATTCCAGATTTTCGATTGCGGGATGAGGAATGGTCTCGAAGCAGGATTCCTGGTCGCCGCGCTGGAAGGTGTTGATGAAAGTGAACTTGCCCTTCTGACCCTCGGAAGAACCGCCGAAGCCATACCAGTCATCGACGTCTGCCAGCCAGTGGAGCAGATACTCGCCCTTGGAGGAGGAGTATGCGGAAGTGAATTCCTTGTGGATCGGGTTCTTACCGACGTTGGACTGAGAACCTTCAGAAGGATAGCCTTCGATGCCGGGGTCGCCGTTGCCGCCGCCGGGATAGGAATCGCCGGGGTGCTCTTCGGAAACCTGGGAGCTCAGCTCGGATTTTGCCCAGAAACCGGACTGTTCGGTCGGGATCATGACCTCAAGGGTCTTCCAAGCTTTTGCAAGGTCGCTGGTAGCGGAAATGCCTTCCACTGCGCCGTCCTTGGTGATGTTGTCAGCCATAGCTGCCATCCAAACGATGTAGGACATTGCTTCGGAAGTGGTCTCATGACCGTAGTCAGGAGCTTCGCAGATGACCTCTTCAACGGAGTGGTAAGGAACACCGAAACCGCCGGAAGGAATGTTATTGCCGCTCAGGTAGCCGTTCTCGACGCCGTGGACGATAACTTCATCGTACAGAGACATAAAACGCTCTGCGTAAGTGGAGTTGCCATAGGTGTCGTCGAGTGCTTTACGGGTGCCTTCTGAATCATGGACAACCGGGCTGACAGCAGATGCGGTACAGGTCATCAGTGCGCTCGATGCCATTGCAGTTGCGAGAACTGCAGAAAGGATCGCTTTGCTTTTCTTGAATTGCATTCTTTTTTCCCCTCTCGTAAAATTTTGATTTGGGTTGCGTGTTTTTGCACGGACATGACCGAACAATGCGGTTCGGCCGGGTGTGCGCTGCGGAACGGGCTTTTCGCGGTGAACCCCGTGCGTGTCATCGGGAAATGCCCTGCCTTTTGCACAGGACGATCATCTCTGTGGTATGAAAAGAGACAATACGCCCATACAATTTCCTAAATTCATTATAGTGGTTCGGTTTGCTTTTGTCAAGGGGTTCCATCAAAAGAGAAATGATTTATCCGACTTTTTGGACGCTTAAACAAATTTCTTATGCACCCTTTGTGCAACCTGCCATATCATGGGAGCAATGCGATTTTTCTCGTTTCTGCGCATACAATCACACTTTTCATTTCTTTTTCCCATCGCCCTGACACAGGATTTACACATAGTAGATTTATAATAGAATTATACAGATTTGTCATATTGACGTTCATTATATCGTTACAATTCGTTCATATCCTGTTCATCTTTTTTTGAGATAATATTACTACATAGACGCATTTTGCAGCATACATTTTTGCGCCATGTGACACCGCGGAAGGCGAGGGGGCTTTCATACGGTGATTCTGCCGCTGTGCCGATGCGTACCGCTCGGACTGTGGGCAACGAAAGGATACTATTATATATGGTTGAAATCAAAAATCTCACTAAGTTTTACGGCACCCACCCCGCTGTGCAGGATATCTCCTTCACCGTGGGCGATCATGAAGTGCTCGGATTTCTTGGCCCCAACGGCGCAGGCAAATCCACCACGATGAACATGATCACGGGCTGTCTGCCGTCTACATCGGGCACGGTTTTGGTCGATGGATATGACATCACCAAGGATCCGATGGAAGTCAAGCGCAGGATCGGCTATCTGCCCGAACTGCCGCCTGTGTATCCCGATATGCGCGTGAGAGGCTATCTGGAGTTTTGCGCGGGTTTGAAAGGCGTGCCGCGTCAGGACCGCAAAAAACAGGTCGAAAATGCGATGGAACGCCTGAAGATCACTGACCAGCAGCACCGTATCATCGGGCATTTGTCCAAGGGCTATCGGCAGCGTGTCGGCTTTGCGCAGGCTTTGCTCGGCTCCCCGAAGTTCCTCATCCTCGATGAACCTACGGTCGGCCTTGACCCGAAACAGGTCATGGAAGTGCGTAACCTCATCACCGATCTGGCAAAAGACCACACCATCATCTTCTCCACGCACATTCTGGCCGAGGTCAGTGCGGTGTGCGAACGCGTGGTCATCATCAACAAGGGGCAGATCCGTGCGGTGGATACCATCGAAAACCTCGAAAAGAGCGTTTCACGCGTGCCGAAGGTGCGCATGAAGATCGAGGGCGACATGGTCAAGGTCACGAATATTCTCCGTGCGACGGAGGGCGTCAAGGAAGTCAGCGATGTGGAATATGTTTCCGCAGGCTGCAATTCCTATGTCATCGCCATGGAGGACGAATCGGTGCGCAAAACCATCATGTCCGGACTGCTTGCTGAGGACTGCATGGTCGTCGAATCGAACACCGTGCGCGCAAACCTCGAAGAAGTGTTCGTCAAGCTCACGGCAGCACCCAAGGAAGAAAAGAAAACAGGGAAAAAATCCACGCTCGACCTGCTGGAGGAGCTCGGCGTTGACACCGTTGACGAGGAGAATCCCTATGACGACGAAAAGCACGAGGAGGGCGAAAACTGATGTTTGCACTATATAAAAAGGAAGTCGGCTCTTATTTCTGTTCCCCCTTTGCTTATGTCATCAGTGCGCTGTTCCTGATGGTCTTTTCCCTGAGCTTTGTTTCCGGCATTTCCAATATGGACAGCAACACGTTCCGCTTTTCATTCTCGGATGTGTTCTATAACAACTTCTTCTATTTCATCTTCATGATCCCGCTGCTGACCATGCGCACCTTTGCCGAGGAACGCAAATCGCACACGGAAACCCTCTGGCTTTCCGCCCCGATCGCCGTCTGGCAGGTTGTGGTCGCTAAATATCTTGCAGTGGTCACCGTTTTCCTCTGCATGATGCTGCTTTCCCTTGTTTTCCCGCTGATCGTGTTCTGCAAGGGCAATGTCATCTTTTCGGGGCTTGTCTGCGGCTATACGGGCTTTTTGCTCTGGGGCATGGTCTGTATCGCGGTCGGTGTGCTGATCTCCTCCCTCACGGACAGCCCGATTCTGGCTGCTGTGTTCGGCGAGGCTGCCATGATCTTGCTGATCTTCCTCGATAATTTCACGAACACGGCTCTTATTCAGTCGGTGCCCGTGCTCCAGAAACTGTTCACATGGTTTTCCACTGAGGCACGCTTCGTGGGCTTTTCACAGGGGCTTTTCAGCCTTGCCGATCTGGTGTTTTTCCTTTCGCTCTCGGCGGTGTTCGTCATCTGGACGGTCATCATCATTGAAAAACGCCGTCAGAGCCGCGCTTGAGGATCTCTCTGCGGCAATCTGTATCAAATTACGATTCTGCGGGGGTTTCCCTTGCAGTCTTAATTCGGAGGAATACTGAAAATGAATACTGCTGTCAACAGCAAAAATAAAAAGTTCACGGCGATCGCGTGGGCACTGGCGGCGTTGGTGCTTGCGGTGGCGATTCCGATCAACCTCATTTTCGGACGCCTGAACATCAACTTCGATATGACCCCCAACAGCCTCTATACGCTGACCAAAACCACCACCGATTATCTCGATTCGCTGGATGATTCCGGCGTGAAAGTGGATGTCTACTTCCTCGGCGAAATGGAGGAACTGGAGGGCGAACTCGAATTGCTGGCTCTTTACCGCACCTTGCTTGAATACAAGGAGCATCCCTGCTTCAACCTCATCGACTTTGACCCCGATACCAACCCGACTTTGCTCAAAGAAGTCAACCCCGACAACTTCTATAACCTCAGCGATTATGACTTCATGTTCCGCTGCGGCAATATGGTCAAGCGCATTCCTGCCAAAATGATGTATGTGTATGAGTACGAAACACAGTCTGACGGCAGCCAGAAAACCACAAAGGCGGAATTCCGCGGCGAAAATTATATCACCGGTGCGATCAAATCCGTTGTGGACGGCGTCGAGCCGACGGTCTATTTTCTGGAGGGCCACGGCGAGCACCCGCTCAAGGATTTCACGAAACTTCAGGCAAACCTCGGAAACTATAACTATGGCGCAAAAACACTCAACCTGATGAACGCCGATGCTGTTCCCGATGACGCCTGCATCGTTGTGGTGCCGGGCCCCACTCGCGATATCTCCGCGGAGGAATATGACAAGCTCTGTGCGTATCTGGAAAAGGGCGGCAATCTCTCGCTGCTCATGACCCCGAATATCGACGAAACGGCATACTCCAATCTCGAAGCCATCATGCAGAGCTTCTGCATCGGTATGGATTACAACCGCATTCACGAAACCGATTCCGCACGGCACATCTCCAACAACCCCTATGTCTATCTGGCTGATATGGTGCCTGCAAGCCCCGATGCAACGGTCGATCTGACAGACGCCCTGCTGCAGGATTCCACCATCATCACCTATATGCCCGCAGCCCGCAGCTTTTACAGCATTTACGGCTCGAACTATTCAACCTGCAGCATCGACACGCTGATGCAGACAGGACCGACCGCTCTGGCAGAGCCCTACGGCGGCAAGCAGACCGACCCCGAGGAAGTGACGGGTCAGGAACTCGTGCTGGCAATGTATTCGATGGATTCCCTGCGCGATAACGCGAAACTGACGGTGTTCGGCTCCGCGGAATTTCTGACCGATGCCGAGATCGCGACCGACCGCTATATCTCGCCGCTGCTGCTGTATCTTTCCACGATCACTTGGATGTATAACAGTGATGTGGACATGGGCATCATCAACAAATCCAAGTCCTATGACGAATTGTTCATCAACAGTGAGGAAGCCGCAAAGGGCATGATGGCAGTCTTTTTGGCAGTGCCGTGCCTCGTGCTGATCGGCGGCGCCGTGGTGTGGTTCAGGAGGCGTGACGCATGAAGCAGCTTAAATGGATCATCGGTCTGGGCGTGACCGCCGCGGTGCTCTGCGGCGTCTATCTGGTCGTGGACTATGCGGTGTCCGATAAGGAAAAACGTGAGAAGCTGAGCGGCCCGAAAACACTGTTTTCGTTTGACAGCACCGATGTGAATCAGATCAGGGTGAACAACGAGGACGGCGAGTTCCTGTTCAACTGGGATTTCGACGACCGCATCTGGAAAATGACCGCTGAGGACGATTTTTACATCAACTCCAACGCGATTTCCACCATCTGCAACTTTTTCTGCAATCTGAAATCGGAGAAAACCGTGGTGGCAGACTGCGAGGACCCGTCACCCTTCGGATTTGACAACCCCGTGACGCTGCGCGTTTATACCACCGAGACAGAGGACAACCCCTACACGCTCTATGTGGGCGACTGCACCCCCACTTACGACGCTTTTTACGTCATGGTGGAGGGCTCGAAAGATGTTTATACCATCGACTATTACTCAGGTTCGGTGTTCTGCGTGGCGAAGGATACCCTCAAGGATGTGTTCCTTTACGACGCGGATTCGCCCGATGTGACCTACTATCGTCTGGAACACGACGGCAAGACCGAATTTGAACTGACACGCGACAAGCAGAATGTCTGGAGCATGACAAAACCGATGAACTTCCCTGTGGATACATCGGCGATCGGCAACATGATCGAAAACCTCGTGCGTGCCACTGTGGAGGGCTATGTGGAGGAAAATCCTGCCGACCTCGCACAGTATGGTCTGGATAAGCCCGCGGCAAAGCTGTTTATCAAGGGCAAGGTCCACGGCGAACAGCGGGATACCGAGATCTGGCTTGGCAAAATGTGCTCGGATGACCTCGAAGAAACCGAGATGTACGGCTATTTTGCAGGCAGCAAAAACGTGTTCAGAATCCTGAAATCCTATGTCACGATCCTTGACCGCGACGCTTTCTCGTATGTCCTGCCCTACTGCGCAAATGTGGATATCGAGGAGATTGATTCGCTGCACGTCGATCTTGGCGAGATCTACGACATCAACAACACGTTCTATGTCGATTATGCGAACGGACAGTATTCGTTTGACGATATCGACATCACCGCACTCGATGACAGCGATATCATGGACAAGTATCAGACCTTCTATCGCGCTGTCAGCACCCTTTCGGTGACGGAGATCGACATGGGCGACGGCCCCGCATCGGATGAAGGGTCTGTCGCGGAAATCACGTATCACCTGAAAGACGGCAGTCAGGAGGTCCTGCGGTTCGTGCCTGCTTCGGATAACTCGTATTATCTGATGGTCAACGGCAAATACAGCCACGAGATCATTCGTCTCAACCGCTTTACGGGGACTTCGGGCATCACAAAATCCTATGAGGCTCTGAAACGCAGTCTGGACAGTTTGAAAAAGTAAATGATGGATGCAGGGCGGACGCAGATCTTGTGTCCGCCTTGTGTTTGATACGGAGGGGTTTCATGACGGTTTCTCACAAAGCATGGTGCAGGATTCCGAAAAGTAACACAGATACGGCAGTTTTGTGCATTCACGGGATACTCGGCAGCCCTGCACACTTCAAATGGCTGTTGCCGCAGATCCCGCAGGAGTGGGCGGTTTACAGCATTCTGCTGCGCGGTCACGGCGGCACGGTGGATGATTTCGCATCGGCAAGCATGGAACAGTGGCGCGAACAGGTGCGGAAAATGATGCAGAAACTCGCAAAACAATATGAGAATATCTGGATCGTCGGACATTCGATGGGCACGCTGCTGGCAATCGAATCGGCTGCGGCGTGCGGCAAGGTGCGCGGAATGTTTCTGCTCGGTGTGCCGCTGCGCCCCCATGTGACGGTGCAGGCAGTGCGCGAATCCTTGCAGGTGCTGTTCCGAAAAATTCCGCCCGATGACCGCTGGGCTGCTGCCGCACGCGATGCGTACAGTATTCGCCCCGATCGCCGTTTGTGGCGTTATCTGCGGTGGATTCCGCAGTATCTGGGGCTTTTTTCAGAGATGCGCAGGGCACGGAAACTGCTGCCGAAACTGTATATTCCGTGCGTGGCGGTGCAATCGGTGAAGGATGAACTGGTTTCTATGCGGACAATGCACGATCTGCGCGAAAATACGTCGTTTTATTGCATCGCTCTGCCCGATTCGGGACACTTCTATCTGGCACCCGATGACGCAAAAATCACCGCCGACGCTTTGTTCGGGCTGATGCATGGTTGACATTTCGGCGCAGTTCTGGTAAAATGAAGAAAACACCGAAAGGGGGAGCGGATATGCGGCGCGGATTTTCGTCAGAACGTGTTTTGTACGTCATTGCGTTGATTGCGAGGACGGGCATATGGTTTCCGCTCTGGCAGCTGGTGCTCGGCATCGGCGGATTTGCGGTGCGCGGCAAGGCGTTCGGCATTTTGTTTGCAGGCGGCTTGACGATCGGTTTCCTCTCTGCAAAATCTGCGCAGATGCGTAAAAAACGAAAAATGGCAGTCAGTGCGCTGCTGATCTTCGGCATCCTTTGCGTCACGGCGGCGGCAGGGTGGCTGCTCATCTCTGCGACAAGCGGATTTGCGGCTGCGCTGATGCTTCTGCCCATGGCGATATTTATGGCGGGATGCGGCGAAAAGGACGCAGAATCGCTGTTTACCACGACGATGTTTGTGGCATTCCTCACCTGCGAGGTGCTTTGTCTGCTGGCACTGCATCTCACAGGGCGTGATACGGGCGCGGCGGTCATCGGCTTTCTTTTAGATAGTCAGTCGAATTTGCACATCGCAGGGGCGGTGCAGTGGGGGGCGGCGGCTCTGGTGCTCGAATCCCTTTGCTATCTCTTGCTGCGCAATCAGCTCATGCTCATCCGATATGTCAGTCGGCGCGGCGGGGCTGAGGTGCCAAAGGATATTCGGCGCGGAAATCTGCGGCTCTTGCTCGGTTTGGTCGTATTTGCGTGCGTTTGCTGTTTGCTCTATCGCCCGATGATCAGCGCGGTGCAGTGGCTTTCGGCATCGGCGGCATGGCTTGTGGGCGTCGTGCTGCGGGCATTCGTTTCGCTGATCAATCATCTTTCGGGCAACAGCCCCGACGCAGACGAGCCGTTGGAACCCATGCAGCAGTCTCCCATGATGAATACCGGCGAGGCAAGCCCGCTGTGGATGCTCGTATGGGTGGGCATCGCCGCGGTGGTCGGGCTGTTGGTCTATCACAATTTTCGGGATGTGCTGGGCGATGTGCGGCTGTTCTTTCTCGAACTGGCGGAGAAAATTCGCAGGTTCTTGCATCCACATGATGACTGCACGAAAAATCTCGCTGATGCTGAATTTTTCGATGTGGAGACGGAATGTCTCCCTGCGGAGGAGGTTTCTGTTCGCAGACAGCGCAGGCAGTGGATAAAATTATATCGAAAATGGCAGAACAGCGCGGAAAATGAGACGAAATTCTATGACGGATACCGCTTGCTGACACAGGCGCCTGCATGGCAAAAAAATCCGCCGATCTCCTCGGATACGATCGCGGAAATCGGACGGAAATGGGATTCGGCACTGGCGTCGGAGACAGGCTGCGATTTGCACGCTGTTACGGAAAATTATCACGAAAACCGATTCGGCGGCAGAGTCATGCGGCAGGATGCACTTTCTTCGCTGGCGGCGGCACTTGCGGCAGTTTCAAGGCAGAAATAACGAAAGGACGACATTTTCATGGCTATGACCATTCAGAAACCTACAGGGCTGCTTTTGTGCGGCGGCGGCGCGAAGGGCGCATTTCAAATCGGGGCGTTGGAACGGCTTGCGGAGTGTGGAATGCTCACGGATGTGACCGCGCTGGCTGGCTGCTCGGTGGGCGCACTGAACATGGTGCTGTACGCGCTCTCGGTGATGGGCGGCGACCCCGGGCTTGGACGGCGCATCTGGATGCAGATTCGGGCAGAGGACTTGCTTTCTAACACAAATGACGCATCTGCGATGTTTTCACGCGACGGTCTGATTCGCTTGCTGCATCAGCTCCCGCTCGAACTCATCGGGACATCACAGCTTCGGATGTATGTCAGCACGATGAATGTCCGTGCCATGCGGACAGAATATCACCGACTGAACGGCTTGCCGAAAGAACGAATTTGTACGCTTTTGCTTGCATCTTCGGCTCTCCCTGCGGCTTATCCGCCGGTGCCGTATCAGAACGGACTGTATATGGACGGCGGACTGACGATGGACGGCTATCTCTGCATCCAGCCGCTATACGCAGACGGACATCGCAACCTGCTGATGATCTCGCATGATTCGGAATTGTCGCTCTATGGCGTACAGGATTCGAGATTTGTCCGTAAGGGGCGCACTGATCTGACGCAGACCTATGCGGATTGTGACTTCACGCTCATCAAGCCGCGGACGCCGCTCGGCGGGCTGATTCGCGGAACGCTGAATTTCTCGCCCGAAAGCATCGCAAGCCGCATGACGCAGGGCAGGGAGGATACCGATGCGATTTTGCGCGGAGATACGTCGAATTCAGACAGCATTGCGGCGGTGAACGAGGGAATCTCTGCCACGATGCAGCGGCTGTTTCCGAATGCGGCGAAGCTGCGCGAGTTTGTCCAGTCGTACAGCGATTGTTTTGAGATGAATATCCCGTTTCAGACAATGGGCGGAAAAGTGTGGTATAACGACATTTTCGCTGTGGATGGATGGAGAGTGCAGCATCATCGCACGGCTGGGCTGCGGGGACATTATCGGATTCTCGATGCCGACGGTGTGCGGCAGGCGTGGATTCTCGAGGCGCAGGTGCTGATCAATGCGCTGCGGCGATTCGAGGCGGAGAAACGGCTGGAATCGCTCGAGGATTATCTGCGGCTCAATGTGCATGAGTGATGGCTGATGCTGTGCGTGCGGCGCAATGATAATGGGGACTCCCATTATCACTGCATCGCAGATACTTCTTTTTCAACAAGCTGAGGGGAACCCTTTCACAGGGCTCCCCTCAGTCTGTTGTAAAAGTATGGGGGAACCCTATGGTAGGGTACACGGTATGCTTCGCATACCTACGAGAAACTGCGCTTCTCGCCCCATGCCCCCTCCTGACCTGTTGTAAGGAGAAAGGAGTTTCGCTGTCTCCGCGATTTTTCGAGAAAAATCGAGTAAAGCTTTTGTCTCGCTCTGCGTGTCACACCGCAGGCACAACTTTATTTCGCGTATTCCGCAATGCGGCGGCGCGTCTCCGCTTCGCCAAGCACATGGCTGATTTCCCACAGGTCGGGCGAATTCTGCTTGCCTGTCAATGCCACGCGAATCAGGTTGCTGACATCCACAATGCTGCCCTTGTATTCTTCAGGATTCTTCTTATATTTCTTGACCTGCACCGCATAGCCCATGCTCTCCGTGATCTCTTTCACCTTTGCAAACCATTCTTCGGGGCTATCAGCAAAGTTGAGCGTGTCAAGATAGCGGTTCAGAATCTCTGTTTTGTCAGCAGATGAGACGTTTTCAGGACATTCGTCCTCACGCACAAAAGTCTCGCTGTCGTAGAACGCAAGGAATTTTGCCGCCTGTGCCCAGCTTCCGAAATCCTTGCGGGGCTTGTCGCCGCCTCTGCCGACCGAAATCGCTCCACGATAGAAGTCAGCTTTTGCCGTCATGCGGTCAGCCAGCGCGGTATCGTAGGTTTTTGCCCATGTGAGCAGCCCGTCATACACCATTTCCGTGCTCTGACGCGAGAGATAATCTTTTGCGATGTTGTCGAGCTTTGCCAGATCGAACAGTGCGCCCGATGCACTCATTTTTTCCAGCGAGAACGTGAATTCACGCGAGTTCGCATCAGGATTTGCCAGATGCCATTCCTCGAAATTGCTGTTCAGCACCGTCAGCAGATAGAGCCAGACTGCCTCGGGCGGGAATCCCTCTGCACGATAGAAGGAGAGTGCAAGTTCGGGATCCTTGCGCTTGGAAAGCTTGCGCTTCGATTCGCCGTCCATTTTCATGAGCGTCGCGGTGTGGCAATATACAGGGCGTTCCCAGCCAAGCGTATCGAACATCTGCACATGAATCGGCAGGGTCGCAAGCCACGATTCATCGCGGATGACATGTGTGGTGCGCATGAAGTGGTCATCGCAGACATGCGCAAAATGATAGGTGGGGATGCCGTCAGATTTGAGCAGCACGAAGTCGGTGTAATTTTCCTGAACGTGCAGTTCGCCGCGAATGCCGTCCTGCACGGGAATCATTTTTTCGGGGTCGCCCGATGAACGGAATCGCAGCACCCATGGGAGATTCGCATTCAGCTTTTCCTGCACTTCTTCAAGCGTGAGGTCACGGCAGGATGCGTATTTTCCGTAGTAGCCGATATTTTCCTTGTTTGCCATCTGCACATCGCGCATTTCGGTGAGCTGTTCTTCGGTGCAGAAGCAGGGGTAAGCAAGTCCTCTCTCGACCAGAGATTTTGCGATGGTCTGATAGAGTTCTTTGCGCTGACGCTGACGATAGGGACCATAGCTGCCCGTTTCGCCCTCGACAGTCGCGCCCTCATCAAAGCGGACACCGTAGAAATTCATCGCGTCGATGACTGCTTCCACCGCGCCTTCGACTTCGCGCTTCTGGTCGGTGTCCTCGATGCGGAGATAGAACACGCCGTTTGTCTGGCGGGCGAGACGCTCACCGATGGCGTTATAAAGGTTGCCGAGGTGAACAAAACCCGTGGGGCTGGGCGCAATACGCGTGACGACTGCGCCTGCGGGCAAATCGCGGGGCGGATAAATTGTCTCGTAGTCCGCGATGGATTTGGTGATATCGGGGAACAAAATCTGTGCAAGTGCCTGATTGTCCATGATAATATACTCCTTTCGGGATGTGGAAATTGTCCTGATATAGGATACCATAAAAACGGGGATTTGTCAATTCCCGTGCGTATAAAAATCCGCCCTGCGCTTTGCAGAGCGGATTTTTTCATGATGCTGTTTATTTCTTGGATTTTGCTTTCTTCTCGGTTGTTTCTTCTGCTTCAGTTTCTGTTTCCTCAGCTTCTTCTGCTGCGGTATCTTCTGCTTCAACCGATACGGTTTCCTTTTTCTTTTCGGGGTTGTCCTCACGGAAGGAGAACAGGAAGATCAGTGCAAGGAATACTGCGAAGATCACGCATTCGATGCCGATGGTCGGGATGACTGCACGGTTGATACCCTTGCTGATCTTGGTGACAGAGGTGGATGCTGCGGGCACGAGAACGGAAAATGCGTCCGCGAGAGAATAATTCATGTAATATTCGTTCGCGGTCGTCTCGATCTTGTTGGTCATGTCTTCGATTTTCGCATTCAGCTTTTCCAGTTCTTCTTCGGTCTTTTTCTTCTTATCGGTGCTGCCGACAATCTGCGTTTTCATTTTCTCGATTCTGTCTTCATAGAATGCGATGCGCTGTACAGTGTTTGAGAGGGTCTGCTGTGTGGAGATCTTCTGGGAAATGAGCTTGTCATACTGTTCGGAAGCTTGTGTGTACTGGGTGTTGGTGGTGTCAGTGCCGTTTCCGAAAATGATGATCTGGTCTTTTTCGTAGCTGTCAATGGATTCCACAATGGAATTGAGCGTTTCTTCGTAAACGATCTTGTCACGCGAAAGATTCTCAATGCGGTATTCGTAGTAGCCCAGCAGACGGTCTTTGTCTTTGGTGACGTTGTTGACGGAGATGAACGATGAAAGGATGTCCAGATCCAGCTCACGAAGAGATGCGATCGCGGATTTGAGGTCTGCGAATGTGAGGCCGGTCTCTTTGGAACGGAATCTTGCGGTGTCATCGTTGGCAAGATTTGTGACGTAACGATTGAGGGTGATGAGGTTGTCATCGAACATATCGATCGCTTCTGCGTAATCGTACTGGGTGTAATCTATTTCCTTGAGGTTGTTGCCGAGTGCTTCGTTATACCCGAACTGCTCATAGAACCATGTGCTGTAGCTGGACGTCATGGCGTTGAGGATCGCAGCTGCATCGTCACGGGAGACGTCTGCGTTGCGATAGTCGAATTTCAGTACATACTGTGTGGAATGCCATGACTGATCAAGCATTTTTTCAGCTGCATTCAGCGATGTGTTGTTTGCCGCATCAAAGATGCTTTTATAGGTGGTGAGACGATCCATTGTGTCAGAGGGGATGATGCTGTCAATGATAATGCCGGTACGAACGGGTTCGACCAGTTCGGCGGGCAGACTCAGGCTTTCAAGTGCCTGGGAAATGATCTTGGGGCTTTTGAGCGACTCGAATTCAAAATCGGTGCCGTCAGGGAACTTCCCCTTGTCAATGCCGTCATAATCGAAGCCGACCAGTGCCTCAACAGGCGTTGCACTGGATGAATAGAAGAAAATGTTGAAGCCGACCAATCCGGCACAGGCGATGACGGATGTCAGCAGCCACGGGAGAAAGAACTTTTTGATGTTTCTTCCGAGGGTGTGCAGCGAAAAAATGGCGTTGTTTTCGAGAGACTCAGCTTTCAACATGATATTCAGATTTTGCTCTTCATGCTTTTCCATTTTGTACCTCCAAGATATGATGTAAAAATGCGCAGAAATCCACGCAAAGTGAACAGTTCTATTTTATCATACTTTCATGGAAAAGTCAATGCTTTTTCGGAAGCCTTTTGAAAAAAGAAAGCGGATGGAATCCGTTGTTTTCTGTCAAAAAAGTATATACGCGGCGGATGTTACCGGATCTCAAACGACAGGGCATCTTCGCAGGGAATCTCTTTTGCGGAGGCTTTTTCGATCTCCACGAATCTCCCCTGTTCAATCGCTTGCAGCATCCGCTCGATGTCTTCGGGTTCACCCTCGGCTTCCAGCAGCACGGTGCCGTCATAACAGTTTTCCACAAATCCGCACACCCCGAATCTTTCTGCGGCGTGATAGGCGCGATAACGGAGCCCGACACCCTGCACGGCTCCCTCCAGCAGATATCGGATGCGTTTTTTTGCCATATGTATCAGTCCTCCTGTGCGAAACGATATGGCAAAAGCATAGCACAAATGCTTCAGGATGTCAAGGCACTGCCGACGCTGCGCTGCTTCTCGGATTCGTATTTGCGCTTGGTTGCCAGCCCGCCGCGGATGTGACGCTCCTGCTTGTTTTTCTCGGTCACTTCCTTGACTTCGGCATACAGCCCTGCCTGCAAATACGGCAGTTTGGCGGTGATGTCCTTATGGACCGTGGATTTGGATATCCCGAACGCCTTGGCGGTGCTGCGCACGGTGGCGGAATGCTCCACGATATATTCTCCCAGCGCGATGGCTCGGGCATCCAGCAGGGCGGCACGGGTGTCGGATGCGGAATTTGGCTTGGTTTTCAAATGTATCACTCCTCAAAAGCATCGGATGCGTCTGCTCACCACACCATATGCGGCGGTGCTTCGGAAAATGCTTGATTTTTTGCTTCGGATGTAGTATAATAGATGCAAACGAAAGGAAAGGCGGTTCAGATCATGAACTACAAGGAAGAATTTATCAGCTTTATGGCAGAGTGCGGTGTGCTCACATTCGGCGATTTTACGCTCAAAAGCGGCAGAAAAGCACCCTATTTCATCAACACCGGCAACTATAAGACCGGCAAACAGCTTTGCAGACTCGGCGAATACTATGCCGCTTGTATGCAGGAAAACGGGATGCAGGCGGATGTGCTGTTCGGACCCGCTTATAAGGGTATTCCGCTGGCGGCTGCTGCGGCGATCGCACTGTGGAAGAACCACGGCATTGATGTCGGATATGCCTATGACCGCAAGGAGATCAAAGATCACGGCGAGGGCGGCATGATCGTCGGTTCAAAGCTCGAGAACGGCACAAAGGTCGTGCTGATCGAGGACGTCATGACCTCGGGCAAGGCACTGCGCGAGGTCTACCCGAAACTGAAATCCGTTGCGGATGTGGACGTCGCGGGCATGGTCATCACGGTTGACCGTCAGGAACGCGGCTTGCAGAGCGAACAATCGGCGGTGCAGGAAGTGAAAGCCGAATTCGGCATCGACGTTCATGCCATCGTCACGATGAGCGATATCATCAAGGCGATCGAGGACGGCGTTGTGGACGGAAAAGCATATCTGCCGCAGATGCTTGCTTATCGTGAACAGTACGGCGTCATCGCATAACGTAAAGTAAATCGCTTCATTTTTGCGCAGAATCAACAAATGAGAGGGCTCGGTCTTGTTCAATCAGCTGATTGACAAGCCGCGCCCTGCTCTGTTATAATAGAATATAGAATCTTTGATTCTCGAATTTGGGAGAAAACGTGAAAAAAGAAATCAGAGAAAAATGAAAACAGAGACCCTTGATAACAGCGTTAGAGAGGGAAAGCAGTTACCAGAGATGGAAAAGGGAAAGAGATGTGCGGCAGTGCCTCTGAGGCGTTTCATGCTTTTGCAGTGAAGCGCAGCAGGGGCATTGCGCCGTTTATGCACCGATTTTTCTCCATGATTGCGGAAAAGTGCGGCAAATTTTCCTGCGCGGCAGGGTTTATTTGTGCAGGGTGCGAAAAAATCGGCGGAAAACCGAAAAATGCTTGCATTTTACAGGAAAACGTGGTATAATTTCATCATAGTAAATAAAAAAAGAAAGACCGGAATCCACTCCGGTCTTTCTTTTATGTCAGCGCGAAAAATCAGAAGGAGAACCAAACCGCCTATGAAAATCAAGAAGTTTGGCAGCACGGAAAGCCGTGTCTATGACATGGTCGCCCCGATTGCCGAGGAGCAGGGTTTGATCGTCTGGGATGTCCGCTATGAAAAGGAAGGCGCAATGTGGTATCTGCGCGTGTTCCTCGACCATATGGACCGCCCTGTCAACATCACCGACTGCGAAAACGTCACTCGCCCGCTGAACAAGCTGCTCGACGAGACCGACCCCATCCCCCAGACCTATACGCTGGAAGTCGGCTCCGCAGGGCTTGAACGCGAACTGATCCGCGAAACACATTTCGATGCCTGCGAAGGCTCCAAAGTGCGCGTGCGCCTGATCCGTCCGATGGAGGACGGCACCAAGGAGGTCATCGGCATTTTGCAGGACTGCGACCGCGAAACCATCACGGTGCTGCCCGATGGTCAGGATACCCCCGTGACTCTGCCGCTGAATGGTGCGGCGTTTGTCCGGCTTGCCGATTTCGACGAGGATGAGGTCAACCGCGCAGAAACGTCGCGCATAAATGCGCAGGAATAATGCTTTATGCAGTACAATCCGAGAACGGATTGCCATACATGAGAGGAGAACATGAATCATGAACGAAGGGTTCTTTGAGGCACTTGCGGCATTGCAGTGCGAGAACAGCGTCGAGCAGGCTTTGCTGGTGGAGAAAGTGACCGCCGCTTTGCTGAAAGCTGCCAAAAAAGCGTATCCCCGTGCTGAGGAGGACGATATCCGCGTGGAGATCGACCCCGGCACACACAAGTTTGAGATCCTGATGAAAAAGAGCGTCATCATGGGTGAACCGAAAACACCCTATGAGGTCAGCTTTGCAGAGGCGAAACTCCGCGACCCCGACTGCGAGGAGGGCGACCTCGTGGAATGTCCGATCGACCCCGTGGAATTCGGCAGAAGCAGCGCACAGTTCGCAAAACAAACCATTCGTCAGGATATGCGACAGATCAACAAAATCCAGATGATGGAGAAGTTTGAATCCAAAGAAGGTCAGATCATCACCGCCAAAGTGACGCAGGTGGAGCCCGGCAGAGGCACCGTGACTGTGGTTTACGACGGCACGGAACTTTATCTCTCCCGCAACGAGCAGATCCCCGGTGAGGTGCTGGTCGAGGGTCAGATGGTCAAGGTGTTCGTCACAAAGATCGCAAACAAGGAGAAAAAGCCGATCGTGCGCATCTCCCGCACCGACAAGGGACTGGTGGAACGACTGCTGGAAATGGCTGTCCCCGAGATCGGCGACGGCACCGTGCAGATCAAATCTATTGCCAGAGAAGCGGGATTCCGCACCAAAGTCGCGGTTTGCTCCGTCAACCCCGATGTGGATGCGACGGGTGCCTGCATCGGCAGACACCGCTCCAGAATCGAGCCTGTGATGAAGGAACTCCACGGCGAAAAAATCGATATCGTGCGCTACTCTGAGGATGAGGAAGAATATATCACCAACGCACTTGCCCCTGCTACGGTCATTTCCGTTTCCGTGGCTGAGGCGGATGCCGAGGAGAAAAGCCGTACTGCCAGAGTCATTGTGCCGAATCAGTATCTTTCGCTTGCCATCGGCAACAAGGGTCAGAATGCCAAGCTTGCTGCCAAGCTGACAGGCGTCAAAATTGATATCAAGCCCGAGATCCCGCTGCAAAGCGATGATGAGGATGACGATCTCGCGGCTGAAGAAATCGTCATTGACGGCGGGGAAACCGCCGAAGAATAATCGCTGATGCGCGGAAAGGAGCGTGCCGTATGACTGCGGTGAAACCCAAAAAGATCCCGATGCGGATGTGTCTGGGCTGCGGCGAAATGAAGCCGAAGCGCGAGATGATTCGCGTGGTAAAAACGCCCGACGAGCAGATCTGTCTCGATGCAACGGGAAAAAAAGCAGGACGCGGCGCATATATTTGTCCGCAGATGAAATGTCTCGAACAGGCACAGAAATCCCGCAGACTCGAAAAAAATTTCTCCTGCAAGATCTCTGCGGAGGTCTATGCGGCACTCGCCGCCTCAATGCAGGAAACGGAGGAGAATGCGGATGCCTGAAAATGCCGAAAACCGCGTCATCTCGCTGATGACCATGTGCAGACGCGCCGGCATGCTGCTGCTGGGCTTCGATGCCGTCAAGGATGCAGCGGTGCGCGGACAGATGACGGTGATCTTGCTTGCCGCGGATGTGTCGCCGAAAACGGAAAAGGAAATCCGATTTTTGGCAAAGGACATTCCGATCCGCAAGACTGTCACCACAATGGACGCTTTTGCGATGTTCTTTCGCAAGCGGACTGCCGTGTTCGGCGTGAGCGATTCGGGCTTTGCCAAGAAGTTTCTCGAACTTTTGCCCGAATCCGAGAATGTGTAATGGAAGCAGTGCGGCGCAGATCGTCTGCGAACCGCTGGAACCGTTTGAAGAACCGAAGGGGGTATTTTGCCTATGCCAACAACTACCAAGGTGAAGTTAAGTGATTTTGCCGCTGATTTGAACGTCTCTGCACAGGATCTGGCAGAACAGCTTAAAGAATTGGACGGAAAGACCCGCAAACCCTCTGCAAGCGTGAACGATACAGAAATGAACTATCTGCTGGAAAAACGCTCGCAGAGCAATCAGGTTGCCAATTTTGATGCATATTTCGCGGACCGCGGCACCGCAGCGGCAAAGGAGAAATCCGATGCAAAGCCTGCTGCTGCAAAGCCCGTTGCCGTCAAGCCGCAGAAGGTGGAAAAATCCGAAAAGCCTGCTGCGAAGAAATCCGCAGAGCCGAAAACATCTAAGAAACAGGAGAAATCTGCTGCCGAAAAGGTTCAGCCCGCTGCTGAAAAGACGGTTGAGAAGCCTGTCGAAAAACCGGTGGAAAAGCCTGTCGAAAAACCGGCGGAAAAGCCTGTGGAGAAATCGGCGGAAAAAACCGCAGAAAAAATCATTGAAAAGCCTGCTGAAAAGCCGGCTGTGAAGTCTGCGGAGACAACCGCTGCACCCGCTGCACAGTCTGCTCCCGCAGAGGAAAAGCCCCGTGTGCTGACCGCTGCGATGATCGAACAGCGTGCCCGTGAGAAAGCGGCGTTTTATGAGAAGCAGCAGAAGGAAAAGGCTGCAAAGGCGCGTGAACTGAAAGCAAAACAGGAAAAGGAAAAACAGCTCCGTGCCGCACAGAAGGCTGCTGCCGAAAAAGAACAGGCTGCCAAAGAGCAGGCAGCAAGAGAACAGGCTGCCAGAGAACAGGCTGCCGCACAGAAAGCCGCAGCCGCCGCAGAACGTGCCGCGAAACAGCAGGAAAGAGCCGCTGCAAAACAGGCGAAGAAACCTGCCAAGGCACAGGAACACGGCGAACGTACCAAGCTGCAGGTGGAGTTTGCAACCAGCACTGAGGTTCAGCCGAGCCAGCAGCGTCACATGGTCGATACCAGAGGCACCTATGTCGATCTTGACAAGTATAACGAACGCTATGAGCAGATCGCTCCGCAGGGCAGAGGCGGCAAAAATGATAACCTTTCTGCGAAAAAACAGAAGATCACACAGAAATCCCAGCAGAGAAACCGTCAGCAGCATTCGGGCAAGCTCCGCGAATCCGAGGCTGAAAAGCTGAAGCGTCTCGAACTGGAACGCGCAAGAAAACAGCAGCTCAAGGTGCTGATCCCCGATATGATCGTTGTCAGCGAACTTGCATCGCGCCTGAAAGTTCAGGTGCGCGATGTCGTCAAAAAGCTGATGGGACTGGGCGTCATGGCAACCATCAACGAGGAGATCGACTTTGACACGGCAAGCCTTGTCGCGGAAGAACTGGGTGCAAAGGTCGAGCATGAAGTCATCGTCACCATCGAGGAGCGGCTCATCACCGATGAGGAGGACCCCGAAGAAAGCCTCGAAGAACGCTGCCCTGTCGTTGTTGTCATGGGCCACGTTGACCACGGCAAAACTTCCATTCTCGACTGCATCCGTCATGCAAACGTCACCGCATCGGAAGCGGGCGGCATCACACAGCACATCGGTGCTTATCAGGTGAAGCATGAGGGCAAGACCATTACATTCCTTGACACCCCCGGCCATGAGGCGTTCACCTCGATGCGTGCCCGCGGTGCCAATATCACTGATATCGCAATTCTCGTCGTTGCTGCCGATGACGGCATCATGCCCCAGACCATCGAGTCGATCCACCACGCAAAGGCAGCAGGCGTTTCGATCATCGTTGCCATCAACAAGATGGATAAAGAGGGCGCAAATCCCGAACGCATCAAGCAGCAGCTCACCGAGCATGAACTCGTTTGCGAGGAATGGGGCGGCGATACCATTTGTGTGCCTGTCTCCGCAAAAACCGGCATGGGCATCGACGAACTGCTCGAAAACGTTCTTCTCGTTGCAGAAGTGCGCGAACTGAAGGCGAACCCGAACCGCCGCGCAAAGGGTACTGTCATTGAGGCGCGTCTCGATAAGGGCAGAGGTCCGATCGCTACCATCCTCGTGCAGAACGGTACGCTCCACACAGGCGATGTCATCATTGCAGGAACGGCTGTCGGCAAGGTGCGTGTGATGACCAAC
>JAZLJA010000046.1:0-52697 GCA_045617625.1 Oscillospiraceae bacterium | reverse complement strand
GGACGCCTATTTTGCGCTCCTGCGGAAAATGGCGGATGCGGGCTGTGATACGGTGGTCATGGAGGTTTCCTCCTTTGGTCTGGAACAATTCCGTATCGGCTGTACGCATTTTGATATTGCCGTCTTTACGAATCTGACGCAAGACCATCTCGACATTCACGGCACGATGGAAAACTACTATCAGGCGAAGAAAATGCTGTTTTCGCGCTGCGATTATGCAATCATCAACGGCAACGACGAGTACGGCAAACGTCTGCTTGCGGAGTCTGACTGTGAGAAATGCACTTACGGGCTGCAAACGGAGGCAGGGGAGCAGTTCGACATCATGGCATCTGACTGGAAACTGCGTGCGCAGGGTACAAACTTCACGCTTTCAATGTTTGGCGAGGAGATCCCGATGCAGATGCGGATGACAGGGCTGTTCAATGTGGCAAACGTCGTTGCGGCGATGGCTGCCTGCAAGCGGCTGGGCGTTTCGATAGATTCAATGCAGTCGATGCTTGCCGATTACAGCGGTGTGCGCGGCAGATGTGAAATGATTCCCACCGACCGCAATTTCACCGTCATCTGCGATTATGCACACACCCCCGATGCTGTTGAGAAAACGCTTTCGAGCCTGCGTGTCTGCACGGAGGGGCGGCTGATCGCATTGTTTGGCTGCGGCGGCAACCGCGATGCGGCAAAACGCCCGAAAATGGCAAAGGCTGCCGCGAAATATGCAGATCTGCTGATCATCACCTCCGATAATCCCCGCGACGAAAACCCGCTGCAGATCATGGCGGATATTCTGGCGGGGCTTGAGGGCTGCGAGGTTCCTTATATCGCAGAACCCGACCGCGCAGAGGCGATTTTTCTGGCGATGCAGCAGGCAAACGCAGGTGATGTGATCGTCCTTTGCGGCAAAGGGCATGAGGATTATCAAATCATCGAGGGCGGCGTGAAGCTGCATATGGACGAGCGCGAGCTTGTCGCGGACGGACTTAAACGTCTGTAATTTCCGAAATCTTCTGGAGGCATTCATGAAAATCTGGATTATCCTTTGTGCGGCTTTGCTTTCGATGCTGATTGCAGGCATCGGCGGCATCGCGCTGATTCCTTTTCTGCGCAAGATTCACTTCGGGCAAACCATTCTGGATGAGGGTCCTGCATGGCACAAATCCAAGCAGGGCACGCCGATCATGGGCGGATTTCTGTTCATGGCGGGAAGCATCGTTTCTTCTGCGCTGTTTTATGCTGTCTGGCGCGGCACGCTGGGCGAATCCATCGCGGCAGGGGAGGCATCGTCCGCAAGCGGCGGATGGAAACTGCTTGCCACGATTTTCTTTTCGATGCTCTATTCCTGTATCGGATTCGCAGATGATTACATCAAGGCGGTCAAAAAGCAGAATCTCGGGCTGACGGCAGGGCAAAAAACCATTGCACAGATTGTATTATGCGGTGCGTTTCTGGGCATCCTCTATTTGCTGGGCGACCGTTCCACGGTTGTCGATTTCATGTTTTTCAAGCTTGATTTCCATATTTTCTATTATCCTGTGATGATCGCGCTGATGTATTATATTTCCAATGCAGTCAACCTGACAGACGGCGTTGACGGACTTTGCGGCTCGGTCACAACGATTTCGATGCTTGCACTGACAGTCATCTGCGGTACACTCGGCAGATATGAGATCGCGCTGTTTGCGATCGCTGTGGCAGGCGGCTGCATCGGATTCCTCGTCTGGAATCTGCACCCTGCAAAGTGTTTCATGGGCGATACCGGCTCGATGTATCTGGGCGGTGCGTTTGTGGGCATCGGCATTGCGTGCAGAATGCACCTGCTGCTCGTGCTGGTCGGACTTGTGTATGTCCTTGAGGCACTGAGCGTGGTGATTCAGGTCACTTATTTCAAGTACACCAAGAAAAAATACGGCGAGGGCAGAAGAATTTTCAAAATGTCCCCGATCCATCATCATTTTGAGCTTTGCAAATGGAGCGAATACAAGATCGTCACGGTGTTCTCTCTGTTTGGTCTGCTCTGCGGGATTCTGGGCGCGGCATACGCATTTACATCGCTCTGATATCCCTGAAGACAGATTTCCCATTCACCGAAAGGAGGCAGAGGCATGGCGGAACATATCAAAGCATTGGCATCCAAGCCGCGCGGCGTCAAAGTCGGCGAAGATAACCGCAAGGGCGATATGGATGGTGCGCTGTTTGCAATCGTGATTGCCCTGCTGGTCATCGGCATCACCATGATGTTCTCCGCGTCCTATCCTGAAGCAGTTGCTGACGGTCTGGACGGCACTTATTACGCTTCGAGACAGCTTGCGTTTGCGGGCATCGGTATCGTTTGTATGCTGCTCATCAGTTTTTTTGTCGATTACCATATTTTTGAAAAGCTGTTCATCTCAGGCGGTGCGTTTGTGGTTTCGCTCATTCTCCTGCTGCTTGTTTTGATCGCCGGCAAAACGGTCAACGGCGCGAAGCGCTGGCTGGTCATCGGCGGTGAGAACAGCGGCTTGCAGTTTCAGCCTTCTGAGTTGATGAAGGTTTCGATCGTTTTGTTTTTTGCAACGCTGATCGTGCGCAATGCAAACCGAATGCACAAATTCAAGTACGGCATCCTGCCGTTCATGATCATGCTGGCTGTCGTGGATGCACTGGTCGTGTCGGAACCGCACGTTTCGGGTACCATTATCATCACGGTGCTTGCAATGACACTGCTGTTTGTCGGCGGCGCAAAGCCCGCACATTTCGCGATTCTCTGCGGCGCAGCGGCTGTGGTACTGTTCGGCGTGGTTATGTTCCTGATAAAAGTCAAGGGCATGGGATACTTCGAGGTCCGTATCCTCTCGTGGCGTGACCCGTTCAACGAAGCTTATATGAAAAAAGAAACATGGCAAACCTGTCAATCTCTGATCGCCATTGGTTCGGGCGGAATGTTCGGGCTGGGGCTTGGGGCATCCCGTCAGAAATATCAGTATCTCCCCGAAGCACAAAACGATTTTGTGTTTGCCATTCTCTGCGAAGAATTCGGATTTGTCGGTGCGGCAACGGTCATTCTGCTGTTCTGCCTGCTGATTTTCCGCGGATTCTATATTGCGGCAAAGGCAAAGGACAAATACGGGATGCTCGTGGCAGTCGGTCTGACCATGCACATCGGGCTGCAGGCACTGCTGAACATTGCGGTTGTCAGCAATGCGATTCCGAATACGGGTATTTCCCTGCCGTTCTTCTCCTATGGCGGTACGGCACTGGTCATGCAGCTTTGTGAGATGGGCATTCTGCTCAATATCTCAAGACAGTCGAAGCTGGAATAACATTGCATTCATCTCTCCCCTTCAAAAAAGGATTCGGGATATGCTCGGGTGTTTTCCGATCAAAAAGAAAGCACCCGTGCCCGATTCTTTCACAGGCAGGGGATTTCTGATAAATCACAAGATTAAAGGAAATGATTACGGTATGAAAGTATTGATTGCTTGCGGCGGCACGGGCGGACATATCAACCCCGGGCTTGCGATTGCAGGTATCATCGCATCGCATCTGCCTGACACGGAATTTCTGTTTGCAGGCACGCCGAATGGTCTGGAGGCGGAGCTTGTCCCTGCGGCAGGCTATAAAATCGAGTTTGTCAAGGTTGCAGGCTTTCAGCGTGATTTCTCGCCGGAAAGCATCAAAAAGAATGTGCAGGCGGCAGGATATCTGCTGACGGCTGGCAAACGGGCGAAAGAGATCATCCGCGGTTTTCAGCCTGATCTGGCGATCGGTACAGGCGGCTATGCGGCAGGGCCTGTGATCCGTGCGGCACAGCAGCTCGGCATTCCCACGGCACTGCACGAACAAAATGCATTTCCGGGCGTGACAAACAAGCTGCTTGCCAAAAAAGCCGATGCCGTCATGCTGAATTTCGAGGCGGCAAAGCAATATTTTCCTGAAACCGCGAAAACCATCGTCACGGGGTTGCCCGTGCGCGGTTCCCTCAAAAAACGCAGACGCGAACAGGCGCGTCAGCTTCTCGGATTTCAGGAGGGAATGACGATTCTGTCGTTTGGCGGCAGTCAGGGTGCAAAATGCCTCAATGACATGATGCCCGATCTCATGGCGTGGCATCTGGCAAGCGATATGAAGATCAACCACATTCATGCTTACGGCAGACACGGCAAAGACACGTTCATGCAGGAGCTTGCCGCAAAGGGCGTGGATGCGAACGATTCGAGACTCCGTGTTTCCGAATACATTCACGATATGGATGTGTGTCTGGCGGCAGCCGATGTGGTCATCAGCCGTGCAGGCGCATCAACGCTCAGCGAACTGGAAGCAGTCGGCAGGGCATCGGTGCTGATTCCGTATCCGAGTGCAGCGGAAAATCACCAGTATCATAACGCGATGGTGCTTGGAAAAGCGGGGGCGGCAGTGGTCATCGAGCAAAAAGATCTGACCCTTGACCGCATGAAAGAAACCGTGAAAAATCTGCACGATGAGCCTGAAAAGCGGATGCTCATGGGGCAGCGTGCGGGGGCACTTTCCCTCGGCGATGTCGATGAACGCATCTGGAAAACCGTCGCACCGCTTTTGAAGGTGAATCCATAAACCGCGTATTTTCAGACATATCCGATTGAACATAATCGTCGTTTCTGCATACCATATGACATACGGCATTTGCCGAATATGTCGGAGGTGATGCAAATGGCGGAGGATGTGCTGAAGATCTGCGGCGGCAAACCGCTGCACGGCGAAGTCACGGTGCAGGGCGCGAAAAACAGTGCGCTCCCATTGATGGCGGCGGCGATTCTCTGTGATGGGCTTGTCACACTGGAAAATGTTCCGCGCCTGACAGATGTTTGTGCCGCGTGTCGGATTCTGAACCGCGTGGGCTGCACCGCCGCAAGGCAGGGCAGCACGGTGATCTGTGACGGCAGCGGCGTCTGCAAGGGCGAAATTCCCGATGCGGATATGCGAAAAATGCGTTCGTCGATCATGTTTCTGGGACCGCTGCTTGGCAGAACAGGGGAATGTGTTCTCACAATGCCGGGCGGGTGTGAACTCGGACCGCGTCCGATTGACCTGCACCTCGATGCGATGCGTCGGCTTGGGGCAGCAATTCAAGAGGAGGACGGCAGGATTCGCTGCACCGCAGCAAAGCTGCGCGGAACACGGATCGCACTCGCTTACCCGTCCGTCGGTGTGACGGAAAATGTACTTATGGCGGCTGCGCGTGCCGAGGGAGAAACGATTCTCACAGGGGCAGCGCGTGAGCCTGAAATTGTCGATCTTGCGATGTTTCTTAATCGCTGCGGCGCGGATATTCAGGGAGCGGGCGAGAGTGTTGTCCGCATTTCGGGTGTGAAAACTCTCCGCGGCTGCGATTATCGTGTGATGCCTGACCGCATTGCCGCAATGACCTGGCTGTGCGCTGGGGCATCGGCGGGCGGCACCATTTGCGTGCATGATGCCCGACCGCAGGATCTGGAATCCTGTCTGGCGGCACTGGAATCAATCGGCTGCCGCATCGGCAGGTGCAGCGAAAGGATTTTTCTCGATGCGGGCACAACGCTTCGTTCGCTGAAATATCTGCGCACGCTGCCGTATCCTGCATTTCCGACCGATGCACAGGCACTCCTGATGGCGGTGCTGTGCCGCGCAAAAGGCACGAGTATTCTGGAAGAAACGGTGTTTGAAAGCCGATATAAGCACGTCGGCGAATTGCTCCGCATGGGCGCGGAGATTCGTGTTTCGGGCAGAACGGCAGTCATCACAGGCGGAAAACCGCTGCACGGCGCAGAAGTTGAGGCAATGGATCTGCGCGGAGGTGCGGCATTGGCGGTCGCGGCTTTGCAGGCAGAGACCGAAACAACTGTTCGCGGACTGCATCACCTCGATCGCGGGTATGAGCAGTTTGCCGAATTTTTTCAGCGGCTCGGAGCATCGGCAGTGCGTGTTCCTTTTTGACAGTGTATGCGTGAAAACCGAGAAACATTCCACAGAAAATGTTGAAAACTCTGTTGAAACAGCCCTGAAATGTTGAAAGACAGATTGAGAACGGTCGAAATCGGCGATTGAACGGCAAAAGCCTGTTGAAAACTATGTGGAAAAGGTGGAAAACCCATACAATCCCGAAAACTGTTTTTCACTGAAAGACCCCTGAATTTTTATGAATAATTACGGAAAGGAGGAGCCCCGTCATGCGTGATGTTATCAAAACCAACGTGAAACGGCAGCAAAGCAGCAAGCGAAAGCATCGCCGCACACGGCATCAGGCAGTCTATGCATTTCTGGTGCTGCTGTTGGTGGTCGGCGTGGGCATTTCCCTTTCCATGACCCTTTTCTTCAATGTCACAACGGTGAATGTCCGCAACGAGACGGATTATTCGGATGAGATGATCGTGGAGCTGAGCGGCATTCAGGGCGGCGAAAACCTCGTGCGCATGGATACGGCATCCGCGGCAAAAAAAATCGCCGCACCGCTTGTATATGCGGAGAATGTGACCGTCACGAAAAAATATCCAACTTCTGTGGAGATCACCGTGACGAAATCCGTGCCGATCGCAAATATCCATTACAGCTTCGGATGCCTGTTGGTGAGCGCATCGGGCAAAATTCTCGAAACGGTGGAAAAACCACGCGAGGGCTTGCTGATCATCGAAGGGTTTGACCCTGCCACCGACGAGCCCGGTGAGGAACTGCAATCGAAGATTCCCGAAAAGAACGGCGTGCTCGAAACGCTGACCCGTGCGGTCAGTGCCAATGCGCAGGCGGATATCCGCTCGCTGGACATGACGGATGTTTATGCGATCACGGTGCAGTACGGCGAAAATGCAGTGTTTGAAATGGGAAATTCCAACGACGCAACCTATAAACTGCGCTTTGCCGCAAAGACCATCGAGATGCTGAAAAACGATGAGGGACACCATCTGACAATGGTCGGCAACAACCAGATTTCCGTGATATCGGACAATTCTGCCGCGATTATTCGGGCATCTGGGCCAAAAGAAAAGGCAGAAACAACAACAAACGAAACGGAATGATTTTGAAATTTGGTTAATAATTCGGAAATTCGGAAAAAGTTTCAAATAAGCTTGCAATCACAGGAAATATGTGATACAATATTGCTATATAACTGACGGCAGAACTGTGTAGAATAATCGAGCTGTCGAATGGAGGAAATTAGATGACTGATTTTGTATATGAGGACTCGTTTGACCCGCAAGTAAATATTAAAGTCGTCGGTGTCGGCGGCGGCGGCGGCAATGCGCTCGACTGCATGGTTTCCGCTGATGTCAAAAACATTGAGTATATCGCTGTGAATACAGATGCCAAGGCACTGCTCAACTCGAAGGCTCCCACCCGCATTCAGATCGGTGCGAAGCTGACAAAGGGCAGAGGCGCAGGCAATAAACCTGAAGTCGGCTCGCAGTCGGCGGAGGAAAATCGCGACGAGATCAGCAACGCCCTCAAGGGTGCTGACATGATCTTCATCACTGCCGGTATGGGCGGCGGCACCGGTACGGGCGCAGCTCCTGTTGTGGCACAGATCGCACAGGAACTCGGCATTCTGACCGTTGCAGTTGTCACCAAGCCGTTTGCCTTTGAGCGCGAACAGAAAATGGCACAGGCAGAACGCGGCATCGAAGAACTCAAGAAGTATGTGGATTCCCTCATTGTCATCCCGAACGAGCGTCTGCTCGTTGGCGTGGACAAGCCCCTCACCATGCGTGAGAGCTTCGCAATGGCAGATGATATCCTGAAAACCGGTGTCAAGTCCATCTCCGACCTGATCGTGGAGGACGGCTATATCAACCTCGATTTCGCCGACGTTTCCACCATCATGAAGGGCGCAGGCTATGCACATATGGCAATCGGTTCCGGTTCCGGCAAAAACAAGGCAGAGGAAGCAGCTTCTGCAGTTATCAGCAGCCCGCTGCTCGAGACTTCGATCACGGGTGCAAAGCGTTTGCTCATCAACATCGCAATGAGCGAGGATGTCCTCTCCACCGAAGTTGATACTGCAACCAAGATGATTACCGAGACCGCTGCACCGGGCGTGGAGTTCATTTTCGGTACGGCGTTCAAGGAAGAAATGAACGACGAAATGATCATCACAGTCATTGCCGCAGGTTACGACGATCCGAAAGCAGCTGCACAGGCGGCTGTCAACGATGTCATTGCCATCAACAACCCGCTGGTCGACGGTTTTGTGTCGGTCAACCCGCGCAGACCTGTTCAGCAGCAGCCTGTTGGTGCGATTCCGCGCCTCAATGATGACGAGGATGACCTCTCCGAGATTTTCAAAATTCTTGACAAAAAATAATGCATCCGAAAGCGGACTTCCATTGGGAGTCCGCTTTTTTATCGCTGTGTGATGACGGAACATCGAAAATGAGAATCAAGAGATGAAAACGGAACGTCAAAAAAAGACAGTATGGCAGACGATTTTTCTTCGCTGAAACGACATTCGCCCGTCGCCGATTTTCTCGTAAATACATGGGTTATTGTAAGAATCACCAAAAACGCAGAAAAAGATTGTATGATATGTATATTGAAATTCCAAAAAAAATGTGGTATTATAAAAGAGTTAAATAGTAACCTGATATCGTTGCCCAATGCCTTTCATGGCACATTTCCGCAGATGGCTCTGGTAACGGAGGCTTGGAAAACGGTATCTGAAAAAAGAAAATTTCTGGTTCTGCGGAGAAATGGAGCGTAATATGGATCAGCCAACTGTATTGAGAACTGCGAGAATGGGTGGTTTCGTCAAGGAAGATGTTTTAGCATATGTCGATGAACTGAATACCGAAATCTATTCCCTCAAGGAAGAACTTGAAAAAGCCCAGAAACAGGCTGCCGGCGGCGGCGGTATGGACGACTCGAAAGCAAAGGAATATGAGAGCGAACTGAGCCGTCTGCGCGGAGAACTGGGTACCACCAAAAATCAGCTTCGTGCAGCACAGGATGAGCTCAAAAACCGCCCTGTTATCGATGCAAACGGCGACGGTACCGTTTCCAACGAGGAAATCATGGAAGCACAGGCGAAAATTGATGAGTTAGGCTCCAAACTCACCGATGCAAATGCTGATTTGGAATCCGTCAAGGCGGAACTGGCTTTGAGTCAGGAAGAAGTTGAATCGCTCAATGCGCAGATCGATGCGCTGAAAACAGATAATGATGCTCTCCGTGAGGAGGCTGCAAATGCAGTTGCCGGCTCGGATTCCGATGCCGCAGAGAAAATTGCTGAATTTGAAGCAGAAATCGAATCCCTGAAGGCTGAACTCGATGCCAAGAACCTGATGCTCGAGGAGCAGGGCGGCTCGAATGAAGCAGATGTCGAACGCATCGCCGGCTTTGAGGCACAGCTTGTCGAAAAGGACAACGAACTGGCTGAAAAGATTCGTGAAATCGAGAATTTGAATACTCAGATCGCAGAACTCAAGGAGAATTCCGAAGATTCGAGCATGGATATGGGTGCGCTGTTCATGGAAGCACAGATGACCGCTAAGAAGGTCGCTGTGGAAGCAAGACAGAAGGCAGACAAGCGTATCGCGGATGCAAATGAGCAGGCTGAAAAGGTCATCGCCGATGCCAACGCAAAGGCTGAGGAGACCATCGCAAATGCAGAAGCACAGGCAAAGCAGACCATTGATGATGCCAATGCAGAGGCAGAATCGACGGTGAGCAAGGCAAAAGCCGATGCAGAACAGAAACTCAACGATGCTGATGCAAAGGCAATCAAAACCGTCGCAGATGCTGAGGAATCCGTTCGTGCTTCGCTGGCTGATGCAGAACGCCGTACCAAAACAACCACAGATACCGCTCGTACCGTTCGTGCATTGCTGCGCAGCGAAATCGACGGTGTTGCGAAGAAATTCAACGAAATTTCTCTCGTTCTGGAAAATCTGTCCGAGCAGGCAGGCAACCGCCTCGCGGAAGCAAAGAATGTCATTGGCGAGGCTCGTTCCACTGTCAACGAAACAGACGATGTTCCGAGCTTTGAAAGCTTCGATGACGTTGCCTCCAAGAGCAGCTTCGGCAAATCGGGCGACAACAAGAACCCCGCAAACTTTGAGTTCAATTTCGATGATCTGGCAAAAACCGTCACCGATAACAACGACGGCTGGAATTTATGATCTATTCTCTGAATGTCTCTGAACTTCCTGCGTTCGTCCGCGAGCAGCAGCGTTTGCACGCGGGCGATCGTGTGAACCTTTCGGGTACGGTTTATACATCGCGCGATGCGGCACACAAGCGCATCGTTGCCGAAATGGCAAAATCGGGCACCGAAAATCTGCCCTTTGAGCTTAAGGATGCCGTCATTTATTTCGCAGGTCCGACCGCTGCGCCTCCGGGACGCCCCATCGGTGCTTGCGGGCCGACCACATCCAGCCGCATGGATCCTTATTCGCCGCTGCTGATGGACAATGGGCTCATCGCCATGATCGGCAAGGGCGAGCGTTCACAGGAAGTGTGCGATGCGATCGTGCGCAATAAGGGTGTATATTTCTGTGCCGTCGGCGGTGCGGGCGCATTGGCTGCTGCCCACATCACCGAATGTGAGGTTATTGCATACCCCGATCTTGGCTGCGAATCGGTCAAAAAACTCACCTTTGACAACTTTCCGCTCCTCGTGACGATTGACAATCACGGACGGAATCTGTTTTCAGAGGGGAGAGCCGCATTTGCTGCCGCTGACTGAACACATCGTTTCTGTGCGATATGCTCAAATTGAAAATGGAAAATTATGAAAAGTGACAATTTAGTGGAAATTAGACGCTTTTTCCAAAAAATCACTTGACAAATCACCATTTTTCAAGTATCATATATATAATCGTGAAATATCGGCTAGGGTTCTGCTTATTCGTGTTTTGCGATGATAGAACTGATGTGCAGCAAAACAGATGTCTCAAAGGATGGAGGATTTCTGTGATTGATTGTTTGAGCAGGGATTCTCTCATGAATTTCTCCGATGAGGAGCTTGTTTTGCAAGCCGCAGAATCACCCCTTGCGCTTGAATGCTTGATCTTGCGCTACGAGAAAGCGGTGTTTCGCACCGCAAACGCGCTCGCGCAAAATTATGCTGATGCCGAGGATTACGCTGAGGAAGGACTTTTGGGTCTCCTCGCCGCCGTATCTGCGTTTTCTCCTGAGAAAAGTGTCAGTTTTCGTACCTTTGCTTTCGTGTGCATTCAAAATCGAATTCGTTCTGCAATCGCCAGAAAAGGGCGTTCGCAAGCTGCATTTTGTGTCTCGCTTGATGACCCCGATGCGTTTGATGAATCCCTCCTCGCAGATGATTCTGCGTCGCCTGAACAGGTTTTCTTGCAGAAAGAACGTGTTTCGGAACTGTATCGGTGCATGGAAACCAAACTCAGCAAGCTGGAACTGGAGATTTTCAGCCTGTATCTGAGCGGTTATTCCTATGCTGCGATTGCAGACCGCAAGGGAATCTCCGAAAAATCTGTTGAGAACGCACTCTCGCGCTCGAAACGGAAACTCCGCGCCGCTTGGAGTGATTCCGATAAATTCACGGAATCGTAAAATCGGCAGCTCGTGAGCAGAACCTCACCAGCACACCCGCAGCAGTCCGGTCGGCTGTTCCCAAGGGGTGGGGCCATTCGGCGAACCTATCACATATGACCCGGGAGCATTTCTTCCAGCGCGATTCCTTTTCACCTGCGACTCGTTTTTCGACTGGGCATTCGCCCGCAGCGTTGAACGGCAAGAGTGATGGTGCAAATCCGTCCGAGGTCCAAATTCAAAAAGTGAGGAAAATCATTATGTTCGAAGACAAGACTTTAGTATGCAACGAGTGCGGACAGGAGTTCGTATTCACCGCCGGTGAGCAGGAATTTTACGCTGCAAAGGGCTTCCAGAACGAGCCCAAAAAGTGCAAGGCTTGCCGTGATGCTCGCAAGAACGCTGGAAAGACTGAACGCGAAATGTTCACTGCTACCTGCGCACAGTGCGGCAAAGAGGCAAAGGTTCCTTTCCGTCCGAAGGAAGATCGTGACGTTTTCTGCAGCGAGTGCTATGCTGCAATGAAGAACGATCAGTAATACTGAAAATGCAGGGTGCAGTCGATGCGGCTGCACCCTTTCATTTGCATATGTCCCGAAATATCGGGCAGAATATTCATACGAAAGGATGATTTGACATGGAAATCACAAAGGAAACCATCATCGGCGATATTCTTGATACCGATGAAACCACCGCGCCGTTCTTCCTCGAAATGGGAATGCACTGCCTCGGATGCCCTGCTTCCCGCGGAGAGTCCATCGCGGATGCCTGCGCTGTGCATGGCGTCGATGCGGATGAACTGGTCGCAAAACTGAATGCACATCTGAACAAATAATCGCAAATGCGCCGCAGGGTTCGATGCTCTGCGGCGTTTTTCGTGCTTGACTTTTCCGGGGCATTATGGTATAATGGAAAAAGTAAAATTGACACAGGCGCGAACTGAAAATCACGCAGATGTGTGCATTTGAAGGAGACTGCAATGAATCGCAAAGAACTCACGGAGCTCCGCAACCACTTTGGGGCGGAGGCAAAATATTTCACAATGGAACGCATCATCACCGCGTTTGTCGATGGTGAACGTGCTGTGCGGGCGTTCAAAATCCGCAAGTATACGGAGCTGACGGGACCCGAATCCGAAATCGTGTTTGAAACGATGAAGAAGGTCATGAACTGCAATCTCGGCAAGCAAAGCGCGGAGATGGCATTCAACAATCACGCTTACGGCGAGGACGGCGTGCAGACCTATCTTGCACGGGTGCTGAAATCGGAGCTGAAGGACGACGAACTGGCACAGGAGTATATCGAAAAGCTCGCAAAAACGGTAGATTCGGATGAATCCTATGCAGTGATGGCGGCGTATTGTCAGTATGATACCCCGCGCAAAAACAAAATGGATGAGGAGGACGGCGAATCTGACACCGTGTTCCGTTATCTCATCACGGCGTTTTGCCCTGTGGCAAAAGCCGCAAGCACGTTGGTTTACAATACGTTCGACGACGCGATTCTGCGGCAGGAGAATAAAAATGCGGTCATCAGCAAGGTGCCTTCACAGGGATTTTTGTACCCCGCATTCACCGACCGCGCAACAGACGTTCACCACGTTTTGTACTATACAAAGACGCCAAACGAGCCGTGCACCAATCTCATCACCGATTTTCTCGAATGTGAGCCGGAGGCAACCATCGTTGCGGAACAGACGGACATGAAACAGGTGCTTGACACGCTGTTGGGCGACGACCTGACCTACGAGGCGGTGACGACCGTCAATGAAAAGCTGAACGAGATCGTGGCGAAAAACAAAACCGATGAGGCACCCACCGAGTTGACAGGACGCATCCTCAAACGAATGCTTTCAGAGGCAGGCGTGCCCGAGGAGAAACTTGAGCGCACCGAAACCGTGTTTGAATCGTGTGTGGGAAGCAACACCCTCAAGCCCGAGCGTCTCGTGCTGCCGAAAACGACGATCAAAACGCCGGAAATCGTCGTCAATGTGAAGAATGACGCGAAGGACAAGGTGCATCTCGAAACGCTCAACGGCAGGCACGTTATGGTCATCGACCTGGACGACGCAATGATTGAGGTCAACGGATACGATCTGCGTGTGCCGGGTGTGATGGATATGGAAATGCCCGCGCCTTTTGACGAGTGATGGGGGATATGTATGGAAATCAAGAAGATACAGAGTTTTCAGATTGACCACGATCTGCTTGATCCGGGATTTTATATCTCGCGGATGGATGGCAGCATCATCACCTACGATCTGCGCACCCGCAAGCCCAACGCGGGCGATTATATGGACAACCCCACGATGCACAGCGTTGAGCATATGTTTGCAACGCTGATCCGCAACAGCGAAATCGCAGCAGATGTGGTCTATTTCGGACCGATGGGCTGTCAGACGGGATTCTATCTCGTGGTGCAGAATCGTGCGCCGAAAGAGGTGTTTGACGCAACGATTGCGGTGTGCAGGCAGATCCTCGCGCACGAGGGCGCAGTGTTCGGGGCATCCCGCAAGGAGTGCGGACACTATGAGAATCTTTCGCTGGAGGCTGCGAAAATCGAGATCAGACGTTATTTGGACTTACTTTTGAAATGGGAGGACATGAATTTTGAATACCGAAAAGCGTGAAAAAGTCATCGGCGTCATCGGCGCGATGAAATCTGAAGTGGATTATATCAAGGAAAAACTCACTGATACGACCGTTTCAACAATCAGCGGCGTGGAGTTCGTCAGCGGTAGATTTGGTCAGCATCAGGTTGTGGCGGCGGTTTGCGGCATCGGCAAGGTGTTTGCGGCAATCTGTGCCCAAACCATGATTCTGACGTTTCATCCCGATTTTCTGATCAATATTGGCGTGGGCGGCTCGCTCACAACGGGGCTGGAAATCGGCGATATTGCGATTGCGCAGTCGGTGGTGCAGCACGATATGGACACCAGTCCCATCGGCGACCCGCTCGGCTTGATTTCGGGCATCAACATGATTTATTTCCCGTGCGCAACTTATCTCACAGCGGCATTCGCAAAGGCGGCTGAGGAAGTCGGCGTGCGGGCGAAGAAGGGCGTCATCGCATCGGGCGACTGTTTTGTAAGCAGCAGCGAGAAAAAGCGGTTCATCACCGACACCTTTGATGCGATCGTTTGTGAGATGGAAGGCGGCAGCGTCGGGCACGTTTGCTATGTCAACGGCGTGGATTTCTGCGTGCTGCGTGCGGTTTCCGACAACGGCGATGAGAATGCATCCAAGGATTATCCTGCGGCGTTGGCACTTGCATCGGGCAATGCGCTCAAAGTGCTGGAGGCATTTCTCAAATCGCTTTGACCGATTCAACGGAAAGAAAAAGTTTGGGCGAAACCCTTGGCAGGGTACACGGTTTCTCACATCCCCAGGAGAAACGGCTTATATCATGGGATTCCAAAGGGTCAGTGACCTTTTAGCGAGGTTCGGAGCGGAGCTCCATAATCAATGCATCGCAGATTCGACTATATCGACATACAAAAACGACCGTCCGATGGACGGTCGTTTTGTTTTGCGGGGATGGATCAGTTTGCAGCAGCGGCGGCGGTTGTGGTCGTTGTTGTGGTGGATGCTGCGGCTGCGGTCGTAGTGGCAGGTGTGGTTTCGGGCGTATCTTCTTCCGTTTTCTTTGTCATTGTGATGATGTAGCCAAGTTGGTTGTCGCCTGAAACGACCACGTTGCGGTTGTTCGGCACACGAATTTCCGTGCGCGATGCACCAACGGAGGCGGGGGCATAGTAGACTTCATATTTCTCGCTGCCAACGGTGATTTCAAGCCGTTTGCCGATGCCGGTGTGGTCTTTTTTGAGCATTTCGAGGTATTCTTCGAGGCAAAGCTTGTTTTCGGTCATATAGGATGCGTGCGGCACGCCGACATAGCGGTAGTGCCATGTCAGAGCGTCCTGACCTGTTTTTTCTGCCTTTTCTGATGTGAAACGCTGCACAAAGCCGTATTTTGCGGCGTTTTGCGGCAGCCAGGCGAATTTTCCTTCGCCCGTGAACGGCGTGTGGCTCTTGGTTGCGTCGTCAAACACCGCAAGATCCATTGTCAAGCCCGATGCACGTTCAGGAATCGACATACTGTAAGCAGGGGCGGTGGTGGAATTCATCGTGATATAGATCATGATGTTGCCGAACGATGTCGCCTTGTAAAAATCGTTGAACAGATTGACCAGCGGCTGCGCCATCTCAGTGTTGATGGTGAGATTTTTTGTCGGCAGGCGGAAATGGTCATATTTGATGTTCATGAACGAAACCGATTCGGGGGCGTGTGTCAGGGGATGTGCAGCATCCACGAGAATCAGGCTGCCTTCATGCACGGCATCGGCGGAAAGCTCGATCGTGCGCTCAGTATCCTGAATGACGGGCATGGTCGTTTCGGTCACGATGATGGGCATGGTTTCTTCGGGCGGATAGGTTTCCATCGGTTCCATCTCAAACGGCAGGGAGCTCTCGGAATTGATGATCAGAGGAGTCTCTGCCTGTTTCCATTTTTTCACCTGTCTGCGGATAAAATCACCCGCAAAAATGCCCACGATCAGGAATGCCAGCAGGAGAATCAAATTTGTGTAGTCTACGCGTCGCCTCATAAAACAGGCTCCTTTCTGTTATACGTCCGTCTGTTCCGTGGTGAGCAAAGGCTGCTCGGCGGGAAGCAGATTTGTGACAGCCGCCGTCATGGCAAGCTTGATTTGTTTCAGCTCAGCGGGACGGGGGTCATCAGGGGATGTGCAGGAAATTTGCATCGGTGCGCCGTATCGCACGGTGATTTTGCTGCGGAAATGCAGTTTGCTGCCTTCAAATGAAATGCCGACGGGAACGATCGGGACACCGGTTTGTGCTGCCACAAGTGCCGCGCCGGTTTTGAATTTGCCGAGTTTGCCGTCTTTTGAACGGGTGCCTTCGGGGAAAATCAGCGCATGGTCGCCGTTTTTGAGCCGCTCGATCAGTTCATTGACAGGGCTGATATCTCCCGCGCCGCGGTCAATGGCGATCGCGCCAAGATGCCGCAGAAGCCAGCCCACAAATCCATGTTCAAACAGTTCCTGCTTTGCGAGAAAGCAAAACTGCGCTTTGGGATTCTGAATCGCAACGAGGACAGCGTCAGCCATGCTGCGATGATTGCTCACAAAGAGATAGCCGCCTGTTTGCGGAAGATTTTCAGTGCCTGAGGTTTCAATTTTATACCATAGCGGGAAAAATGCCTTGACGGTGTGCATGGCAAAGCTGTAAAATTTGTTCATTATCCTAACCGTTCCTTGCAGATTTTCAGCAGCAGGGCTTCAGACTCGTCCAGATTGAGGTTGCTGGTGTCCACGAGAATGGCGTCATTCGCCTGTTTCAGCGGCGCGATCTCGCGGTTCATGTCCTGCTTGTCGCGCTGAATGACGTCAGCAAACACCGCCTCAAAGGTCGGATAGCAGTCAGGCTGCTTTTCTTTCAGTTCGAGGAATCGGCGTTCTGCGCGTTTCTGTGCCGATGCCGTCAGGAAAATCTTGACCTGCGCATCGGGCAGCACCACGGTGCCTATGTCTCTGCCATCCATGACGACAGACTGCTTTTTTGCGAGATCCTGCTGTGTTTCCAGCAAAAAGTCACGCACCTGCGGAATTGCCGATACCCGTGATGCTCCCATCGAGATCTCGGGCGTGCGAATTTTGTCGGAGACATCCTCACCATTTGCAAAAACGTGCTGAACGCCGTCGTCGCCGTATCCGAGCGTGACGGAAAGCGTGGGAAGAGCGGTGAGAATCTCATCGGTCGTCATTGCGCCGCGCTGTATCGTATAGTAGGCGATCGTGCGATACATCGCACCCGTGTCTACATAGACATAGCCCAAATCCTTTGCCAAACGACGTGCCAGCGTGCTTTTTCCGGCACCGCTCGGCCCATCGACAGCAATATTGACAATGCTCATAGAATCCTCCATATTTGTTATCCATACATCGCGGCGGTGTAGCCCGTCGCAAATGCGATCTGCAAGTTATAGCCGCCCGTGAACGCGTCCACATCCATGACCTCGCCTGCGAAAAACAGCCCTGAAACCAGTTTCGATTCCATTGTTTTGGGCTTGATCTCCCGCACATCGACGCCGCCGCGTGTGACGATCGCCTCTGAAATCGGGCGCATTGTTTTGACCCGCAGCGGAAATGCTTTGATCACCGCGCCGAGGTGCAGCCGTGCTTCGCGCTTCATATCGTGGATGCGCAGGTCAGGGGAAAGCTCTGCCGCGTCGATCATTACAGGAATCATCGACGAGGGGAGCAGTTTGCCGAGTGCGTTGCCGAGTGTGCGATTCTGCATCTCCGCAAAATCGCGCTGAATGCGCAGATCAAGCTGCTCGTGGGTGAGCGCGGGTTTCATGTCGATTTGCAGTGTGTAGGCGGTCGGGGTTGCAGCGTCCATCACCGCGCTTGCCGAAAGCACCAGCGGACCCGAAACACCAAAATGCGTGAACAGCATCTCACCCTGCTCACTGAAAATCGGTTTATCTGCGTGCAAAACCGTCAACTTGACGTTTTTGAGCGAAAGCCCCTGCATCATCTGCGGGGATGTTTCGACGGTTTCGAGGGGAATCAGCGAGGGCTGCGGCGGGATGATATGATGCCCCGCCTGTTTCGCAAGCCGATAGCCGTCGCCCTTGGAGCCTGTGCGCGGATATGACATTCCGCCTGTTGCAATAATTGTCGATTCTGCGTGATATTCGATACCGTCAGCCACCACGCCGCAGCATTTGCCGTCGGTGATGAGAAGCTGTTCGGCGTGTGCGTGGATCACCTTGACTTTTTCGCGCTGCATCGCCGATTTGAGCGCATTGACGATATCCGCGGCTTGGTCGCTGACGGGAAACACCCGTCTGCCGCGCTCGATTTTGAGCGGAACGCCCTCGTCCTCAAAAAACTGCATGACGTCCTGCGGCATCTGGTTGGAAAATGCCGAATACAAAAAGCGCGGATTGCGCGGGATATTGGCGGTGAGGGTGTCGAGGTCGCATGCGTTGGTGACATTGCAGCGTCCTTTTCCGGTGATGGAGAGCTTGTGTCCGAGACGGTCGTTGCCCTCCATCAGCAGCACTTTGCGGCCGAATCGCGCCGCCCAGACTGCCGCATAGCAGCCAGCCGCACCGCCGCCGATAATCAACGTATCTGCGTTCATTCCGATTTCAGATCCTTGAACCGCTCTGCGGCAGCGGTACGGCGTTTGCGGGTTTCCTGTTCGTCCACGACATAGCCCTCGGGGGTTTTGCAAAGCACATCGCCCTCGTGAATGTCGTCAAGAATCCAGGTGCGGGGAATCGTCTGCGAATAAACTTCGCCTGTTGCAGGATTGGAACACTCCAAAATCGCAGTATCTTCTTCGATTCTGTCGATAATCAGCATATCCTGCACCTCCTCTCAAAAGTTGGACGGGCATTTGCCCGCAGTCGAATCAAAATGTGATATGTGTCTCGACGGTGAGCGATTCACCATCGGAGAAAAATGCGGTCGTGCCGTCGATATCCGTGCGGAAAACGTCGCCGGTGCGTGCAAAAAGGCGTTCAAGACAATGTGCGGACGGATGTCCGTAATCGTTGAAGCTGCCGACGGAAATCACTGCATATTCCGACTGCACCGCGTCGAGAAATGCCTCGGATGAGGAATTGCCGCTGCCATGATGCGCGGTTTTCAGCACGGTGGCAGGTTGTATCAAATTCTTCGCTAACATGACGTTTTCAGCGTTTTCGGTGATGTCGCCGGTGAACAGAAAACTGTTGTTTCCGTGCGCAATGCGGCACACAAGCGAACAGTCATTCAGGTCTTCCCACGCGGCGTTGTCGATGCTGAAAAACGTCAGTGAAAAGCCGCCGAAAGTGAGTGTATCGCCGCAGTTTGGCACGCTGATACGTAGATTTTGCGCTTCCGCGACGTCGAGGAACCGCTCGAATGTGTAGCCTGTCGGCGTGAGCGATGCGGGATAGTCGGGCAGATAGACGGTGTCGGTCGGGATCTGTTCCAGCACCGTGGGCAATCCGCCGAGATGGTCGGAGTGCGGGTGCGAGTTGATGACAGCGTCAAGATGCGTAATTCCGCGCTTTTTGAGGGCTTCCGCGATGAGAAATCCGTTGTCGTATTCGCCGCCGTCGATGAGAATTGCGTGGTCATGGTCGGCGATGAGGGAACAGTCGCCCTGCCCGACATCGAGAAACCACACGCCGAGTTCATTGGTGTTCAGGCGTGTTGGCGGCTCGCGTTTTGCAAGCAGATACACAGAAATTCCAATCAGCGTGACGAGAACGAGCGTTACCTCGAACCAGAGTTTCGTCCAGCGGGCTTTTCGCTGCTGCGTTTTGACCCGTTTTTCGGCTTCGCGGATGGTTGTTTGGTCTTGCAAGCTGCGCCGCCTCCTCCCTTTATGGCGGATTTGGACTGATTCTTCTGATTTCCTCGCTGATGCGTGCCTTTTCCGCTTGGCGGATTGGTCGGGATCAGACAATGTGCGCCGCTGCCGATCAGATCGCGGCGGCCTGCCTTGATGAGTGCGGCACGGATGACCGCATCATTCTCAGGCTTGAAATATTGCAGCAAAGCACGCTGCTGCGCCTTTTCTGCGGCAGTGCGCGGAACATAGATCTCCTGCATGGTGTAGGGGTCAAGTCCCGTGTAGAACATACAGGTGGAGATGGTGCCGGGGGTCGGGTAGAAATCCTGCACCTGCTCGGGACGAATCCCCTCATCTTTCAAAAAGTACGCAAGTGCGATGGCATCGCGCACAGTGCTGCCGGGGTGTGAGCTCATGAGATACGGCACGAGATACTGTTCCATATCCATGCTTTTGGTCAATTCATAAAACCGTTTCTGGAATTTCTTGTAGCATTCGATGTGGGGCTTGCCCATTGCATCGAGGACGGCAGGGGCACAATGCTCAGGTGCGACTTTGAGCTGCCCGCTGACATGATAGTGTACGAGATCGCGGAAAAAGCTTTCATCCTTGTCCGCCATGAGATAATCAAACCGAATGCCCGAGCGGATGAAAACGCGCTTGACTTTTGGGATCTCGCGCAGTTTTTTGAGCAGCCGCAGATAATCCTTGTGGTTGACTTTGAGATTCTTGCAGGGTGTCGGCGCGAGACATTTGCGCCCCTTGCAGAGTCCGTTTTCCATCTGTTTGTCGCACGAGGGGTGACGGAAATTCGCCGTCGGGCCGCCGACATCGTGGATATAGCCCTTGAAATCGGGGAGTTCGGTGAGCAGTTTTGCCTCTTGCAGCACAGATTCTTCGCTGCGGGTGGAAATTCTTCTTCCCTGATGCAGCGCGATCGAGCAGAAATTGCAGAATCCGAAACAGCCGCGGTTGTGCGTGATGGAGAACCGCACTTCCAGAATCGCAGGCACGCCGCCCTCTGCTTCGTACATCGGGTGGTAGGTGCGGGCGTAGGGGAGTGCATAGACAGCGTCCATTTCCTCCTGTGTGAGAGAAATGGCGGGTTCGTTCTGCACGAGCATTTTTTCGCCGTGACGCTGGATCACGCGCTTGCCGCTGACTTCATCCTGCTGGTCATACTGAATGCGGCAGGCTTTGGCATACGCCTCTTTTTTTTCGCAGACCTGTGCAAATGACGGACATTCAGCGCATCCAAACGGTGTTTTATCGGGTGTGGTGAGATAGCAGGTGCCGCGCACATCGGTGATTTCCTGCACAGGCACGCCGTTTTTGAGACGTTCTGCAAGTTCGAGGATGCTGTGTTCCCCCATGCCGAACATCAGAATATCCGCGCCGCTGTCCACGAGAATGGAGGGGCGCACGGCGTCATCCCAGTAGTCGTAATGAGCAAATCTGCGGAGCGACGCTTCCAGACCGCCAATCAGAATCGGCACATCGCCGTAGATCTCACGAATTTTCTTGCAGTAGACGATCACGGCGCGGTCGGGGCGTTTGCCCGCCTTGTTGCCTGCCGAATACGCATCGTCGGAGCGTTTTTTCTTCGCGGCGGTATAGTGGGCAACCATGCTGTCGATGTTGCCCGCAGTGACGAGAAATCCGAGTTTTGGTCTGCCAAAGCGCATGAAATCGTCGTTGCTGCGCCAATTCGGCTGTGGCAGAATCGCAACGGAATAACCCTTGGCGGCAAGGACACGGGAAATAATGGCGACGCCGAAGCTTGGGTGGTCTACATACGCATCGCCCGTGATGTAAACGAAATCGGGCTGATGAATGCCGACGGCTTCCAGTTCTTCCATGCTGACAGGCAGAAAATCACTCATTATTTCACGTCCTTTCGTTCATTTTAAGCGAGTGCCATGACATAGATCTGGCAGGGGTTGGCTTCATCCCAAAGGGTCGGCAGAACTTCAAATTCCTGAAACCCGAGTGCGAGATAGAAGCGGTTGGTATCGTCATATTCCGGATAAACGCCCATTTGCACGGTTTTCACCTGCATGAACGCATAGCCGAGTGATTGTGCGGTTTGTTTTGCGGCATCGAACAGCATTTTGCCGACGCCTTTGCGGTGATGGGATTTCAGCACGCCCATGACCGCGAGTTCCACGGTCGCTTTTCCTGTTTCTTTGAGGCACAGAAATCCAACGCATTCATCTTTATCGTATGCGCCAAAACAAAGCTGCTGCGCACTTTCACGGATGTATGCTTCTCTGCTTTCCTCGATCTCGAACCAGTCAGGGAGTGCTTCGAGTATCTGACGGACGACCGCTTGCTTTTCTGCGCCGTCCGTGATTTGTTTCATCGTGATATCCATTATTCCTCAAACTTTCCGCCCTTTGATGCAATACGGAGTTTCCATTCAGTGAGTTCCTGCGGGGTCATCATCACGCGGCGGGGCTTTGCGCCCTCGGAGGGTCCGATGATGCCGCGTTCTTCGAGCTCATCGACGATTCTGGCGGCTCTTGCATAGCCAAGCTTCAGACGGCGCTGCAATGCGGTCGTGGAAAGCTGACCTGCATCCACTGCGTATTCGGCAGCGCGGATGATGAGTTCTTCGTCGCCCGAGACTTCGCTCGGTTCATCGGTGCCCATCGGCTTTTCGCCCTTGGACATCGGAATGTTTGCGTCCACGGCTTCGATGATGTCCATGTCGTATTCGGATGTGCCATTGCTTTTCAAAAAGCTCGTAACAGCTTCGACTTCACCATCGGAGCAGAAGCAGCCCTGCACACGCTTGGGTTCGCGCCAGCCGTTCGGATAGAACAGGAGGTCGCCGTTGCCGAGCAGCGTTTCCGCGCCCGTGCAGTCGAGAATGATTCTGGAATCCTGCGAAGATTTGACCGACATTCCGATGCGGCTCGGGACATTCGCCTTGATGAGACCCGTGATGACATCGACAGTCGGACGCTGGGTTGCGATAATCAGGTGCAGACCCGCCGCACGCGCTTTTTGCGCAAGACGAATGACGGAGGTCTCGACTTCTTTTGCGGCAGACATCATCAAATCGGCAAACTCGTCGATGATGATGAGAATTTGCGGGAGTTTCTTGAGTTCTTCGTTGCGTTCCGCGAGGGCGTTGTAGCCTTTCAGGTCGCGGACGCTGTATTCAGCGAAAATGCTGTATCTGCGTTCCATTTCGATGACCGCCCAGTTGAGTGCGCCCGCTGCTTTCTGCGGGTTGGTCACGACAGGGATCAGCAGATGCGGGATGCCGTCATAGGGGGCAAATTCGACGACCTTCGGGTCGATCAGCACCATGCGGACTTCCTCAGGTGAGGCATGGAACAGCACGCTCATGATGATCGAGTTGGTGCAGACCGATTTGCCCGAGCCCGTGGTGCCTGCGATGATCATGTGGGGCATTTTGGCAATGTCGCCCAGAATGATGTTGCCGTCGATATCTTTGCCGACTGCGAATGTCAGCTTGCTTTTGGATTCCTGAAATTCAGCAGATTCGAGAATATCACGGATGGGCACAATATCTTTGGTGTTGTTTGCCACCTCGACGCCCACTGCGGGTTTTCCGGGGATCGGTGCTTCGATACGCACTTTTTCGCCGCCGAGATTCATACCGATATCGTCAGCAAGTGCAGTGATTTTCGAGATTTTTACACCTGCCGCGGGCTGAATTTCATAGCGCGTGACTGAAGGTCCTCTGCGCATTCCCACGATGCGGACCTCCACGCCGAAGCTTGCAAGCGTATCCTTGAGAAGCTGGCTTTTTTCGCGCAGTTCCGCGGATTTTTCTGCGTTGTTGGAGGTGTTGTCCACATAGTTGAGCAGTGTCAGCGGCGGTGCGATGTACGGGACGGCTTCCGGCTCTGCGTACACGCTTTCATCCGTATCGGCTTCATCGTCATCCGCCCACGGCAGGCGGTTGTCCTCTGCGGGGCTGGATGCTGTATGGTGTCCCTCTGCATTGGCAATCATACGGGAGAGTTCTTCTTCCTCCTCCGCCGACATTCTTGCGGAGAAGCTTTCCTCGGGGTGATTGTCTGCGGTGAGTGGATTGGTTTCTTCTCTGGAAAGGTTGGGGTCTGTGTCATGAATCGGCACATCCACATCAATGTTTTCAAACACATCCGACATCAGTTCCAGCTGATTGCCGTCTGCGATGATCTCGGGCTGTTTTTCGCGGCGCGTGAACAGTCTCGGGCGGCGGGGGAGATCGGCAAAGAACCGCAGTTCATCTTCGTCGTCAGTGTCAATATCGTCGTCATCGTTGTCCTCAAAGAACATCTCGTCGTCGCTGATATCGAACACATCGTCCTGTTCGTGATCGTCGTCTTCGTAGAAGTAAATGCCCTTGGTGGCGACGTTTTCGATGCCGTGCCAAAGCCCGACGAACGGCTTACTGATGAGCGTGAGCAGATCCACGACGCTTTTGTTGGTCAGCAGCATGACGAACACGAAAATCGCCATGATGATGAAAATTTTCGCGCCGATGACATCGAACAGGGCGATCAGCGGCCAGGCGATCACGCCTGAGAGCAGTCCGCCGCCATGAAAAGCCTGTCCCTCCGCATAGAGGTTTTCGATGGTCATTTTGAAGCCGTCAGACCAGACCGTCTTGCCGAAAAACACCTGTATAAATCCGCTGCAAGCCACAGTGAGCAGCATGCCTGCGAAGGCTCTGCCCGTTGCCTGCTTGGTTCTGTCCTGCCCGACGAGCAGTGCGGTATAAATGAGAATCGCGGGCACCAGAAATACACTGATGCCGAATGATCCGAGCAGCACCTTGTGCATCGAGCCCCATGCCTTTGCGCCGGGGATCACCGCAAACAAGAACACCAGCACACCGAGGGAAAACAGGATCAATGAGGTGAGCTGATTGTTTTGTGTGCGTGCAAGTTCAAGCTTTCGGAGAGTCTCCTCCGAAACGCCTGTGGATTTGTTTTCGGTTTCACCTGCGGATTGTTTCGCAGGTGCGGTATTTTTTCTGGGTGCGGAGCTTGTGCTTCGCGTGGCGGAGGCAGACGAAACATTCCGCTTTGCAGGTGTTTTTTTACGTGTGCCGCCTGCTGCTGCGGTTTTTTTCTTTGTGGTTTTGCTGCCTGTGGAACGTGTTTGTGCCATAACGGAATCCTTCCTTTTGTGGGGACGGCGGATGATTCACGCCGCAGTTTCTCTCTTATATGGAATCAGTGTTTGAACATCCACACACCAAGTGTGAAGATACTCACGAGGAATGTGTAGATGGAGAATACATGGAAATTATCGGATTTGATGAGCCATTTGACCAGCTTGATCGCCAGAATGCCCACCGCTGCCGAGACAACAAATCCGATCAGCATGGGGAGCACTTCGATTTGCAGTTCGCCGCTTGCTGCATCCATCAGTTCTGAGAGGCAGCCGCCGAGAATCGCGGGAATGCCAAGCACGAATGAATAACGCACGGCGGTGTCTTTATCAAGCCCTGTGAACAATCCGCCGCTGATGGTGGAGCCGGAGCGCGACACACCCGGAAACAGTGCGACACACTGGAACAGACCGATCACGACTGCGTTCTTGACGGTCATGTCGCCGGCGGTTTTTTTATTGTTTTTCACGCGGTTTGCGAAGAAAAGGATCACGGATGTATAGAGGAAACAGAGTGCCATGATCGGCAGGCTGATGTTTTCAAAAATGTCTTTGATGAGGTAAAACGGAACGAGCAGCACCAGCGAGATGATCAGCATGAGGATCATGCGGCGGTCAGGGTTCATCTCCGACCACTTGAATTTGCCCGTGAAGATATCCTTCAGCATGACGAAAAATTCCTTGATGAGTGCCCAGATGGTGTCCCAAAAGGCGATGAACACCGCGACCAGTGTGCCGAGGTGCAGGATCACCAGCAAAAATGTGCCCTCCTCCACAGGCTGATTGAATAGTGCCTGATAAAGACGGATGTGACCGGAACTGGATACGGGGAGAAATTCGGTCAAGCCCTGAATGATCGCCTGAATGATTGCATGGAGAATGGACATAGGTTTGCCTCCTGAAATACTATTGATAAATGTGTGTGTGATGTGCCATTGTCCGCACATACCGATACTCTATTATCATACCATATTTTCGCGCAACTGTCAAGAAATTGTTTTACAAAGTCATTTTTTCAAAGAAATATGTCATGAATGCCAAAAAGTGATACCGTTTTTTATGTAATGCACAAAAAAATAGACAAAGTGGTTTTTTTCTTCTCAAAAGTGTTGATTTTTCATTCTGTTTGGTGTATAATAGGGATTATGGAATATTATATATTCTTCGGAGGGAAAAATTTATGCACGTAGACCTTTTATCAGCGAATAAATCTCGTACCAAGGAGGTACACGCGACGACAAACGGTAAAATGACCGCCTGCCGCATCAATTTGAGCAAGCCCGAAAACATCGGTCAGTTCACCTCCATCGGTGAAATGCAGGATGTTGTGCAGATCACCTGCGAAAAGTGCAAGACAAATATTGCAAAGCAGCTGATTCGCGAATCGAATAAAGAAATGAAAATGATGCTCAAGCAGGAGCAGAAGCAGATGAAGATGGAGGAGAATGCACTGCGCAAGATGGGTGCAATGCCCACCCGCGATGCGTCTCCCGTGCAGGCTCCCGCGATGCATACATCTTCTGCGGCATCTCAGGGCGACTATGTGCCGCCTTCCATGCGCCGTCAGCAGGCTGATGTGCCCATTGATGCGCCTGCACCTGAAAAGAATATGCCGAAGCCTTCGGAATATCAGATTCCTGTTGTGCCCACCGCACCGCAGATTCCGCAGCCGCAGGCAGCACCGCTCAATGACGTTCTTTCGCAGTTCGCGATTCCTGCCGTGCCCACCGCGCCGCAGATTCCGCAACCGCAGGCAGCACCGCAGAATGACGTTCTCTCGCAGTTTGCGATTCCTGCCGTGCCCACCGCGCCGCAGATTCCGCAGCCGCAGGCAGCGCCGTTCAATGACGTTCTTTCGCAGTTTGCTCTGCCGCCGCAGACTGCCGCACCGCAGATGCCCGAGCCTCCTGTTTTGCCGCAGGCTCCTGTCATCCCGCAGCCGCAAAACGATGTTCTCTCGCAGTTTGCGATTCCTTCTGTGCCCACCGCACCGCAGGCTCCCGCGCAAGTTGACGATATTCTCGCACAGTTCTCTGTGCCGACTCCTGCGAACGATTTGAATGTGCCCTCTCTCGATGTTCCCGAAGTGCCCGCGGCACCTGTAAAGCCTGCTTCGCCGACACTTTCTGATCCCGAGGATATTCTGGCACAGTTCTCCATGCCCACACCGCAGCAGGTTCATGCAGCGGCGACCGCGCAGGCAGGGGCGTCGCTCAATCCGTTTGATACCGTTGCAAACAGCCTGTTCGATACCGGTGCCGCTTTTGCCGAGGTGCAGGCAGCTATGCAGCCGGCAGCACCTGCCGCAGATGAGCCGATCATTCCTGAGATCGCCGATATCGACGATATTCCTGAACTTTCCGTGCCGGCAAAACCCGATGTCCCGTTTGTGGATGATCTGGAAAACGGTGACGGATTCTCGGCAAACCTCAATGCGGCTGACGGAATCGTGGAAGTGATGCCTGAATCGCTGACTCCCGCAGGGGACAGCGATATCGACCCGCTGGATGATCTGTTCGTTCTGCCCACTGAAAAAACCGATGATGTTTCGGACAGCGGATTTTCCGTTATGCCCGACAGCATCAACACCGTGCCCGAAACTTCCGAATCTGATTTTGATGACATTCCTTCGCTGGATGAACTGGAAAATCTCGTGAACGCCGCGCAGCAGCTTCAGGCTGCCGAGGAGGTTCAGACACCTGATCTCTCCGCTTTCCCGGAGATTTCCAATGTCGCAAGTGCGGCACAGACAGTGCAGGATGTGCTGCCTGATCTGACAACGGTCCCCACCGAATTGTCCTCTGCGCTTCCCGATCTGCCCGAACTCGTCGATGTGCCCACAGCACCGCAGCTTCAGCAGCCCGCGATGCCTGTGCCGCCGCAGTTCCAGCAGCCGGTACAGCCCATTTTGCAGCCTACATATCCGCAGCCTGCTCCGATGCCGCAGCAGTTCCAGCAGCCGATGGGCGGTTTCCCCGGTTATCCGCAGCAGCCCGCAGGCGTGCAGTATGCAAATCCTGCAAATCAGCAGAACAACCTGTTTGCTGTACCGAAGGCAGTTGCACCGAGAAATCCCAACACACCCATGCCGCTGTTTGTCGGCTATGGTGCAGACGGCAGACAAATTTTCCAGACCTATGACGAACTCGGCAAGCCGGTTCCGATCAACGAGCCTGTTTACAGCACTCCGCCGCTCCAGCCTGAAAATCCGTTTGTGAATGCGGCAAAGGGCGTGGGCGTGACCACAGGACTTCAGCAGGGCGGTGCTCCCGTTCTGGATATGGAAGAACTGATGGGTGCAATGGGCATCGAAGATCCCTCCAAGAAGAAGAATGCCGGCAGCGATAAGGAAGTCAAGTACACCGAGTATAAGATCCCGCCGAAGCAGAAGAAGACTCCTGCAGCTGCACAGCCGAAGGCAGAGCCGCCCAAGCAGGAAGGACCTGTTTCTGCCGCTGAGGCAAAACGCCGCAAGAAGATGGATAAGATCAACAAGGAATTTGAAAAACAGCTTCGTGCCCGCGGTGTTGACCCTGCAACCGGTGCATTTGTCGGCAAGGATAACGCCAAGAAAAAATAAAATCTGATCAACGAGCGGCGGTCTTTCCCGTGCATACGGGAAAAACCGCTGCTTTGCGCAACATCTGGAGGAATGAAAATTTGGATAACGAGCTGACCACGCAGATGATGAACGCTGATGATTTGCCGCAGTCATCGTCAGAAAAGGAACTGTTCGCGGAGGCAAAAGGCGCTTATTCACACAGTTTGCTGAATCTGGCAATTTATTTGGTACTGAGTATCGGGCTTCAGAATATCGCAGGCATCATATACTCGAAGTGCTCCGATATACCGCTGACAGCCAACAGCATTTGGAACATAATCCTCTCCTTCTGCCCCATGTATTTGATCGCGCTGCCGATATATCTGCTCATCAGCAAAAAGATGAAAGTATCGCCGCCCAAAAAGCAAAAGCTGCTGCCGACTGATTTTCTGACTTATCTCTGTATCGGCATCGGAGCAATGCTGGTCGGCAACCTGATCACCATGCTGTTTGTCGCGGCAGTTGGATCAACAACGGGTGTCGATGTGTCGAATGACACGCTGCAAACGATGATGTTCAGCGATAACAGCAAGGTGATGGTTTTGATAGCGCTGTTTGGTGCGCCGATTGTCGAGGAGTTGCTGTTTCGCAAAGTGTTCATTGACCGCGTGCGGAAATATGGCGACGGCACGGCGATTGTGCTTTCAGGCGTATTGTTCGGGCTGTTTCACGGCAATTTCAGTCAGGTATTCTACGCTGCACTGCTGGGATGCATACTTGCATTTGTGTATGTCAAAACGGGAAATGTTCTTTATACGATGGCACTGCATCTGTGCATCAACTTTTTCGGCGGTGCTGTGGCAACGCTGCTGCTGTCCGATGTCACCGATGTCGGAGGGCTTTTGTCAGGCGGTCAGGAATGGCTGTTTGAACATCTTAGTGAGATTCGTCCGTATTTGTTGTATAACGTTCTGCTTTATACACTTGCATTTGTGGGCGTGGTGCTGTTCATTTACCGCATGGCAGAAGGTACGTTTTTCACGCTGAACGAATCGGAAACCGTCTTGTCGAAAAAGTCAAGATGGCTGGCAGCCTGCATCAACATCGGGATGCTTGCATTTTTGATTTGTGTGGGCTTCCTGTTTGTGATTAGTATTTGAATACGAAAAAGCTGCATTTCCGCAAACCGGAGATGCAGCTTTTTTATGCTTGTGGTATTCGAGTGAAAACAAAACTGCCGTATTTCGGTAACGAAACACGGCAGTCATCATTATGATACAGGCACAGCTTATCTTGCGCGGTTTTCCTTTGCCTGACGGCGTCGCTTGCGTTCCATTTTGTATCGCACGAAGAAGAAAATGCATGCGCCAAGATACACGATCGAGAGGATTAGCGCGGTTTTCACGGCTTTTCCGATATAGTCGGAGCGGAAGAAAACGGGAATAATGCTGAGATTGTATTTCCAGAGCGAACGCTCCACGGAGGAGCCTGCGATCAGGTCGATTTCCGAAAGCACTTCACCGGAAAGCTTGAGCTGAATCGTACCGAGGGTGTCGCCTGCGGCAACGGGTGCTTTGACGTTTTCTTTCAGGTTGATGACTTTCTGGATTGAGTCGATGTCAGCGGTGTCGCACCAGATGCAGGAATAACCGGTTTTCGGCTTGACGATGACGTAATTGTTGCCGTCTGCATTGGCAACTTCCACTTCGTCGATTTCCTCATTGTCGGCAAGGAGATTCTGATAAGTGAGGTGGGTGAATGCCCAGTCGATGATGCCCTTTGCATCGGTGAGATGATAGAACGTATTGTTGCCGTCCGCATCCTTCATGGGGGCGTTCATGCAGATGAGCAGATAATTGTTGCCGTCGCGGGAGGCTTTCAACGCGATGCTTCTGCCGCCTTCTTCCAGATTGCCTGTTTTGATGCCGCGCACGCCCTGACAGTAGTAGGTGCTTTCGGGGTCGCACATGACATTGGAATGTTTCCAGAGCCAGTCCTCGGTTTTTTCGGCAGCAGCGGCGGTTGCGGGGGTGTATTGCTCTGCGCAGGCGATGGCTTCAAAGTCATGGAGCTTGATCGCATATCGCAGCAGCGTCATCATGTCGCGAGCCGAAGCGTTTTGACGTGCGCTGTATAACCCTGTGGCGTTGGTAAAGCGTGTGGAGGTCATGCCGAGTTCAGCGGCTTTGGCGTTCATTTTCTCCACGAACTTTTCTTCGCTCTTGTCGCCAAAGTGGTTTGCCAGCATGATGGATGCCTCACATGAGGAGGTGAGCATCATCGCATAGAGCAGATCCTCGACGGTGAGGGTGTCGCCCGCGCTGATGTTGGCATAGCGCAGATCGCTTTGATTTTCGTAGTTTGCCAGCGGTGCGAACAGGGCATCGTCGGCGGTGAGTTTGACATTCGAGATATCATCGCATTCTTCCAGCACCACGACGGCGGTCATGATCTGTGCGAGCGCGGCGGGGAATTCTTTCATATCTGCGTTCTTTTCGTAAACAACCTCACCGATATCGAGGTTGAACAGAATTGCAGCTTCGCTGTTGACGGTGCAGTTTGGCGTGAACACCAGCGCAGATGCTTTCGCGGAGGGAAGCATCGGAAGGCAGACAAACAGTGTCATCAGCACCGCAAGAAATCGTTTTTTCATGATGGTCAGCTCCTTCAAGTGATGAAAAATGCGGAAGATTACAATATACATTTCTATTATACCAGAAAACCGCGAAAAATGGAATACCTTTCGCAAAATTTTTCTCGATTTTTTTGATTTTCTTCTGATAATATGCTAAAATATAAATATATATTTTCACTGCACAAAAAAGGGCAAGTATTTTGTGTATGTAATAGAACGCTGTGAATCCACGATGAAAGGAGTGTGAGCATGGACAATCTTGCGCTGTATGCGTTTGACCATTTCGGCGATGCGCTGCTGCAATATGCCTGCTGCTGCACGGGCAGCCGTCCTGAAGCTGAGGACATCGTGCAGGATGTGCTGCTTGCACTGCACGCATCGCCGCCAAAAACAATTTCGGATGACGACCATTTGCAGGCATGGCTGTTCTGTGCGATTCGCAATCGGGCACGGAACTATCATCGAAGCTGGTGGAAACAAAAACGCAGCGACATCGCCCCCGCCGACGAGCCGCGCACGGCAAGCCCTGAGGAAAACGCCGCGCTGCTCGATATCATATATTCGCTGCCAAAGCCCTATGCGAGTGTGCTGTATCTCTATTATGTGCAGCGTTACAGCATTAAGGATATCGCGAAGGTGCAGCGAAAAAGTGAGAATACCATCGGTTCTCTGCTGCGGCGCGGACGACAAAAGCTCAAACTGAAACTCGAATCAGAGGAGGTGGCTGACCTATGACACACCATGAATTTGAAAAGGCACTGCGTTCGGTGAAATACACACCCGAACAGCGGACTGCCATGCGCGAAAAGCTCAAAAACACGATGATTTCAGGTGACAGAATGCCTGAAAGCGACGAACCTTTTGCATATACCATTGAGAATGCCTTTGTGGAGGAGAATGAAAAAATGAAAATCACCAAAAAAACTGTCATTGGCACGATTGCCGCCTGCCTGATCGTCGGCATCACGGGCGGCGTGTTTGCCAAACTGATCATCAACAAAAACAACAATCTCGTCGGTGATTCCGTCGTTGACCCCACTGCTGCGATGTCCTATCCTGAAGTGGTGCCTGCATCGCTCGACCTGCACCCCACGGGCGCGGAGGACACCTGCCAGAACTATCTCACCAACATGACGATGCGGGACATGGGCAGATTCATCGTGACGGAAAACGGTTATTACTGCTTCAAGGAGAATCTTGAAACGCATCGGAGAGGAATTGCCTATGCGCCGCGCGGAACGGGCGAAAGTGTGTATCTTTGCACCAGACCGCAATGTCTCCACGACGGAAACGAATACTGTGTTGCCACGAATAGCAAATACTGGCTGTTGGATGTCGCCTATTACGAGGGTGTACTTTATGCGATCGCGAACGACAGATCGGACGCAAAAGTTGGCGAAATGGACAGCAATCTGGTGCTGCTGCGCTATGCCCCTGACGGCAGCTCGATGGAAGTTGTGAAACAGCTCGAGACGGAAACCTTGCAGTGCGTCCGTGCGACCATGTGTATTCATCGCGGCACCATCTGGGTCTCGACGGAGTATCGGGATTATATCGGCGATGTGATAAATGGAGGAGACGTTGAGCATTATACACGCAGTGTGCTGTACTGCTATGAGATCGCGTCGGGCAAAACGGCAGCAGTGCTGGATTCGGGCTTGACGACGGCGGGCTGGCTTGCAATCAGTGATTTCATCGGCGGCAGCGGCGATTTCGTCTATTTCTACCGCCCCCAAAGTTCGTGGATGGATACATTCACCGAGGCGGGCATTTTCCGCATCAACTGCTATACGGGGCAGATCACGCAGCTCGCTGACCTGATGGTGGGCTGCGATGAAGCAGTGTTCCACGATGGCAAGATCGCTTATACGATCTGGAAAACTGCCAGCAACGGCGAATCGGCAGGATATGATCTCTTTCGGCTGGATGTGGCGACAGGGGAGACCAAACAGATCAAGCATTGCAACCTTGGCGAACTGACATGGGCAGACGATTATCTGATCTATCGTGCAAACCAGAAATGGTATGTGATGGACTGGGATGGCAATGCCGTGAAAGAACTTTATCCGCCGAAGGGCAAGCACGCGCCGAATCCTGACCCTGATTGTTTTGATCTGACGATGATCGGCGATGAGATTTACGTCCGAGATGCGGAGGATGAAGTATGGTACACCACGTTTGAGGAACTGTTTGAGAACGGGAGTACGGACAACTGGCAGAAAGCATATGGAGTATATTTCGGGACACCGCCCAAGGAGCAGGTGTATGATGAGTTTGGCCGTCCGATCGGCTGAACGCGGCGTCTGTCATAAAAGTTACGCTCAAGTCTTTGCAAAGGCTTGAGCGTAATTCATTTTGTCGAAAAACGTATTGGGGAACCCCTTCATAGGGTTCCCCTTACACTTCATTTCTGATGTTTTATGACGATACGAGTGTTGCAGCCGTTATTCGCGCTTTTCCAGCATTGACACCCGCAAAATGAGGAATTCACGTTCTTCACCGTCATGGGTGCCCTTTTCACTGTCAAGCGTGCCCTCAACCGTGATTTTGTCATCCGCTGCGATTCCCTCGAAGTTGTCCCAGCGCAGTTCAATGCCGATGCCCTCGCCGCGGTCGGTCGGGCTTGTGCCGTATATGGAGCGGAACACCTCACCCGTCTCGTCATCCTCGATTTCGTAGAGTGTTCCCACCATATGATACTGCTTGCCAAGATAATTGTCGGGATTCTGATACATATCCATGACCGTGTCATAAAACACGCTGGTTTTGATATATTGCATCTCTGTTGATTCAGGCGCGGAAGACTGGCTGTTACAAGCGGTCAGGCAGCCTGCGCAGAGCAGCAGAGCGGTCAAAACAGATTTTCGCATATCGGGTACTCCTTTTCGCATGGTTTGCTTTTATTATATCATACTGCGTGAAAAAAAGCAAGCGTCATGAAAACACGGTCGATGACGAATCACTCCTCGATTTTTGCAAGCAGTTCCGCCTCAGTCAAAATCGGGATGCCGAGTTCCTGTGCTTTGGTAAGTTTGCTGCCTGCATCCTCGCCGGCAACGACAAAATCGGTTTTCTTCGATACCGAGCCGGACACTTTTCCGCCGCAAGCTTCGATTTTCGCTTTTGCCTCGTCGCGCTTGAGATTGGGCAGTGTGCCTGTCAGCACAAAGGTCAGACCTGCAAAACGGTTGTCACCTGTGGATCTTTTCTCGTAAAGCATCTCGACACCGTTTGATAACAACGTATCCACGAGATTATTGAATTTCTTCTCTGCGAATGCATCTGCCACCGATTGTGCCATGATGCCGCCGAAACCTTCGATGGCTGCAATGTCTGCTGCCGACGCATTACGAATCGCGTCAAGGCTGCCGAAATGCTCGCAGAGCAAAGTTGCCGCTGCCTGTCCGATGTTTCGGATGCCGAGCGCGGCGATCACGCGGTCAAGCGGTTGATGCTTCGATGCTTCGATCGCTGTGATGAGGTTGTCCGCCGATTTTTGCTTGAATCCCTCCAGCGTGAGAATCTGTGCCGTTGTGAGGGTGTAAAGATCAGCGACAGACTGGATCAGCGAATTGTCGAGCAACTGCTGCACGATTGCGGGTCCCAAGCCGTCGATGTTCATGGCAGGTTTTGACGCAAAATGCACGATCGAGCGGAACACCTGTGCAGGACACGCAGGGTTAAAGCACCGCACTGCAGCCGCATCAGCGTCCTTTTCGACAGGTGCGCCGCAGACAGGGCAGTGTGTCGGGAGCGTATAGGGCACAGAATTCGGGGCGTGTGATTCGGATGCCAGCACTTCGGGAATGATCTCACCCGCCTTGCGAACGCGGATCCGATCGCCCAAACGAATGTCTTTGTCGGTGATGAACTGCTGATTGTGCAGCACTGCACGCGAAACGCTCGTGCCTGCTAGCTTGATCGGCGAGAACACTGCAACGGGAGTCAGCACACCCGTGCGGCCCACCTGCACTTCAATTTCCAGCAGCTCCGTGATTTTCTCTTCGGGCGGGAATTTGAACGCCACTGCCCATTTGGGATATTTTGCGGTGGAGCCCAGCATTTCGCGCTGTGAGAGGTCGTTTGTTTTGATGACGACGCCGTCGATGTCAAAGCCGTAGTCGCCGCGCTCTGCTCCGATATTTTCGATTGCTTCCTGCACGGCGGCAAGGTCGGCGTCACATATGGTGTATGGAATGGTCGGGAATCCGAGCCCTTTGAGATAATCAATGGATGCGGAGTGGCTGTCAAACGAGATGCCCTCGACCTGCTGAATGTTGAAGATGAACACATCGAGCCGACGCTGTGCAGTGATTTTCGCATCTTTTTGGCGCAGCGAGCCTGCGGCAGCGTTTCGCGGATTTTTCGGCGGTTCTTTGCCCTCCGCTTCGTGCATGGCGCAGAGGCGGTCAAACGATGCATGGGGCATATAGATCTCGCCGCGCACCTCAAGGAAGGCAGGGGCATTTTTCAGCTTCAGCGGAATGGAACGGATCGTTTTGAGGTTGGCTGTCACATCCTCGCCGACAAAGCCGTCGCCGCGGGTGGAGCCGCGCACCAGCACACCGTTTTCGTATTCGAGCGATACCGAGAGTCCGTCAATTTTCGGTTCGACCGTGAACTGCGGCTTTTTGACTGCTTCCTGCACGCGGTTGATGAAATTCCCGACCTCGCCAAACGAAAAGACATCCTGCAGGCTTGCCATTTGCACGGCGTGTGTGACTTTTTCAAAATCGCCGGATGCGACACCCTGTACGCGCTGTGTCGGAGAATCGGGAGCGAGCAGTGCGGGAAATTCGGCTTCGAGGGCTTTCAGCTCGTGCATGAGCGCATCGTACTCGTAATCCTCGACACTGGGTGCATCAAGATCATAGTATTCGTGGGCAAGTCGGGTAAGCACTTCGGTCAATTCGGCGATGCGTGCCGCAGCTTCATCGTAGGTCATGAGAAAACAACTCCTTTCGTATCGCATCGTGTGGAAAAAAGCGGACTTGTCCGCAGAGAGTATATCAAAAACCGCGTGTGCCGAATCCGCCCACGCGGTTTTTGTTTGGAAAATTCAGAATGTTCCGCAGCCGCATCCACAGCCGCCGTCGGATGCACGGATATCGTTTGCGGGGGCGGCGGGATCAGATTCCTGCGTGAGAAACTGGTCTGTCGGAAACGAAATGCGGTTGAAGATCTCGCATGGCGAATCCGTTTCTTTCGAGCAGCTTTTGCTCGGCACCGAATAGGGCATTGCCTGCACGGACATCGTCACAGGGCGGGTCAGTTCGACCACAGAGAACACGCCCAGTGTCAACATGACGGCACGATGACGGCAGCAGCCGCTTTCGTCGCTCGATTGGCACAGGTTCACGATTTTGGTTTCGAGTGCAATGGGGTCAACGCACTGGCAGCTTGCTGTCGGCAGATTGACGATTTCGCAGCAGCCGTTTGTGCTGCCGATGCGGGCGCCGTTGCTGAAAAAGGTCTTGGTGTTGGATTCACTGCCATACAGGATCACGCTTTTGGCGGCGGTGGCAGTGCCGCGTAAAGGCACGGGAGCGCCGTTTGCACATTCGTAGGCGAGCAGCTCCACACCGAATGTATAGGTCAGATCCACCGAATAATATCCGCGGTTGAAAGGGATCGGCTCCACATTCATGCAGATGTTGTCGATGGAGACGCAGCGGGTTTTCACCATCTGAAATTGTGCGGGCAGATCGCCGCCTGTTTCGAGCATCACTTGCAGATTGGTGATACAGTCCTTGTCGCTGCAGCTGTCGAATACGCGCTCGGCTTTGATCGCGGCAGGCGACATGGCTTCTTCGTTCATAGGGATTCCTCCTCCTGGCTCATTCATCGGGGATGTTCGGCATCCTCTGTATAATGTATTCGCGGAGAAGGAATTTTGTGCATGATGCAGGAAAAATGCCGATCAGGTGTTTTTATCGACTTGATGGAATGTTTTCAGGTTGCCGATTTTTTCGTTGCGTTCTTCGAGCACCTGTTCGACGTCAGCCCAGTCAAGTCCCTGATTGGCGGCAAGCACCATGACATGATAGAGCAGATCGTTGATCTCATTTTTCAGTTCGTCGTTATCGCCGTTTTTCGCAGCAATGACGGTCTCGGTGGCTTCTTCGCCCACTTTTTTGCAGATCTTGTCCACGCCCTTGTCGAACAGATAGGCGGTGTAGGAATTTTCCTGTGCCTGACCTGCCTCAAATGCGGCTTTCCGCGCCTTGATCACTTCAAAAATTTCCTGATAAACGGTCATATCAATCGTTCTCCTTTTCGTTATAGAGTTCCTTGAAAAAGCAGCTGTATGCGCCTGTATGGCAGGCAACGCCTGTTTGCTGCACGTTGACAAGCAGGGTATCGTCATCGCAGTCCGCGAAAATCGAGACGACCTTTTGCAGGTTTCCCGACGTTGCCCCCTTGTTCCAGTATTCCTGCCGTGAACGGCTCCAAAACCATGTATAGCCCGTTTCGAGGGTGCGCTTCAGGCTTTCCTTGTTCATATAAGCGAGCATCAGTACGGTTTGGGTGTCAACCTCATAGCAGATCGCGGGGATCAGTTCGGATTTCACAAAAAAGCGGTCGAGGTTGTCAAGGTCGATTTTCACAGGGTTGTTCATGTGTTTCTCATCCTTTGTATTGTGATTATCGGTAAAGTGATGTGGCTTTTTCGCAAATGAAGTTGACGAACGGGAAAAATCCTGCCGCAAACCGCAGAAGATTGCTGCAAGTCACCAGCACACCGAGTTTTTTCTTCAGTTTGGTATCGCAAAGGCTGCACATCAAAACGATCTCCAATGCTGCGATGCAGGGCATGGCGATGAAGAATCCGCGATTGCCTTCGGGCAGCAGAAGCATCATTGTGTAGAGAAACAGTTCGGTCAAAAAGTTTGTCAGCACAAAGATGCAGATGTTTCGTTTGTTCATGTGCCTGCGGAAGAACAGCAGCAGAATCAGCCCCTCGATGACGAGTGTGCAGCCAAATGTGCAGAGCATCAGGAGGCTTGTTTTGCCGAGATGTGTTCCAAGTGCTTTTGTGATTTTTTTCTCTGAAATGACGTTGTTTTTCGCATCGAAAACCACCTCAGCGGCGAAATGCTTCACCGTGACAGGTTCACTGATGATCGTCTGTCCGTCCGCGGTGACGAGTATCACCTTGAAATGTTTGGGCGCACTGTCCGTCAGCAGATAGCGGTGTGTGCTGTTGGCTTCGATGACTGCTGCCGCACCACCGTCCAGCCCGTGCAGACGCGCTGTCCAGCCGTTTTCATTATATGCGGCAAGGATATCGGCAAGTGCAGGGTCAGAGCCTTTCACAAGACCGCTGCGGTCAAGTGCATTTTCGCGCACATAGTAATCATGTTCGATATCCGACACATCCGCGAGATAATCCGCATCAATGAGAATATCGAGATCGTAGTGCGCATCGGGCGGGTTGATGATTTGCAGTTCTACGGTCGGCCGAACAGTGTCAGCTGCTCCGACAGGCATTGAGATCGAGAAAAGGCAAAGCATCGTGAGCCAAACGGCGCAGAGAATGCGGAATGTGTGTTTCATCGTGGCACCTCCTTGCGTCCGCGCAGGCTTATCGCATGATGATGCCCTTGCTGCGGCAATCGGCTTTGACCTGCGGGATGGTCAGCTCCCCGAAATGAAACAGCGATGCGGCAAGTGCCGCGGTGGCATCGGTCTGTTCAAACACGGTGGCAAAATCGGAGAGTTTGCCTGCACCGCCGCTTGCAATGACAGGGATCGTGACACGCGCACAGACGGCTTTGAGCATTTCGAGGTCGAAGCCGCCGCGCACACCGTCGGTGTCGATGGAGTTGAGGCAGATCTCGCCTGCTCCGCGCCGCTGCACCTCTTGCACCCATTCGAGCAAATCAACGTGCATATCAATTCTGCCGCCGTTTGCAAAGACTGTGTAACCGCCCTTGCCGTCGCGTTTGGCGTCGATGCCCACGACAATGCACTGCGAGCCGAAAATCTCCGCACCCTCTGAAATGAGCGCAGGGTTTTTGACCGCACTGGAGTTGATGCTGATTTTGTCCGCACCTGCGCGGAGTGTTTCGCGCATATCGTCAACGGTGGAAATGCCGCCGCCGACGGTCAGCGGGACAAACACCTGCTTTGCGGTCTCGCGCACCACATCGAGGAACGTGCCTCTGCCCTCGTGAGATGCGACGATGTCATAAAAAACAAGTTCGTCTGCGCCCTGACGGTTATATTCCGCGGCGCAGGCAACAGGGTCGCCGACATCCTTGACGCCCTCAAAATTCACACCCTTGACAACCTTGCCATGCCGTACATCAAGGCAGGGGATGATTCGTTTTGCAAGCATGATAATCTCCTTAATTGGTGATATTCGATTCGATGTATTTGCCAAACAGCGAGATGCAGTATTCGTCCTTGCCCGTGATGGGATGGGGGCAGAGCTCCACCTGCCAGCCAAGTCCATGATAGCAATTCTCTGACGTTTCGAGACAGAAAACGGGGCGTTTTCCAAGCGTGATGACACGGAAATAATCCGTTGCAAATGCGGCAGCCCAAAGCATCAGCAGCACGACGATGACAATGCAAATGCGCTTAAATACTTTCATTTTTTGCGTATTCGATGGCTTCTCTGAGATTCAGGGTGCCCTGATAGATCGACTTGCCGCAGATGGTACCGTAAAGCCCAAGATTTTTGCAGGCGATGATGTCGTCGATGGTGTGAACGCCGCCGCTTGCAATGATATTGCATCTGCTGCGGGTGGCATTGGCAAGCGTGGAAAGCTGCACTGCGCTGATGCCCGACAATGTGCCGTCTTTGGAAATATCCGTGAAGATAATGTGGCTGACACCTGCTTCGATCATCTTTTCGGCAAGGTCGATGTAATGGACATCGGAGGTTTCGAGCCAGCCTTCCGTGGCGACCATGCCGTTTTTCGCGTCAATGCCCACAACGATTTTCTCGCTGCCGAATTTCGCAACGGCATCGGCGACAAGCTGCGGGTTTTTCAGTGCCGCAGAGCCCAGAATCACACGGGTGATGCCCATGTCGAGGTATGCGGCAATGGTGTCAAGGTTGCGGATGCCGCCGCCCAATTCCACTTTGAGATTCGTGTGCTTTGCCACATTGGTATAGATATCCGTGTTGACGGGTTTGCCCTCTTTGGCACCGTCCAAATCGACCATGTGCAGCCATTCTGCGCCGTCCGCCTCGAATTTCTGTGCGGTTTCCAGCGGGTCAGCGGCGACTTTGGAAGCAGTGCTGTAATCGCCCTGCACCAGCCGCACGCATTGTCCCTTGTGAATGTCGATCGCGGGAAGAATAATCATTTTGCAAGTCCTCCGAAGTTTCTGAGCATTTGCAGTCCTTGTTCGCCCGATTTTTCAGGGTGGAACTGCGCACCGAATACGAATTTGCCGTCGGTGATGAGTGCAGGGATCTTTCCGTCATAGTCGGCATACGCGACGACATTTTCGGGGCGGCAGAATCCCTGATAGGAATGGACAAAGTAGGTGTAAACGGGGGTGTCGATGCCTGCAAGCAGCGGGCAGTCGGGCTGTGTGATCTCGAGTTCGTTCCAGCCCATGTGCGGAATGATCACGCGCTTGGAGGGAATCCTGTGCACCTCGCCTGAAATCAGCGAAAGCCCCTTGCATGGCGCGACTTCATCGCTTTCATCGAGCAGCATCTGCATGCCGAGGCAAATGCCGAGCAGCGGTTTTTTCGCAGCGCATGAGAGGATCGTATCGGTCAGACCGCTTTGCTGCAGCATTTCCATCGCGGCGGGAAATGCACCCACACCGGGGAGGATCAGTGCGTCGGCAGATTCGAGATCTTCGGCGCGGTTGGTGAGCCGGTGTTCAAGGTTCAGATATTTGAGCGCATTGCACACCGAAAACAGGTTGCCTGCGCCGTAATCAATGACGGAAATCATCAAAGGGCTCCTTTCGTGGAGAGAATCGTGCCGTCTTCATTTTTGCGGACAGCCATTTTCAGTGCGTGGGCAAATGCCTTGAACAGTGCCTCGCATTTGTGGTGGTCGTTGACGCCGTAGAGCATATTGAGATGGAGCGTCATGCCCGCATTGACTGCAAGCGCACGGAAAAATTCTTCGGTGAGGCAGGCGTCATAGCTGCCGATCATTGCGTTGGTGAAGCTTCCCTGAAAGACCAGATACGGGCGGTTGGAAAGGTCGAGTGCGCAGAACGAGAGTGCTTCATCCATCGGGATATACGCGCTGCCGTATCTTGCAATGCCCGACTTGTCGCCCAGAGCTTCCGCGAGTGCCTGTCCCAGCACGATGCCCGTGTCCTCGACAGAATGGTGTGCATCGACATACAGATCACCATCGCAGGCGATTTGCATGGAAATGCCGCTGTGCCGCGACATGGCGGTGAGCATATGGTCAAAAAAGCCGATGCCTGTGGAAATTTCGCTGATTCCCTTGCCGTCGAGCGTGACGGTTACGGTAATCTGTGTTTCTTTCGTATTTCTGGAAACAGTTGCAGTTCGCATGATTGCCTCCTTGCGAATGATTCATAATTCGGATGAGATTCTTTTGATATAACAGCCGTTTCAAATGGGATAATGTCCCTTGGGCAGTTTTTTTGGCGGAGCCCCAATATAAATCCGTCGGAGACACCTTATTCAGGTTTCAGGATGTTTTCCAGTGCGGTGAGGAGCAGGGTCTGTTCGCGGCGGGTGCCTGCGCAAATACGCAGACCATCAGGGAAAGCACGCACAGCAATGCCCTCTTTGGCAAGCGATTCAGCGATCTCCTTTGCATATGCGGTTTTCGTGAACACAAAGTTTGTGCGCGGTGCATAGACTGTTTCCAGAATCGAAGGATATCGCCGTGCCAGATCGCTCAGTGCGGCATAGAGCCGCTGTGTCTGCACCACGATCTCATCTCTGCAATGCTGCAGCAGCGAATGCTCGGAAAGCACTGTTTCTGCGACCATCTGGCTGATGCTGTCGCAGTTATACGGCGATTTTGCCGCACGCATCAGTGCCGTCAGCTTCGGATTCGCCACCGCAAAGCCCATACGCACAGCCGCCAGACCGATCGCCTTGGAGCAGGTGCGCAGCACGATGAGGTTTTCATAGTCGCTGACCCACGAAAGCACGCTCTCATCCCAGAAATCCATATATGCTTCATCGAGGATCACGAGGCAGGAAACGCTTTCGAGCAGCCGCTTCACATCGGCGCGGGTGATGCCCAGCGATGTGGGATTGCACGGATTGGAAAACATCACGGCATCGGCATCCTGACACGCAGCAATCAGCGCATTCATGTCGATCTGGAGGTTTTCTTTTTTCGGCACCACCACGGTTTCGATCTCACTCAGCGCGGCATAAAAGCGGTACATCGAGAAATCATGCGAGACCGTGACCAGCTTTGCGCCTTTTTTGAGGAAGCAGTTTTCCAGAATGCTGATGATCTCATCCGAGCCGTTGCCTGCGGTGACAAGATCAGGCGAGATGCCGTAATACTTCGCAAATGCGTCGATGACACCATCGGCAAGCGGGGCAGGGTAGCGGTTGAAATCAATCTGCTCCATCTTATCGGCAAGCTTGGCTTTCAGCACGGTGGGCAGATCAAAATAAGATTCATTCGCATCAAGCCGCACGGAATAGCTGCCCGTGATGGGGTCGTAGGGTTTGAGCGATGTGAGCTTTTCGGGTAAATTCATGGTGAGACACTCCTTTTGAAAATCGTCGGAGATGCGTGAAAATCAGTCAAACCGAACGGCGATGGCGTTGGCGTGTGCGGTCAGACCTTCCCTGTTGGCGATGCAGAGGATATCGTCCTTGGCTTCGCGCAGGGCTTCTTCTGTATAATAAATATAGCTGGAACGCTTGACAAAGCTGTAAACCGAAAGCGGCGAGAAGAATCTTGCCGTGCCGGAAGTCGGCAAAACGTGGTTGGGTCCCGCATAGTAGTCGCCGAGCGGTTCCGATGCGTAAGCACCGAGGAACACAGAGCCCGCATTATCGAGCTTTCCGATATATTCCAGCGGGTTTTCCATCAGCACTTCGAGGTGTTCAGGTGCGACTTCGTTTGCGATTGCCACAGCCTGTGCGGGGGTATCGCAAACCAGCACCGCGCCGTAATTGACCAGCGACTGCGCAATGATTTCGCGGCGGGAGAGGTTTTTCACCTGCCGCTCGATTTCGTTCAGTGTTTCGTTGGCAACACGCTCGGAGGTGGTGACAAGAATCGCGGAGGCAAGCAGATCATGTTCTGCCTGCGACATCAGGTCAGCGGCGACATACTTCGGATTTGCGGTGTCGTCTGCCATCACGAGGATCTCACTCGGACCTGCCACCATGTCGATATCGACAACACCGTAGAGCAGGCGTTTTGCGGTTGCAACGTAAATATTTCCGGGGCCGACGATCTTATCGACACGCGGAATGGTGTCGGTGCCGTAAGCGAGTGCTGCGATTGCCTGTGCGCCGCCCATGAGAAAGACTCTGTCCACGCCGCAAAGGGATGCAGCAACGAGAATATCGGGATTCGGTTTTCCGTCCTTGGCAGGGGGCGTGACCATGATCAGCTCCTGCACACCTGCGATCTTTGCGGGGATCGCATTCATCAGCACCGAGGAAGGATAAGCCGCCGTTCCGCCCGGAACATACAATCCGACACGAGCCAGACCACGCAGACGCTGTCCCATGATGACACCGTCGTCGCGGGTGTTGGTGAAGCCCTGTTCCTTCTGACGGTTGTGGAAATCTGCGATATTTTCGATGGCATTCAGCAAAGCCTCGACAAATTTCGGGTCAGCGTTTTCCAGTGCATCTGCGATGGTATCGGAATCGACCTCGAAGCATTCGGGGCATTTTCCGTCAAATTTTTCAGTATATGCGCGGACAGCGGCATCACCGTTTCTACGCACATCTTCGAGAATACCTGTGACTGTTTCGACGACTTTCGGGTCGGGAGCAGCACTGCGTTCCCGCAAAGATGCAAAGAAATTGAGTTCGTCTTTTCCGTTGCAGCGAATCAGTTTCATGTTTGTTCCTCCGTATCTTATTGTTCCGATTGAGCGGCAAAATATCCCTCAATCTGCGAAATCAGCGTTTCAACTTCATTTTGGCGCAGCTTCATGCTGACGGTGTTGGCAATCAGGCGTGCAGAGATCCTGCACACATCCTCATAGACCTCCAGACCGTTTTCCTTGAGCGTCGTGCCTGTTTCCACGATATCCACGATGCCGTCAGAAAGTTCCAGCAGGGGGGCAAGTTCCACAGAGCCTTCAATTTTGACGATATCGACATCCATGCCTTTGCTTTCAAAGAATTTACGGGTGACGTTCGGATATTTTGTGGCGATGGTTTTTACGCCGAAGCCGCTGTAAAAATCGGTGCCTTTTTTGACTGCCAGCGCGAATTTGCATCTGCCGAAGCCGAGGTCGATCAGTTCATAGAATTTGCCCTGCATTTCAAGAATGGTGTCCTTGCCAACGACACCCAGATCACATACGCCGTGTTCGACGTAGGTGATGACATCGTTTGCCTTTGCCAGCACGACCTCCATGCTGCCGTCACCGATGGGCAAAATCAGGCGGCGGCCTTTTTCGTGGACTGCCGTGCAATCATAGCCGAGCGTTTCAAACAGCCCGACGGTATCTTTATCGAGTCTGCCCTTTGTCAGGGCGATGCGTAACGGACGAGTCATAGTGTTCTCCTTTTTGATGGGATATCGTTCCTCTTTGTGCGGTTCAAACGGCGATTCTGCTGTTCACTTTGCCGCAGGCTCTTTCTTCTCGATCGGCAGCACGCTGTCGATGCCGTGTGCAGCTGCAAACTGTTTCGCCTCTTCGATCGTTTCCGAGAGCGAATGCTCCACGACAAGCCCTTTTGCACGCAGCGATTTCGCCGCTTCGATCGCATCTGCCTCGCAGCCCTTTTCCGCCCAGATCAGCACATTGCTCACAGGCTGTTCTGCCGCAGGGACAGTCTCGTTTTGTTTGTTCAGCACCTTCACAACGGCGTCGATATTCACACCAAAGCCCGTTGCAGGCACATCATAGCCGAATTCAGCGATCAGTTTGTCATATCTGCCGCCCGAAAGCACTTCCTCGCCGTAACCTGAAAGATATCCGCGGAGAATCATGCCTGTGTAGTAATCCGTGCGGTGAACCATACCCAGATCGACGGTGACACGTTCTTTGCCTGCAAACTGCGACACCGATTCCCACAGCGATTTCAGTTCTGCAAGAATTTCCGAAAAACGCTCGCCTGTGCAGAGTGCCGCCGCCTTGGCGAACACTTCCTCGCCGCCGAACAGTCTGGGCAGCATCCGCAGGGCTTTTGTGATCTCGGAATTCTCCATTGTGTCGAGCAGATCGCCCAAAGCAGGGTAATTTTTCGCTTCGATGCAGTCGCGGATGGTTTCTTTGATCTCATCGGAGACAGGGAGCTGTGCCATCAGTTCGGTGAAGAAAGCAGCATTTCCGAGTTCCAGCGTATATTCCGTGCCGAAAGACGAAAGCACATCGGCAGCCGCTGCAATGACTTCCAGATCTGCCATGCGCGAATCAGAGCCGATGAGTTCGATGCCCGACTGCGAAATCTCGTCGTCACGCCCTTTGAGCGAAGGCGAGATCACATGGATGTTCTGGTTATAGTAAAGGCGCAGGGGCAAAGCCGCATCGCGCAGACGCGTTGCGCACACACGGGCGATCGGCACGGTGTTGTCGGGGCGCAGTACGAGCAGTCTGCCTTTTGCATCTGTCAGCTTATACATCCGCTCCTGCGGAAAAGGCTGAGCCTCGCGGTTGAATACATCGTAGAACTCCAGTGTCGGGGTGATGATCTCGCTGTATCCTCTTGCCGCAAACAGTCCGTGCAGCCGTGATTCAAGCTGACGGCGCAGGGTACATTCGGCAAAAAGGGAATCTCTTGTTCCTTCAGGTGTGATGAGGTCGAATCTGTTCATCGTAAAACTCCATTCTTATGTTATCTGCGTGATGCAGGTGAGATAGCCGAATCAGCTCGTGCTTGCGAGTGTAGCAGCATAAATTGCGCCCATATCCAGCGTGGTGTCGATGCTGAGCTGACGGTCTGCACATGATTCTGACATGGTAGCAAATTTCATCGTTCCTGTGACTTTTGCTTGCTTTGCTTTGGAATCCACAGCGATCGTGACATCCAGAATGATGCGCTCATACTTGTTCGTAGATCTCACGCACAGGACAAGCGGTTCATCGATGCCGTCGATATGCAGGGAAAGCTTTCGTTTGCCGTATTTGCCCTTGTGAATGCCGAATTCCAAGATTCCGTCGGTGTTGATAGCATAGAAATCTGTGCCGGAAAAGTTCTCCGCCTTTGGAAAGTATGGGTTTCCGTCCACGGTGATCGTGGCGCGGTAGGTGGTGAAATCAATAGTGTCGTAATCATCAGGACACAGGTTCGTGATGAAAATGATACCGAGGACGCTGAGACAAAAGAAAGCCGCAAGCACAATGAAGATGCCGTAGTGGTCTTCCTTTTCCGTCAATGTATTTTGTTCCATATCAGTACATTCCTCCGATTTTGTCCATGTTTTCTGCGGGCACTGCCATATCCAGATCTCTGTAAATGCTCCAGATCTCGGGATATTCCGCAAACGCATCGACTTTCAGCTCGCCTGTGACGAGTGCTCTTTTCGTGGTGCTGTCCACATCGGCATTGACATTCAGCTCGGCGTGCGCTTTTTCGTCTGTGAGGAATGTGCGGAGGATCAGCGGTTCATCCATGCCGTCGATCTTGATCGTGACATCCTGTGTGCCGTTGACGCCCTTGTTGATCACATAATACACAGAGCCGTCCTCATGAATGCTGAAGCTGTCCGCGCCGATCACGTCGGCATCTTTGGGGGTATATGCTTTTCCGTCCACGTTGATGGTCACATTGGCTTGGAAATGCGGTTTCGCGGTGTTGTTCTTATGCACGAAGAACACGATGAGACCGACAACAATGAGGACCACGGCAGCAATCGCCGCGATCAGCAGGGCAACAGGACGCTTTTTGTTCCGGCTTTTGTTCGCAGCGGTGTTGTTTCTTGCATTTGCATTTGCATTTGCAGTTGTACTTTTCCGGGAATTTGCTCTTGCCTTAGACTTTGCTTTTGATTTCGATTTCGACATAATCATTCATCCTTTCATTTTTTAGACGGTATTTGCCAGCACAGCCGTTTCCTCTGCGGATACGGTCATGTCAAGTTCTTTGTTGATGCTTCCGGTTTCAGATTTGATTTTTCCGCGAAAAGCGGGATCATCGTTGATTCTGAGTTCGCCAGTGACAACGGCGGTTTTGCTGTCGGTTCTCACATCCGCATTGACGTTCAGATTCGCGCGTTCATTTGCATTGTTGATGGATGTGCGGAGAATCAGCGGTTCATCCATGCCGTCGATGCGAATCGTGATCGTGCGTTCGCCGTAGAACCCCTCGTCGTACAGACATTCCACCGAGCCGTCCGCGTTGATGCTGACGCTGTCCATGCCCGGCACATCCGATTCTTTGGGCGTATAGGATTTTCCGTCCACGGTGAGCGTCACATGGGCTTTGAAATGTTCGGTTTTGCTGCCATAATAGCGCACATACGGATATGCGGTCCAGAGCCCGAATGCGAGGAGTCCGATTATCAGCAGGGCGATCAGAATGACGATGCCTGATTTTTTCTTTGCTTTCATATGTACCTCTACTTTAGCGTGCTACTACACTACCATGCTACTATGTTATCACACTATCATAAAAAAGTCAAGTCAGAACAGCGAGAGCTGATTGGATTTCGGAAGATTTCCCAAAGCCCCCAGATGCTCCAAAGCTTCAATTATGGATTTTGACGCACCACTCTGATTCTGGAACTCGTCCACCGAGATAAAATCGCCTTTTTGCGCGGTTTCATAGAGTTTATCAGCCGCCTTTCCGCCGATGCCGCTGATTGCGCCGAACGGAATACGGAGCTTGCCGTCCTCGATGAGATAATCGCGGGAATGGGATTTGTAAAGGTCGATTGGCAGGAATCCGTAGCCGCGTGACATCATTTCGTTGACGATCAGCAGGATATCGAGCAGGTCGCCTTCTTTTTTGGAGCGGTCTTTGCCCTTGTTTTTCAGCTCCTGAATTTTGCCGCGCACACCGCCGATGCCCTGCATGGCGATCTCCGCATCGAAGTCATCGCCGCGCACGGAGAAATAGGTCGCGTAATATTCAAGGGGCTTATAAAGCTTGAACCAACCAAGCTTGATCGCGGCTGTGACGTAAGCGGCAGCGTGTGCTTTCGGGAACATATACTTGATTTTCAGGCACGAGTCGATATACCACTGGGGCACATTGTGGTCAAGCATCATCTGAATACGTTCAGGGGTGAAAGTCTTGGGTGCCTTGCCCTTACGGGTATCCTCCATGATCTGGGATGCCTGTTTCGGCTCCACATCGTGATAGAGCAGGTAGGTCATGATACTGTCACGGGTACCGATCACATCAGAAATCGTGCAGGTGCCCTGTGCGATGAGTTCCTGTGCATTGCCCAGCCACACATCGGTGCCGTGGGAAAGACCTGAAATCTGCAAAAAGTCGGAAAACAGCTTGGGTTTTGCTTCCAGCAGCATTCCGATGGTGAAATTCGTGCCCATTTCGGGGATGCCCAGAGAGCCTGTTTTGCAGTAGATCTCATCCTCCGTGACACCCAGCACCGAGCAGTCGGTGCACATCTGGAATACCTTCGGGTCCGTGGTGGGGACATCCGCGATCTTCATATCGGTCAGGTCTTCGAGGTGCTTATAAAGTGTCGGGACTACGTGTCCGAGTTCATCGAGTTTGAGGATGGTATCGTGCAGACTGTGGAAATCGAAGTGTGTGGTGATGACGTTTGCTTCATCGTCACCGGGATCGCCGGGCTGCTGCACGGGGGTGAAATCGAAAATGTCAAATTCCTCCGGGATAACGACCATGCCGCCGGGGTGCTGACCGGTTGTTTTCTTGACACCCACGCAGCCCGCCACGAGACGGTTCATTTCCGTGTTGTTGACGTTGATGCCGCAGTCCTCCAGATAATGCTTGACATAGCCGTAAGCGATTTTGTCCTGCACACCTGAGATCGTGCCTGCTTTGAACACGTTTGCACGTCCGAACAGTTCCTCCGTATAGCGGTGGGACATGGTCTGATATTCACCCGAAAAATTCTGGTCGATATCAGGTGCCTTGTCGCCGTCGAAGCCGAGGAAGGTTTCAAACGGGATATCGTGTCCGTCGCGTTTCATATCGGTGCCGCATTCGGGGCAGTTTTTCTGGGGCAGGTCAAATCCCGAACCGACAGAACCATCCTGAATGAACTCCGAGTGTTTGCATTTGGGGCAGACATAATGCGGCATCAGCGGGTTGACCTCGGAGATGCCTGCCATGCTCGCGACAAACGATGATCCGACCGAACCACGCGAACCGACCATATAGCCGTGGCGTTCCGATTCGGCAACGAGCTTTTGCGCGATCATATACAGCACCGAAAAGCCGTGTTTGCAGATAGAAGTCAGCTCACGGTCAAGGCGTTTTGCCACGATCTCGGGCAGCGGCGTGCCGTAAATGCTCTCGGCTTTTTCGGTGGTGATGCGGATGAGATCTTCCTCTGCACCGGGGATGGACGGTGTAAACGTGCCCTTTGGAATGGCGTGGCAGCGGTCGATCTTGTCCGCGATTTTGTTGGTGTTGGTGACAACGACCTCATAGGCGCGGTCAGCACCGAGATAATCGAATTCTTCGAGCATTTCGTCGGTGGTGCGGAAATAAAGCGGCGCCTGATTGTCGGTGTCGGTGAAGCCGTTGCCCGATTGCAGGATCTGACGGTAGATGCCGTCTTTTTCATCCATGAAGTGCACATCGCATGTGGCAACAACGGGAATGCCGAGTTTGTCGCCGATCTCCAGCACCTTGCGGTTATAGTTGCGCAAGTCCTCCTCGGTTTCCGCGCTGTAGCGGTCGCTGCGGAGCATGAAGCTGTTGTTGCCGATCGGCTGGATCTCGAGATAGTCGTAAAACGACGCAAGTGCGCAGAGTTCGTCGTCGGATTTTCCGTCCACGATCGCGGTGAACAGTTCACCTGCCTCGCACGCGCTGCCGTAGAGCAGTCCCTCGTGATACTGTGTCAGGATGGATTTCGGGATCAGCGGTTTTTTATAGAAATAATCGAGTTGGCTGTATGACACAAGGCGGTACAGATTTTTCATGCCCGTCTGGTTTTTTGCGAGAATGATCTGGTGATACGATTTGAGCTTTTTGACGTCGATGTTTGGGAGCGCGGCATTCAGGTCGCCAAGCTGCTCGATGTGATAGTCGCGGATGAGTCTGTCCATCAGTGCCAGATAGATTTTTGCGAGCATATACGCATCATCCGAGGCATGGTGGTGGTCGAATTTGCCCAGCTTGAGGTGCTTGGCGACTTGGTCAAGCTTGTGGTGTCCGAGTTCGGGCAGCATACTGCGGCAAAGGATCAGGGTATCGAGGGTGGTGAAGGGCAGTTCCATGCCCTGCCGCGCAAACACGGCGCGGAGAAAGGATGTATCAAACGATGCATTGTGGGCGATCAGTATGGGGTTTTCACCGCAGAAACGGAAAAATGCCTCGACTGCTTCTTTTTCGAGCGGTGCATCTTTGACGGTATCATCGGAAATGCCCGTCAGTTCGGTGATTTTCTCAGAAATCGGCATTTGCGGGTTGACATAGGTGTTAAAGCTGTCGATGATGCGCAGCCCTTTGATCTTCACCGCGCCGATTTCGGTCAGACGGTCATTTTGCGGCGAAAGACCCGTGGTTTCCACGTCAAAAATGATGACCTCATCCTGGGGGGTGCGCGGGTCGGGTTTGTCGATGATCTTCAGCAGTTCCAGATCGTTGACGACATAAGCCTCACAGCCGTAAATCACACGGAAATCCGACATTTTCGCGGAGGTGTTCATCGCTTCGGGGAATGCCTGTACCACACCGTGATCAGTGATGGCGACGGCGCGGTGTCCCCATTCATGGGCGCGTTTGACGATGGCTTCTGCCGAGTTGACTGCATCCATCGCGGACATATTCGTGTGCAGATGCAGTTCCACGCGCTTGACGGGTGCATCGTCGGTGCGTTTCTCCGCCTGATAGCTGTTGATCGCCACGGGCTTGATGGTGATGTCGCGGTCATATTCGTCATAGACGACAGAACCGTAAATCAACAGAGATGCGCCCTTTTTGCATTCCTTGAACGGAAAATCCTTATATTTTTCCTCGTCGAGAAACATCTTGACGAGAATGCTGCCTGTATAATCCGTGACAGGGAATGTCACGAGGGTTTTGCCCGATTTGAGCGTGCGTTCATCCACATTGCCGAACACTTCGCACGCGATGGAGAACTTGCCGCCGCCGTTCATTTTGGCAAGCACCTCAGAGATGGCGAGGGGGTTTTCCTTGATGGGGCGGCCGTAAATCACCGAAAGTGTGTCTTTATCGGGCATTTCGGGGGCGATGGGCTGCACATCGGGAGCAAGTGCGGTGACAGCGGAAAAATCGGGGATCTCGGGTGCGGCGGGTGCTTCGGGAATATATCCGCGGTCGGGGGGCAATTCCGCCAAAACCTCGGAGATGGTGGCATTCAGCTGTTCATCGGAGACATGGGCATCGCCGTCGAATTCCACTTGCAGCGAGACATTATAAATAGTATGAATGGCGCGGGCGAGTTCCTCCCGAAAATGCGTCTGGTCGAGGATGTCCCTGCCGCCGTGCCGCAGCGTGATGGTGAGGATACTGTCGTGGAGCGAAAGCCCTGCATTTTCGAGAAATCCGTTGATCATGGGCAGATCGCGGCGCAGCGAAAGGAACAGGTCAGGCAGAACGTCCACGGAGAAGCATTCGGTGGGGTAGCGGCAAAGCAGCCGCACCAATGGGATCGCAAAGCGTTCCGTCAGCAGGGATTCGGCGGCGGTCAGCTCAGAAAACGGCACAATGCGGTCGTATTCGGTCACGAAGTAAAGACGGCTTCGGTCAGGCGTGGAAAGCACGCGCTGCATTCTGCCGTCGAGGACATTCTCTGAGATCTTGCTGCCGTATTCGCGCAAAAATTCGCGTAGGGTCTGCTGCATGGCTCGGGTTCCTTTCTGTGGGATTTTTCTTTCTCTGCCTTGATATTCCGTTTGGCTTCGGGCGGAAAGCTTTCGATATGGGCGGCTGAAATTGCCGCAGATACCTTATAACTTCTCGATTTCTTCGAGCAGTGCAGGCACGATTTCCGATTCGGGGATCTTGCGCAGGATCTGTTCGCCTTTGAACAGCACTGCACAGCCGTCGCCGCCTGCCACGCCGATGTCGGCTTCACGCGCTTCACCGGGACCGTTCACCACACAGCCCATCACGGCAACCTTGATGTTCTTTTCGCATGCGCGCAGTGCTTCCTCGACGGCATTTGCCGCAGAAATCAGGTCGATGCGTGTTCTGCCGCAGGTCGGGCACGAAACGAGCTGCACCCCGCCGCGCTTGTCGATTGCTTTGAGGATGTCGATCGCCGCTTCG